>NZ_JBSNCR010000002.1:0-662222 GCF_053764385.1 Flavobacterium pedocola | reverse complement strand
GAGCATCTCGTTATCTGTAACGAGATGCTTTTTTGCTTTAAATCAAAACGGCTTCTGAAAAACGGTTCGTGAGGATAGCCCTGATGGGAGCGGCATCTTTTTTTGGGTGGCTGAGGCTCTCGAAGCCGCCGAAAAAAAATACAGCGGACAGCAGGAACCAAAAGGGTACTGAAAAACGATTGCTCTTGCTTCTAAAAGAAAGAAACCTGCAGGCTTGAAGTTTGTACTTCTTTTTTGTTTTAAGTTTTTAAAAGCCTTTTGATTGGCGAATTATAGGCAATAAAAAAACCACCCTTGAAAAGAGTGGTTTTTGAGATATTGTTAATTCCTTACTGGAATCGGATATTGTCTATCTGAATACCAGGACGGGATTCTGCATTCGTGGTGGATGTAGTGGCTACATCGTAAGCAAAAATGATGTGCCCCTGTCCGGAAACCCCCGTGAAGGTATGTATACCGGAATTTGTAAAGGAGCTTGCCCAACCCGTACCGGTATGGTTCGAGAAAGTAAAGCTACTGGTAATGTCCACAAGGTTTGCCGTAGGGTTAGCCTGGTCAAAACTTGTAGAATAGTACACTTTCATGATCGGGCCTGTAGTTTGTGACATATACCCGTATAAAGTTTGGAACGATACTTTAGTATTGGTGTCAAAATCGAATGGCATCACAAAGAAAATTTTAGTAGCACCGGAGCTGTTTCCTTTTCTCGCCTGTAAGTACTTATTAGCATTGAAAGTGCCTACAAACCAATCGTTAGTTCCCAGAATTTTAATGTTAAAGTAGTTGGTGAATGAAGCAGTATTGGGAGCGTACGATTCGAAATTTTCAATAATTGGGTACAATCTCGGGTTGTCTAACTTAACATCGTTAATGGTACGGATCATGAACTGGTACCCACTGTTGTATTTGGTAAGTACCCCTCTGATTTTTCCGCTTCCGGAAGGAATCTTCTCATTTTTGAAAATTGCAAACTCACTTACGCGAACCTCTATCGTTGTTCCGTCTTCATCCGTAATAACGTGATTGGTGGCACCACCAATATTGTTTACAGTCGGATCAAAATATTTTTTGTTCAACGAGGTGTTTGAAAACTGAACATTGTCAAACTCGATCAGCTTGTGCATGTTGGCATCGTTTTTGGCCTGAGTGATAGTCATGTGGTTCACCAATTGCTCTTCGCTGATTTTCTGATCGTCACAACCTCTGGCAAGGATGTGCTCAAATTCAACACCGGATAAACGGCCAATCTGACTTCCTGCGTACAGGTTCCCTAATTCGTAGGAAGCAGTCTGTGTTCTGAAATTGTAGTAAAGACTGTCTAAGCGAATAAATACTTTTCTTCCCGGTTCGTATTTGGTGTACAGGTTGTAGTTGTCTACCGGAACGGTAAAACCTTTTTGACCGTCCACAGAAACCATGGAGATGGATTTGTAGAAGTTTCCGCCCTCATCACTTGAGGTTACATAAGCTTCGATAACCCCTTTTTCCAACTGATTGCCTTCAGCATCACGCGGATCAAGATATTGTCTTGGGCTGTTGTTAGTAGCGGCGCCGGTGATGTCTGTTACCAGTTTGGTTACTTCTAAGGTTGTACATTTTTGTGAGTAATCAGGTGTCCCGTAATCATCTCCGTTTACACAGCTTACTAGCGTGGCTAATAATGCCGGAATAGCTAAAAATTTAATTGTTTTCATAGCTTTAATTATTTTCATAAATAATTATATCATCGATTTGGTATGTAGTGGTAACGCCACCCGTCGCGGAACTTCCTTTGTATCTGAAAGCGATATATACATTACCACTATACGAAGAAAGGTCTACTTCTGGAGAAGAAGAAAAATTTGTAGGGTATCCACTTGTTAGATAATCCGGAAGAATTATGTTAGCATCTGTCCATGTTGCGCTGTTTATCGCAGCTGCAGTGTTGGAACCGTCATAATCTGTTGATATTAAAACTGAAACAGCCTGGCCGTTATAGTAAGCAGCTTTATACCTGAACATCATGCCTTCTTTCTCTGTAGCATCAAGATTGATAGCTGGAGTAATCAACCACGTATCCATATTTGTTTCCGAAGTACCAAAAGCAGAAAGTTGCGCGTATTTTTCACCATCAAACATTCTGGCTTCCCATAATTCGCTTCCTCCGTTTAATGATACGTTTGACCAACCCGGCAGCGCAATAAATTTATTATTACCTGTATCAACATCGGCAATACTTTCAAAATTTTCCGAAGCGAAAACTTCTTTTACAGGAGGAATGTCAAAATCATCCTCGTTAACACAACTCGTTAATATTCCGGCACTTGCAACGAGAATAAAAACTGATTCAAAAATATTTTTCATAGTCTGTTAGATTAGAAGTTAATGTAGAAGTTAACAAAGAACGTTCTACCGTAGCCGTAGAAATACTTAGGACCAAAACCTCTTGTTCCGCTTGCCATGTCCTGCTGCATATCTGGGAATGTAGCTTTTCTGGATTGCTCAAAGCCTCCGGTTTTGTATTCGATATCAAACACGTTGTTTACAGTAGCAAAGAAACCGATTGTGCTTCTTGTTTTGCTGTCGATCATCCATGATTTTCCTCCGGTTAAATTAACCAAAGTGAAATCTTCGAATTTTTCTTGTTTTAGAAATGTTCTAACATTCGTCTCACTAGCACCTGGATAAGGAGCACCTGAATTATCGATTGAGAAATTGTCTGTTCTTAAAACGTTGGAAACATCTAAGTAGTTATCGGCTAAATAGTTGGCATTTGCACCAATCCACCAGAATTTAGGATCACGGTATTCCAAGCCAAAGGAGTACGCTTGTTGCGGCATTCCCGGTTGTCTGTAGCCGTTTAGGTAGGTTTTTCCGAAATCAACAATCGGATAAGTGTTGGTTGTGGAAGCCTGACCATCATCGTTTAATTTCAGGTTTGGATTGTTGGTGTAGATGTACTGTCCGTAAGATGCTGCGGCAGTAGCTTTAATGGTTGACGTGATTTGGTATTCGATACCCAACTCAGCACCAAGATTTCTTTTGTCCATTCCGGTAACGATTTCACTTACGAAGGAATCCGCATCACCATCGTCTTCTCCGATACTTTCCGCATAATAGAAAGATAACTCGGTAGTGTTCTGGATTTTGGAAATGAAACCGGTTAAACGGGCTTTAACTTTAGGGGTTCTTAACACATAACTTGCATCAGCACTGAAAATTCTTTCACTGCTCAAGTCCGGTGTGACATTGTTGTTCAAACGGGCATTAGCAAAAGTGTTACGTAAAGTAGGCGCTTTTGTTAAATACGCTCCGTTGAAGTTGAACAAGTGGTTTCCGGTTAATTTGTAAGTCAGACCACCTTTGAAACCGAAGTTTTCAAACACGATGTTCTCGCTGTCTCCGTATGAGTTAGTGGCATATACACCACTGCGGTATAAACCTTCTCTTTTGTATTCGGATCTTGAGAACGTCTGTCCTAAATAGAAGTCAAATTTCTTGTAATTGAATTTGAATTGTGCAAATCCATCGAATACCGTAGCAAATAAATTGTAGTTGTATCCGAAAGTATCCCCTTCACCAACCGTTCTGCCCGGATTGTTTAAGTCAGAATCCTGTGACTGGCCGATATCGGTGTTTGCGAAGTAATCTTTGTCAACAAAATAATCACCGCCTAATAAATCCAATAAGTTCTGGAAGTTGTGTGATTTTAATTTGCGGAAGGTAGCTCCTGCATTTAAATTGATGTTATCGGATAATTCAGAAGTTAAGATAGAGTTGGCAGAAATCTGAGTGTCATCCGTACGGTCTTCGTACAATACATAAGCACTGTTTCCGCTTGCGGTAGCCTGGTTAGCAATGTACATCGCTGTCCAGTCGATCTGACCATCGTTTAAGAAATTATTTCTTGCAATAGTAGCCTGTCCGTAATCCGGTTCCCAAACCCCGTTGTTGTGGTAGTTCAGGTAATAACTTGGTAAGTTTCTGTAGTAGGTCGGATCAGGGTTGTTTCCTTGTTGGTAATCGATTCTTGAGTTTCCGATAGAACCGGTCTGGAACGCTACATTGGTGTTTAAGGAGTTTTTGCTGTTCAGTTTCCAGTAATGGCTCAACATCATGATTGGCTCCTGGATGTCTTTATCCCTAGCATTTCTTTTTTTACCGTCTTGCCATCCCCAATAAGAGTTGTATTCAACGCCTTTTAAATCGGTAACCTCTTTAGTGTTAGGAGAAGATTTTCCTCTGCTGTTTTGTGCATAAATAGAGGTAAAGTTCAAGCTGTGTTTGTCGCCAAATTTCTTTTCAACCGAAGCGAAAATGGAATTGGCACTGTAATCAGTTCCGTCGAAGTAACCTTCGTCAGCCCATCTTCTGGAAGCTGAAACCACGAAAGCCCATCCTTTGGTGTTCATGCCGGAAGCATGGGTTCCCATAGCTCTCCAGCTGTAGTTGGTATTGGTTCCGGAGAAGGATACTCTTGAACCTGGTCTGTAATGTGATGCTCTAGTGTTGATTTCCTGAGTTCCTAAAATACCCCCGAACGTATAGTCGGATGGTGCAGAACCCATGGTGAACTCCTGGTTACGCGTTGCGTCGTTCAATCCGCCCCAGTTGCTCCATTGCGGTCTGCCGTCATACAGTTTGTTCATTACAATACCGTTGATCATGGTAGTTCCGTATTCGTTGTCCAAACCACGGATTCTAAAACGGGCCTGCCCCCAGTTAAAGGCTGCAGCCTGCTGGTAAGCGTCGCGGGAAGCCTGAAGAAGTCCCGAGGTACTTTCCGAACCACTGTTGTCATCACCTAAATCGTTTTCGGTAATGGTAACCAGAGCCAATTGCTGTTCCGAAGTGATGTCTTCTTCCAAAACAATAACGCCTAAGTCAAGGGTTTCCCCTTTTTTAATTTCAACGGCTAAGGTTTGTGAAGAGTAACCGGTGCTGCTGATTTGAACCGCCTGGTTTCCTTCTACGACTGCAGTGAAAATAAAAACACCTTCAAAGTTTGTCAAAGCAGACTGGTTAGTACTTTGAATTGTTGCGACAACATTTCGTAATGGTTTTTGTGTTTTAGAATCAACAACAGTGCCTTTCAGTGCGGGATTCTGTTGCGCCCATGCAAAAACGACTTGCATTACAAATAGAGTACAAATTACAAGTTTTTTCATAGATAAGATTAAAGTTAATCCCTTGTCTATTAACAAATAAGATGACAAAGGGCGGCAAATTTACATGTTTTCATGCAACTGGCAATACCTAGCTTGTAAAATTTTGCAAAACTTAATCCTAAGATAATATAAATTAAATTAGGAATTCAAAATAATGCGCTAAAAATTCATTTTTAACATTCTGAAAATCAATTTATTGAAATAATATTTTTAAATTATAAACATGATTTTTCACCGGTTAAAAATTTATTAACCAAATAAAAGTGAACATGTTAGATTATTATATTTACATTTGTTGCCCCAAAATTAAAATCAGGAAACGGGGTTTTTAGTTTTTGGCGTGATAATTGTAACGCAAAAAACCAGTTAAATCATTGTGTTTCAATTGATAAAAAATAAAACAATAATTTTATATGAAAAAAAGCATTATCCTTTTATTGGCGATGTTCCTTTCAGTTGGGTCGGTAATGGCTCAGAAAAAAGTTTTCGTACAAACGGTAGCGTTTTACAATTTTGAAAATCTTTTCGATACGATCAATCAAGCCAACAATGACGAAGAATGGTTGCCGGGCGGGGCTCAAAACTGGACAGGTGAGCGTTACAAGCAAAAACTTGAAAATTTATCTCGCGTACTTTCTGAAATAGGAATGGGCGAACACCAGAAGGAATCGCCGGTTTTGATTGGAGGAAGTGAAATTGAGAACAGAGGCGTGTTGGAAGACTTGGTTAAACAACCTAAGTTGGCCAATAAAGATTACGGAATTGTTCACTTTGATTCTCCAGACAAACGAGGGATTGATGTGGCATTGTTGTATCAAAAGAAGCATTTTCAACCGTTGAGCTACAAGAATATTCCCTTGATGATTTACGAAAAAGAAAGTGGGAAAAAAGATAAAAAAGAGGAAGAGGAAAAAAGCGACGACAATCTCCAAACCGACAACAAAACCAAAAGAATTTATACTCGTGATCAATTATTAGTGACCGGATTGTTGGATGGAGAAGAAATCAGTGTGATTGTTTGTCACTGGCCTTCACGTTCTGGAGGTGAAAAGAAAAGTGCCCCTTACAGAGAGGCTGCCGCAGCTTTAACCAAAAAAATTACCGACTCTTTACAAACGATTAACCCAGAAGCGAAAGTGATCATTTTAGGAGACTTGAACGACGGAAGTTTTAACAAGAGTGTAAAAGTTGAAATCGGAGCGAAAGGTAAAAAAACCGATTTGAAACCTCTAGGAGTATACAATCCTTTTGAAAGTATGGCCAACAAAGGAATGGGAACAATTGGTTACCGTGATGCCTGGGATATTTTTGACATCATTATGGTAACGGAGCCTTTAACCAGAACGGATTATTCGTCTTGGCGTTATTGGAAAGCCGGAATTTACAACAAGCCTTTTTTAATTACCAAAACAGGGCAGTACAAAGGTTATCCATTAAGACACTCTACTACAGAAGTAGGCTTTAGTGACCACTTCCCGGTGTATATTTATCTGATAAAAGAACCTAAGCATTAAAATAGAGGCCGACGCAAGTCGGCCTTTTTTATTTTTGTAAATTAGCAGGGTAAAAACCAATTGGCATATGAGTATTCCAAAACCTTTCAATCTGACCCAATGGATTGATGCGAACCGTCATCTGTTAAAACCGCCCGTAGGGAATAAAAACCTTTATGTGGAATCGGAAGATTATATCGTGATGATCGTGGCCGGTCCCAATGCCCGTAAAGATTATCATTATAACGAAACCGAAGAATTGTTTTATCAGCTGGAAGGAACTATTAAAGTAGTGGTCCAGGATAACGGTGAACGCAAGGAAATGGAACTCCACGCCGGTGACATGTACCTGAACCCGGCGCGTGTGCCGCATTCCCCGGTGCGCAGTGCAGGTTCGATCGGTTTGGTCGTAGAGCGTAAAAGGGCCGGTAAAGGCTATACGGACGGTCTGGTTTGGCATTGTGAGAACTGCAACCATAAGTTGTACGAGGTTTTTTTTGAACTGCACGACATCGAAAAAGATTTTCTGCCGCATTTTAAACATTTCTACAATTCCGAGGATTTGAGAACCTGTACGGAATGCGGAACCATAATGGAAACCGACCCAAGGTTCACAATTAAGAAATAATTAAGGTTTGTTCTGTTTGAAAAGGTTATTTTCGTCAAAAATTTCTAAAAAATGGATGATTATCTGAGGAACAGTACTAATTAAACAGATTGGCTTACATCATAAAGAGCCTTTCCAAAAACGGCATTACCTTTATGATTAGATTTTACAAAAGTCAAGACGGATTGTATCCGACGGACAACACCACTGGCAACTGCTGGATTAACGCAGTTTGTCCTACTCAGGAAGAAACACAATATCTTCTGGAAGAATTAGAAATCCCGCAAGCTTTTTACAATGATATCGAAGATATCGACGAACGGCCGCGCATCGAAACTGAAAACGGGTGGGTGCTGATTATTCTGCGCGTTCCTTTTAAAACCAAGGATGTGAAACTTCCCTTTAACACGGCTCCCATTGGTCTTATGTTTAAGGATGATGTTTTTGTTTCGCTTTGCTTTCAGGAGGTTGAACTGCTTGCCGATTTTGTGGGGCATACCCAGCGTAAGAAGGCAGGTGTGAGCGATCATTTCGACCTGGTACTAAAATTGTTGCTTTCTTCCAGCATCTGGTTTCAGAAATATCTGAAACAGATCAACCTTCGCATCAAAGCGGCAGAGGACAACCTGGAGCAATCCATCCGGAACGAAGATTTGCAGCAATTGCTTCAGATTGAAAAGTGCCTGGTTTATTTCATTACCTCGTTAAAAGGAAATGAACTGTTGTTTCATCGTATCAAAAACCTTAAAAAGTATAAAGACGCTTACGATCCGGATCTGATAGAAGATGTGGAAATCGAATTACGTCAGGCGGAAGAAACCACGAACATCCACAGTAACATTTTGACCGGAATGATGGACGCTTATGCCTCCGTTATTTCCAACAACCTTAATGTGATTATGAAACGGCTTACATCGATCTCAATTATTTTGATGATTCCGACGGTAGTAGCGAGTTTTTACGGAATGAATGTGCCTAACAATTTGGAAAACAACATCTTCGGGATTTGGATTATTTTGGCCCTTTCCATCTTGATTTCGGGAATTGGTGTTTTTCTTTTTAAGAAAAAGAATTTGTTTTGATGCAATTCTTGTTATAAAACATTGATAAAAAGCGTAACTTTGCAAAAAAATATTAAAAACAGACATAAACAAATATAATGACAACAACAGCAGTAGACCAATTTGGTATTCAGGAAGCCTTACAGCAGTTGGGCTTAAAAGAAATAAATGAAGGAGCTTCAACTGGTAAAAACTGGTTCTCTAACGGAAAAATCATCGAATCGTATTCTCCGGCAACCGGCGAATTGATCGGAAAAGTTAAATCTGCAACGAAAGAAGATTACGAAACCGCTATGAAAGCGGCAGAAGAGGCGTTCAAAACATGGCGTTTGGTTCCGGCTCCGAAACGTGGTGAAATCGTTCGCCAGATGGGAGAGGAACTTAGAAAAAATAAAGAAGCGCTTGGGAAACTGGTTTCTTACGAAATGGGGAAATCGTACCAGGAAGGTTTAGGAGAAGTTCAGGAAATGATCGACATCTGTGATTTTGCAGTAGGTCTTTCCCGTCAGTTACACGGTTTAACAATGCACTCGGAGCGTCCAATGCACAGAATGTACGAGCAATGGCATCCGTTTGGGGTAGTGGGAATCATTTCTGCGTTCAACTTCCCGGTAGCAGTATGGTCATGGAACTCGATGTTGGCTTGGATTTGTGGCGACGTTTGTATCTGGAAACCAAGTTCAAAAACACCTTTGTGTGCGGTAGCCTGTCAGAACATCATCCAAACGGTATTGGAAAGAAACAATTTACCGGAAGGATTAAGTTGTTTGGTAGTAGGAAACGAATCCGGAGATTTAATCAACAATGATAAACGTATTCCTTTGGTGTCGTTCACAGGTTCTACAAGAATCGGTCGTCACGTATCCCAAGTGGTAGCTTCCCGTTTCGGAAACACTATTCTTGAGTTAGGTGGCAACAACGCGATCATCGTTTCTGAAAACTCAGACTTATCAATGGTATTGGTAGGAGCAGTGTTCGGAGCGGTAGGTACAGCAGGACAACGTTGTACTTCTACGCGTCGTTTAATCGTTCACGACAGTGTGTATGACAAAACCTTAGACGTGTTGAAAAACGCATACGGTCAGTTGAAAATCGGAAATCCTTTGGATGAAACCAACCATGTTGGACCACTTATCGATAAAGGTGCCGTTCAGGATTACTTAAACGCAATTGAAAAAGCAAAAGCAGAAGGCGGACGCGTTATCGTAGAAGGCGGTGTATTAGAAGGAGAAGGTTACGAAAGCGGATGTTATGTAAAACCATGTATCATCGAGGCGAAAAACGAATTCGAAATCGTACAGCACGAAACCTTTGCACCGGTATTATACGTGATGAAATACAGCACTATTGAAGAAGCAATTGCTATTCAGAACGGTGTTCCTCAAGGGTTATCCTCTTCAATCTTTACCAACAACATGAGAGAAATGGAATTGTTCCTTTCTGCAGCCGGTTCGGATTGTGGTATCGCCAACGTGAACATCGGAACTTCCGGTGCGGAAATCGGTGGTGCTTTTGGCGGTGAGAAAGAAACAGGTGGTGGCCGTGAGTCAGGATCTGATGCATGGAAAGCTTACATGAGAAGACAAACCAATACGATCAACTACGGAACGGCTTTACCGTTAGCGCAGGGAATCAAATTTGATTTTTAATCAGGTTTAAAGCCATAAAAAAAACCCGTTCCGAGAATTTTGGAACGGGTTTTTTGTTTGCTGAAAATGCCCAACGTGTAACATGCTGAGCACTGTTTTTATCTTTATTGGAACTAATTATTCATTACCCATTGTCATGATAGAGATGGGGCAAGCGTACAAAACGGCTACCGCTTTTCCGTTTGATGTCCCGGGTGAAAATTTGTATCTTTTTGCAAAGCGCTCTGTGGCTAAGATGGCTTCCATGTCAAATTCAAAATATTTCGAAGAGTTAATTATGGAGTTCAAAACAAAATCGCCATTTTGTGTAATCTTTAATCCCAGTATAATAGTGGTTTTAACACCTTCCTCTTCAAACCTGTATTCGGGAATCTGATAGGAATAGGCGATAGATTTTCTGAAGAGATGCGAAACACAACTCTCACCGGAAGAGGGATTTAAATTTTTACAATTTTCATGGCTCGGTTCTACGTAGGAAAGATCACTTTTATAAGGGATTTGGTTGCCTTTTACAACCTCGGTTTCTTTTTCCGTCTGAACGGTAACGTGTAAAGAACGATCCCTTAAGGCATACAATGAATCCAGTTTGGCTAATCGTACTTTATGAAATGCTTCTATCGAGGCATATTGCTTAGGAGTTAATTCGAAGGTGTAAAAATTCTTGTTTGCCGCTTTAAAGTTGGCATACAATTCGCACAGTTCTTTGTAGAAATTCCCTTTGTCGGAATCGTTATTCGTGGTTTTGTTTTTTCGGGCTTCAACAGTGTTTGCGGCCAACAGTTTTTCAAGTAACGAATAATTGTGTTCCTGTGTTTTAAAAGCTTCTTCCAATTTGGCTTTATTAGCTTTTTCAGTATTGATATCTTGCGCAATAGCATAGCTGCCAAAAGACAACAGTAGTAGTAAAAGGGTTTTCTTCATGTGTTTTAGGCTATTTGGTTTTCTTCACATACTGTGTTAAAATCACGATATGTTGGCCTTCCACGCGGCCTTCAATCTGTTCGGCATTGTCCCATACCAGTTTGATGTTGTGCACCGCGGCACCGCGTTTTGCCGTGAAATTGGCTCCTTTTACGTCTAAGTCTTTAATAAGGACTACAGAATCGCCGTCAAAAAGGATGTTCCCGTTGGAGTCTTTGTGGATGATCTTACCTTCGTCATCATCGCCTTCTCCCGTCGCTTTGGCCCATTCCAGAGCTTCTTCGTCCAGATACATCATTTCCAGTAAATCGTTTTTTTTCAGACGGGTCAACATTCTCCAGGAAACAATCTGTACCGGAAGGTTTTCGTTCCACATGCTGTCGGAAAGGCAATGCCAGTGGTTGGCATCGGTAGTGTCGGGGTTTTCGATTTGACCTACACAGGTTTTGCAGGCTAAAATACTGGTCTCCAAGCTTTCTTTGCTTTCCGGCGGAAGATTGTACACCTGTAAGTCATGCGGGTTGCCACACAATTCGCATTTGGAATCGCTGCGGTCTTTCAGTTTTTTTTCAATTACACTCATTTTCTTTGAATTATCGGGATGGATTATAAAGTTAGAATTTAAAAACGGTAGCCGATGCTGAAACCGGCGTTGATTTCAATAGCGATGAATTTATCGTTTACGTCTTCACTGAAGTTGCGGGCAATGCTGGCATACGGTCCGATGGCAAATTTGTCGTTCCAGACCCATTTGTAGCCGGAGCCCAGGCCCAGGATGAAACTGTCCATGTCGGTCTTCACGGTTATTTCTGCACCCTCGACGGTTTTCTTTTCTTCGAAATCACCAAAACGGTATTTGATAAAAGGATACATATAATAGCCGGAAGCTTTTCCGCCATTGTTGGCAAAGTAGAAATTATAGGAGGCTAAAACACTGTTGGTGTTAAATCTTTCCCCGCTTTTTTCCAGTAAATACGCAAATTGGTCGTTGATCAAAATTTCCACACCTATCGACTGGTTGCTGTCAAGGAAACGTTCGTAGCCTACTTCCACAGAAGCTAATGCGATGGTGTTTAAGATGTTAAGTTTAACCTCGTTTTTGCTTTGTGCTTTAACGGAGCTAAGGCTTAAAAACAAGGCACCGAAGAGAAGAACTTTTTTCATCATGACTTTTTTTTACAAATATACGGATTAGTTCCGACCTCTTTCATCAGGATAGAGTTCCGGTAAAGGTTTGCTTTGCCAGAATTCCTTGGTGTCGACATCCATAATGGTGAGGCGTCCTTTGAAAGCGGCACCGGTGTCTACATTCCAGATATTGGCACGGTTGACCGGCACGGAATACCCAATGCGTGTAACCGGAGTGTGCCCGATGAAAATCTCTTCGTACAGGGAAAGGCGTTTTGGGTAAAACAAATCTTTTTTGGATAAGGTTTTGTCCATCGCCAGTGCTGCTTCCCACAAAGTACGGTCCCAGCAGTACATACCTTTGAAAAATTCATATTCCACCCCTTTCTGATTGGTGAATCCGGCGTGGATAAACAGTCGGTTCTGGTCGTCCAGATGATAATCGTTCAGTCGGGACAAAAAAGTAATGTGTCTTTCTTTGATTTCCGGATGGACGGTTTCGTATACCTCTACGGTTGACTGTCCGCCGTGGCGACGCCATTCTTCGTTGTCTTCACCCTCTGAAAGCCAGCGCAGTACCATTTCTTCATGATTGCCTCGGATGAAAATACAGTTGTGGGTTTTGTCCAGTTCAATCAAATAATCGACCACGTGAGGGGTGTCGTTCCAGCCGTCTACAAAATCCCCCAAAAAAATAAGTTTGTCATTTGAGGTGACTTTGGCACGTTCCAGCACTTGCTCCAATGCTTTTAATCCTCCGTGTATATCGCCGATTACTAGGGTACGATCCATTTTTGTTTTAGAATTTTAGTCAAATTTCCAAAAAACAATTGTGATAATCAAACTTATACGAAATTAAAATAATTAACATTTTTTGATAAAAAGCCTCATGAATATCATCTGAAAGAGCGATAGATTTGTTAAACAAACAACAAAAACAAAAATCATGAAACGAATTTCAATTTTAGCAAGTGTAGTTATTGTACTGTTGCTAACTTCTTGTACTGCAGATGATGAGCAATTACTGCAGTCAGAAACCAGAAAGATACATCCAAAGCAATTTGATGCGGCAATGCTTCGCGAAAACGCCATTATAGACAGTTCTTCTTTTGCAATGGATTCCGTTGTTAGCCCGATAGATCTTATCGATCCGCCAACTAAGCCGCCAACACGACCATAATTTTTTGAAAATTGGTTAAGTTGAGGTACATTAGCAACAACTTACAAATGCAATTTTGAGAAAATTACTAACGGCTCTTTTTTTGATTGTCTTTCTTTTAGGATGCGAAAGGAAGTCCAGGTTAGATTTGTCTACTTCTGAAAAATCAGCGATAGACTCTCTTTTGGAGCGTGCCAATAATTTTCAGCTCAGTAAAGAAGAGCGGATACGAAGCAACGAGAAAGCCTATTTGTTCCTGAAGAAAAAGAAGGACAGTGTTTCTGCGAACTATTTGTTTAGGGTAGCAGACCGCTTTTACAATGCCGAGGAATACGATGATTTTCTTAAGGTGTCCAAAGATATTTACGGATTGTCCGTTAAAAGAAAAGATTCGCTAAGCATTGCCAAGTCCTTGAACTATATAGCCGATTATTATTTCTACAATCTTAAAAACGACAGCGCCTACAGTTATTATACGAAAGTCGAGCAGTTGTACAAACGGCTTGGGAAAGAAGATATTGATCCGAGGATAGCCTTTAATAAGGCCAGCATTCTTTCGTATGAGAAGAATTTTCTACAGAGTGAAGTTGAAATTATCGGGGTGCTGAAAGTGGCCAATTCCCAAAACGACAAGCGATTGGTATACGATTGTTATCTTGCTTTGGGAAAAACGTCCAACGGAATGGACAATTATGTCACGGCCCTTGAATATTATGATAAGGCCTACCGACAAACGGAAAAATTAAAAGAGCATCCCCAATACATACTGCTGAAAGCCCAGCCTCTGAATTATAAAGCGTTGGTTTTACAGAAGCAGGGGCGGTTTTCAGAAGCGCTTTCCAATTCCGAACAGGCGCTTTCCCTGGATGATTTCAAGAAAAAAGACCCTACGCTCTACTGTTATTTTACCAGTACTTACGCGTATTCGAAGTTCAAATTGGGCGATAACAGCTGTTTTGCCATGTTTCAGGATGTGTTAAAAAAAGGTGACAGTCTGAAAAGTATCAGTATACAGTTGAATTCCCTGCTCTATTTGTCCGAATACCATTTTTCTAAAAATGATGCGGTCAAAGCCAAGGAATATGCGAATAGGGTTTTGCAGTTGGCTCACCAGAACAATGTTTTTGAAGACGAATTGAAAGCCTTGAAATTACTGACCAAAATTGATCCGGCCGGTGATTCGAAATACAACAAACGCTACATCGCGTTAAACGACCGGCTTCAGAGCATCGAGCGGGCCACCCGTAACAAGTATGCCCGTATCGAATTTGAAACTGATGAGATTACGCAGGAGAAAAACGTTATCCAAAAAGAAAAGGAACGGATCTCGTCCCAACGGTGGTTTATACTGGGGCTGAGTATTTTCCTGATCATTGCTTTGGTATTGCTTTATGTAGTAAGTGTGCAGCGTTCCCGCAATAAGGAATTGGAGCACATGCAGAAACAGCAGCAGGCCAATGCCGAGATTTTTCAGCTGATGTTAGACCAACAACAAAAAATCGAAGAAGGAAAGCAGATCGAAAAGCGTCGTATTTCAAAAGAGCTTCATGACGGGGTGATGGGAAAACTGACGGCCATTCGTCTTAATCTTTTCGTGCTCAACAAACGAAACGACCCGGAAACCATCAGCCGGTGTATAGTTCATGTAAATGAGATCCAGAACATTGAGAAGGAAATCCGTAAGATATCGCACGATTTGAATCAGAATCTTTTTGCGGACACGTCCGATTTTACCTTAATGGTAGAAAATCTTGTTGAAAATATCAAGGAGCATTCGGCAATCAATTTCAAGATCATAACCGATGAGAAAATCGATTGGGCCATGGTAGGCAGCATTGTCAAAATGCAGGTTTACCGTATTCTTCAGGAATCACTGCAGAATATCGAAAAGTATGCCCAGGCGCGCAATGTGACCATCAGCATGATTCATAAAGAACAAGATCTTGAAGTGACAGTTACCGATGACGGCATCGGTTTCAACATGAAAAACACCAAAAATGGTATCGGTCATAAAAATATGCGGGAAAGGGCTGTGGAAATAGGGGGTAGTCTTGAAATTTTGTCACAAAAAGACGAAGGAACCCAAATAATTTTGAAAATACCGACATAGTTTAATAAATTTGTGTGAAATTTCATAGAAATGGCGGTAAAGATTCTTTTTGTTGACGACCATCGTACCCAGATTCTCGGTTACAAAACCATCTTGACCTATAACGACCAGAATCTGGAAATTGACTCCACGGAATGCTATAATTGTAAGGAAGCTTTCGAGCTGATCATGGAAAGGCGTAACGATACGTTCTTTGACCTGGTTTTTCTGGACCGCAGCCTCCCGCCTTATGAAGAAGAAGGCATTCATTCCGGTGAAGACCTGGCCTTGCTGATCCGAAAGTATTTTCCCGAGACCAAAATAGTAATCCTTACCTCGCATGCCGAGTCCTTTATCATTTACGACATCATTAAAAAGATCAGCCCCGAGGGAATGCTTATCAAAAGTGACTTCAGTGGGGAAGAACTGCTCGAAGCTTTTGATGCTGTTTTGCGTGATGAAATCCACTACAGCGAAACAGTGCACCGCTCTGTAAAAGAACTGCTTACCCGGGAAGACTACCTGGACAGCATCAACCGTCAAATTATCCGACTCATTTCCCAGGGCTTTAAAACCAAGACCATCGCCGGTGAAGTCAATCTTACCGAAAGCGCCGTGGAAAAGCGTAAAGCCCGAATCAAAGACTACCTCTGTATTGAAAAAGGCAACGACGAAGACATCATCCGCGAAGCTAAAAAACTAGGATTTATCTGACTTTAACATAAATTGCGGAAAATCCACAATAATGATTTTTCTGACAGAACTACTTTTACGCTATCAAATAATTGCAGAAAATTTGATATTGATAATAATTTAGGTACTGTCAAAAGTAACGATCAAATTATTGTTTGGGTTTGTTGTTTTGTATGGTTGTAACTGAAGAAATTCTTGTGAGTACTTTGTTGCGGTTGTGAGAGTCTGTAACAGATAAATTCGATTTCTTCATTTATGGCCAATATTAACTAAGCAAGTTGAAAACGCTTGCTTAGTTTTTACCTTTTATTTTGAGAGATAAGTATTTGTAATTATTCTTTTATTTAACTGAGATCCGCAACTGCTCGGAGAATCCTGAAGGATGAAACTTTTCGGATTTCTACTTTAGACTTTGTTTTCATTAATCGTGGAAGCGCTGCTCCGGAAGTTATGGGTTGTGTTCAGATCGCTGGAACTACTATAAGATCATGAAAAACTTTAGCTTCATCAAACAAAATCAGAATACCTTGTTACTTCAGGTGGAACCGTACCGGCTTACCGTGGAAGAGCAGAAGTTCTTTTTTGGGAAAGAATACTCCGAGATCACTCCCGATGAACCGCTAGAGTTTATACAGGACGAGGACTTTGTTTTTGAAGAAAACACCCTGTTGTATTTAGGCTTCGACCGTAAATATCCCTTGCTGAAAAAAGGAAAGTATCCGTTGGAAATCAGTAAGGATAAAGTAACGGTGACCTTAACACTTTCCAAAGGCTGAAATTCACCATTCAACTGATAAGAGATGATAACACTAACGATACAATGTACACTAATGCTGTTGGAAATGGTAATGCAAGAGCTTTTAATTATACTTAACTTTTCGTAAAACCCGCATCGTTTCCTTAAAGTAAATATAAGCGGTTTGGTTGTCCAAGGCCTTTAGGTAGGGTTTGGCTTCAATCAGCTTCAGTTTGGCCTCTTCGAAACCGTTGAGGTAGCAAATCATCAGGGTGGAAGGTAAGTTCTCCAAATCCTTGCTTTCCCGTCCTGATAATGCCAGGCCTTTTTGCAGTTTCTGAATCAGGGCCAGGTTCGAATTGTAAATATGGTGCAGCATTTTCCGGTTGTATTCCGGCGGTTCGAACAACATCTGCGTTTCCATTTTATAATAGCCGTTGTCATAAAAATGCAGGGTCACCTTCTCTAAGGGATAATAACTTGTTTTGTCGTTCAGTCCCAATGGTACGTATTCGGTTATTGAAAAAGTACGTTCGTCATAGTCAATGGTTACTTCGTCTAAAGCGGAGTAAAACAGCTTCACCTGTTCGTTAATCAGTTCGATATCCACCCGGGAAAAAAAGGTCTTTTCCCTGATTTTCTTTTTATTACCGGCCCAGCACACCACGAATAATTCTTTAAATACCTTGTAACGCGGGCTCATGTCTTTATGACGGTTGTTCATGAAATCGATAACGCCTTCCAGTGTGTATTCGATGCTGTTTCTCGAATTGTTTTCAATACTGATGACCGTTTCCGTGTTCAGGTTTTTAGTTTTGATGGAGTTCGGGATTTCGCTTTGGTTTTCCACGGGCATGGTGTTGCTGCCTCTTCGGACAAAAACAGTTTTGGCCAGTATCGTATGAATGTTTTTCTTAAAAAAAGAAATTTTATTATTCGGTTTGATGGTTACCAGGCCCACTACCTTGTCTTTCGGCAAATTCGGGAACGGCACATTTTCATATTGGATTTTAGGCGGATTTTCCAGAAAAGCATTCACCAGGTTCTGGATCCGGCTGTCGTCAAAAAAGTCATCCCCCACGATTTCATTATCCATGTCTTCCACCCCGACCACTATGTACGAATTGTTCACCGGATTGGAATTGGACAGGGCGCAAATGTGTTTGAGGAACTTGGCTTTGCCTTCTTTGGTGTGAAGATTTAACTGGCGCTTCTTGTCATAGAAACTGTTCTCATCGTTGTGAGCCAATAAGTTTTTAATAAGAAGACGTTTGTTAATCATTTCAGAATAAAATACTTACTAAAAACGATAAAGTTTTTATAAAAGTGGGTTAATTTATGTTAACATTTACAAGATGGGCCCTAATTACTCGTTATGAAATTACTAATTTTAAAACAGTTTCCCATGAAAAATTTCAAAAAGTATTTGTTAGGATTATTAGCCTTCGCCTCCATTTCTGCCGTATCGATTAGTTGTAGTGATAATGACGATACTGAAGGAACTTCTAGAGTAACTGTGAGAATGACAGATGCCCCAGGCGATTACGACGAGGTAAATGTAGAAGTTGTAGACGTAATGATCAAAAGTAGCTCCGATACCGGCGAATCCGGCTGGATCAGTATCGGGAACATCAATCCCGGTGTGTACAATCTATTGGATTTAACCGGTGGAATCAATGTAATGTTAGCCGACAATTCGGTACCTTCAGGGTTTTTAGGACAGATCCGTTTGGTTTTGGGTGATGACAATACCGTGGTAAAAGACGGGGTCAGCTATCCTTTGAACACGCCAAGCGCACAGCAATCAGGCCTGAAACTCCAGATAAACCAAGACTTAGAAGCCGGTGTTGCCTATAATTTTCTTTTAGACTTTGATGTGGCACATTCCGTAGTGGTAGAGGCCGGCGGTTCAGGAAATTATAACCTGCATCCGGTAATCCGTGTAACCACTGAGGCCAGTTCAGGTGCTATAAAGGGAAATGTTGCTCCTTTAGGTATTCAGGTAGAGGCTTCCGTTCAGGTTGGCGATGCCACCGTTACGGCCTTCACCAACGAAGCCGGCGAATTCCAGTTGAACGGTATTCCGGCAGGGACCTATACAGTAACCCTAACTCCGGAAGCCACTTCAGGATTAGCTGTTTTAACGGTTGAAAATGTGGTGGTTGTCAACGGTCAGGTTACCGATTTGGGCAACCTGGTATTCCCATAAGTTAAAAGAACATAAAAAAAGTATTAAAAGACAGCTAAAACCTTGGCTGTCTTTTGTTTTTTAACCAATTATTAACAACAAACCACTAAATTAATTTTCAATTTGCAGTGTTAAAATATCTTACTTAATTTCACGGCTCAAAAAATGACACAAATGGATGAGAATACAACTACTCTGGATATTAGAGCAATCAACGAGAAAATAGAGCGCGAGAGTGCTTTTATCGATTTGCTTACCATGGAGATGAACAAAGTGATTGTAGGACAGAAAAGCATGGTGGAGCGTCTGCTTATAGGACTTTTAGCACAAGGGCACATCCTTTTAGAAGGGGTTCCCGGATTGGCAAAAACCCTAGCCATTAATACTTTGTCGCAGGCCGTTCACGGATCCTTCAGCCGTATCCAGTTTACACCGGATTTGCTTCCTGCCGATGTGGTGGGAACCATGATCTACAATATCAAACAGAACGATTTTACAATAAAAAAGGGTCCAATCTTCGCCAATTTCGTGTTGGCCGATGAAATCAACCGTGCTCCCGCCAAAGTCCAGTCGGCACTTTTGGAGGCGATGCAGGAAAAACAGGTAACCATTGGGGATGAAACCTTCAAACTGGACAAGCCGTTCCTGGTAATGGCGACCCAAAACCCGGTGGAGCAGGAAGGAACCTATCCGTTACCGGAAGCACAGGTAGACCGTTTCATGCTGAAAGTGGTAATCGACTATCCTAAAATGGAAGATGAGCGCCTGGTCATCCGCCAAAACCTGAACAGCGGGTTTGAAAAAGTGAACCAAGTGATTTCTTTAGAGCAGATCCTTCGCGCCCAGCAAGCGGTTCGTGAAGTGTACATGGACGAGAAAATCGAAAAATATATCCTGGATATCATCTTTGCTACCCGTTATCCTGAAAAATACAAATTAGCCGATTTGAAACCGTTGATCAGTTTCGGAGCGTCCCCGCGTGGAAGTATCAACCTGGCGATGGCGGCTAAATGTTATGCGTTCATCAAACGCCGCGGCTATGTTATTCCGGAAGACGTTCGCGCCGTAGTACACGATGTGTTGCGTCACAGAATCGGAATCACTTACGAAGCAGAAGCTGAAAACGTTACTTCGGTAGACATCATCAATAAAATTGTTAACGAGGTAGAAGTGCCTTAATCAGTTAGCAGTTTACAGTCGCAGTTTACAGTTTTGTTTGTACGCCGCGACTGTGCACTGTGACTGAACACTGTGACTCAAGAAGATGGATACCAAGGAATTACTGAAAAAAGTCCGCAAAATAGAAATCAAAACCCGAAGGTTGAGCGATCATATCTTTTCGGGCGAATACCACACGTCGTTTAAAGGACGCGGGATGACCTTCTCGGAAGTACGCCAGTACCAGTTTGGGGATGATGTCCGTGCCATCGACTGGAACGTAACGGCCCGATATAATGAACCTTATGTGAAGGTTTTCGAAGAAGAGCGCGAACTGACCATGATGCTGATGGTGGACTGTAGCGGCTCGCAAAGCTTCGGTACCCAAAACCAGCTGAAAAGTGAAATCATCACGGAAATTGCCGCAACCATGGCGTTTTCCGCCACCCAGAACAACGATAAAATCGGACTTATTCTTTTTTCGGATCAGATTGAATTGTTCATTCCGCCCAAAAAAGGAAAATCCCACGTATTGCGCATCATTCGAGAGTTAATTGAATTCCAGCCGAAGAGCAGAAAAACCAATTTGTCTCAAGCACTGAAATTCCTTTCCGGTGTGCAGAAAAAGAAAGCCATAGTGTTTTTGATTTCGGATTTTATGACGTCGGATTACGAACAAACCCTTAAAATAGCTGGAAAACGTCACGATGTAACAGGCATCCGTGTGTATGATCACCGTGAAGAAACCATCCCCAACATCGGAATGGTAACCATGGAAGATGCCGAAACCGGAGAAGTTATGGTCACCAATACCAATTCGAAAGCCGTGCGTCAGGAATATGAGAAAAACTACCAGGACAATGTGAAGTATTTCAAAGAAACCTTTTCGCGATGTGGCTCCGGTACCGTAAGTACACGTGTGGACGAAAGTTATGTGAAGAAATTACTGGGATATTTTAAATCGAGAAGCTGATTTAAGATTAGTGATTTTCGATTTAAGATTGAAGAAATAAAAATAATTGTGAAATGAAATGAAGAAATTTGATTTAGAAGAAAGATTAATTGATTTTGCCGCAAATACTATATTGTTCATTAATGAAGTGGACAAATCTTATGCAGGCAATCATTTGGCTTCTCAGATCATTCGTTCTTCAACCTCACCGGCATTAAATTACGGGGAGGCACAAAGTGGAGAAAGCCGAAAGGACTTTATTCATAAAATGGGTATATGTTTAAAAGAATTAAGAGAAACTTTAAATTGTTTAAAAATTATTGAAAAAGCGAAGTTAACCTCAAACAGTTTATTACTTCAGACATTAAAAACAGAAGCTAATGAATTAATATCAATTTTTGTTTCAAGTATTAAGACAGCAAAGTCAAATTCTGAAATCAAAAATCGTTAATCTTCATTCATCAATTCAAAATGCTTAGAAAAATATACATATCTCTTTTTTTACTATTGACGGCCATTGGTTTTGCCCAACAGCCGGTGCAGACCAGCGTGGATTCCACCAAAATCAAGATCGGTTCGCAATTCCATCTTACCCTGAAAATAAAAGGGACTAAGGAAACCCGAGTGGCTTTTCCCGATGTGAAGAATATCGGACAACTCGAAGTATTGGAATCGTATCCTGTTGATACGGTGAAAAAAAATGCTACTTACGAATTCATCAAAAAATATGCACTGACCCAATTCGATTCCGGTCGTTATGTGGTGCCCAGAATTCCTGTTTTAATCGGCAACAAGCAGTTTCTGTCAGATTCGGCCGTGGTTGAGGTGAATCCGGTAGAGGTGGATACCTTAAAACAAAAACTGTACGACATCAAACCGATAATGGAGCCGAAGGATGCGTCTTCCAATTTATGGTGGTACCTGTTGGCCTTGTTACTGCTTTGCGGATTAGGCTATTTAGGCTACTGGTGGTACAAAAAATACAAGAACAGAACCGTGGAGGAAGAAATCGTCTATGCTTCCCCTATTGAAAAAGCGACCACGTTACTTAAAAGTTTAGAGAAAAAATCCCTTTTGGAACAAGGCGATGTTAAGTCGTACTATTCCGAAATGACCGATATTACTCGTACCTACATCGAAGAAACGGTGCACATCCCCGCGATGGAAAGCACTACCGATGAATTGCTGGAAGCCATGCGAAAAGCTTCGATGAAAAAGAAAATGGGCATCCGTCAGGAAACCATGGAAACCTTCGAGAAAATCTTAAAGAACGCCGATTTGGTAAAATTCGCCAAGTCCAAACCGATGGATTTTGAAATAGCCGAAGACCGTAAAAACATTGAGAAAATCATTTTTACCATCGATAAATCCCTTCCAAAACAGGAAGAAGATGAGGAAAGCCTGGAATACGCCCGTTTACAGGAAGAACAACGCCTTAAAAAAATAAAGAAACGCAATCAGTTGATTGGGTTTGCAGCCGGTTTTATCGTAGCCATTGCCGTAACCTATTATTTCTTCGATCAATACAATTTGTTTGGTGAATCCACTAAGGAAATGTACGAGAAAGACTGGATTACCAGCGAATACGGAAATCCGGGAATCATAGTCGCTACCCCAGATGTTTTAAAACGTAAAGACGCTGCCGAAGTGGTAGGTAAAAAGGGTATGGCACTGATAAAAGAAATGCAGCTGTTCGAATATGGCGGGTATTTCGATGATTATTATGTAATGCTGTCCACACTGAAGTACAAGCAGCAAACCAAAGTGGATCTGGACAAAGCGCTTGAAGGCGGTATGCAGTCACTGGAAGCGAAAGGTGCTCAGGACATCATTATTAAAACAGAAGATTTCAATACGCCGGAAGGCTTATCCGGTAGAAAAGCCTACGGAACGATGAACATGTTGGATGCCATCAGCAAACGTTCCGTAAAAGTATTTTATGAGTTTGTGATTTTCAGTCAGGATGGCGGCTTACAGTCGGTATTGTTATTCTATCCGGAAGGTGATGAATACGGCAGCAAAATCACGGCAAGAATATTAGAATCGGTAGAACTTAGAAAAGCAGCGCCATGATGAAGCATATCACTTTTGCCAATCCGGAATTTTTCTGGCTGTTTTTGGTCCTGCCAATAGCTATCGGTTGGTATTTCTGGAAAAGAAAAGAACAGTCCGCTACCTTAAAAATAAGTTCCGTGCAGGGATTTAAAGCCGCGGGTTCCCTTTTACCGAAACTAAAACCGTTGTTGTTCGTATTGCGTATGTTAGCTTTAAGTGCTTTGATAGTGGCTTTGGCGCGTCCGCAATCTACCGATGTTACCAACAAATCAAGGATGACACGCGGTATCGATATCGTTATGTCCATCGACGTTTCGGGAAGTATGCTGGCCAAAGATTTGAAACCCAACCGTATGGAAGCTTTGAAACGGGTAGCCTCCGATTTCGTGGAACAACGCGTGAACGATCGTATCGGCTTGGTGGTTTTTGCTTCGGAAAGTTATACCAAAACACCGGTGACCAGTGATAAAGCTGTGGTTTTACAAGCTTTGGACGGGATCAAATATGATAATGTATTACAGGACGGAACCGGAATCGGGGTGGGATTGGCTACCGCGGTGAACCGTCTGAAAGATAGTAAAGCGAAAAGTAAAGTCATCATTCTTTTGACCGACGGGGTGAACAATTCCGGGTTTATTGATCCGATGACAGCTTCGGAAATTGCTAAGGAATATGGGCTGAAAGTCTACACGATCGGTATCGGAACCAACGGGATGGCGGAATTTCCTTACGCTATTGCGCCTAACGGACAGTTCCAGTACAAACGAATGAAAGTCGAAATCGACGAAAAAGTGATGAAAGACATCGCCAGAATGACCGGTGGAAAGTATTTCAGAGCTACCAGCAATGAGAGTCTGGAAAATATTTATAACGAAATCAACAAACTCGAAACCACTGAAGTAACGGAACAGCGTTTTTATAATTTTGACGAAAAATACCGCTTTTTGGCCTTTTTGGCCTTAGGGTTTTTAGTCGTGGAACTAGTATTGCGCAAGACACTTTTCAGATCGTTTATTTAAGTTGGAATTTAGCATTTGATTTTTGGATTTTTAAGAGTATGTGGGAATTTGACGAACCGAAATATTTTTACCTGTTAGCCGCGCTTCCGATAGTGCTGCTGCTTTTTCTTGTCAATTTGTATTGGCAGCGTAAAAAGCAGAAAGAATTCGGAGATTCGGATTTACTGAAACACTTGTGTCCGGAAAAATCATCGTTCAAACCGGTTTTGAAACTGGTGGTGGTTTTACTTGGCTTGGCAGCTTTGATCGTCGCCTTGGTCAATCCGAAGATCGGAACCAAGATGGAAACGGTAAAACGTCAGGGTGTGGACATCGTTTTTGCGGTGGACATTTCCAAGAGTATGCTGGCGGAGGACATTGCCCCGAACCGTCTGGAAAAAACCAAGCAGGTGGTTTCGCAAATCATCAACCAGTTAGGGAGTGACCGCATCGGAATTGTTGGGTATGCCGGAAGTGCGTATCCGGTTTTGCCGATTACCACCGATTACAGCGTGGCTAAAATGTACCTGCAGAGCATGAACACCGACATGGTTTCTTCTCAGGGAACGGCCTTGGGAGAGGCACTGAAAATGGCCGCGTCTTATTTTGACGATCCGCAAACCAGTAAGTTGATCATCATGCTTTCCGACGGGGAAGACCACGGCGAAGGTTTTGAAGAAGCGCTGGAAGAAATCAAGGAAAAGAAAATCAAAGTAATCACCATAGGTATCGGAACCGAAAAAGGAGGGCCGATTCCCTTGCGTCATAATGGGGTAATCGAAAGTTTCAAAAAAGACCAGAACGGCGAAACGGTGATCACCAAACTGTATCCGGAAACCCTAAAAACCATTTCAAAAAATGCTAACGGCGGATATGTTTTCGGAGGTAGCACCAAAGAAGTGTTGGAATTTGTGAAAAACGGTCTGGATAATTTAGAAAAAACCGATTTCGAAAGCCAACAGATTGCCAACTTCGAATCTCAGTTCCAGTGGTTTCTGGCCTTAGCATTCTTATTGCTGCTGATTGATGTGTTCTTCCTGGAACGCAAAACCGCCTGGGTGAAGAAGTTGAACTTGTTTAATGAAAAGAAAAAAGCCTAATGAAGCAACTGATGATATATGGTTTCTTGTTTTTTTCCGCGTTGCTTTTTGCGCAGGAGAAAGATAAAAACTTGCCTGAAGGCAACGGTCAGTTCGAGGAGAAAAAATACGCTGAGGCAGAAACCGAATACCGAAAATCGCAATTTAAAAACCCGAAATCGGCCATGGCCTCGTATAACCTTGGGAATGCCATTTACAGGCAAAACCAACCGGGAGAAGCTAAATTTTCCTATTCCCGGGCTATTGCGGAAGCCAAAACGAAACCGGAGAAGCACAAAGCCTTTCATAATATAGGAAATGCATTAATGGCGGAAAAAAATTATCAGGAAGCTGTTGAAGCCTATAAGAATGCTTTGCGAAACAATCCTAACGATGATGAAACGCGTTACAATTATGCTTTGGCCAAACAAAAACTGAAACAGAATCCGCCAAAGAACGACAAGAACGATAAAGACAAGAATAAGGATCAGGAGAAAAAGCAAGATCCGAAAGAACAGCAGGATAAGCAAAAAGAGAAGCAGGATCAGAAAGACCAGCAGAACAAACCTGACGAAAACAAAAAAGACCAGAAGGAGAACCAGGATAAGGAACAACCGAAACCCCAGCCAAGCGGTGCCACCAAACAGCGTATGGAAAGTATGCTGGACGCCCTGAACAATGAAGAGAAGAAAATTCAGGAGCGCGTAAAAGGACGGGAAGTTAAAGGAAGTCCGAAGCGAAATGAAAAAGACTGGTAGTCAATTTGATAATTTGAAAATGAGACAATTTGAAAATTGTCAGCATGCGAAAAAGGGATTGAAAGAATGAGAATAAAAGGAATCATAATTTTACTGTTGCTGGCTGTTCAGTCGGTTTTTGCTCAGGTGGAATTTAAGGCTACCGTGAGCAAAAGTTCCATTGGGATCAACGAACGTTTGCGCGTGGATTTTACCATGAACGACGACGGGGATAATTTTGAAGCCCCGGCCTTCGAAGGGTTTAAAATTTTTGGCGGGCCCAACCAGTCGGTAAATTACGCTTGGGTGAACGGAAGAAAATCCTTCAGTAAGTCCTACTCGTATTTTCTGATGCCTACCAAAAAAGGAACCTTTGTCATCAAACCCGCTTCGATAGAAATAGCCGGGAAAGTCTATAAGACCAATTCGATTAAAGTAACGGTGGGTAATGCGGTCCAACAGCAGGAACCGGAAGAAGAGGAAGATCCTTTTGCCGTTATTTTCGGTAACCGACGACCAAGACAAATACAGCCGCCACCGATACCGCCCTCTTTAAAAGAAGGAGGAATCCATCTGGTAGCTGAAATCTCCAACAACAATCCCTACGTAAACGAACCGATTACGGCCGTGTACAAACTGTATGTGAGCCCCTATGTGAGCGTGAGCGATTTCCGTGAATCGGCAAGTCCGAAATACAATAATTTCTGGAGCCAGAGCATTGATGTTAAGAACTTAACGGTGCAAATGGGAAAATACAACGGTGAAGATTACCGTTACGTGATTCTACGAAAAACAGTACTCTATCCGCAAAAATCGGGTAAACTGAATATTGAGCCTTTAGCTTTGGATATTACCATGCAGGCCCCAACCGGACGCCGCGATGTGTTTGGCCGTATGGAATATGCCAACGGAACCAAGAAGGTTTCGGCCGGTGCCAGGTCCATTACTGTGAAAGCTTTGCCGGAAAACGGAAAACCAGCTGATTTTACGGGTGCGGTAGGGAATTTTGACTTCAAGGTAAAGCCATCCAAAACGACTTTAAAATCCGGAGAATCACTGCAACTTGTGGTAAGTGCCGCCGGGAAAGGGAACATGAAGCTCTTTACCCTGCCAAAACCTATAGTGCCGAATGCTTTGGAGATGTACGATCCGGAACATAAAGAAAACGTTACCACGCCACTTAGTGGTATGCAGGGGACGATTTCGGATACCTATACCATCGTGCCGCAGTATAAAGGGACATATACCATCAAGCCGCTTTCCTTCAGTTATTTTGACCTGAATTCGAATACCTATAAAACGATTACTTCCGAAACGGTCCGAATCGATGTCCTGGAAGGCCCGATGCCAACTTCAGGTGAAGGCGTGGCTTCAGGTGAGAAACAGACCATAAGCAAAAGCGATCAGTTTGCCTTTGTGAAATCCGATACGGAACTTTCTCCGATCCGACAAAACGATTTTCTGGGCTCAACGTTGTTTTATTCCTTGCTGATTGCTCCGTTCCTGTTCATCCCGATCATTATTCTGGCGAAGAAGAAAAAAGAAGCCATTGACAGCGATGTGGCGGGTAACCGTATCCGTCAGTCCAACAAACTGGCTAAGAAATTTTTGTCGGAAGCCAGCAAACAAATGGGGAACAAAGAGCCGTTCTACGATGCGATGGAACGTGCGCTTCACAATTTCCTGAAAGCCAAACTGCGTATTGAAACCTCTGAAATGACCAAAGAAAACATTCAGGACTTATTGGTGTCGAGAAAAGCGCGGCCTGAAACCCTTTCGGATTTTATGGCCTTGATGGACAGTTGTGAAATAGCCCGTTATGCTCCGTCGACTAATGTGGCGATGCAGCAGGATTATGACAAAGCGGTAACCGTAATTTCAGAGTTGAGCAAGCAGATTTAAATTGGAACACATGAAAAAGCTATTTTATATAATTTTACTGGTTTCTCAGGCGATTTTTGCCCAATCGGCTTTTCAGAAAGGGAACGATCTCTATAAAAAAGAACAGTACGAAGAAGCCGTTGCGGTTTACGAAGGGATTTTGAAATCCGGGGAACAATCCGCGGAACTGTATTTTAATTTGGGGAATGCGTACTACAAATTGCATAAAGTCGCACCGGCCGTTTATAATTACGAAAAAGCCTTATTGCTCAATCCGGACGATGCCGAAATACGAACCAATCTGAAATTTGCCCAGAAAATGGCGATCGATGAAATCAAAGTCGTGCCGAAAGTAGGCTTTTCCAAAATGCTCAACGATGCTTTGGATGTGTTTCATTACGATACCTGGGCGGGCATAGCTACCGGTTTTTCAGTTGTATTCCTGTTGTTTTTTATCGGATATTATTTTGGCGGAACGTCTCTGATGAAGCGTTTGTTTTTTGTAGGGATGCTGTTGTCGTTATTGGTGATTGTGTTAAGTGTGGCTTCGGCCATCCTTGAGCGTAAGAATTATAACGGTGAACGTCCCGCGATTGTTTTTGCTGAACTTGCCACCGTGAAAAACGAACCCAAAACCACGGCACCCAATGCTTTCGAGTTACATGAAGGGGCTAAAGTATACATATTGGAAACCCAGGACAATTGGTGTAAAATAGAACTGACCGATCAGACGTTGGGTTGGATCGAGAAAAGTGCGATCAGAGAATTGAAATAATTTCATAAAGAATAGAATGGCAATGCTTGTGTGGGAGAAGATAAGGGATTTCAGTTTGGATGAACCGAACGTGCCTTATGCTTTTTCAGACCGCCTGGCGTATGAAAACCGCTGGACGGAGCATTTCACTGCAAAAGCCATAGAGGAATATAAGAAATTCATGTTTCTGGCTGCCGTTTCCAACACCATGGTTTCCCCGTCTGAAATAGTGGATGTGGTGTGGCACCAGCATTTGCTTTACAGTCAGTCGTATCAGGTCTTCTGCACCTTATTGGGTAAAAAAATCGAACATATACCGTCTACGCATTCTAAAGACGACTATGAAAAATTTACGAAGGCTAAAAAAACCACACAGGAGGTTTACGAAATGTATTTCGGAAAACAGCCAGAAATGATTTGGAACTGTAAAGCGATTTTTGAAGATTTGCCGTTTGCCACTTATAAAGTCAATTTCAGCAGTAAGGTGGTTCTCTTTGTGTTGCTGTTTGCGGTTTTGGTGCTAAGCGGTGCGCAGTTTTGGCAGCCGTTTTACCTGAAGATTGCAAATCCGGACTTTGTTTACAGCTTTATCATCCTGAACATACTTCTCTTTTCGGCACTGGAAATTTTTAACCGCTTTGCCTTTAAAAGAATGCTTGCAAAGATTTTTCCGAATGCACTGGTGCAGCATTTTAGTTCCCTGGAAATGATTTACCTGACAACGGGGAAAATTTCCGAATGCGTCCATGTTTATACCAATAATCTGTTGCTGAAGAAGAATATTGCTATCAGGTCGGACCATAAATTGCATTTTATCGAAGAAGAGGGCGTAACCAATCGGATTGAAGTGCTTATCGTGGATAAAGTAAAGGAAAAACTTGGGGTTTATTACCCGGAAGTTTTAAAAACGGTCACTGAAAATGCCCTTCTTCTGAAGGTGAAATTGAGTGTGGATGCCTTTTGCCGTGTTGTGCGTTCTTCCACTGATTTTATAAAAATATTTGCTGTCAATCTTTTTGTGCTGCTTTTCTTTTTTCTGGCCGGACTTTTAAGGCTTTTGTTCGGGCTTTATAATGGGAAGCCGGTAACCTTTATTTTAATGACGCTAGGGGTTATGTTGGTGCTTTCAGTCTTTTATCTGATAAGGGTTTATAAAATGTTTTTCAGCGAAATTCTTTTTGCTAAATATTCTGAAAAGATCTACAACGACAGGATTCATAAAGGAGACCTGGACTGGAGCTGGAATTATTTCCTGAAAGGCGAGGAATTACTCGTGCTTTCGTTTATTCCGCTTGTCGGGTATACGAACCGAAACAATGCCAAAAACGGGTCAGGTTGCAATACCGGTTGCGGAAGTTCCTGTGGCTCAAGCTGTGGTTCCAGTTGCGGAAGCGGCTGTGGGGGCTGCGGCGGGGATTAAAATTAGTCACAGTAATCAGTCACAGTCGCAGTAATTCAGTGCGGTTTTCAGGAAGTTGTTTCTGATTCCGGTTGAAGCGGTGTTTTTTTCAACTCCTCAAACCAATCCGTTACTACGGGCAACAGTGCTTCCGAAGTTTTCATGACCGGATTCAAAAGCAGTGATTTTTCCTGTGTTTCTTTTGATAGCAGCATGTTGTTGTGGTTCACTTTCTGAAACAGGTTCAGTACAATTCCCAACAGCAAAATTGTTTTTAAAACGGCAAATAGCCCGCCACCAATGGTGTTCAGCCAGCCTAAAAAAGCAAAATCCGCCATGCCGGTAAATACTTTGGCCAATAAATGGATGGCAACCACAACCACTAGCAAGGTTATGATAAAAGCGCTCACCTGTATCGTTTTCGGCGACCAGGAAACATGAGGTTCCAATAGGGCTTTACTAACATAGGAGAATTTAATCGCAACATAAATCCCGATGAAGAAAGCGATCAGCGAAGCCAATTCCACAAAAAGTCCGTTGCGTAAGCCTTTAATCAGTGCGAAAATCAGCAGTGCGGCCAAAACGATATCGATGAAACCCATGATTAAGAAAATAGATGCAAGAACAAAGATACAAGAAGTGAGAATAGAGACAAGAAACAAGAGAAAAGACTTTTTCGAAACCATGATTCTCGTTGCATAACTCACTATCTTTGCAGCATAATTTTATGAAAGGTGGATTCCTAATTCATAACTCATAACTCATATTTTTAAAAAATGTCTAGAGACGAACAGTTAAAAACCCGCTGGGACGCAGTGGTCAACATATTATCCAACCAGTTTGCCGATGGTGAAATATTGGATTTGGACGCTATTATTTACCTGATTGGCGTACAGGAATTGGGGCAACTCAACCGTAAATTCAAAAAAGACGAAAAGCTCAACCTGATGCACATCGCCATTTGCCGTTTGCTCGAGCCCTACGGCTACTACGAATTCGAGTTTTTCGATGCAGAAGGCTGGCCGCATTATCAGGTGAAAGAGCAGTTGCCTTCGTTAAAAGCCGGAGAGCAATCCGTACTGATGAAAGAAGCGATTGTGAATTATTTTCTGGAGAAAGAACTTATAGATTAGTTGGCAGTCTCAGTTTACAGTCTCAGTTTTGAATTTTCACACTGATTACTGCGACTGCGACTGAAAACTACAAATTAATTTGCTAAATTTGCATCCAATTACCGTATGACGATGACTGATAAGATTAAAGAATACATTGGTGAAGCACAGGCTTTTACCACCGACAATAAAGACACCTTGGAAGCTTTCCGAATTAAATTCCTGGGAAGCAAAGGCTTGTTGAAAGACCTTTTTGCCGAATTCAAAAACGTGCCGAACGACCAGAAAAAAGAATTTGGTCAGGTAATCAACCTGTTGAAAACCACAGCAGAAGATAAAGTAAAAACCATCCTGGAAACTTTGGAAAGCAAAGAAGTGGCTGGTGGTGTTTATGGCGATTTGACGCGTCCGGGCGAGCCTTTGGTTGTTGGTTCCCGTCATCCTATTTCCATCGTTAAAAACCAGATTGTCGATATTTTTTCCAACATCGGCTTCAACGTTTCCGAAGGTCCGGAAATAGAAGACGACTGGCATAACTTTACCGCACTGAACCTTCCGGAATACCATCCGGCGCGTGACATGCAGGATACGTTTTTCATCCAGACCAATCCGGATGTATTGTTGCGTACCCATACGTCATCGGTTCAGGTGCGTTACATGGAAGGCAACAAACCGCCGATCCGTACGATTTCTCCCGGGCGAGTGTTCCGCAACGAAGCGGTTTCCTCGCGTTCCCACTGTATTTTCCATCAGGTGGAAGGGTTGTATATTGATCAGAATGTTTCCTTCGCTGATTTGAAACAGACTTTGTTGTATTTCACTAAGGAGATGTTCGGGAAATCGAAAATCCGTCTGCGTCCTAGTTATTTCCCGTTCACCGAGCCAAGTGCCGAGGTAGACATTTACTGGGGCTTAAAAACCGAAACCGATTACCGTATCACCAAAGGAACCGGTTGGTTGGAAATTATGGGTTGCGGAATGGTAGATCCTAACGTTTTGAAAAACTGTGGCATCGATGCGGATAAATACAACGGTTTCGCTTTCGGTATGGGAATCGAGCGTATTGCAATGTTGTTGTACCAAATTGGCGATATTCGAATGTTCTACGAAAACGATGTGCGTTTCCTGGAGCAATTCAAATCCAGTATATAAAACAAAAAGCTCCGAATTCCGGAGCTTTTTTTATTTCTTTTTTCGGATTTTCATGTACATGTCGTAAGGCTCTAAAGTGCCGGCCAGAAATTCCTGTAGTATTTTTTTCGTAAGGTGTTGGGGTATGCCGATCCATTTAACGGTGCCGTAATTGTCAATCAGTAGGGTAAGTGGGTAACTTATTTTGTCAATGCCTCCCGTCCAAAACGCGTTGATTTTTCGTTGATCAGAAGCGACTATGGCTTTGAAATTCCATTTTTTTACTTCTTTTTTAAGTGCCTCGGGTTTTTCATTGGCCAGCGAAATGAAATACAGGTTTTTGCTCCCAAACTTACCTTGTAATTCGTTTAAATGGTCAATTTGAAAGTGCTTAAAATGTTCTTCCGAAGCACCTGTTTTCCAGAGATTCAAAACGATGAATTTGTTGTCCAGTTTCTTGTCTGTAGGGACATTGACAATCCAATCGGTTATTTTAAGGTTAGCACTTTCGTTAGGTTTTACCTTGATGATTTCTTTTTCTGTTGTATATGAGAACATTCCGTTTTGGGCAAAGGAATTCAGGCAAAACAGTAAAATAAAGGTTTTGAGAAGGTTTTTCATGGTTAAGTAGTTAGGTTTTAGCGTTACTAAGAGTTGTGTGGCAATCCTGCTTTAATAAACGAATATTTGTAGTAAATTTGCACACTTTTAATTTACAACGTTATGCAAAAGGATATTAGTATACCAAAGGTGGAAAATGTATATGTGGCAGCCGTTCAGGAATGGAACGACGATTTTATGGAGAACTCCTGGTATGTGCACCTGATCAACGACAGCGATGTAAAACTGGAAATGGCCATCGTGGTTTCCCGTGCTTATGGTATCATTAATGGGGAAGAACGTAAAACGGGGACTTTCCGTCATGCGTTTAAGGAGGTCGAACCTAATTCCTCCGTTAAAATCGAATTACTGGAGAACAATGTACTGCAACTGAACAACGAATTCATGGTAACGTTTTTTATCGGTGACAAACTTTACGATAAAACCTATGTGTTCAAAACCAATGGTATCAACGAAAAGGCTACGACAGATGTTCCTGTAATGAACAAACGTGGTGTGCTTGTAAAATAAGCCATGACAAAACTACCCGTTTTAGGGAAGTAAATCACAAAACGGTTGCTGCTGTTCCTGAAATATTTTTTATTTTAGGGAAAATTTTACAGACCGTATTTTATGAGAAAACCAGCTTTTCTTTTATTGGCCGCTTTGTTTTCGGCTACTGCTTTTTCACAACAACATAATTTTGCCCAATATGTCAATCCGTTTGTAGGAACCGGCGGTCACGGGCATACTTTTCCGGGGGCCACAGTGCCTTTCGGGATGGTGCAACTTTCTCCGGATACCCGTATCGACGGCAGCTGGGACGGATGTGGTGGTTATCATTATTCGGATTCCGTTATTTACGGCTTTTCCCATACACATCTTAACGGAGTAGGGGTTTCCGATTATGGGGATATCATGCTGATGCCAACCATGGGAGAACCTTCGTTTGATAACAAAGTATATTCATCAACCTTCTCACATCAGAATGAAAAGGCTGCGGCCGGTTTTTATGGGGTGAAACTGGATAAACACAATATCGATGTCCGTCTCACGGCTTCCACCAGAGTCGGTTTCCACGAGTATACTTTCAATCAGGCAGGACAGGCCAACATCATTTTAGATCTGAACCACCGCGATAAACTGCTGCAGGGCGACATTCGAATCGTAAACAGCAGAACCATAGAAGTGTTACGAAGGAGTGAGGCTTGGGCACGTGACCAATACGTGTTCGCTCGCATCGAATTCAACCAGCCGATGACCCTCAATAAAGTGAAAGCCAATGGTAAAAACGAATCGAACTTTTATTCCGGAACGGAAGTAGCGTTGAGCTTTTCCAAACCGGTAACCAAAGGCGAAAAGATTTTTGTGAAAGTGGCGTTATCGCCTACCGGATATGAAGGCGCTGCCTTGAATTTAACCGAAATCAAACACTGGGACTTCGAGCGTACCATCAAAGATGCCGGCGTGCTTTGGAACCTGGAGTTGTCTAAAATCCAAGTAGAATCAAAAGACAAAGAAAAACTGGTGATATTTTATACGGCCTTGTACCACACGATGATGCAGCCGAACATTGCCGAAGATTTAGACGGAAAATACCGCGGCCGCGACAACCAGATTCATGTGGCGGATACCTTTGATTATTACACGGTTTTTTCGCTTTGGGATACCTTCCGTGGTGCGCATCCGTTGTATACGTTAATCGATAAGAAACGAACTTCCGATTACATCAATACCTTTATCAAACAGTACGAACAAGGCGGCCGTTTACCGGTTTGGGAGCTGGCGTCCAACGAGACCGACTGTATGATTGGCTACCACTCGGTTTCGGTAATTGCCGATGCGATGGTGAAAGGTATCAAAGGTTTTGATTACGAAAAAGCGTTTGAAGCCGCGAAACATTCCGCCATGTTGGACCATTTGGGACTGGAGGCATATAAAAAGAACGGTTTCATTTCCATAGACGATGAACATGAAAGCGTTTCCAAAACCCTTGAATATGCCTACGACGACTGGTGTATCGCGCAGATGGCAAATCTGCTGAATAAAAAGGAGGATTACGAGTATTTCATGAAGCGTTCGCAAAGCTGGAAAAACCTATTCGACAGTCAGACCGGTTTTATGCGTCCGAAGAAAAACGGAGGTTGGGACAGTCCTTTTGAGCCACGTGAAGTGAACAACAACTTTACGGAAGGGAACTCCTGGCAGTATTCCTTTTTTGTGCCACAGGATATTCCTGGGCTGATTGCTGCTCATGGCGGTCCGGCAAAATTTGAAGCGAAACTGGATGATTTGTTTTCAGCGCCGACAACTACTACAGGTCGTGATCAGGCGGATATTACGGGCTTGATTGGGCAATACGCGCACGGAAACGAGCCGAGCCACCACATGGCGTATTTGTACAATTATATCGGGAAACCGGAAAAGACTAAAGAAAAAGTACATTACATCCTGAATGAATTTTACAAAAACACACCGGACGGTTTAATCGGAAACGAAGACTGTGGGCAGATGAGCGCTTGGTATGTGTTGAGTTCGATGGGGATTTATAACGTTACACCTGCACATCGTGCTAGTAATTGGACTGTAAGCGAACCCTTTTTTAATGAAATTAATGTAAAATTTGAAAATGGGAGCAATGGCGTGATTAATAAAAAAAGTATACAGGATGATTATTCTAATTTTGGTTTTGATGAAAACTACTTACGAACTTTAAAAAATTATGAGAACATTAGTCCTGTTCCAGCAATTCAATCTGAAAGCAAAGCCTTCAAAAAAGATCTGCAGGTTTCGATAGTCGCCACGCCGGGCACCACAGCTTTTTATTCTTTTAATGCGGGTAAGAGGTTCAGGAAATATTCAAAACCTTTTAAAATTAAAGAATCAACAACGGTTTATGCTTACAGTATTGATGAATCGGATAGACGAAGCAATGTAGTTTCCGCTTCTTATTTCAAAAAAGCCAACGATTGGGCGATTGCCATTGCTTCTAAATATTCGGAGCAATACCACGCTGGAGGGCCAGGAGGTTTAATTGATGGCATTTTAGGCAACGAAAACTGGCGTAAAGGCGATTGGCAAGGGTATCAGGGTCAGGATTTTGAAGCGGTGATCGATTTGAAAAAAGAAACGAAAATCAATGAGATTGCAGGACGTTTTCTGCAGGATACCCGTGCCTGGATTGTAATGCCGACTAAAGTGGAATACTATGTTTCGAATGACAACGTGAATTTCCAATTGGTGGGATCGGTTTCCAATACCGTTCCGGCTGACGATTACAAGGAACAGATAAAAGCCTTTGCCTTAAAACTTAAGGGAACAACTGTGCGCTATGTAAAAGTGAAAGCGTTTAACTTCGGAAAATTGCCGGACTGGCATCAGGGTGCTGGTGGTGATGCTTATATTTTTACGGATGAGATCCTGATTAAATAGTAAATAAATAGCAAATAAAAAGAGCGGTAGTACTACCGCTCTTTTTATTTTATCCTAAAAATTAAATTACTCCTTAACCGGGAAAACAAACGAAGCTACTACCGAAAGCATTAAAACGCTGCCCACTATGATAAGCGAAACCGGCGACGAAATATGACAGAAAGGCGCAATCAGCATTTTAACGCCGATAAAAGCCAAAATAAGCGCCAATCCGTATTTTAAACGGCTGAACATGTGCATGAAGTTGGCCAAAAGGAAATAAAGCGCCCTAAGCCCTAAAATCGCAAAAATATTCGAAGTGTATAAGATGAAAGGGTCGTTCGGGGCAATCGCAAAAATAGCCGGGATACTGTCTACGGCAAAAATCAAGTCGGTAAACTCGATTACGGCTACTACCACCAATAAAGGTGTGGCCATTTTTACACCGTTTTGGACGGTAAAGAATTTTCCACCGTCATAATTCGCACTTACTTTAAAAAAACGGTGTACTAATTTAGCACCGGGACTTTTAGTGAAGTCTTTGTCCCCTTCATCGGATTCTGAAAACCAGGATTTGATTCCGGCAAAAATCAGGAAAATACCAAAAATCGAAAGAATAATGTTGATTTTTACAAGATGTCCAAATACATCCATTTCAGGAAGATAGGTTAGGTTGATCAGTTCCACCCCGGTAAAAATAAAGATGGCCCTAAAAACTAAAGCACCCATGATTCCCCAAAACAATACTTTATGATGGAGTTCTTTCTGTACGTTGAAAAAGCCGAATACCAGGATGAACACGAAAAGGTTGTCCACCGAAAGCGCTTTTTCGATCCAGTAGGCCGATTGAAACTGGGCAAATTTTTCCACGCCCATATAATAATAAATCACAGCACTGAACCCCATGGCCAGGGTAATCCAAAGCGTAGACCACATCAAGGCCTCGCGATTACTGATCGCATGGTTGTTTTTTTTGAAAACTCCCAAATCTAAAAGGAGCATCGCGACAATGACGATAGAAAAGACCGTTAAAATTCCGGGGTGATTGATTAAGTTGTCCATAATGGCTTTTTTGATTTATTTTGGCTAATATAAATGTTATTTTTTTCTCCAAGGGAAACGCTGTGGGCCCTTTACCGGTAAGGCTTCGCGATAACCGGTTTTTTAAAGGGACTGTGTTTTAAAATGCAGCAAACCCTTGTAATCATTGAAGGTCACAAAGGATTTTCGGGATGATTTTTTCAGAAACGTATCATTTCTAAAAAAAAATCAAAAATTATTTAATCCAGCTTTTCGGTAAGTTTCTTGAATACTTTTTTCGGTTCTTTTCCTTCGTACAACACATCGTAAACCGCGTCGATTATCGGGGTTTTGGCTTTGTAGGTTTCGTTCAGTTTGTGGGCACTTTTGGTAGCGTAATAGCCTTCGGCCACCATGCTCATTTCCATCTGTGCCGATTTTACCGTGTAGCCCTTTCCGATCATGTTCCCAAACATACGGTTACGGGAAAAAATCGAATAGCCGGTCACCAATAAGTCGCCCAAATACGCCGAATCGTTGATGTTACGCTTCATCTTGTGCACTTTTTTTATGTATTTTTTCATCTCGCGGATGGCATTGCTCATCAGCAAAGCCTGAAAGTTGTCCCCGTATCCTAAACCGTGTGCAATCCCGGCGGCAATCGAATAGATGTTTTTCAACATGGCTGCATATTCCGTCCCGATGATGTCGTCGGAAGTTTTTGTCTTGATGTAATGACTGTTGAGATTTTCCGCCATGATTTTGGCTTTTTCATCATCTCCACAGGCAATGGTCAGGTAGGACAGACGCTCCAAGGCTACTTCTTCAGCATGACAGGGGCCGGTAATCACACCAATATTGTCATAAGGGATATTGTACGTTTTGTGAAAATGTTCCCCGACAATTAAGCTGGTTTCCGGAACAATTCCCTTGATGGCCGAAAAAATGATTTTGCCTTCCAGACTAACGGTCAGTTTTTCCAATTCAGTACTTAAAAAGGCAGAAGGAATCGCAAAAATAACATAATCGGCGTAAGCCACAGCTTCATTGATATCTTGGGTAAGCTTAAGTTTTTTGGTGTCAAATTCTACCGAACTAAGGTAATTCGGGTTGTGTTTGTTGATTTTGATATGTTCAATGGCGTAAGTGTTTCGCATGTACCACGCAATTTCCGGTAGGTTAAAGCAAAGCATTTTAGCAATAGCTGTTGCCCAGCTTCCGCCACCGATTACTGCAAATTTTGGAGTGTCACCCATCTTGATTTTCAAATTTGTAACCCCAAAAGTACTTAAAATTGCCGAATTGGGAAAACTTTACCGATTACTGTGGCATGTTATTTGACCGGGACATTGATAAGGGATAAGGTGTTGGTTAGTCATTTGTGATTTGATTCCCAAGATTCCCTGATTAAAAAATTTAACATTAGATTGTGATTTTACCGGGCAATGAATCATGCGACAGCCCGTTATAGGTTTAAATCAGTTGCTAAAAGACTGATGCCATAAAGTAGAAGTTAGGTTAGGATTAGTTAATATTTTTTGTTTTTGGTGAGGAAGGCGCTCTAGAAATTTATTTCGGAGCGCCTTTCGTTTTTTTTGCTACATTTGTCTGATTTTTTAACTTTATGATTCGGATTATCAAGGTGTTACTGGTTTGTTTTTTTACGGTGACTGTTCTCGGGCAGGCTCCGGATATTTCGTACACCACTCCGAATGTTTTTGCCTTAAACCAAGCCATAACGCCGCTTTTGCCCAATAATGCAGGAGGCACCATACCGAACGAGCCTATAGTGTCTACTTTAGCCGGTTCCGGAAGTGTGGGAAGTACCGATGCAACTAGTGTTTCAGCAAGTTTTAATTTTCCTACCGTGGTAAGCCTGAACGGACAAAACGACATTATTGTAGTAGACCGGAGCAATCATAAAATCCGTAAAATTACTCCTGTGGGTGTAGTGACCACCCTTGCAGGAACCGGAGCCGCCGGAGCCGCTAATGGAGCGACTTCTGTAGCTACTTTTCGCTATCCGGACGGAGCTATCGTGGATTCTCAAGGCAATATTTTAATTAGTGACCAAAGCAACCACCGCATTCGTAAAATAACACCAACAGGGACCGTTTCTACTTTAGCAGGTTCTACCGCAGGGTATTTGGATGGAGTGGGAACGGCTGCAAAATTCTACTATCCGGCGGCTATGGCTATTGATCCGCAGGACAATTTATACGTAGCAGACTGGAACAACCATAAAATCAGAAAGGTAACCCCCGACGGTACCGTAACCACTTATGCGGGCAGTACTTCCGGCTATCAGGATGGAACTGTGGCATCTGCTAAATTTAACGGACCTACCGGTTTGGGCCTTGATACAGCAGGGAATCTTTATGTAGCCGATTACAGTAACCATCGCATCCGAAAAATTGATACCTCAGGACAAGTGACCACCATTGCCGGAAACGGTGCGGCAGGCGTTGCGGATGGTTTAGGGATCAATGCTTCGTTTAACAATCCAGCTTTGGTGGCTGTAGCTTCAGACGGTTCACTTTTTGTTACCGATGAAGGCAATAACAAAATCAGAAAGATAAGCATAACGGGAGATGTAAGCACCTTCGCCGGAACCGGGGCCGTGGGAGCCACAGACGGAACGGCAAGCAGTGCCAGTTTTAAAAACCCAACCGGGATTTGTGTGGCGCCAAACAATACCCTTTACGTTTCGGATTATGGAAACCATAAAATCAGAAAAATTAAATCGTTTGGATATAGTATTGCCCCTTCTTTACCGGATGGTTTAAGTTTTAATCCTGTCACGGGTGAAATTTCCGGGACACCAACTATGCCAACCCCTTCGGCACAATATACCGTTACTGCTTCTAATGCAGACGGTGTCAGTACTTTTGTGCTGACCATTGAAGTTACGGCCACATTGGTAGCCCATCATTGGAATAATACCGCCTTTAAGGTGTATCCGAATCCGGTAAAAGACAAAGTGATTGTTACCGCAGAAAATCAAGTCATAAAAAACCTTGCGCTCTGGAATGTTTTAGGGCAGAAGATAAAATCGGAAGAAACGTCGCAGCAAACTGTTGAAGTGGATTTGTCTCAAATACAAAGCGGTATTTATATTTGCCGTATTGCTTCCGATTTGGGAGAACAGGAAATCAAAATCATAAAAGAATAAAAAACGCTCCCAAAAGGAGCGTTTGTGCTAATAACTCATTTCCACTATTGCACGGACTTTTTCCGGTGTGATGTTTTGTTTTTCTCCCATGGCCAGCCAGCCTCTTTCTTCAAATCGTTTAACAATGAACTCTGCCGTGCCCTCGTATTTTTCCGTGTTTTCCGAAAGTCGGGTCAGCATGCCCATTTTGTGGAAGAAGGTAACGGTTTCTGCAATCGCATTCTCAGCTTTTTCCTCAACAGAATTCCCCTGAACCCCAAAAACACGCTCGCCGTATTGCGCCAGTTTTTCTTTTTTGGTCTCAAACATTACGCGGTACAAATTAGGACCGATGATGGCTAAGGTACGTGCGTGATCGATTTCGTAAAGTGCCGTCAGTTCGTGGCCGATCATATGGGTGGCCCAATCGGTCGGAACACCTTTCTGAATCAGTCCGTTTAAGGCCATGGTCGCGCACCACATAAAGTTGGAGGCGAGTTTATAATCGGTTGGGTTTTCGGCTACCTCCGGGCCAATTTCCACTAAGGTCTGTAAAATACTTTCCGCGATTCTGTCTTGAAGCAAAGCATCGGTCGGATACGTGAGGTATTGTTCCATCACATGGGTGAATGCGTCTACGATACCGTTCTGGATTTGTCGTTTCGGCAAGGATTCGATCACCGTCGGGTCGCAAACCGAAAATTTCGGAAACAGAGCACTGCCGCCAAACGATAATTTTTCGTGTGTTTCGTCTATGGTAATCACCGCGCCTGAATTCATTTCAGAACCCGTAGCTGGCAAAGTTAAAACGGTCCCGAACGGAATAACCTGATTTAAATCCTTAATCAACAGACGTTTTTGGAGAATGTCCATCGGATTGCCCTCAAAACGAACAGCCGTCGAGAGGAATTTCACGCCGTCAATCACACTGCCGCCACCCACAGCCAGTATAAAACCGATGTGTTGTTCGCGAATGATGGCAACGGCTTTCATCAGGGTTTCATAACGAGGATTAGGTTCAATGCCGCCGAATTCGATAATTTCAACATCATGAAGTGCTGCTTTTACCTGATCGTAAACGCCGTTCTTAAAAATGCTGCCGCCGCCGTATGCCAGTAAAATTTTAGTGTTTTTCGGAACAAGGTCGGTGAGTTTGGCTATCTGGCTTTTGCCGAAAACATAGTTCGTAGGATTGTATAATTCGAAGTTTAACATAAGTACGTTTTTAAGTTCAATATAGGAAAGTTTAAAGATACTTATTGTTCCGGCGGAATTGTTTTAAAGGAATGTTAAGAGATATTTTTTATTTTAGCGTAAAAATTACACTATATGGAGATGCTTCAGAATATCAGGGTTGCGGTGGATGCCGTTGTTTTTGGGTACCGTGATGCTTCGTTATATGTTTTGTTGATTCAGCAGAAATTCGGAACCCATAACACCTATTGGGCTTTGCCGGGTGGATTGGTGCGTGAAGATGAAACACTGACCGAAGCCGTTAAAAGAGAGCTTAAAGAAGAGACTAATGTGTCCATAAATTACCTGGAGCAGCTTTTTACTTTTGGAGATGATTTGAGTAGGGATCCGCGGAACAGGGTAATTTCCGTTTCTTATTTCGGGTTGGTTGATCCTTCCAAAATAGAAGTCAAAGCCGCGACGGATGCCGATGCTGTTGCCTGGGTGAAAATAGATGAAGTGCCCAATCTGGCTTTTGATCACAATGAGATTCTGAAAATGGCACTTAACCGTTTGAAAGCAAAGCTTACCTATCAGCCTATAGGGTTTGATCTTTTGCAGGAACTTTTTTTGTTTTCCGAGCTGGAAAGCCTTTATAGTACCATTTTAGACAAACCGATTGACCGGAGAAATTTCAGAAAGAAAATTTTAAGTTTCGGGGTTTTGGAAGAAACGGAAGTGGTAAGTGCTTCAAAATCAGGACGCCCGGCTAAGTTTTTCAGGTTTAATGCCGCTAAATATAAAGAACTTTCCAAACAAGGGTATTATTTCGACATTAAGTTTGCGTAAAAAAAACGCAAAATAATTTTGAAGTTGTAAAATACTGTTTTATATTTGCGTATATATTACACAAAATAATTATGATACTCAATTTAGATCCTTTTTTCAAACCTTTGGACGGACAGGAAATCGATTTTCAAAGTTTTACTTTTTCCGGAGGTGAACCCCATATAAAAATCCTTAGCGCAATTCCGTCTGCAACAGAAGTAACCATAACGCACAGGGTTAATTCGTTTAACGATTTTGGACTGTTTTGTCTGGCAGTAGATGCGCTAAGAAGAATGGGTATTAAAACAATTAATGCTTATATCCCGTATTTTCCGGCAGCGCGACAGGACCGTGTTATGGTGGCCGGTGAACCATTGTCGGTTAAAGTGTATGCCGATATTATCAATGCACTGCAATTGCATAAAGTGTGTGTGTTTGATCCGCATTCGGAAGTAACTCCGGCGGTTCTTGACAACTGTGTTGTGATAAACAATCATGGGTTTATCAAAGAAGTGGTGGAGCAAATCGGGAATGAAATCCTGTTGGTTTCCCCGGATGGCGGTGCTTTGAAGAAAATTTACAAGGTTTCCGAATTTTTGGGAGGCGTAGAAGTAATCGAATGCAGTAAGTCAAGAGATGTAAAAACAGGAAAACTGTCCGGGTTTAAAGTCTATTCCGAAGACTTGCAAGGCAAAGACTGTCTAATCGTAGATGATATTTGCGACGGCGGTGGTACTTTTATTGGTCTGGCCGAGGAATTGAAACGAAAAAATGCCGGTAAACTCTACCTGGCGGTAAGTCATGGTATTTTTCACAAAGGCTTTGATAGTTTGAAGTGTTTTGATAAAATATTTACCACAAATTCTTTTAAGGATAGTAATGAGGACAGGGTTATTGTCCATAAATTGAAAATGAAAAATGAATAAAAAAGATAGAATAGAAATTGCTGAGAAAACCCTTGAAATTATAGACAAGGGGTATTATCTTCAGCAGGATGTAAAAAAAGAAATAAGCCGTGAAATAGAACAAAATATAAAGGAAACTTTCACTGTTTTGCCTGAAAGTTGGGATGAAATCTTAGAGAAACCGATAAGCAATTATGAAAATATTACTGAAATAACTGTAACAAATGCTACCAGCATTGAAGCTTTGGTAAAAGAATCCGGTTCCAAAACAGCAGTCCTGAATTTTGCTTCGGCTAAAAATCCGGGAGGAGGTTTTCTGGGCGGAGCAGTAGCCCAGGAGGAAAGCCTTGCGCGATCATCAAGTTTGTACGCCTCACAGCTAAAGGATAAAACGCTTTATGATACGAACAGAAACCAAAGATCGTTCCTGTATACGGATACTTTAATTTACAGTCCTAAAACCGTTTTTTGGTTTGATGACTGCGGAAATCCTTTTGTAGAAGCGGTTATTGCTGACGTAATCACTTATCCAGCGCCCAATAAAGGAGCCATGTTGCAGCATAACAGACAGGATGAAATGTCACAAATCGAGGAGGTTTTTAAAAAACGGATTGATCATGTACTTCACATAGCTAATCTTGAAAAGGTGGAAACCCTTATTTTGGGAGCCTGGGGATGCGGTGTCTTCAGAAACAATCCATCAGATGTGGCCGAATGGTTTATGGAAATCATCAGTAAGAAGTATTCCAAAGCATTTAAAAAAATCGTATTTGCGGTTTACGATACTTCAGAACAAAAGAAAGTCTATACTGCTTTCGAAGAGAAAGTAGTGATATTCACAGCATAATACATCACTTATGAAATATACAGTTGACAGAATTGCCCCAAACAGTAAATTCCTTTTCTTTTGGGGACATCAGCCCTCGAAAGACGGAACTATTACCAAAACCTGTTTCAGCCAATGGTGGCAAAGCCCTTTTGTCGTTGAAGGCCTCGAATATAAAACGGCAGAACATTGGATGATGGCTAAAAAAACAAGTTTGTTTGATGATGCAGAAATTCTGGATAAGATTTTAAGTTGTAATTCGCCTGCGGAAGCTAAGAAATTAGGCCGGGAAGTGAAAAATTATAACGAAACACTTTGGCTGGAGAAACGCTATGAAATCGTGAGAGAAGGGAATTATCATAAGTTCAGCCAAAATTCGGCACTTAAGGAATTTTTACTGACTACAAACGATAGAGTAATTGTTGAAGCCAGTCCTGTGGATCCAATTTGGGGAATAGGAATGACGGGCGAGGATGAAAACAGTACCCATCCAGAAAAATGGCCGGGACTTAACCTGCTTGGTTTTGCCTTGATGGAAGTAAGAGATACGTTAAACAGTAATACTTAAAATATATGAACCCGCTATTATTAACAGATGGCTATAAAGTAGACCATAGAAGACAATATCCGGACAATACCACACTAGTGTATTCCAACTGGACCCCTCGAAAATCCAGAATAGAAAGCATTGATAAGATTGTGTTTTTTGGGCTTCAGTATTTTATCAAAAAGTACATACTTGAAGATTTTCAGACCCATTTTTTCAGCAAAACAAAAGAAGAAGTAGTCAACAGATACGCCCGTCGCATTAATTACTATTTAGGGGAAAACAAGGTGGGAACCGCGCATATCGAAGCCTTACACGATTTAGGCTATATCCCGATGGTGTTCAAAGCACTTCCCGAAGGTTCCATGGTGCCTTTACGTGTGCCGATGTTTACCATGTACAATACCAAACCGGAATTTTTCTGGCTGACCAATTATTTTGAAACACTGCTTTCGGCTGTGGTCTGGATGCCTTGTACTTCCGCAACGATAGCCAAACAATACAGGTTGGTATTGGACGAATACGCGCAACAAACTTCAACGATGCCGGAATTTGTAGACTGGCAGGGCCATGATTTTTCCATGAGAGGGATGGCAGGCATTGAGGCAGCAGTTATATCCGGTATGGGACATTTGCTTAATTTCACCGGTACCGACACCATTCCGGCAATCGAATATCTTGAATCGTATTACGGAGCCGATGTTGAAAAAGAACTCATTGGAGGCTCTGTGGCGGCAACGGAACATTCTGTTATGTGTATGGGAACCACAGACGGGGAATACGATACCTTTAAACGTCTTATAACGGAAGTTTATCCAAAAGGGATTGTTTCCATAGTATCGGACACCTGGGATTTGTGGAAGGTTTTAACGGATTATCTGCCACGTCTAAAAACAGAAATCGCAAACCGCGAAGGAAAAGTAGTTATCCGACCTGACAGCGGTAACCCGGTAGACATTATCTGCGGAAATCCAAACGGTAAAACCGAACAGGAACGAAAAGGTGTGATCGAGCTGTTGTGGGAGGTTTTTGGCGGAACCGTTAACGCGAAAGGCTATAAAGAACTGGTTCCTCATATTGGTGCAATTTACGGAGACAGTATCACCGTGGAACGAGCAACCCGGATTTGTGAACGTTTAAAAGAAAAAGGATTTGCCTCCACCAATGTAGTGCTTGGAATCGGGTCGTACACGTATCAGTACAATACAAGAGATACCTTTGGGTTTGCCATGAAAGCGACCTACGGAGAAGTAAACGGTAAAGGAAGGGAAATTTTTAAAGATCCGGTTACAGACGACGGCACCAAGAAATCTGCAAAAGGCTTAATGAAAATCGAATTGGTAGACGGTAATTACCAACTATCGGATCAGGTTTCCTGGGCAGAAGAAAATCAGGGAGAACTGAAAGAAGTATTCCGTGACGGTAAATTGCTTGTCGACCATACGTTGGAAGCCATACGAAACCGACTGAAAGAATAAAAAAAATAACCGAGTCTAAAAAGATTCGGTTATTTTTTATAAAATAAATTATGATCGATATATTCCCAAACCTTGGCCGGAAGCATTGGTCGGATGTCTTTACCTTTTTTGATGCTTTCGCGGATGAACGTTGAGGACAATTCCAAAATCGGGGCGCCTATGCGATGGATTTTCGGATGGCTGACAAACTGTTGGTCAATTTCTCCGGAAGCGGCTCTCGGATAAACATAAATATCATGGTTTTGCAGAATCACTTCGTAATTTTTCCACTTGTGCAGCGAATTCAGGTTGTCTTCTCCCATGATCAGACAAAATTCATAGGCAGGATGCTTTTCCTGTAAATGGGCCAAGGTGTTTACCGTATAATTGGGTTGCGGCAGTTTGAATTCGATATCGGACGGTTTGATTTTCGGATAGTCTTCGGTGGCCAGATGTACCATGTGCAAACGGTGATAATCGTCCAGCAGTGATTGTTTCTGCTTGTGCGGATTGTGCGGGGTAACCACCATCCAGATCTGATCCAGATCGGAGTGCTCCGCCATATGGTTGGCAATGATCAGGTGCCCGATGTGAATGGGGTTGAAGGTGCCGAAATAAAGTCCGATTTTCATTTTTTAGTAATCACTGGTTACTAATTACTCATTTATTCACAAAACCTTTCACCAACTGATACGCTTCTTCTTTAGCTATGTCCAAATCGTAATTTTTGATGATGGTGTCAAACTGAGGCGCCGTAGCCAATTCCACGTGGGCTTTGGCAATGCGCATGTTGATTTTGTCTTCGCTTTCGGTTGAGCGTTCTTTCAGACGGCGTTTTAATTCGTCCACACTGGGCGGTTTCACGAAAACCGCTAAGGTTTCTTCCGGGAATTTGGATTTGATGCGCAAACCTCCGGCTACGTCAATATCGAAAATGACATTTTTGCCCAACGCCCAGATGCGTTCCACTTCTGTTTTTAAAGTACCGTAGAAATTGTCGCGGTATACTTCTTCCCATTCCACGAAATCTTCCGCTTTGATGTGTTTTTTGAAGTCTTCAATCGACATGAAGTAGTAATCTTTCCCGTTTACTTCTTCACCGCGGGGAGCCCGTGTGGCCGCCGAAATGGAGAATTCGAGATTTAATTCCTCAATGCCTAACAAATGTCTTACTATGGTGGTTTTTCCCGAGCCGGACGGCGCCGAGAATACGATTAATTTTCCTTTATTCATTATGTGTTGCTTTAGGCTGTAAGCAATATGCTTTAAGCGCTGTTGTTGTAATTGCCTTTAGCGTATAGCTTTATAAAACGTTTAAAACCTGTTCTTTGATTTTTTCCAGTTCGTCTTTCATCTGCACCACCAGTTTCTGCATTCCGGCATGGTTGGATTTGGAACCCATGGTGTTGATTTCACGGCCCATTTCCTGAGTGATGAAACCTAATTTTCGTCCGTTGGCTTCTTTTCCGGCTAAGGTTTCCAGAAAATAATCCAAATGGTTGGTTAAGCGCACTTTTTCTTCGGTGATATCCAGTTTTTCAAGATAATAGATCAGTTCCTGTTCGAAGCGGTTTTCGTCCACATTCACTTTCAGTTCCTCGATTGCGGTCTGCAGTTTGTTTTTGATGTTTTCGATGCGTTCCGGATCCAGTGCCAGCGCCTGTTGCATAAACGAACGGATGTTGGCAATACGCAGTTGAAATTCGTTCTCCAGCGAAAGCCCTTCGTCTTTACGGAACTGGTTGATGTTCGTCAAAGCCTCATTGATCGTGGTCTGAATCTGTTTCCATTCGTTTTCGTCGATTTCGTCACGCTCTGTTTTCAAGGCATCGGGCATACGTACGGCCATTTTCATCAGTTCGGTGGCATCAGCTTCCGGCAGGATGGCGCGCATTTGGGCAATGTAACCTTTTACGATGGGAGCATTTACTTTTGAAGTGGTTTCTTCGCCGGTGATTTCCACGTATAATGAAAAATCGACTTTACCTCTTTCCAGACTTTGGGAAATCTGATTGCGCAGTCCCAACTCCATCTCGCGGTACACGGAAGGCATACGGACGTTCAGATCCAGTCCTTTGCTGTTTAACGATTTAACTTCTACTGTAACTTTTTTGGTAGCCAACTGCAGTGTCGCTTTTCCGAAACCGGTCATCGATTGTATCATACGCTTTTTTGAAAATAGTCATCAAAGATAAAGAAAAGAATTTATTCCGGGTGATTTGCCTTCAAAGGAGAGTTTTTCCAGACGGAAAACTTAGTCTTCCACTTTGAGTACCCAAACATAATTGCCGGTGTTTTTTAAACTCATGGGAAGCTTGATTTCCAGTTTTTTATCCGAAGTGGTTTTCCATTTTAATTTTTGACTGCTACCCAACAAAGAAATCACAGTCTTTTTGGAAGTAACGATTTTTGTCAACACCGTTTTTCCGTCTTGCGGATAATCGAATAAAAAGATGTAACGGGTTTTTCCGTTTTTGCTTTGGGTATAACGGATGCTCTTTCCTTCTTCAAAAGAGGTATACATTTTTGTGTTGTAAATCGCCGGGCTGTTGGTTGCCATCCATTTCCCTATTTCAGTCAGTCGGTCATAGGCTTCCGGAGCAAATTCGCCTTCAGGAGTAGGGCCGATGTTCAACAGAAAATTACCGCCTTTGCTTACCACATCGACTAATTTTTCGATCAGTTCTTCAGAGGATTTGTAACGGTCGTTTGGAGTGTAACTCCAGCTGTCACCCATAGTCATGCAGGTTTCCCAGGGATAGGGAAGGCCTTTTTCGGGTATTTTTTGTTCCGGGGTTAAATAATTTTGATGAGGTCCTACCACCGCCCGGTCCACGACGATAAGTTTGGGCTGCTTTTCTCTGGCGTTTTTTACCAGTGTGGCCATATCGATGTCCTGATTTTGCGGATTGCGCGCCCATCGGGAGTCTTCGTACACTTCAAGGAGTTTTTGCTTGATTTCCTCCTCGGTGGTTTTTCGAACCCAGCCGCCGTCTAACCATAATATGTCGATTTTACCATAGTCGCCGCCGGTAAGTTCACCGATTTGATTGTGTGTGAATGCTTTGAATTTTTCCCATTGATCGGGATGCTTTTGAATCGAATAATTCGGGTTTCGGTCTGAAGGCGGGAATTTCTTCCACCAGTAAAAGTCGCTGTGCCAGTCGGGTTTGGAGAAATAGGCGCCAATCCAGAAGCCTTCGTTTCTGAACGTGCTGAAAATTTCTTTGGTCACATTGCTTCGCGGATTTTTAGAAAAAGGTACTTCTTTGTCCGTGATTTTATAGTCTGAAAACCGGGTGTCGAACATGGAGAATCCATCGTGGTGCTTGGTCGTGAAAACCACATATTTCATTCCCGCTTTCTTGGCGGCTACGGCCCATTTTTCCGGTGAAAATTTCGTAGGGTTGAAAGTGGTTTTAAGGTTTTCGTATTTTTTTAGATAGGTGAAATAATCATCGTCCGATTGCCCTTTTTTTCGGCCTTCGGCGGCCCAGCTCAAATCTTCCGGACAAATGCTCCAGCTCTCGACGATGCCCCATTGGCTATAAGGCCCCCAATGCATCAGCAAACCGAATTTCAGGTCTTTCCATTCTTCCAGGCGTTGCTGGATTTCAGGGTTGGGATCGGGAACATAACGTTGGTGCTCGTCATGCTGAGCCGTCAGCGTGGTTGCGAAAAACAAAATCAGTACTTGTAAAAAGGATGTTTTTTTCATTTTAAGCGCTGAAGATTTTTAGGTTAAACCGGTTCTTTTTCTGTTTTCTTCTGGGTAACAAGATACACACCAATAAAGATAAGCAAAGTAGAGCCTAATTTCACCCAACTCGGTTCGTCTTTTCCTAATCCTATGGCAAAAATGGAAGCGAAAAGCGGTTGTAAGTAAATGAACACCGCTACTGTGGTTGGTTTCAGTTCGCGCATGGACAACAGGTTTAGCAAATAGGTAAGGAAGGTCGAAAATACCACCACAAACCCGATTTTCAGTAGGGCAGAAGTTGGGACGCTGTGCCAATCCACGGCCTGGAATTCACCCCAGCCGAATGGGATCACCATCAGGAAACCGAAAAGGTAAATCCATTTTACAAAGGAAAAGGCGTTGTATTTGTCCATCAGTTTTTTGACTAAAATCAGGTAGAAACCATAGGAAAGCGCGTTTACGAACACCAATAAGTTACCTAAACTCGCGTTCGGTGCGTTGATTGTTGATTTTCCGTATAAAATTAAAGTCACCGTTCCGGCCAGCCCCAAGAGGATGCCCAGTACTTTTCTTTTTTTCATCCGTTCTTTCATGATGATGGCGGATAAAACCAAAACAATCATCGGTGTGGTAACCATTAAAACAGCTCCCATAATCGGTGAGGTATAACTCAAACCTTTGAAAAACGTAAGCATGTTAAAGGCTACTCCAAAAAAAGCTGCGGCCAATATTCTCGGAAAGTCTTTCCTTTCTATTTTTTCAGTTTTCACAAAAAGGGACGACAGCCAAAAAAGCAGCATCGAGCCGCCCACACGAAGGAAAATAAACCCGAAGGCGTCGATGTGTTTCGGCATTACGTCTTTGGCGATCGTAAAGGTTACACCATAGATCAGGGCTACGGTCCAGGCGGCCATCAGGGCATAGGTGCGGGCTTTCATCAGCTTAAAACGGATATTACTTCATTAATGTTTTTTTGGTTGTTTCCGATGTAGATTTTACCGTCGATAATAAAGACCGGTCGGCTCAGAAAGGTATAATGTTCCAAAATGTATTTTTTAAAATCGGGTTCTGTCAGGTTCTTGTTTTTCAGATCCATTGATTTGTATAGTTGCGCTTTTTTGCTGAAAAGGGCTTCGTAACTTCCTGAAAGCTGGTACATTTCCTCCAATTGTTCGGGTGTAATCGGATCCTGACGAATGTCCTGAAAAACCAAACGATTGGAGTTGGGTAACGATTTGATTATTTTTCGACACGTATCGCAGGAAGCTAGATAATATATTTTATTCATGGTATTTTAAGTTTCAATTTGAAATGCAAACATACGCTTTTAGTTAAAATAGTTTTAATTTCTTCCGGGCGGAAATAGTCACCCGGAATATTCTCGTTATTTTTGGGTAAACATTATTAAGATGAGCGTTTTTACCAAGACTATTTCGATCCGATGGTCGGATCTTGACCCGAATTTTCACATGCGCCACAGTGCTTATTACGATTTTGGTGCCCAACACCGTATCGAAGTTTTAGAACAGCAGGGCCTGACGTTGAAAGTAATGCAGCAACAGCATTTCGGGCCCGTCCTGTTTCGCGAAGAATGTATATTCCGGAGAGAGATTCATTTGGGTGATACGATAACCATTAGTACTAAAATCGGGAAAATGAAGGACGATGCTTCGCGCTGGACCATTGTGCATGAACTGAGAAACCAAAAGGAGGAGCTTTGTGCCGTATTGAGTGTGGATGGCGCCTGGATGGATGTCCGTTTGCGAAAACTAGCCAGTCCAACACCCGAAATTGCAAAGGATGTGATGCACGCTTTTCCGAAAACCGATGATTTTGTTTTACTCTAAATATTTAACCAAACTATGCAGACTACTTTTGACATTACCTTATCCAGCAGAAACATCCTGCTTAAATTTCTTGACAATTATTCATTAGAACAATTAAATACGATTCCGGAAGGCTACAGCAATAACCTGATCTGGAACATTGGCCATATGGTAGTGGTACAACAGATGTTGGTGTACAATTTATCAGGTTTGCCGATGATGGTTTCCCCGGAAATGGTGGAGAAATTCAAAAAAGGTACTAAACCGGAAGGTACTGTTTCCCAAGAAGAAGTGACACAAATCAAAGGATTGCTTTTTTCGACTTTGGAGCAAACCCAGAAGGATTTTGCTTCCGATGTTTTTAAACAGTACAATGCCTTTACCACGATGTCCGGATTCCACATCCGAAATGCTCAGGAGGCCATGGAGTTCAATAATTACCATGAAGGCGTACACACCGGGATTATGATGCGGATCAGCAAGTTTTTATAATCCTGAAATATGCCTTACTTTTACACGCTAAAATAATAAGTATGAAATTCAATACTAAAGTAATACATGGTGGCCAACATCATGAGAAAATAACGGGAGCGGTTATGCCTCCAGTTTTTCAGACGTCCACTTTTGCTCAAGTTTCACCGGGACAGCCTGTGGGAGAATACGAATACAGCCGAGCGGCAAATCCGACTCGTCAGGCTCTTGAGGATGCTTTGGCTTCTATAGAAAACGGAGCACGCGGACTGGCTTTTGCTTCCGGTTTGGCGGCAACCGACTGTTTGTTGCGTCTTTTTAAAGCCGGAGATGAAATCATTGCCATGGACGATTTGTACGGCGGAACGTACCGTTTGTTTACCCGTTTGTACAAAGACAGCGGCATCAAGTTTCATTTTGTGGACATGAACGATTTGGACGGTTTTCAGAAGCTGATCAACGAGAATACTAAATTGGTTTGGGTGGAAACCCCGACTAACCCGTTAATGAAACTGGCCGATATTGCCGAAATTGCCAAAATCACCAAAAAACACAATATTTTATTTGCGGTTGACAATACTTTTGCAACGCCCTATTTGCAAAAACCATTGGATTTAGGGGCGGATATCGTAATGCACTCTGCAACCAAATATTTGGGCGGACACAGTGATGTGATTGCAGGAGCATTGGTTATTAAAGACCAGGCTTTAGGCGATGAATTACACTTTAAACAATTTGCAACAGGTGGCACTTTAGGGCCAATGGACAGTTTTTTGGTGTTGCGCGGAATCAAAACACTTCACCTGCGTGTGCAAAGACATTGTGAAAATGGTGCAAAAGTGGCCGAGTTCTTAAAAAACCATCCGAAAGTGGATAAAGTATACTATCCGGGACTTGAAAATCATCCTTTTTATGAAATTGCGAAAAAGCAAATGACTGGCGGTTTTGGTGGAATGGTGACTTTTACCTTTAAATCAGGAGCAAAGCAGGATGCTATCAGCTTTTTGGAAAAAGTGCAGGTGTTCACCTTAGCGGAGTCTCTTGGTGGTGTGGAATCTTTAGCGAACCACCCGGCTTTAATGACGCATGCTTCGATTCCGGAAGACAAACGTAAAGAAATAGGAATTACGGACGATTTGGTGCGTTTGAGTGTTGGGGTTGAAGATGCAGAGGATATTCTAGAAGATTTAAAACAAGCCTTAGCGTAATAGTCATAAAAAGAAAACCCGTCTCGTTTACAAACGAGACGGGTTTTTTTATAGCTAAAATAAAAGACTAATCTAAGTAGTAGATATAACCGAAGTTTAACCAAACCAACCAGTCATTGGATTTGTTTTCTTCCCAAACTTTAGGATCCGGGTTCAAACCGTCAACCCAGTTAGAGAAGTAATACTGCCAACGCAAGTCAATCATTAAATCGGATAATTCGGTTAATTTATAACGGGTACCAACACTCGATACTACAGACCATGTACTACCGCTGTCGTTAGAAACACCTCCGATATATTTTACAGGTAAAACCCCAGGCTGATCCAATCGGCCTAATTTCGAATAGGATTCCGGTGTATAGTAAGAATAGTGCGCACCTAAGCTAACGAATGGTCCGAAAGAACCAATAGTTGAGGTGAAATCTCTGATGCTTAACGGATAGTATTCCAACTGCATACCGATATCGGTTACAGAAGCAACACCACGCATCGCTCGTAACTGATTGGCTGTTGGACCTGTTCTTTTAGCATCTACCCATTCTCCAAAATGCTGTAAATTTGTTTTGGTATAAGAAAGCTCGGTTCTTAATTTAAAATGGTCGTTGAAATACGTTTCAGGCGTATAACAGTTACACTCGGCTCTGTAGGAAAAGTTAAGATAGTGGATTAATCCTATCCCATAACCTGTGTTTCCGCTATTGGTTTTGAAATCATATCGCTCACCGTAATCCGACATAAACATAACAGGGCCGGCGATAGCACCGACTTCGTGTGAGAAACCAAACTGAGCTCTCATTAAACCGCTCTGTGCTACAAGGGCTAACAGGAGTATTAGGATTTTTTTGGGCATTTTTACTCTTTTTAGGTCAATTCCCGACAAATATATAAAAACATACTACACTTAAAAAAAAAAAAGAAAAAAATACGTGTTATAAAAAAATTAAATTCAGTTTTCCCTTATAGGATTCAGGGAAAAGCAATGTGTTAAATACAAAAAGCAAAATATTTGCGTTTTACTTTATATTTGTAAAAAATCAGCAACTCTAATGAAGAAGAACCTAGCTTTTTTTCTGATAGCCTTATTTGGTATTCACTGTGGCGCACAGCAGGAACAGCTTTGGAAAAGTTATCTTTCCTATAATAGTATAAAAGATCTTTCACCCTCTGCTGAACGTGTTTTTGCTGCGGCAGACAACGCTTTGTTCTCAAAACATCTGAGTACGAACGAAATCAAGACTACAACTTCCATAGACGGTTTTAAAGCCGAAGTCATTACGGCGATGCACCACAGCGAAGCCTTTAATAAAACCTTAGTGGGGAACAACAACGGTCTGCTTTTGGTGGTTGATGAGAACGACGGTTCGGTGCTGAATGTAATAGATATCGTCAACAAACCTTCGATTCCGCCTAACAAGAAAAAAATCAATGACATCTACGAACACAACGGAAAGGTTTATTTGTCCTGTGATTTTGGGCTTTGTGTTTTCGATTTAAGCATCAACCAATTTGGAGATACTTTTTTTATCGGACCGGCAGGAGAAGAGGTGGAAGTATTGCAAACGACGGTTTTTAATAATTATATTTATGCAGTGACCCGTTACCATGGCATCCGCAGAGCTGAAGTGACCAATCCTAATCTGGTGGATTTTTCACAATGGACGGTTTTTGACGGCGGCTATTGGAACGGCATCGAAACGTTTTCCGGTACGCTGGTGGCCTCAAATGTAGATTTCAAGATTTACAGGCATAACGGAACCTCTTTTCAGGAACTGTTAAATGTCGGGCAGGTAAATGTTGATTTCGAAGCCTATAACAATAGGTTGATAGCAACTTCAAACAACCATGTTTATGTGTTTAATGAAAATTTCCTGCAACTGGCACATATTACCCAAATACCGGATATGAACGTTACCTTTACCTGTGCCACAGCAATAAACGATAAAATTTTTATCGGGACTTTTGATAAAGGAATGTTTGGTACTACCATCGGGAATACTACGCTTTTTGAAAACAATACGCCTAACGGGCCGTTTAGGAACAACATTTTCAGTGTTAAAAAAGCTTCGGATTTCCTTTGGGCGGTGTATGGGGATTATTCCAAGGAATACAACCCTTATCCGTTGGATGCATTTGAAATCAGTAAGTATTCGGAAGAACAAGGATGGACGGCGATTCCTTATGAAGATTTATTCGGGGCGAAATCCCTTTCAAGAATTACGGTCAATCCCAATAATAACAATCAGGTTTTTGTGAGTTCCTTTTATTCGGGACTGCTTAAAATAGAACAACCGGATACGGTTCAATTGTTCAACCAGTCCAATACCGGGCCGAACGGCTTGGAGTCGTTGGTAGACCCTGCCTGTCCAACCTGTGTGGATGTTCGCGTTAACGGGCCTGCCTTTGACAAGAACAACAACCTTTGGATGACCGTTAGCCGTGTCAAGAAAGCGATTAAAGTCATGAAATCGGACGGTAACTGGCAATCCTATACCCTGGAAAATGTTACGACTTCTCCGGTCGATGACAGTTATGCTTCCATGGTAGTGGATCGGAACAATACCAAATGGATACCGTCAACCTACAACGGAATCATAGCCTTCAATGAAACCCTTGGGAATAAATTTATTCTGCTTAAAGAAGGGGATGGAAACGGTAATCTTCCTATTAATGATGTGAGATGTCTGGCCATTGATAACAATAACCAGCTTTGGATCGGGACTTTCGACGGATTGAGAGTGCTGCCAAGTGTTGACAGGTTTGTTACGGAAGATGCTTTGGAGGCGAATTCAATTATTATTGAAGAGGATGGTTTGGCACAGGAGCTTTTTTACCAGCAAAGTATCTGGGATATAGCAGTCGATGGGGCTAACCGTAAATGGGTTGCCATAGCCGAAGCCGGAGTATTCCTTGTTTCCGGTAACGGACAGGAAACGGTCTACCATTTTACCATGGAAAACTCACCGTTGCCAAGCAATAACATCAACGATATCGAAATTGACGGCGCAACCGGAGAAGTGTTTTTTGCTACCGATAGAGGTATGGTTTCGTTCAAAGGTGTTTCCACCAAGCCGGCCGACGATTTAAGCCATGTTTTTGTCTATCCGAATCCGGTACGTCCGGGCTATGAAGGCACGGTTAAAATAAGTGGCCTGATTGATGATGCGAATGTTAAAATCACAGACATCGAAGGGAATCTGGTCTACGAAACCACTTCGGAAGGCGGAACCATTGAATGGGATACCAGAACTTTTGGGAAACACAAAGTAGCTTCCGGTGTATACATGATTTTCATCGCCTCGGAGGATTCGACGCAAACCGCCGTAAAAAAAGTAATGATTGTGAGGTAATTGGGAATTCGGTTGTTTACTTCGTTAGTTCGCTAACGCTCGTGTGAAGATTTGGTTATTTGAGTTGTTGTCTTTTAACGACTTCTGTTGATTTGTAATTTATAAGTGATGAAATGCTGATTAAAACTAAAGCTATTGTTTTAAGTGCGATAAAATATCAGGAAAAATCACTGATTGTTAAATGTTTTACCGAGTCCGACGGGCTGAAATCGTATTTTGTACCGAGCGCTTTTTCTTCCCGGAAATCCAATCAGAAAATTGCTTATTTCCAGCCGCTTTCCCTTTTGGAGATTGAAGCCAATCATAAAAATAAAGGCACTTTAGAACATTTTAAGGAAGTCCGACTGGCGACACCTTATCATTCGATCAACCTTGATGTGGTTAAAAGTACGATTGTCATTTTTTTATCCGAAGTGTTGCACCACAGCATCCGGGAGGAAGACAAGAACCAGGAGTTGTTCACTTTTCTGGAAACGGCACTGTTGTGGCTGGATAACCACGAGGAAACGGCGAATTTTCATTTGATCTTATTGCTGGAAATTACCAAATTTTTAGGGTTTTACCCCGATGTTTCCGAAATCGATCTACCTTTCTTCGAAGTAAATGAAGGGGTGTTTTCGCAATTTCATGCCATGAGCTGCCTTTCGGAACAGGAAACTTTTTTGTTTAAAAAACTCATCGGCCTGAAATTCGATTCCGAACAGAAAATCTTCGCCGGTACCGAACGTCAAATCCTGTTAAAAATCCTTTTGAAGTATTATGCCGTCCATCTTGACGGTTTTAAAATGCCGAAATCGCTGGACGTGCTAAAGGAAGTGTTTTCGTAAGTATATTTTAAAAAAAAGCGCCATGTGTATGACATGACGCTTATGAGTAATCAAACTTTTTTATTTTAAGGTTTTCTGTATGAAACGCAAAAGATGTTCTTTGTCTTTCATGCGATTGATGTCTGTTCTTGATTTGCCCTGACTGCTCTGGATATAAGCATCAAATACATGGCTGATATAAAGCGGGGATTTCGGGTTTCCGGATGAAAAACTCACCGCATTGTGGCATGAGAAACAGTTGGTCAGATTCGAAGCGTTGATGCTGGAAATGCTGCTTTCAAAGGTTTGTGTATAGGTTTCCATGGTGATGTTGGCATTGTTTAACGAACCACGGGCACTGGAGCCTTTAGTGGCGTTCCCGATGTTGAATCCTAAATTCACAACCGTCTGCGCTTGTTGTTGCGGTGTCATCCCGTCGGTATTGATCCAGATGGAACCGTTGTAGAAATAATTGTTCCATACATCGTCCAGTTTTGAGGCCACACATTCATTTATCGCTTTTATGTTGTCAAAGTTTTCAGGCTCCATCTGGCAGGTTTCCATGTATTGGTCGCCAGCGGTTTTCGGAACCCCAAATTGGAATAAATCATAAGCTTTTAGCGGTTGTTTTGGTCCGGAATTTTTTACCCAGGTGATGCCGTCCAGTCCGGTGGTGGTTCCTTTGCTGTACAATAATTTATCTTCTGCAGAAAAGGCCTGATTGGTTTTCCAGTCATACACCGGTGCTAAATCATTATGTTGGAACGTAGCCCAGATAAATTCAGGATGGTTGATTACCACGCCCACGACATGCATTCCTAATAAGGCCATTTTCTTTTTTTGAAACGTTTTGCCGTCTGCACTTACGGAAGCATCTGTGATGTAAAAATTCTTTTGTTTGTCCGCTCGGATGGTGTTCGCGTCTACCCAAGAAACTTTCAGTTCCAGTGAACCCACCGGGAAGGTTTTTAAATTGTTGGCGCTCAGTTTTCCGCTGTTCAGGCTGTCTTTAAAGATTTTGGCCGCTTTTATCATCACATCGTTGGAATGGATGGAGTAATACACCGTAAAATCTTTAGCAATCTGATTGGTGCCGCCGTAAACCGGATTTACTTTTAAAACACCGTTCGAACCCGCCTGTTCGGTATCGGTCAGTACGATAGAAGCTCCGGTTTGTTTGGCAACGGGGATCAAAGCATCGGAAACCTGTGTCAGCTCGTTCAAAAACAGTGGCATGTTGTTGGCTTGCGGTTTGGTCAGCCATAAAAATTTCTGCCATGACCACTGATGGAAAATCTCGTTGGTGGTGGAAGTCGTGTCAAACGGACTGCCTTTGCCTTCTAGCGGGGCAGGGGTTTGGGAATGTGGGAACCAGGTTGGGGAACAGCCGGTGCCATCACTTTTGTTGTAAGCTGCAGCGGTTTCTTTTTTATTCCCTTCTTTTGCTTCTTCTTTTTTGCAGGAAGCAAGCAGGGTAAGTATCAGACAGCCGTAAAAAAGGCTTTTGGAGGTTAGGGTCAAATGGCTCATGTTGTCTTTTTTTAGAATTTAAGCCAAAATTGCTAATCCGGAACCAAACACAGACCCGTAAAAATACCTGATTTTGAAAAAGACGTTGGTTATTTGTGCAAAAGGTTTGTTTTTTAGCGGAATAGATGCGGCTTATGATGCGCATTTTATGTTAGTATTAACGTAGAATTGTTCAAAATTTAGTACTTTCGCGCATTGATTTTAGAAAACGACAAAATGAGTACAAAATTCACTGAATACAAAGGACTTGATTTGCCAACCGTGGCTTCTGAAGTGCTTGATTTCTGGAAAAAACAAAACGTCTTTGAGCAAAGTGTAACGTCCCGTGAGGGCGCGACCCCGTATGTGTTTTTTGAAGGTCCGCCTTCAGCGAACGGTTTGCCGGGTATTCACCACGTGATGGCACGTGCGATTAAAGATATTTTTTGTCGTTATAAAACTCAAAAAGGCTATCAGGTAAAACGTAAAGCGGGTTGGGATACCCATGGCTTGCCTGTGGAGTTGGGTACCGAAAAAGAATTGGGCATCACCAAAGAAGATATCGGTAAAACCATTTCCGTGACCGAATACAACGAAGCGTGTAAACGAACCGTAATGCGCTACACCGACGTGTGGAATGACCTGACCGAAAAAATGGGGTATTGGGTGGATATGGAAGATCCGTATGTGACCTACAAATCCAAATACATGGAATCGGTTTGGTGGCTCTTGAAACAGATTTACAATAAAGATTTATTATACAAAGGCTACACCATTCAGCCATATTCGCCAAAAGCGGGTACCGGATTGTCTTCGCACGAAGTGAACCAGCCGGGCTCTTACCGCGATGTGACCGATACAACTATCGTGGCGCAGTTCAAAGTTTTAGATGATCAAAGAAAACTGACGTTTGCCAAATTTTACGATTACATCACGCATAATAATTTAAAACAGTATAAGTTTGAAAGATTGGAATTGGATGAAATTCATTTCCTGGCCTGGACGACGACCCCGTGGACGTTGCCAAGTAATACGGCGTTGACCGTTGGTCCAAGAATCGAATATGTTTTGGTGAAAACCTTTAACCAATACACCTTCCGTCCGATTAACATCATCTTGGCGAAGAATTTGGTTGGAAAGCAATTGTCTAAAAATTATTTCGAGACCAGTGAAGCATCCGATTTTGAGAATTTTAAAGAAGGCGACAAAAAAATCCCTTTCGAAATCATAGCGGAATGTAAAGGTGTTGATTTGGTAGGGATTCAATACGAACAATTGTTGCCTTGGGCGTTGCCTTATCAGAATCCTGAGAATGCGTTCCGTGTAATTTCGGGCGATTTCGTTACTACGGAAGACGGTACCGGTATCGTACATACTGCACCGACTTTTGGTGCCGATGATGCGAAAGTAGCCAAAGAAGCTACCCCGGAAGTGCCGCCAATGTTAGTGTTGGATGAAAACGGAAACCCTGTTCCTTTGGTGGATTTACAAGGAAGATTTGTAGCACAACTAGGGGATTTTGGCGGGAAGTACGTTAAAAACGAATACTACAACGATGGCGAAGCGCCGGAGAAATCCGTTGATGTTGAAATAGCGATCCAGTTAAAAGAAGAAAACAAAGCCTTTAAGGTTGAAAAATATGTCCACACCTATCCGCACTGCTGGAGAACGGACAAACCAATTTTGTACTATCCTTTGGATTCCTGGTTTATCAAGGTAACCGAAGTGAAAGACCGTATGTTCGACCTGAACGAAACTATCAACTGGAAGCCGAAAGCAACCGGAGAAGGCCGTTTCGGGAATTGGCTGAATAATGCCAACGATTGGAACTTATCCCGTTCAAGATATTGGGGTATCCCGTTACCGCTATGGCGAACAGACGAAGGAACGGAAACCGTTTGTATCGGCTCGGTGGAAGAACTGTACAACGAAATTGAAAAAGCGATTGCAGCCGGTTTCATGAGCGAAAACCCATTCAAAGGCTTCGTGATCGGAAACATGGAGGAGTCGAATTACGATTTAGTGGATCTGCATAAAAATGTAGTGGACAGCATCGTTTTGGTTTCAGCATCCGGAAAACCGATGAAGCGCGAAACCGACCTGATCGACGTTTGGTTCGATTCGGGTGCGATGCCGTATGCGCAATGGCATTATCCATTTGAAAATAGAGAATTAATCGATGGTAAAAAATCTTTCCCTGCTGATTTTATCGCGGAAGGAGTAGATCAGACCAGAGGTTGGTTTTATACTTTACACGCGATCGGAACGTTGGTTTTCGATCAGGTGGCCTATAAAAACGTAGTTTCCAATGGTTTGGTACTGGATAAAAACGGTCAGAAAATGTCCAAACGCCTAGGAAATGCGGTGGATCCGTTCGAGACTTTGAAAGAATACGGGCCGGATGCGACACGCTGGTACATGATTGCCAACGCTAACCCATGGGACAACTTAAAATTTGATATTGAAGGCGTAGCGGAAGTAAGAAGAAAATTCTTCGGTACTTTATATAATACCTACTCGTTCTTTGCGTTATATGCTAACATCGACGGATTTTCTTATAGTGAAGCGGAAGTGCCGCTGAACGAAAGACCGGAAATCGACCGTTGGATTTTGTCGGAATTGCATACGTTAATAAAATTAGTGGATGAAGCGTATGAGGATTACGAACCTACAAAAGCTGCCCGTGCTATTTCCGATTTCGTACAGGAAAATCTGAGCAACTGGTACGTGCGTTTGTGCCGCAGAAGATTCTGGAAAGGCGAGTACGGAACCGACAAGATTGCCGCTTATCAGACGTTGTATACGTGTCTTGAAACAGTAGTGAAATTATCGGCGCCTATCGCTCCGTTCTTTACGGACAGACTGTATAAAGACCTGAACGCCGCTACTGGTAAGGAAAATTTCGAAAGTGTGCATTTGGCGAAATTCCCGGTTTTTGTTGACAATTTTGTTGATAAGTCACTGGAAAGCAAAATGTTGAAGGCGCAAACGGTTTCGTCGCTGGTATTGTCACTTCGTAAGAAAGAGATGATAAAAGTGCGTCAACCGCTGCAAAAGGTAATGATTCCGGTACTTGACGAAGTACAACGTGCTGAGATCGAAGCCGTTTCAGACCTTATTAAAGCAGAAGTAAACGTGAAAGAAGTAGAGTTGCTGGACGATGCTTCGGGCGTGTTGGTAAAACAAATCAAACCGAATTTCAAAACCTTGGGACCCCGCTTCGGTAAAGACATGGGACTGATTTCCAAAGAGATACAGAACTTCGGTCAGGAGGAGATAAATAAATTAGAAAGAGAAGGCGAAATAAACATTGTTATTTCAGGAAATAGTATTACTTTAACAACTGAAGATGTGGAGATATCTTCGCAGGATATTGAAGGTTGGTTGGTAGCGAATTCCGGAGGCATAACAGTGGCATTAGACATCACGATAACCGATGCTTTACGAAAAGAAGGCATCGCCCGCGAATTGGTCAACCGAATTCAGAACATCCGCAAAGATTCAGGTTTTGAAGTGACGGACAAGATTAAAGTAACTATGCAAAGAGACGGTATCATACAAGAGGCCGTTAACGATAACGAAGCATACATTAAATCGGAAACCTTAACGGAAGAACTTGTTTTCACAGAACGTATCGAAAATGGTACGGAAATTGAATTTGACGACCTTAAAACAAGAATATTAATTTCAAAATGAAGAAGTTATGGTGGATGAACAAATAAGATATTCCGACGCGGATTTAGCGGAATTCAAAGAATTGATTCAGAAGAAACTGGAGAAAGCGAAAAATGATTTGGACTTAATTAAGAGCGCTTACCTGAACGACTTAAACAACGGAACTGACGATACATCACCAACGTTTAAAGCATTCGAAGAGGGAAGTGAAACCATGAGTAAAGAAGCCAACTCGCAGCTTGCCATTCGTCAGGAGAAATTCATCCGAGATCTGAAAAATGCTTTGATCCGTATCGAGAATAAGACCTATGGAATCTGTAAAGTAACAGGAAAACTTATCAATAAAGAAAGATTGAAACTGGTTCCTCATGCAACCATGAGCATCGAAGCCAAGAACCTGCAACGTTAATCTTTTCAAAAATTTACTAAACGCTCCTGATGGAGCGTTTTTTATTTTACATAAATAGTTTACTTTTGTTTTCAAATTCAGCAAAATGTCGTTAAAGAAAGCCTATTTACTGGTTATCCTGATTCTGGTAATTGACCAGATTTCCAAAATATACATCAAAACCACTTTTGAACTCGATGGAGAATTTCCTGTATTCAGTTGGTTCCGTATTCATTTCATTGAGAATTCAGGTATGGCCTGGGGTGCTGAAATCCCCGGAGCTTTTGGAAAACTTCTTTTAACGACCTTCAGAATTGTGGCTGTGGGTGGTATTGCCTATTGGTTGTACGATGCCGTGCGAAAACACTCCTCCAATTTCCTGATTGTGGCGGTAGCTTTGATTTTAGCCGGAGCGGTTGGGAATATTATCGATTCGGTGTTTTACGGAAGAATTTTCAACGACAGTTACGGTCAGGTAGCTACTTTGTTTAGTGAAGAGCCTTACGGGCATTGGTTCCACGGAAAAGTGGTAGACATGTTTTATTTCCCGATTATCGAAGACGGCCAATTCCCTTCCTGGTTTCCAATCTGGGGTGGACAGCGCTTTACGTTTTTCAACGCGATTTTTAACATAGCCGATGTGGCCATTTCCACTGGAGTAGGCATACTGATTGTTTTTAATAAGAAAGCCTTTGGAAAATAAGTTATAAATAAAAAAGACCGCGAAAGCGGTCTTTTTTATTATTGTTTGTTTTGCTGCCCAGGGGCATATTTTTTGGCGCTTTTCCCGCCGTATATTTTTTTGGCCTGTCCCGGAGGAAGCGGTTTGGATTTAGGAGCAGTTCTGCTTGAGGAGCCTCCAACGCCCACGCTAACACCAGCTCTTGCTCTGCAGCTTGTAAAAGAAACAGCAGTTACGACTAGTAATGCAAAACCTGCGATTCTTATTTTTTGTAATGTTCCCATAGTAGTTTCTGTTTTTGGTTATACGAATATACTTTTTTAAAGTTTAAATTCAAAAATTCCTTCGGGAGTTACGCAATAATTTAATCGGATGTCGTTTTCGGCGATGTCTTCAATGGTTGCTTCCGGATCGAAATAGGAAAGCCCTATTTTAATCACCTCCGGTTTGCATTCGGCTAAAAACGTATCGTAAAAACCTTTGCCATAGCCTACACGGTGGCCTGTTTTATCGTAAGCCAACAAGGGTACGAATACCACATCGATTTTCGGGGAAGGCACTTCTAGACCATCAACAGGTTCCGGAATGCCGTAGTCGTTGTTTTTGATTTTCGTATTGTCGGTCAATAGGAAATGTGTCATTTTGCGAGTATTGAAATCGGCTTTGGAAATAACTACTTCCTTGTCCCTTCCGGCCAGTATCTGCAACAGGTATTCGGTATTGATTTCTTTCTGTTCTTCAATCGGTAAAAACAAATGGAAATAGGTTTTGTCCCAAACGGGCAACGATAAACAGAGATTGGCAATTTCCAGGCTCATCAGCTGGATTTCATCGAACGTGAGTTTTTTTCGGTCGTTTTTATACTTTAAGCGCAATTCTTTCTTTAGCATGGAGCGTACTTTTCAAATCGGCTATAAAAGTACTCAAATGATCGATTTCCACATGATCCATGATGACAATTTTGTACCATTGGTTGCCAAGGCCATGTTTCTGCGGGACCAAATCGTATTTTTCTTCCAGTTCAAGACTGATAACCTGCGACTGTATAGTTACAATGTTCATATAAGGATCCCGGAAATAATTTACGTTTAAAGTGTCTAATTGGTGGCAAAGCCAATCGGTTCGCATTTGCAACACCCGGATTTTTTCGCACCAGCCAAAAGGACCGTAAGTAAAAAGGATCATCCAGACGGCAATGGCATTAGCACCACTTCGGCTTCCGCACAAAGTCAAATCCATGCCTTCTACGTACTCGGCTTCTTGTGTCAGGACATTTTCGATTAAACCTTTTCGGCACAGAAAAATACCGGTTCCATAAGGGGCTTGCAGCATTTTGTGCGCATCGATGGTGATGGAACTGATTTTCGCGTTTTTAAAATGAATCGCACTGTCCGGGTTGCTAAACGGATAGACAAATCCGCCATACGCCGCATCAATATGGAGCTTGTAAAGTAAGTTGTGGCGTTCCAAAATCTCGCAATAGTCGTTTGGGTCATCAATAGCGCCAAACATGGTTGTTCCCATATTGGCAATCACGATGAAATATTTTTTGCCTTTATTTTTGGCAGCAAACACGATTTTGTCCAAAGCGATTTTGTCCAGCTTTCTGGTTTCAAAGCAGACTGGAACCGCGAAACGGTCTATCAGTAATAAATTGGAGGCTTTCGGTATGGAATAATGAGTGTCTTCCGAAGCCAGAATCGCAATTTCCTCCGGAGCAGCATAACAATAGTTCATAAAGAAGTTGCGGTACATCCAGATCGCCTGGATATTGGCTTCCGTGCCGCCCGGGGCAATGTAACCGTCATAGGAATCAGGTGTGGCCTTGAAAATGTCTTCGGCTATAACCTTTAAGACTTCGCGTTCCATTTCCTGAGTGCCGTTAAAAGCTTTTTCAGAAGTGCCAAAGGTATGACAGCCGATATGGTTCGGATTGGCCACATAAGCCTGCAGTGTCGGGGCGTCTTTTAAAAAAGGGACTTCGCTGTTAAAAACCCGGTTGTCCAGTTTGGAGGCCGGATAGCCTAATGAAGCGTCGTGTGCAAAATTGACATTTTCCTGCAACGCTTTTTCAATACGGGTTTGTCTTTCCTGTTGTGATAGTTTTTTCCACGGAATCATAGTCTTGAATTTTGATCAAAACTAACGGCTTCCGAAGGAATAAAATATGATAATTGTTAGGTTTTCGATTCCAGTTCCGTGGAAATATGATAAATCGCATCACCCTGATACACAATCGGCGCTTCGTTCACGTTGATGATGTAGCCGGTATTCGGTGCTTTCATTTTGTGCTCGATTTTACCGTACGGATCGGATATGGTGGCTAAAAGCTGTCCTTTTTCCACATAACTGCCTATTTTGGTGTAACCATGGAACATCCCGGAATAGCGGGCGCGGATCCAACTTGATTTTTCAATATAAATACTGGCTTTTTCCGAAGGTGTAGCTTTCTTTTTGTTCAGCATGCCCAAATGTTCCAGGACTCTTTTAGCACCCTCAATGCCCTGTTGGGTGATTTCTTCGTTGATGTCTATGGATTTTCCGCCCTCAAACAACAGCATTTTCACCCCGAGTTTGTCACACGAATTTCGGAACGAGCCGGTGATATTGTTGGAGTACAAGGTGAAAGGCGCATTGAAAACGGAAGCCAGGTCGCGGAGTTCAGGGTTTCCGGGAGCAATCCGGATTTGAGCGGCGTTGAATCGGGCTGCACCTCCTGCATGAAAATCGATGGCGTAATCCACATGCGGAATGACTTCTTTCAGCATGTAATAGGCGAAACGACTGGCCAAGGAACCTTTTTTACTGCCCGGGAACACGCGGTTCAGATCACGACCGTCGGGAAATTCGCGGGTTTGGTTCACGAACCCGAAAACGTTAATGATCGGAATACAGATGATGGTTCCGGTTTTTGGTTTGTTTATTTTTTTAACGATAAGCTGACGTACAATTTCAATCCCGTTGATTTCATCCCCGTGCAACCCGGCCGATAACAAAACCGTCGGTCCCGGAAGTTTGGAACGCTCCACAATGATGGGGATTTTCAGTTTGGTCATGGTGTGGAGCTTGGCAATTTCCATGTTGATGGTTTTGCTTTCCCCGGGTAAAATCTCTTCTTTTAGTATTTTCAGGATGTTATTGCGGTAGTTCATAGTCAGTTAAAACGCTAAAATAATAATAATTATAAATTATGAGTTATGAATTGTGAGTTAAACGGTTTTTAGCCAAACAAATTTGTAACTTTGAAACTAGCTAAGTACAATTCTTCAAGATGTCGCTTTCCGCTTTAGAACTCCAGATTCAAACCTTACCGGACAATCCCGGCGTCTATCAGTATTATGATAAAGACGGGAAGATCCTGTATGTGGGAAAAGCGAAAAATCTAAAGAAAAGGGTTTCTTCCTATTTCAATAAAATTCACGACAACGCCAAAACCAACGTATTGGTGAAGAAAATCGTGGCTATCAAACACATCGTCGTACCCACGGAAACCGATGCGCTGTTGTTGGAGAACAATCTGATCAAAACCCTGCAACCGCGTTATAACGTTTTGTTGCGCGACGATAAAACCTATCCGTGGATCTGTATCAAGAATGAACGCTTCCCAAGGATTTTTTCCACCCGGAAAATGATCAAGGACGGTTCGGAATACTTTGGGCCCTATACCAATTTCAAAACCGTGCACACCATTTTGGATTTGGTGAAAGAACTCTATCCGCTTAGGACCTGCAATTACGATTTGAGCAAAGCAAACATCGACAGCGGGAAATTCAAGGTTTGTTTAGAGTATCATATCGGGAACTGCAAAGGCCCTTGCGAAGGTTTGGAAAGTATCACCAATTACGAAAAACAGGTACAGGCCATCCGTGAAATCCTCAAAGGGAATTTTAAAGAAAGTTTAAAAGACTTCAAAAAGCTCATGACGGATCTGGCCATGGAGATGAAGTTCGAAGAAGCGCAGAAAATCAAGGAAAAGATTGAGGTCCTGGAAAACTATCAGGCGAAATCGACCATTCTGAACCCGAAAATTTCGAACATCGATGTATTTTCTATCGTTTCGGATGAAAGTATGGCGTATGTGAACTTCCTTCAGATTTCGCATGGTGCGATTGTACGTTCGCATACGATGGAACTCAAAAAGAAACTCGAAGAAACCGATCAGGAACTTTTGGAATTGGCTGTTGTGGAACTCCGCGAGCGTTTTCATCTGAATTCAAAAGAAATCATCCTGCCGTTCGAACTCGATTTCGGTGATAAAATAAAAGTGACCGTTCCCAAACTGGGCGACAAAAAACAGATCCTCGATTTATCCGAACGCAATGCGAAATACTATCGCTTAGATCAGTTGAAGCAAATCAAAATCGTCGATCCGGATCGTCATACCAACCGCATCATGGTTCAAATGCAGAAAGATTTGCGTTTGTCCGTGGAGCCCCGTCATATCGAATGTTTTGATAATTCGAACATTCAGGGAACCCATCCGGTATCGGCCTGCGTGGTGTTCAAGGACGGAAAACCGAGCAAGAAAGATTACCGCCATTTCAATATAAAAACCGTGGAAGGGCCTAACGATTTTGCCTCCATGGAAGAAGTGGTATACCGACGTTACAAACGATTGCTAGATGAAAACGAACCGTTGCCGCAACTTATCATCATTGACGGCGGAAAAGGCCAGCTGTCTTCGGCACTGAAAAGTCTGGAAGATTTAGGCCTGCGCGGAAAAATTGCGATTATCGGGATTGCCAAACGACTGGAAGAGATTTACTATCCCGGCGATTCGGTTCCGTTGTACCTGGATAAAAAATCGGAAACCCTGAAAACCATCCAGCACCTGCGCAACGAAGCCCACCGTTTCGGGATTACATTCCACCGCGACAAAAGAAGCAAAGCGGCGATTCAAACCTCGATTGAAAGTATACCGGGAATCGGGGAAAAAACCATGATTACATTAATAAAACATTTCAAATCTGTAAAAAGATTATCAAAAGCGACAGAAAGTGAAATTTCTGACGTGGTAGGGCTTTCAAAAGCCAAAAAAATTGTCGAATTTTACAAGGAATCCAACCAAACAAGTTAACCATGAAAAAACTTTTCACACTGATAGTTGTGTTTAGCCTAGTTTTTTCTGCCTTTGCCCAAGATCCAAAGAAACCCAAAATAGGTGTGGTTTTAAGTGGTGGCGGTGCGAAAGGCCTTGCGCATATAGGGGTGCTGAAAGTATTGGAGGAAGCCGGCATCAAGGTGGATTATATTGGCGGGACCAGTATGGGGGCCATTGTGGGTGGGTTGTATGCTTCCGGATATTCCGCCCGTCAGCTGGATTCGATTTTCAGTGTAGTGGATTCCGATGCCTTGTTGCAGGATTACATTCCGCGCTCATCCAAGAGTTTTTTCGAAAAACGAAACGACGAGGTATATGCTTTGAGTCTTCCGTTTAATAAGTTTAAAGTCGGAGTGCCGACAGCGCTTTCCAAAGGGCTTTATAATTTTAACCTTCTGAGCAGGCTCACCCATCATGTGCGCCATGTGCGTGATTTCGATCAGTTGAAAATTCCTTTTGTCTGTATTGCGACCGATATTGAAACCGGGGAAGAAATCGTGCTTAAAAACGGAGTTTTGCCTCAGGCGATATTGGCCAGTGGGGCTTTTCCTTCGCTTTATTCTCCAGTGGAAATTAACGGTCGGCTATTGATAGACGGTGGGGTGACCAATAATTATCCGGTGGAAGAAGTACGGAAAATGGGTGCCGACATCATTATCGGGGTAGACGTTCAGGATGGCCTGAAAGATCGTAAAAGTATGGGAGGTGCTTCCGGGGTATTGGTGCAGATTACCAATTTCGGGATGATTGAAAAGATGGAGGCAAAACGCAAACTGACTGACATTTACATCAAACCGGATATTAAAGGCTTTTCCGTGATTTCTTTTGATCAGGGCAGTGAGATCATCCGAAAAGGTGAGGAGGCTGCTTTTGTGTATTATGAGCAATTGGCCAAACTGGGAGGTGAAAAATTGGCGCATGCTGAAAATTTGGGCGCCGAAATGGAGGATGTGGTGCAGGTTGAAGATGTTAGGGTGAATAGTCTTGCCAATTATACCCGTGCATATGTTTTGGGTAAACTTAAACTGAAAAAATCCGCAAGCATCACTTATGAAAGACTGAATGCCGGCGTGGGGAACCTGAGTTCCACCCAAAATTTCAGTGCGATTTCCTATTCGTTTGAAAAAGCAGATACTGGTGACCGTTTGCTTGTTGATTTAAAAGAAAACCCGATAAACAGTTATCTGAAGTTCGGGCTGCATTACGATGGTTTGTATAAAAGTGCCGCGCTTTTGAACATCACCCGAAAAAAATTCCTGACCAAGAATGATAATGTTTCTCTGGATGTTATTTTAGGGGACAATCTCCGCTATAACCTGAATTACTATTTTAATAATGGGTTTTATTGGAGTTTTGGTGTGAATTCCCGCTTCAATACTTTTAATAAAAACATAGCCACGGATTTCAGTAACGGGGAGCAACTCACCGAGTTGGGCATCAATTCCTTTAATGTGGATTTCTCCGACCTGACCAGCCAGCTTTATGTGCAGACCGTTTTCGCGCAGAAGTACCTCATTGGAGGAGGATTGGAGCATAAATACCTGAGGATTGAGTCGGAAACCCTGCAAAACACGAGCCCGGTTCTGGAAAACAGTAATTATTTTTCGTTGTACGGTTATTTGAAATTTGATACCCAGGATAAGATTTATTTTCCCAAAAGAGGATTCCATTTCTTCGGGGATTTCAAATCGTTTGTGTATTCCTCCGATTATAACGGTGGTTTTGAACCTTTTTCCATAGCCAAAGCTGATATCGAGATCGTTCAGACATTTTTCAAAAAAATTACGGTGAAATTACAGTCGGAAGGCGGTTTTGCCATAGGGGAGCGAAGTGTTCCTTTTCATGATTTTGTGTTGGGCGGCTACGGTTATAACATGATTAACAATTTCCGTCATTTTTACGGCTATGACTTTTTAAGCCTTTCCGGGGACAGTTATGTGAAAGGGGAAATTGGCCTGGATTACGAATTTTACAAGAAGAACCATTTGAATTTTTCGGCCAATTATGCTAATATCGGTAACAATATTTTTGAATCCGATCAATGGGTGCCCAAACCGGCCTATTCGGGATACGCGTTTGGGTATGGGATGGAAACACTTGTCGGGCCGATCGAAATCAAACACAGCTGGTCGCCGGAAACCCACGATCATTTCACTTGGTTCAGTGTGGGATTTTGGTTCTAAATCGCTGTAAATTCTATTATGTTTTTAATTTATTTCCTTTTTTAACACGAATGTTTTTAAAAAAGGCTATTTTTGGGAACTAAAAATTACCAAAAATTATAGATATGTCAATCTGGAAAAGAAAATCTATTGATTCTTTATTGGCCGAAGCTTCGGATTCGGAAAAAGGTTTAAAAAGGACACTTACTGCCTGGACTTTGGTTGCACTTGGAATTGGTGCGATTATCGGAGCAGGATTGTTTGTTAGAACGGCAGCGGCAGCGGCTAATAGTGCAGGTCCTTCTGTAACGATTGGTTTCATAGTGGCAGCTATCGGATGTGCCCTGGCAGGACTTTGTTATGCGGAATTATCCTCTTCCATTCCAATCGCAGGAAGTGCATATACGTACACCTATGCGACTATGGGTGAATTTTTAGCCTGGATTATCGGTTGGGATTTGATTTTGGAATATGCCGTGGGAGCTGCAACCGTAGGGATTGCCTGGAGTGAATACCTGAACAATTTACTGGTCAATGTCTTTCATACCAGTCCCATACCTTACGAATGGTGCCACTCGCCTTTCCAAAGCTCTATAGACGGGACAAGCGGGATTATCAACTTGCCGGCGCTTTTCATTGTGGGGGCTTTGAGTTTGTTGTTAATCAAAGGAACACAGGAATCGGCTTTCGTAAACGGAATCATTGTGGTGCTTAAAGTGGCAATCGTAGTGATGATTATTGTTTTGGGATGGCAATTCATCAATCCTGTAAACCATGCTCATTATGTGCCAAAAGCAACGATTTATACTGATCATCAGGGTCTTGACCATAACTTTGGTGGGATCATGGGGATTTTAGGTGCAGCAGGAACGGTTTTCTTTGCATTCATTGGGTTTGATGCGGTTTCTACAGCGGCTCAGGAAACGAAAAATCCTAAGAAAGACATGCCGATCGGTATTTTAGGATCTTTGGCAGTATGTACTGTTTTGTATATCCTTTTTGCACACGTGTTAACCGGAATAGCTACAGTAGAAGATTTTAGAGGAGAAGGTGGAGAAGCTTCAGTGGCTTATGCCATCAATAAATATATGGTAGGGTATGAGTGGCTAGGACAGTTTGTAACTGTGGCTATTTTAGCTGGATTCTCTTCCGTAATTTTAGTAATGCTTTTAGGACAGTCCCGTGTATTCTACTCTATGGGTAACGACGGTTTGTTGCCGAAAGTTTTCAGTGAAGTACATCCAAAATATAAAACGCCTTACAAAGCGAATATGATCATTTTTGTGATTGTAGGTTTGTTCGCGGCTTTTGTGCCGGGGGATATTGTAGGGGATATGACAAGTATCGGAACCCTTTTCGCCTTTATCTTGGTTTGTATTTCCGTAATTGTGTTGCGTAAAACCAATCCGGATATGAAGCGTGAATTCAAAACGCCGCTTGTGCCATTTGTGCCTATTTTAGGTGTATTGGTTTGTTTGGCGATGGTTTACGGATTAGGATGGCCTAACTGGTTGCGATTGATTGCCTGGATGATAATCGGATGTGTGATTTACTTTGGGTACAGTAGAAAGAATAGTAAGCTTAATAACGGAAATTAAGTTTTCAAAATATAGCAAAAGGATTAGAAAGGTAACTTTTTAATCCTTTTGTGTTTTTTAAAAGTCGTGTCGAATTGTATAACAAATCGTATTTTTTTCCGATATTTGTAGTGTTATGAATAAACACTGGAACGGTTTATTGGCACATCTAAAATTCCTCATCAAGAGAAATCCTGAATGAGTGCTTTTTTATTTGGTATGAGCGGGTTATTACAACTAACGTCAAACTTTAAACAAATAAAAAATGCCATTTTATCATAAACTTGGAAAAATTCCACATAAAAGACACATACAATTCCGTAAAGAAAACGGGGATTTGTATTATGAACAGTTGTTCGGAACAATTGGATTCGACGGAATGTCTACCAATATGTACCACGAACACCGTCCTACTCAGGTAAAAGAGATTCGCAAACAGTACAGTGTTGCGCCAAAAATTGCCAAAGCGAATAACATTCAGTCCTACCGTCTGCGCGGATTTCAGGTAACTCCGGAAAACGATTATCTGGAAAGCCGAAAAGCAGTACTGACCAACAGTGACTGTACTATTATTTTAGCGGCACCTAAAGAATCCACAAAGGATTATTTCTACAAAAATACCGATGCCGACGAAATGATTTTTATCCACAAAGGATCCGGGAAACTGCGAACCATGTTGGGAAATCTTGATTTTAAATACGGCGATTACCTGATCGTGCCCCGCGGGATGATTTATAAAATCGATTTCGACACACAAGATAACCGTTTGTTCATTGTAGAATCACGTCGTCCTATTTATACCCCAAAACGTTACAGAAACTGGTTTGGCCAGTTGTTGGAGCATTCGCCGTTTTGCGAGCGTGACATCCGTCAGCCACAGGAGCTGGAAACCTATAACGAAAAAGGTGATTTTGTGATCAAAGTAAAAAAGAAAGACGAAATCTTTGAAATGGTCTATGCTACGCATCCGTTTGATGTAGTGGGGTATGACGGTTTCAATTATCCGTATGCACTTTCTATCCATGATTTCGAACCGATTACGGGAAGAATCCACCAACCGCCACCGGTACACCAAACTTTCGAAACCGATGCGTTTGTAGTGTGTTCCTTTGTGCCGCGTTTGTACGATTACCATCCGCAGTCCATTCCGGCGCCTTACAACCACAGTAATATCGATTCCGATGAGGTATTGTATTATGTGGACGGGGATTTCATGAGCCGTAACGATATCGAAGCGGGCCATATTTCCTTACACCCGGCAGGGATTCCTCACGGACCACACCCGGGCGCAACGGAGCGAAGTATCGGCAAAGTCGATACACAGGAATTGGCTGTAATGGTCGATACCTTCAAGCCATTAATGGTTACCGAAGAAGCGATGAAAATTGCCGACGAACAATATTACCAATCTTGGTTAGATTAATTTTTAAACACAACATCAGACAATTTAATTGTCGTATAAAATATTGAATATCATGTCAGAAGAAATAAAATCAGTAGAATACGGATTAGAGAAAATTTTTGAAGGAGCTCAGGATTTCCTTCCATTGTTAGGGACCGATTATGTGGAATTTTACGTTGGGAACGCAAAACAGGCGGCCCACTTCTATAAAACCGCTTTCGGATTCCAGTCGTTAGCGTATGCAGGATTGGAAACAGGTGTAAAAGACAGAGCTTCTTATGTGTTAAAGCAGGATAAAATCCGTTTAGTTTTAACAACGGCTTTAAACAGCAGTTCGCCTGTCGGAGAACACGTAAAAAAACACGGAGACGGGGTTAAAGTTATTGCACTTTGGGTTGAAGATGCCCGTTCTGCCTTTGAAGAAACTACAAAACGCGGCGCCAAACCTTATTTTGATCCAGTTGTTGAAAAAGATGAAAATGGTGAAGTAGTGCGTGCCGGTATTTATGGTGCCTATGGAGAAACCGTGTTTATTTTTGTGGAACGTAAAAACTACAACGGAATCTTTTTGCCAGGATACAGTGAATGGAAATCGGATTACAATCCTGAACCGGTTGGATTAAAATACATCGATCATATGGTTGGAAATACAGGTTGGAACCGTATGAACGAAGCGGTAAAATGGTTCGAAGATGTGATGGGATTTGTGAATTTCCTTTCTTTTGACGACAAACAGATTACCACAGAATACTCAGCGTTGATGTCTAAAGTAATGTCTAATGGAAATGGCCGTATCAAATTCCCGATCAACGAACCGGCTAACGGTAAAAAACGTTCTCAGATTGAAGAATATTTGGATTTTTACGAAGATGAAGGAGTACAACATATTGCAATCGCAACAGATGACATTATTTCAACGGTGGCAGAAATGAAAGCCCGAGGAATTGAATTTTTAAGTACACCACCGCAAGCGTATTACGATGCTATTCCGGATCGTTTAAAAGATCATATGTCGAAATTCAAGGAAGATATCAATGAATTGCAGAAATTAGGTATTATGATTGATGCCGATGAAGAAGGCTATTTGTTGCAGATTTTCACCAAACCGGTAGAAGACCGTCCAACACTTTTCTTCGAAATCATCCAGAGAATGGGGGCCCGCGGATTCGGAGCCGGTAATTTCAAAGCACTTTTCGAATCTATTGAAAGAGAACAGCAATTGCGAGGAACATTGTAATGAAATTATAGTTTTATTGATAATAATTCAAAAACCGACTTTTAAAAAGCGTAAAATTTGCTAAAAATGTGTTAAAGTTAATTTTTTGGTTGCAAATCACTAAAAAAGTAACGTACATTTGCACTCGCAAAAATGAGGTATTCATAACACCTCATTGAGCAGGTAAATTTTTCATAATTTATAGTTTTTTGGTTGGTTAATAGCATAAAAACTCAGTCATTATTTTGGCTGAGTTTTTTTGTTTAGTAATTTTGGAATGGAAATTGCACTTGTGATTGAAAATAACAAAATAAAATCAATGAAAAAAGTTATTACCCCGTTGCTGCTCATTACATTATTTGGTATTGTGGCGTCCTTCACAGTAGCAAAAGAAGACTCTGCCTTTACCACAGGGGAGTATTTTAAATTCCGCATCCACTATGGAATGGTAAACGCGGGCTATGCTACTTTGGAGATCAAGGAAGCGGTTCGTAACAATAAAAAAGTCCATCATGTTATCGGTAAAGGTTATACGGTGGGTATGGCCAAACTTTTCTTCAAGGTGGAAGACGATTACCAGAGTTATTTCGATCGCGATAGCGGTCAACCGTATCAGTTTGTAAGAAAAATTGATGAAGGCGGTTATACCAAAAATCAGGAAGGTTTTTTTAATCAAACAAAAAACACCGTTTTAGTTAAAGACTACAAAAAGAAAACGGAAAAAACGTTTGCGGTTACCGAAAATGTTCAGGATATTGTATCTTCGTTCTATTATTTGAGAAACCATCCCAAAATTGATAAGATGGCTGTTGGAGAATCCATTGTCATGGACATGTTTTTTGACGATGAGGTTTATAAATTCAAACTGAAATACCTTGGCAGGGAAGATGTGAAAACAAAATTTGGTACTGTTCCCGCTATGATATTCAGGCCATATGTACAATCCGGAAGGGTTTTCAAAGAAGAGGAAAGTTTAACTGTCTGGATTTCTGATGATGAGAACAAGGTGCCGCTGCGAATCAAAGCAAGTTTGGCGGTGGGTTCCCTGAAAGCGGATTTGGACGGTTTTAAAGGTTTAAAACATTCTTTTAAAGTAAAAGTAAAATAATGATAATGGAAATTACTCCTGAGGTTCACGATAAAATCAGACAGATTGAGGAAAAATATGCTGCCATCAATCAGAAGACAGAAACGCATTTAGAAGGCTTGTTGTGGTCCAAACCCATTACGTACTGGGACTACATCCAGACCGATGCTCTGTTGAACCTACAGATCCAGCGAACCACTTTACCGGATGAAATGGTGTTTATCATGTACCATCAGGTGAACGAGTTGCTGTTTAAAATGATTTTATGGGAAATCAATCAGGTGGCTCATGCCGATAAACCATCAACGGAATTTTTTACCGAGCGTTTAATGCGCATCAGCCGTTATTTCGACATGCTGACCACATCTTTCGACATCATGAAAGACGGTATGGAAGTGGAACAGTACCTGAAATTCCGTAATACGTTAACCCCGGCCAGCGGTTTCCAGAGTGCCCAATACCGTATCATCGAATTTGCTTCAACCGATTTAATCAACCTGATTGACCACCGTTTCAGAGCTACCATTGACCGAAACACTCCGTATGAGCATGCTTTCGAGCATTTGTACTGGCAGGCTGCCGGGAAAGATTATAAAACCGGTGGGAAATCGTATCTGATCAAAGAATTCGAGAAAAAATACAAGAAGGAATTCCTTTGTTTAATGGAAGAATACAACACCGTGAACCTTTGGCAGAAATTCAAACAATTGCCAACGGAAGCACAAAGCAATCCGGAATTGATCGCAGCGATGCGTCATTACGATAAAACGGTGAATATCACCTGGGTTATGGGGCATTACAATGCAGCGGTGAAGTATATTGAAAGCGTTCCGGGCAATCACGAAGCCACCGGAGGAAGCGACTGGAAAAAATACATGCTGCCAAAATACCAAAGACGTATATTTTTTCCCGAACTTTGGAGCAAGGATGAACTAGAGAGATGGGGAGAATAGAACAATAACCTAACCAAAACCAACAAACTTGAAATACACCGCAATCATATTATTCTCACTAATACTATTTGCTTGTAACTCTAAAGAAGAAAAAGATACCGCCAAAAACCCGGAAGTTAAAAAAGAAAAAATCGTTTACGAATTCGGATTCAAACTCAACGATTTTAAAGTAGTGAACGATACTGTTCAGTCCGGTGACAGTTTTGGTAAGATTTTAGGTGAACAGGGTTTTGATGCCGCAAAAGTTCACGAAATCAATGAAAAAGTAAAAGATTCCTTTGATGTCCGTGACATCCGGATCGGTAAGCCTTTTACCTTGCTTCAGGATAAAAAAGCACCCAACGGTTTAAAAGCATTCATTTATCAGCCCGATAAGATGAGCTATGTTGTGGTGGATCTGCGCGATTCCATCCCGGTGGCTTATAAGAAAGTGCGCCCGGTGATTATCAAACGCCGTACAATTGCCGCTTCCATTGACGGATCGGTGTCCAGTACGTTGGCGCGTGAAGGGGTTTCGGCTGCTTTGGCTCCGGAACTTTCTAAAATTTATGCCTGGTCCATCGACTTTTTCAAAATCAACAAAGGCGATAAGTTTGCTGTAACCATCAACGAAAAATACCTTGAAGGTGGTGAGTACCTTGGGGTTGAAAGCATTGAATCTTCTTATTTTGAATACAAAGGGAAGAAAATCTATGCGTTTCCGTTCAAGCAGAATGAAAACGATAAAAGAGCTGACTATTATGACGAAGAAGGGAAAGTGCTGAAAAACATGTTCCTTAAAGCGCCTTTGAAGTTCGTAAACATTACCTCCCGTTTTTCACGCAGCAGGTTTCATCCGGTGCAGTTGCGCTGGAAAGCCCACAACGGTACCGATTATGCCGCTGCAACCGGAACCCCGATCATGACGACGGCTTCCGGAACCGTGGAACAAACCGGTTATACGGGCGGTAACGGGAATTTTGTAAAAGTGCGTCACAATTCAACCTACGCTACCCAATACCTTCACATGTCTAAAATCCTGGTGCGACGCGGGCAACACGTTCAGCAGGGGCAGGTGATCGGGAAAGTGGGAAGCACCGGTTTGGCTACAGGCCCACACGTTTGTTACCGTTTCTGGAAAAACGGGATTCAGGTAGATCCGTTGCGTCAAAGACTGCCAAATTCGGAACCGATGAATCCAAAGTATAAGTCGAAATATTTGGCTTATATTGCGCCGTTAAAAAAAGAACTGGACAGTGTTTCCTTAGTTAAATTCGGAGAGTAATGGCGTTAGAAAATATAAATCCGACTCAAACCCATACCTGGGGATTGCTGCAAAACCATTTTGCTCAAATCAACAGGGTTTCCATGCAGGAATTGTTCGCCAAGGATGCAGGTCGGGCCGAAACATTTCATATCCAATGGAACGATTTCTTACTGGATTATTCCAAAAACAGAATTGATTCCAAAACCCTTGAACTTTTACAGGCTTTAGCAGAAGAAGCAAAACTTACTGAAGCCATACAGAAATATTTTTCAGGCGACCAAATCAATGTGACCGAAAACCGCTCCGTGTTGCATACGGCTTTGCGTACTTCGGAACCAAGTATTATCGCTGAAGGGAAAAATGTTATCCCTGAAATCAAAGCCGCGCAGACCAAAATCAAATCGTTCTCGGAATCGGTTATTTCCGGCAGACGAAAAGGTTTTACAGGAAAAGCGTTCACCGATATTGTCAACATAGGCATCGGTGGTTCGGATTTAGGACCGGATATGGTAGTCGAAGCGCTGCAGTTTTACAAAAACCATCTGAAGCTGCATTTCGTGTCCAATATCGATGGCGATCACGTAAACGAAATCATCAAAAAACTGAATCCGGAGACGACACTTTTTGTAATCGTATCCAAGACGTTTACCACACAGGAAACTATTACCAATGCTACTACCATTAAAAAATGGTTTTTGCAGTCGGCAAAGCCGGAAGATATTGCCAAGCATTTTGTAGCGGTTTCCACGAACCTTGAAAAAGCAAACGAATTCGGTATTGCCTCTGATATTATTTTCCCGATGTGGGACTGGGTTGGCGGCCGTTTTTCACTGTGGAGCGCCGTAGGGTTGTCTATTGCCCTGTCTGTCGGCTATGAAAACTTTGAGCTGTTGTTGGAAGGTGCTCAGGGTATGGATGTGCATTTCAGAACGACGGCTTTTGATCAGAACCTGCCGGTAGTACTGGCCTTATTGAGTATTTGGTATGCTGATTTTTTCGGCTGTGAAACAGAAGCGGTAATTCCTTATACGCAATACTTAAGAAAGCTGGCACCGTACCTGCAACAAGCGGTTATGGAAAGTAACGGTAAACGTGTTGACCGTGACGGCAAGCCGGTAACCTATCAAACCGGAAGCATTATCTGGGGAGAACCCGGAACCAATGCGCAACATGCTTTTTTTCAGTTGCTGCACCAGGGAACCAAGATCATCCCGTGTGATTTTATCGGTTTTAAAGAATCGCTTCACGGCAATACGGAACAACACCATAAACTGATGGCTAATTTCTTTTCACAAACCGAAGCGCTGTTGTTGGGAAAAAGCGAAACCAAAGTGGTGGAAGAAAGTGGTGAAAACATCTTTTTAACGCCGTTTAAAACCTTTGAAGGCAACAAACCTACAAATACATTGCTGATAGAAAAACTAACGCCTAAATCGCTTGGATCACTTATTGCGATGTACGAACACAAGATTTTTGTGCAGGGCGTTATCTGGAATATTTTCAGTTACGATCAGTTCGGAGTGGAATACGGAAAACAACTGGCCCATACGATTTTGGAAGAAATCAAGGCCGGAAGCGGTCAGTCCCATGATGCTTCGACCAATTTTCTTTTGAAACACTATCTTAAATAATAGGCCTCTTTTCAGGGGCTTTTTTTGTAATATAACTTTGTCTTAAACTTGGTAACAATCTGATAAACTTATAGTAACATCGTTTCGCGTCTTAAACAGCATTTTTGCAGTGACAAAAGCGCTTTTAGGTAAGCCGTGTGTTATTATTCAAAAAAAACCTCCATTCGTTCTGATTGGAGGTTTTGTTTTTTTTACATCATTTCTATTAATTCCAGTGCGCGTTTAATCGATTTTACATTTTCAAAAGTTAGCAGCAATCGCAAACCGTTCTTGGTTTCCTTCTCTTTCATTTTACAGAGGTTGCCGTTTTGCTGGACAAATTGCAATACTTTCATAAATTTAGCCGACTGGTAGTAGGCGGATTGTTGGTCGGAAACAAAATACCCTACCATTTTGCCTTGTTTCAAAACTAATTTTTCTATACCGATGTGCGTCGCTTTCCATTTGATGCGAATGCTGTTCAATAACGCCACGGCTTGTTTTGGCAAGGCCCCGAAACGGTCGATCAGTTTTTGTTCGTATTGCGTTAAGGCTTCTTCGCTTTTGATTAAACTCAGTTCGTTGTACAGGTTGAGTCGTTCCGAGATGTTGTTGATGTATTCGTCCGGGAACAAAAGTTCGAAATCGGTATCGATCTGTAAATCCTTTACGTATTCTTTGGTTTCGATGTCGTTGTCTTCCGGGTATAAATCCTTGAATTCGTTTTCTTTCAGCTCATCAAGAGCTTCGTTCATGATTTTCTGGTAGGTTTCAAATCCGATTTCATTAATGAAACCACTCTGTTCCCCGCCCAGCAAATCGCCGGCGCCACGGATTTCCAGATCTTTCATGGCGATGTTGAATCCGCTGCCCAATTCGCTGAATTGTTCCAATGCCTGAATACGTTTTCGTGCTTCGTCGGTCATCGCCGAATACGGTGGACAGATGAAATAACAGAACGCTTTTTTATTGCTTCGGCCCACACGCCCGCGCATCTGATGCAAATCGGACAAACCGAAATTATTGGCATTGTTGATGAAAATCGTATTGGCATTCGGGACATCCAAACCGCTTTCGATAATCGTTGTAGCGACCAAAACGTCGAAATCCCCGTCCATGAAGGCGAGCATGAGTTCCTCGAGTTTTTTACCGTCCATCTGGCCATGTCCTACGCCTACTTTGGCACCGGGCACCAAACGCTGGATCATTCCTGCTATTTCCTTGATGTTTTCAATTCGGTTGTTGATGAAATACACCTGTCCGCCCCTTTCAATCTCATAGGAAATCGCATCACGGATCACTTCTTCGTTAAAACCGACCACTTGCGTATCAATCGGATAGCGGTTAGGCGGCGGTGTGGTTATGACCGATAAATCTCGGGCCGCCATCAGCGAAAACTGTAACGTTCTCGGAATCGGGGTGGCCGTCAAGGTTAGCGTATCTACGTTATGTGCGATGGTTTTCAGTTTGTCTTTTACGTTTACGCCGAATTTTTGCTCTTCGTCTACGATCAGCAGGCCTAAATCTTTAAATACCACATTTTTATTCACCAACTGATGCGTTCCGATGATGATGTCCAGTTTTCCCGATTCCAGATTCTGAAGGATTTCGTTTTTCTGTTTTGTCGTTCTGAATCGGTTGACATAACTCACATTCACCGGCATGTCTTTCAAACGTTCGCGGAAGGTTTTGTAATGCTGAAACGCCAAAATCGTCGTCGGTACCAAAACGGCTACCTGCTTACCATTGTCCACGGCTTTAAACGCGGCACGGATGGCCACTTCTGTTTTTCCGAAACCTACGTCACCACACACCAGGCGGTCCATTGGGCGGTCATTTTCCATGTCGGCTTTGACTTCCTGCGTGGCTTTTAACTGGTCGGGCGTGTCTTCGTAGATGAAAGACGATTCCAATTCCGCTTGTAAATAACTGTCCGGTGCGAAGGAATACCCTTTGTCCAAACGGCGTTTCGCGTACAATTGAATCAGGTTGAAGGCAATGTGTTTAACCCTTGCTTTGGTTTTCTGTTTTAAGGCTTTCCAGGCGTTGGAGCCTAATTTGTATATTTTCGGAGGTGCGCCGTCCTTCCCGTTGTACTTGGAAATTTTGTGCAGGGAATGAATGCTTACATAAACGATGTCATTGTCGGCATAGACCAATTTGATGGCTTCCTGCGTTTTGCCTTCCACCTGGATTTTCTGCAATCCGCCGAATTTCCCAATCCCGTGATCGATATGCGTCACATAATCGCCAACGGAAAGGGTGTTCAGTTCCTTCAGGGTAATGGTCTGTTTTTTGGAATAGCCGTTTTTCAGGTTGAACTTGTGATAACGCTCAAAGATCTGGTGGTCGGTATAACAGGCCAGTTGTAATTCTTCATCGATAAAACCTTGAAATAAAGGGAAAACGATGGTATGGTATTGTTTGCGGATATTCTCATGATTCGCTTCGTCCAGACTTTCAAAAATGTCGTGAAAACGTTTCGCCTGACCCTCATTGGCACAGAACAAATAGTTTTTGATGCCGTTAAAATGGTTGTCGTTCAGGTTGTTTAAAAGCAAATCAAATTGTTTGTTGAACGAAGGCTGCGGCTGGATGTGGAATTCAAAAGCTTTTTCAGTGCGGAAAACTGCTTTGGAAGCCAATTCCACCAAGGTGAAATCCAGTGCTTTTTTTACAAACGACTGCTGGTTCACAAACATCGCTTCCGGTGAAGCATGCTGTATGTCTTTCGACAGTTTTTCAAAAGCTTCGGTCGCTTTGCCGAACAATTTGTCAAGCTGCGTGAGTAATAAATCGGTATTCTGAAGGAATACAACCGTCTGCGGGCTGATGTAATCCAAAAAGCTTTCGCGGTTTTCTTTCAGGAATTTGTTTTCCACATTGGGAATGATGCTGATTTTCTTCTGTTTTTCCAAAGAAAGCTGGGTTTCCACATCGAAGGTCCGGATGGAATCCACTTCGTTCCCGAAAAACTCGATACGGTACGGGTTGTCATTTGAAAAAGAGAACACGTCTATGATTCCTCCACGCACGGAAAATTCGCCCGGTTCGGAAACAAAATCCACGCGTTTGAAGTTGTATTCGAACAGAACCTCGTTGATAAAATCAATCGAAATGGAATCGGCAACGGCTACTTTCAGGGTGTTTTTATCTAACTCTTTTCGGGTAACGACTTTTTCAAAAAGCGCATCGGGATAGGTGACAATGATAGCCGGTTTCTTGCGCGAGTTGATGCGGTTCAACACTTCGGCACGCAGCAAAACATTGGCATTGTCGGTTTCTTCGATCTGATAAGGACGACGGTAAGAACCGGGATAAAACAAGACATCCTGATCGTTAATCAGATTTTCCAGATCGTTCAGGTAGTACGCCGCTTCTTCCTTGTCCTGAAAAATCAATAAATACGGTAAATCGGTTTTGGTGAAAAGGGCTTCCGTGACATACGACAACGACGAACCGATCAGGCCTTTTACCTGGATTTTGGTTTCGCGTTTTTGAAGTTGTTCGGCAATTTGGGCCACTTTTGCCGATTGATGGTACTTATGTTGGATTTCGGTTTTCAACGTTTTACGGTTTTGGTTCCTGAACTTCACGACGGGCATGTCGGGCGGTGTCTAAAGCCTGAAGCATGATCATTTCGCCTTCTTCTTTTGGGATTTCGCTTTTTATGATGATTTCACTCATCTGGTTCTGGATCGAGGTTACTTCGAAAGAAATCTCCGGTAAAAGCTGCAATACCTTATTGGTTTGGATGAATTGCAGGTTCATGTAGGTTTCCAGGGATTTTATTTTCGTCTGCAGCGTTGAAATCCTTGCTCTTACTGCGGGTTTGTCAAAAAGTCCCGGGATGTTGTTGGTCAACGAGTCTACCCGGGTGCTTAAATTTTTGGATTTAATACGGAAAGCGTTTAGTGAGCTTTTCGGCTGCTGATGCAACTCCTGATTGAAAACGCGCCATTCATTCCAGCGGTGGATGTGCGCCTGAACTTTAGGGTTTACGGGAGCCGTATTGAATTTCCAGTTTCGGCTGATTACCGTAAAAACGGAATCGTTATGTTTTGAAGCTCGTTCGCTGTCGGCCATGCGGTCTTCCTTGTCGTTGCAGGAAAAGAAAACAGTGCTTAACAGCAATAAAACGGTAACTATTTTTTTCATGATTCGGCTTTAGGAAAGCAAATGTACAAATGTTCTGGGAATCTGCTTTTTTTGATAGGAATATGTTAACTAAAATAGCGTTTTTTGTGAATCGGTAATTTTGAAAGAAAATAGAAAGGCAGTTTTTCGTAAAAAGAGTATTTTTGTAAGCAACAAACTAACACAAATGAGCACGAAAATATTAATCATCGGCGCCTGCGGACAAATTGGTACCGAACTGACGGCCAAACTTAGGGCTACTTACGGAACGGAAAACGTAATTGCTTCCGACATCCGAAAACTGGAAAACGAAGTAGTACAGAACGGAATTTTTGAAGTAGTCAATGCCCTTGATTATAACCAGATCGAGAATCTGATCGAAAAATATGAGATTACCGATGTGTACCTTATGGCAGCTTTATTGTCAGCCACTGCGGAGAAAAACCCTGCCTTTGCCTGGGATCTGAACATGAATTCCTTGTTTCACGTCTTGAATCTGGCCAAAGCGGGAAAAATCAAGAAAATTTTCTGGCCTTCCAGTATCGCCGTTTTCGGACCGACTACCCCTAGAGACAATACGCCACAATACACCGTGATGGAACCTTCTACGGTTTACGGGATTTCTAAACAATCCGGCGAGCGTTGGTGTGAATACTACCACAAGCAATACGGGGTGGATGTGCGAAGCATCCGTTATCCGGGACTTATTTCCTGGACAACGCCACCGGGAGGCGGAACTACAGATTATGCTGTGGATATTTATTACAAAGCTTTATCCGATAAAAAATATACCTGTTTCCTTTCTGAAAATACGGCCTTGCCGATGATGTATATGGATGATGCCATTAAAGCGACCATCAGCATCATGCAGGCGCCGGAGGAACAGATTAAGGTGCGTTCTTCCTATAATTTATCGGCTATCAGTTTTACACCGAAAGAAATTGCGGAATCCATCCGTCAGCATATCCCGGACTTCACCATCGATTACGCTCCTGATTTCCGTCAGGCCATCGCGGATTCCTGGCCGGCAAGCATAGACGATACCGTGGCACGAAACGACTGGGGTTGGAACAACGATTACGATATGGAACGAATGACTTCCGTAATGCTTGAAAACCTTTCAAAAAAATAACAGAAAAGCTACCCAAAGGGTAGCTTTCTTTTTTAAGCTAAACACAATTTAGGGTTGCACAATTTGGGTTCGGAGTGATTCCAGAACCGCAACCACCTCATTAATTATTTCCGGATCGGTTACGCCGTTTAATCCTGCTGCAGCACCAACATAACCAATAAACTTATTGTAATTGGTATTGGTTGCCACCGTTCCCATTCTGGGATTCATGGCAGGGTTGTGGGCTGCTGACATGCTCAGACCGGTATAGGTATTGGTAGCACCACCACCAGTATTGGCGGAGAAGAAATCGGTCAGGTTTTTGCTCAGCACCGCAACATTGGTAGTATTTCCCCCTGAAACTTCGCCTACCAAAGGTGCAAAATGAGCGCTGAAATTTCCTTCGGAACCGGCCACAATATCGGCTACAATCAGGGTAATGGTGCTGTCTACCACGGAACGATATGCCAAGCGGCCTTTTTCTATCATTGCTCCCGGGTTGTTTGGGTCTGCTACCATGGTAGAACCGCCTAATTTTTGGTAGAGACTTTTTTGCATGGTTGCATTGTCATCATTGTCATTGCAGGAAGTAATGAAGACCAAAGCTCCACAACAGAGTGCAAGAATTACAAGTTTAGAAAACGTTTTCATAGTATTTTGAATTATAGATTACTTAAAGATGCGTTGGACTCCTCTTGAGAATTTGTAGCGGAAACTGTTGGTGTTCATTACCGGGCATACCTTTCTGTTGGCGGTTTCCTGGAAAACGATGTAACGCTCGGCTCTGTAATTTCCCTTTGCCATAAGTTGACGGAAAACGCTTTCCGAGTTCACGATGCGGTTATCATGGAAATACACCAATACACCGGTTTGCGTATTGATTCTGTCGTTTTTTACACCGGTAATTGTTTTCAGGTGTCGGTGTATTTCTTTGGCTTTGAGCGGATCAATAGGTTCTTTAAAGTCGATTCGGCTTATCTGTAAAGTGGCATTGTCGTATTCCGCCGGTTTCACAGTTGCTAGGTGAACAACTAAAACAAGAAACAGCAGTGTAAAGGTTCCTAAAATACCGCTGATTGTCCATTTCAGGGTTTTGCTGACTTTCATAAGCTTTCGTTTAAATGGTTGTTAGAAGTATTTACGAGAAAAAGAAAAGCCTGGTTTTAGAAAGCCGGAAAAAGTTATAAAAAAAACCTGTTCGGATGGAACAGGTTGTGTTGGGTGTTATTTTTTCAGTTTCGTTATGAAAGCGTCTTCAATCGGGGCTTTGATTTTTATGACTTCGTCAACATTGTCGTTTGGAACGGTCATCGATAGGACGTAATGTTTTATTTTCCAGACTTTGTTTTCTTTTACCAATACCCCTGAACCGCGGCAGATTTTCATTTGGGTGTCCAGTAATTCATCGAACCAGGCTGTTTTGCCGTCTTTGCTGAAATAGACATGACGTTCCAAGGCTTTGAAGTTCCACGCGCGGCCTCGGTCAAAATAAGGCTTGGCAAAATCCTGAAACGCTTTTTTGTCCCAATTTTCCGTGGCATCGGTCCCGATAAAAATGGACTCGTCGGACATGGCCCCGAAATAGTTTTTGAAGTTGGCCTCTGCGGCGGCTTTATGCCAGTCGTCCAAAAGTGTAATAATGGCTTTTTTTTCAGGTGATGTTTGAGCTTTGCCGGTATATGCAGACAAAGTGAGAACGGTAAGTACTAAAAACAGTTTTTTCATGAGTGAGGGTGTGTTATTTGTTAATTACGACAGTTTTGATGTTGACGAATTCCTTAATGCCTTCTTCGGACAGTTCTCTTCCGTAGCCTGATTTTTTGATGCCGCCAAAGGGTAACCTCGGATCGGATTTGACCATTTCGTTGATGAAAACGGCGCCTTCGTTAAAGTCCGGGATGTGTTTTTTAAGCGATTCGATGTCTTGGGTAAAAACCGAAACACCTAAGCCAAATTCCGACTGATTGCTAATGGCGATGGCTTCTTCTATGGTGTCAAAAGAAAGCAAAGCAGCAACGGGCCCAAAGGTTTCTTCTTTGAAAACTGGCATGTCGGGCGTGATGTTGGTCAGTATCGTCGGGGCATAAAAAGCCTTGTCTCTTTTTCCTCCTAAAAGTACTTTGGCACCCATTGCTATGGATTTGGAGACTTGTTTTTCAAGGTCTTCCGCTAAATCGATACGGGCCAGCGCGCCAATTTGGGTTTCAGGATTCATGGGGTCGCCGGTTTTCAGTTGGCTCACGGCTGTTTTGTATTTTTCTGTAAAAACTTCGAATATGGGCTGCTGGATCAAAAAGCGTTTGGCAGCAATACAGCTTTGTCCGGCATTCTGCATGCGCGCGTTGACGGCTACGGCTACGGCTTTGTCCAAATCGGCATCTTGGCAAACAATAAAGGCATTGCTTCCGCCTAGTTCCAGCAGGGATTTCTTCAGGTGTTTTCCGGCCTGTGCGGCAACAGCACTTCCTGCGGCTTCACTTCCGGTGAGCGAAACGGCTTTGATTTCCGGATGCGCAATCACTTCGGCTACTTTATCGCTGGAAAGATGAAGGTTCTGGTAAACGCCTATGGGAAAATCGCTTTCCAAAAACAAAGCTTCAATACTTTCGGCCGATTGCGGAACATTGCTCGCGTGTTTGACCATCACGACATTACCCGCCAGTAGGGAAGGAATCGCAAAACGGAATACTTGCCAAAACGGGAAATTCCAGGGCATGACCCCTAATAAAACCCCTAAAGGCTCATAGGAGATAAAGCTTTGGAGGGTTTCTGTTGTAATGGTTTTTGGCTGCAGTAAACGGGCTGCGTTTTCAGCATAATACTCACATAAGAGGCCGCATTTGTCCACTTCGGCCAGGGATTGGGTAATGGGTTTGCCCATTTCCCGGGTGATGATGGCTGCGTAGTGCTCCCGGTTTTGATGAAGCACCTGTTTAAGTTCCCTGATATAGGCAATCCGTTGTGTCAGCGGAGTGGCTTTCCAGTATCCGAAGGCTTCCTGAGCAGTATTTATCTTGGTTTGCATACCTGTAGTGTTGTGAAACGTAAAGTTAAGGTATTCGTGTGAAAAACACTTCGATTTTGTAGGGTTTAATTGTTAGGCTTTACACGGACTATGTAAGGCTTTGGCATGGCTTTAGCATGGCTTTACTATGGAGTAAGTACGGCTTTGTGTTATAGTTTACTAAGTTTGGGTTTCGATTATTGGCCGTGTTGGCGAATGAGGGAAATGAGGTCGTTTTTGGAAAGCAATCCGGATTGGCGCCAGACCTGTTTTCCGTTTTTGAACAGCAACAGAGTCGGAACACTGCGGACCTGGAACTGCGCTGCAATGGCCGGGTTTTTGTCGATGTCTATTTTAATGATGGTTGCCTGGTCACCCAATTCGTCTTTGACCTGTTTCAGTATGGGACTCATGGTCTGACAGGGCCCGCACCAGGTAGCGAAAAAATCAACCAGCACCGGATGTTCTTTGTTTACGATTTCAGAAAAAGTACTCATAGGTTATTGTTTTTGATTGGGAAGGTTGCAGCCTCTGTTGTTGCAGCCGAAATTAAACACGGCCTGAACCAAAAAGAATATTGCGAACAGGTAAAATACCCATTGGTCAGTTTCCCATGCCTGCCAGGCTGAAAAAATGGCCAAAGCCAGCCGGAAAAAGCGCATAAAGTGCCAGTGTTTTAAATTTTTGTTCATGATGTTAAAAGTACTAAATTCAGGAAAATGTAGTGCAACTTTTGTTACGATTGAAGATGTAATAAATGGCAGTGTTTGTTTTTGAATAATTTCGGCCCCTTTGGGCGTTTTAAAAAGGGATTTATTGATGCAGTAAATTAAACCGTGTTTTGTGTTGTTTCTAGCTGGAATAGCCGTACCTTTATAAAGGAGCAGTTTGTGAGCTCCATTACTTCAATTGATAATCACCTCTTCATAGTGTTTAGCTGACAGTTTTTTGATGGTATAGACGGAAATGTTGGGATTTTTCCAATATTTGGATATTACGCAGTATAACTTAACAATAAACATCATGAAAATTTTTTATAACAGTATTGCAATACTACTTATGATTTTATGGGGGATTAGTTTCTTTATGGGCAATATGAGTTCCCTTATACACTTATTGCTGGTTCCAATGGCTGTAATTTTAGTTTTTGATTGTATCGGAATTTTTAGACTTCTGCATAAGACGTAATAGATTGGTTTTTTGAAATTGGCGGTATTGTTTAGCGTCAATGCTTTTTTGTAACATGAAGTAGGTATAAAATGAAAACATTACACAGTATATTGTCTGAAAAGATATTTTCCTTAACGGAGAAAATCCACGAAAACTTTCCTGCGCTTTATGAGCATTTGAGTGAAACACCTTTTTCTTTGAAAGTTTACAATGGACATGAAGTTGAGGATGTTGACCTGATTCATTATTTAGAGGAGTTGGTTTTTCAAATGAACTTTTGCAAGAAAATGGCTGTTGAGTGTAAAGACAACACAACAGCTTATAGTTTAAAAAATTTAAACGACACTTCGGAATCCCAGAATGAAAACTGGGGAGAGCAAAAGGAGAAATTATTGGAAAGGTATTCCGCTTTGAGTGAAACAGATTTGTTTTTTTTAGAAGGGAAAAAAGTAGAAATGCTCGAGAAAGTCCGAAAAATATTATGCCTGACAAAAGAAGAACTTAGGTTGGTACTCTCCAGGTTTTAATTTTTAAGGATTGTGCGATAAGAGAAAAGCATCAGCAGAACTGGTGCTTTTTTGTTGTTTTATTTTTGAACTATCTGATTTTCAACGAGTTTTTATAGTTGAAATTATTATTTTTTTGAAGTTTTGTCCTCAAAAAAGGCTTTCTTAAATATATTATGTCTAGCTTTGTCGCCTATTGGTTTTCTGCCAGTGCTTGTTCTGATCTGTAAATTTGTTGTCTTTTTCTCTTCAGTTTGGCGTTTCAGTTGCCGTTTTATTAATTTAAACAAATTTACATCATGAACTTTTGCGGGAGTATGAGATGTCATAACTTCAGCAATTCAATTCCCTGATTTATTTAGTGTTGTATACTAAAGGAGGTACTCCGACAAAAATAATCACGGCCGATTTTCTGACTTGCAGGATGTATAGTCCGGTGTGCTGTTCTGATTGATTCTCCAAAGACCTTTGGTATTTCACTGCCTTTTACAATCACCCAAAATCGAACCATTAAGCATGAATTAGTGCTTTTAACAAAACGTCAAAACTTAAGAAATGAATTTTGACATTAAAAAGCTGGTCAACAGCTACTAAATTTTACATTATGACATTTGAAAACTTAACTATAATACCTCCCATACTCAAGGTGCTTGAGCGGGAACACTATTTTTCCCCCACACCTATACAAGAGCAGGTTATTCCATTGATTTTGCAGGGTAAGGATGTGTTGGGATGCGCACAAACAGGAACAGGAAAAACAGCTGCTTTTGCTTTGCCTGTTTTGCAGCAATTGGCACTTCGACAAGCGGGACAGCCCAAAGCTATAAGAGTATTGGTACTGACACCAACAAGGGAGTTGGCAATTCAGGTAGGGGCTAATTTTGCCTGTTATGGAAGTCACCTTAATTTAAGATGTGCGACAATTTTCGGCGGGGTGTCACAGTTCCATCAGGTAAAAGCCCTGAAGGCTGGTGCCGATATACTCGTGGCGACCCCTGGACGCTTACTGGATTTGATGAGCCAAAAGCTGATCAATCTTTCCCATTTGGAAATTTTTGTGCTGGATGAAGCCGACCGAATGCTGGATATGGGCTTTGTGCATGATGTGAAGAAGGTTGTGGCCTGTCTTCCAGTTAAAAGACAAACACTTCTTTTTTCAGCTACTATGCCAAAATCCATACAACAACTTGCAGACAGCCTGCTGAAATATCCGGTTTGCGTTAGTGTTGATCCGGTGTCTTCAGCTTCACAAGCCGTTACCCAGTCGGTATATTTTGTGGAAAAGAACGAGAAGGAACAATTGCTTTCCTCCCTGCTGAATGATTCCGGAATTTTGAGATCGTTGGTTTTTACCCGCACCAAGAGAGGGGCAAATCAGTTAGTGAAAAAGCTTAACAGCCTGGGGATTTTGGCAGCGGCTATCCATGGTAATAAATCCCAGAATGCCCGTCAGAAAGCGTTGGAAGATTTTAAACAAAATGCTTTACGTGTGCTGGTGGCTACGGATATTGCGGCAAGAGGTGTTGATATAGACGATTTGCCTCATGTGGTGAATTATGACCTTCCGGACATTCCCGAGACCTATGTGCACAGGATTGGACGAACAGGCCGCGGCGGTAAAAGCGGTACAGCTGTTTCTTTTTGCAGCAGAGAAGAAAAAGCAGATCTTAAAAGTATTGAAAAGTTAATAGGGGTAACTCTTTCCGTTTCCTGCATTTAATGCGGGATTATAGCTGTTGAAAGTCTTGTCGAAACCCATTGGCAATTATGTCAATTAGTTGATAAGGCTATGATAAACAGTACAAATTATTGATAAATTTAAAATAGCAGACTTATGGCAGATTCTTTTTCAAAAAAAGAAAACAAAAAGAAGAAAATATTAAAGAAGAAATCCAAAGACCAGAAAAAGGAAGACCGAAAAGTAAATAACAATAAAGGGAAAGGGTTTGAAAGCATGCTTGTATACGTGGATGAAAACGGTCATTTAACATCAACACCGCCCGAAATTAAGAAACCTGTGGAAACGAAGGGAAATCCTCCGATTATGGCAAAACCGAAAGACAATAGTAAAGTAGGTTAGCGGGAATGGGTTGTTGAAGATTGGTTATAAAAGAAAAAGGCTTCGCATTACTGCGAAGCCTTTTTTGCTCCCCCTCTTGGGCTCGAACCAAGGACCCTCTGATTAACAGTCAGATGCTCTAACCAACTGAGCTAAGGAGGAATCACCTTAAAAGGTTAATATGTTTGCTAAAAAGTTGCTCCCCCTCTTGGGCTCGAACCAAGGACCCTCTGATTAACAGTCAGATGCTCTAACCAACTGAGCTAAGGAGGAAGATTAATATCTTTTTAGCGAGTGCAAATATAATTGAATTTTTATATCCGCAAATAAAAAATTACGTTTTTTTTAGAAAAATTTATCGGAAATAAGTTCGAAAATATCTTTCCCGAAGGTTAATGCCATTAGACTCAGCAAGATAATCATACCGCCGGTTTGAACATGTCCCATAGCTTTTTCACTTAAAGTTTTGCCGGTAATCATTTCAGCAATGGTAAATAAAGCGTGACCGCCGTCCAGTCCCGGTATCGGTAAAAGGTTCATGAACGCCAATCCGATGGAGAACAAAGCAGTGAAATTCCAGATGAATTCCCAGTCCCAGTGTTCCGGTAAGGCACGAGCGATACCGATTGGGCTTTTTACGTGTTTGTACGCTTCGGTTTTAGGACGTAAAATAAGTTTGAATTGTTTTACATTGTAAATAATCAGTTGCCATGATTCTTCGACAGCAGCCGTAACCGCATTCCCGAAGCTCATTTTGTTTACGATTTCGTAATCAGGTGTCGAAGCGGATTTCATTGCGATACCCAGCTTGCCGTTCTTGCCAATAGTGGCCTGCAGCGTTAACGGTTGTTCGTTGCGGACGATGTTAAGGGAAATCTTTTTCCCGGCTTCCTTTTTAATACCCGCTTTAAATTCGTGGAAATAGGTAAAGGTTTGGTTGTTGAATCCTACAATCTTATCGTTTTCCTGCAGCTTGATGTTCTCTGCTTCGGAGTCCGGTGCAACTACTTTTATAGTCGATTGGTTCAGTAGATGAACCGGGGCTATATATGTTTTTTCGTCGAAACCTGTTTCCCCTTTCTTATCGGCTTTTAACGTGACGGTAAGCGGTTGTCCGTTGCGAAGGATGTCCAGTTGTACGTCTTTTCCTTTGTTTTGACGCATTTCCTGGGAAATCTCATCAAGATAGGTGGATTTTTTTTGGTTCACCCCGACAAGGTAATCGCCTGCTTTTAACGGAAACGGTTCTTTTTTGGAACTTACCACACTGTCAATAACGATGTCTTTCAGAAGGTTTCGGGCGCCGACAAATTCTTTTCCTTCTTTGCTGATGATTTCGGCCTTGTTTTCGTCGGTCAGTACAATAGTCTGTTTGGCACCGTTGCGCTCAATTTCCACTTTGTCGCCTAATAAAACATTCAGTACCATGCGGTTGAAACGCGGCTGGTATACACCGTCTACAGCTAAAATTTTATCGCCGTTTTCAAAGCCTACTTTATGGCCAACTGCTCCGAAGGCCAATCCTTTTTCCTGGATTTTCTCGGTAGAGATGTATTTCTGGCCGTATGTCATGTAAACTACAGTGTAAATAACCCAGGCCAATAATACATTGACAATGATTCCTCCCAACATGATGATTAAACGTTGCCAGGCCGGTTTGGAACGAAATTCCCACGGTTGCGGTTCGTTTTTCATTTGTTCGGTATCCATGCTTTCGTCGATCATTCCGGAAAGTTTCACGTAGCCGCCAATGGGAAGCCAGCCGATGCCCCATTCGGTTTCCCCGATTTTTTTCTTTAAAAGGGAGAATCCGGCATCCATGAAAAGGTAGAATTTCTCGACACGTACCTTAAACCATTTTGCAGTGATATAGTGACCGAATTCGTGAAGAATTACCAATACCGATAATATGAAAAGGATTTGTCCTACTTGAATCATTTTTGTTTATGCTTTTATTTTAAACGACAAAAGTAAGGTTTTCGCCTTACTTTTTGCCATCTTATTGAGTATTGCCTATTTTTTTATAAAATTTTTGTGAATTGTACCTTCCGAAGTGCTGATTTTTACAAAGTGAACGCCATTGGAAAGTTTTTCAATATTGATTTCGGTTTGGTGCTGCACCGTGATTAGCTGGCCTAAAGCATTATAGATTTCCGCTTTTTCAAAAATCACGTTCGAAGGCAATTGAATGTTGATTCTTTCATTGGCAGGATTCGGATACAGTTTCACGGCTTCTTCAAGGGTGAAAGAAGTATTGCCTAACGTAGCCGTACTGTTTTTTGAAATGAGGTGTTTGTTAGGGTCGAACTGCACGCCTGTAACGGTGAATGGCGCAGCCACAGTGAACAATTCGTTGTTTACGGTATTGTTCAGTACCACATCGTGCGTTAATCCTCCGGCGCCTAATAACCGAACCGGCACCGGCATTTCGAAAAACGGTACCGAAACATGCGACGATGACTGTGTTAATCGAATAGAAACCTGTCCCGGCGCAACATTGCTTGCTGTAACGGTGTAAGTTGGGTAGCCCTGCATGTATATCCAATCGTTAAAGAACTCGTCTAAATCCATGCCGGAAACGGCTTCCAGATGGTTTTGAAACTGCGGTGTTACTGCGTAACCGTAAGACAATGCCGGATCGTTCAGGTAATTGCGTAAAGCCTGAAAGAAATTCGCATCGCCTAGTTTAAAACGAAGCATGTGGGTTACCATAGAGCCTTTGTCGTAAGACAATCGGCTGCTGAAAATACGGTTTACGTCCAATGCCTGAGCATCGGTTAAATATAAGTTACCGCCTGCCTGAGAGGTGATGTTACTGATTTTTCCGTTTTTCCAGGAAACGAAATTGGAAGCCCCGTCGAAATTTTCCACTACCAGGCCGGATAAGTATTCGGTGATACCTTCGTTTAACCAGATGTCTTTCCAGGTGCCGCAAGTGATTTTATCGCCAAACCACTGATGGGCCATTTCGTGGGCAATCAAACCTCTGGACCAGCCGCCCATAAAAGAAACCGTAGTGTGTTCCATACCGCCGCCCCAGCCAAACTGTGCGTGTCCGTATTTCTCATTGCGGAAAGGGTAAGGCCCAACTAACGTTTCGTATAAATTGATGATATTAGGGGTTACGGCTAAGCTGGTTTGGGTAGACGTAGCCGATTCCGGATAAATATAGTTGACAATAGGGAAGTAGGGACTTTGTGCCGTGCCTAAGCCGCCCTGCTGGTTGTAAATCTGATAATTCGTAACCGCTATGGCAATCAGGTAAGCCGGGATTGGATAGCCGTGGTGAAAATGTGTGGTTTTATTAGCGCCGTTAATTACTGCCGATTGTTGCAAACCGTTTGAAACGCTGGTGTACGTGGAGGGTGCCGTGATGTAAACATCGATGGATTCCACTTTGTCGTTTAAGTCCTGTTTACAAGGCCACCAGTCTCTGGCTCCGAAAGGTTCGGATAAGGTGTACAGTACCGGTGTTCCGCCGTGTGTGTCTGTTGTAAAGGCAGATTCGCCTGTTGCCGGTGCTCCGGAGTAGGTGATTTTAACCGTTCCGGAATTTCCGGTTGTTAAAGTGGAAGGCAGTGTAATGACTAATTCGTTGTTGGCGTTCTGGACAAATGTTAAATTCGTTGCTCCTTGAACCACACTGCTGACTGTAAGTTGATTGGTTAAGTCAAAGGTTACTGTTGTCATGTTGGACAATGCGGTAAAAGTAGTGGTTACAACACCTGCTATGGCATAGTTGGCCGGATTGACCGTAAATTCTAATTTGTGGTAGGTTACGTTGTAGTTTTGTGTGTTTGGATTTGCACGGAAATTCATTTTGGAAGAGGCAGCTTTCATCTCCGCTTCCACCATGTGATGGTAATCTTCGTCATGATGCTGTGCCATGCTGAAGAGTGTTATGAATAATGCAAAAAGTAGGGCAGACTTTTTCATAGTTGATAAAAAATTTCCCAAATGTAAAAAAATATATAACATATTGTTATCGTTTTGTTGATTATTTAGCGAATTTTAATTTTGCATCTTTTGCACTTTGCTTTTAAGTTTTAAATAGGTAAGAATTTTTAGAAAACAAATGCTTAAATTTGCTCACTTTTAAAAATATAACCGTATGTTACAGATAGCCGTAATCAGAGAAAATCAGGAAAAAGTTATCCAGGCATTGGCCAAACGTAATTTGGATGCCAGAGCTTTAGTGGAAGGTGTAATCGCTTTAGATGAAAAGCGTCGTTCGCTTCAGGTGGAATTGGATAATCTTAAAGCGGAATCGAACAAGCTGTCCAAAGACATCGGGGAATTGATGAAAATCGGCGAAAAAGCAAAAGCCGAAATCCTAAAAGAAAAATCCGTACAGTTCAGAGAGCGCGACAAAGAAATCACCGAGGTTTTAAATGCCGTAGCGGAAGAGCTTACACAGGAATTGTACAAATTACCGAATACGCCGGCTGCTATTGTGCCACAAGGTAAAACGGCCGACGACAACGAAAATATATTTCAGGAAGGCGACATTCCGGTATTGTACGAAGGTGCTTTGCCGCACTGGGACCTGATCAAAAAATACGACATCATCGATTTTGAATTGGGAACGAAAATTACCGCACCGGGCTTTCCGGTATACAAAGGAAAAGGCGCCCGATTGCAACGCGCTTTGATTTCGTATTTTCTGGATAAAAACACCGATGCCGGTTATCAGGAATACCAAGTGCCGCATTTGGTAAACGAAGCGTCAGGCTACGGAACAGGACAATTACCGGACAAAGAAGGGCAGATGTACCACGATGCCAAAGACGATTTGTACCTGATCCCGACTGCCGAAGTGCCGGTGACCAACATCTTCCGCGATGTTATTTTACAGGAAAACGAATTGCCGGTTTTGGCCACTGCTTATACACCGTGTTTCCGTAGAGAAGCCGGTTCTTGGGGTGCACACGTTCGCGGGTTGAACCGTTTGCACCAATTTGATAAAGTGGAAATCGTTCGCATTGAGCACCCGGAGAAATCACACGAAGCTTTGGATGGTATGGTGGAGCACGTGAAAGAAATCATGCGTGAACTGAAATTGCCGTTTAGAATTTTACGTTTGTGCGGCGGCGATATGGGATTTGCATCGGCATTAACGTACGACTTCGAAGTGTTTTCAACTGCTCAGGACCGTTGGCTGGAGATTTCTTCCGTATCGAATTTTGAAACGTTCCAGGCCAATCGTCTGAAATTGCGTTTCAAAGGAAAAGACGGAAAAACACAATTAGCCCACACCTTAAACGGAAGTTCCCTGGCGTTACCGCGCATCCTTGCGGGTATCCTTGAGAACTATCAGACACCGGAAGGAATAGTGATTCCGGAAGTGTTGCGCAAGTACACCGGATTCGACATCATAAATTAACAAAATCTTAGGTATAGTAACGATGTACTAATTGGCTAAAAAATGGCTACATTAGTACATTGTTTTTTTAAGGCCGATGAAACATCTTTTTTGTGTCATAGTAGTTTTCTTTTCGCTGACTGTTTTTTCCCAGAATGAACAGTTGGCCCAGAATTATTATGACCGCGGGGAATTCGAAAAAGCCATAACGGTTTACGAAGATGTTATCAAGGCACAACCGTATAATTATCAGGCGTTTCAGAAAGCTATTGCCTGTTACCAGCAGTTGCAGCAGTACGAAAAAGCCGAAAAAGCCCTGCTCGACCGTTTGCAGAAAATCAGACAGGACAATCTCTATGTCGAATTGGGATACAATTATCAGCTTCAGAAAAACCAAAACAAAGCCGATAAGTATTATCAGACTGCGCTTGATAAAATAAAAGAAAATCCCAATAATGTTTACGGCATCGCTTATGCATTCGAGCAGAAGGTTTTGGTGGAAAGAGCAATTCAGGCCTATGAAATCGGTAAATCGATAAACCCGTCTTTTAATTTTGATTACCAGTTGGCGCTCCTTCAGGGACAGTTGGGCAATATGGAAGGCATGACCGATAAACTTTTGGATTACGCCTATACCAACCCGGAAAACCTTCCGATGGTACAAAACCAGTTGATGCGTTTTCTTAATGAGGATGCGCAGGAAAGTTTCAACGCCTATCTGAAAAAAGCTTTATTGCTCAGAACCCAAAAAGCGCAGGATATTTTCTGGAACCAGTTTTTAAGCTGGTATTTTGTGCAGCAGAAAGATTATGGAAAAGCATTCGTTCAGGAAAAAGCCATTTTCAAGCGCAGTCCCGATAATTTTTACAATTTCATCAACCTGGCCAAGCTGGCAATCGATGAAAACGAGAACACTACGGCTACGGAAATCCTGAATTTTATACTGGCCAATACCCAGGATCTGGAACTGCAGATGGAGGCGCATTACCAGTTGGTTTCCATGGAAATCCAGAAAGCGACTTCAAAGGAATATCCGGCGATAAACGACAAACTGGAACTGCTTTTGAAAAAATACGGGGTGTCACCTTATTCAGTACACCTTCAGATTCTGAAAGCCCATTTCACGGCGTTTTACATGAAGCAATTTGAACCGGCCAAGCAAATGCTGACGACCGCTTTAGACCTTCCGCTTAATAAATACCAGAAAGCCGAAATCAAATCGGAACTGGCGGATGTCCTGATGCTGAATGAAAAATTCAATCAGGCGATTATTTATTACGGTCAGATTGAAGACGACCTTAAAAATGACGAAGTAGGGCATCAGGCGAGTTTTAAAATGGCAAAGGCAAGTTACTTTAAAGGGGATTTTCAGTGGGCGCAGAACCAGTTTAAAGTACTGAAATCGTCCTCTTCGCAATTAATCGCCAATGATGCATTGGAATTATTCCTGCTGATCAGCGACAATACTGTGGAAGACAGTACGCAGGTGGCCCTGAAGAAATTCTCCAAAGCTGATTTCCTGATGTACCAAAACAAAACCACGGAAGCCTTGGCGCAGTTTCAACTTATTCTGGATCAGCACAAAGGCCAGAGTATAGAAGACGAAACGTTGTTGAAAGTTGGCCAGCTCTATGAAAAGCAAAACGATTTTCAGAAGGCGCTAACGGTTTACCAGCAAATTCTGGACCGACACAAAGAAAGCATTTATACGGACGAAGCGTTGTTCTATTCCGCTGAAATCTATCGCAAGCAGTTACAGGACAATGAAAAAGCCAAAAGCCTGTATGAAAAAGTGATTTTCAACCATCAGGACAGTATCCATTTTGTCGAGGCAAGGGCTAACTTCAGGAAACTTCGTGGGGATACGAATCTTTAATCAGTTTGTAGTCGCAGTCGCAGTCACAGTTTGCAGTTTTTCAAATAACCGAATAATCAAATACACAAATTATCAAGAGATGATCATATACAACGTAACCATCAACATACACGAAAGCGTTCACGACCAATGGATGGACTGGATGCAGAACAAACACATTGCAGACGTTTTGGCTACCGGGAAATTCACTTCCGCACGCATGGTAAAAGTTTTGGTGGAAGAAGACATGGGAGGGATAACCTATTCGGTACAATATACGACTGACTGCAAGGAAACGTTACAACGCTATTATGACGAAGATGCGCCAAGACTGCGTGAAGAAGGACACAGGTTGTTTGGAGATAAAATGTTGGCTTTCCGCACGGAACTGGAACTGATATCAGAGCATTAATAGTTTGCCATAATGCAAAATGAAATGACAGATTTTCAGATTTTGCTGAGAGGTCAACTTCTGGTGAATTTGCCAGTAACTATACTTATAATAGGAACTTCGATTTTGCTAAGTGTATTTTTAAATGATTCTAGAGGGACACTTTTTATTGGATGTGCTCTAGGGTGGATTTGTTGGAAAATAATGACTCCGAAATGGATTTTATGGGCAGTAAAAAACGGTGTGGATAAGGAAAGATTGTATACTATAGGTAAAAGCGGCTTATTAGTATGGAGTAAGCAGTATGTGGAAGATGTGGTTGAAAATAATAAAAGACCTTGGATTTAACAATTATGGATAAAGTAAAAGCAAAAAAACACTTAGGGCAGCATTTCCTGAACGACGAAAACATCGCGCAGAAAATTGGTGATGCCCTTACCTTGGAGGGGTACAAACGCGTATTGGAAATTGGGCCGGGTATGGGTGTTTTGACCAAGTATTTGTTGGAGAAACCTATCGAAACCTACGTGATTGAAATCGATACGGAATCGGTGGACTATCTGAATACACATTATCCGAAACTGCACGGTAAAATCATCTCCAAGGATTTTCTGAAATACAATTTAAAGGAAGTTTTCGGGGACGAGCCTTACGCCATCATCGGGAATTTCCCCTATAATATTTCGTCGCAGATCGTTTTCAAAACACTGGAACTTCGCGACCAGATTCCGGAATTTGCAGGGATGTTCCAAAAAGAAGTAGCCGAGCGTATCTGTGAAAAAAAAGGCAGTAAAACCTACGGGATTCTTTCGGTATTGACGCAGGCCTTTTACGACACGGAATACCTGTTTACAGTATCGGAACATGTGTTTACCCCGCCACCTAAGGTGAAATCCGGGGTGATGCGCATGAAACGAAAAGCCGACTACAAATTGCCTTGTGATGAACGATTGTTCTTTACCGTGGTGAAAACCGCTTTTAACCAAAGGCGAAAAACATTGCGAAACAGCCTAAAATCGTTGAATTTGTCGGATAATTTACGAGAAGATAGTATCTTTGGCCTCCGTCCGGAACAAATTTCGGTGGAAGATTTTATAACCCTTACCCAAAGAATCGCAGCCGATGGAGTTTAAAATCAGCAGAGAATTCATTGCTCAGATCGAGCAACTCATAAGTGAAAACCGTGCGCAGGAACTAGAAAACCTGTTGCAGGACATTCACTTTGCTGATATTGCCGACATCATGGACGAACTTGACGATTACGGGGCAAGTTATGTCTTTAAAGTCCTGGATTCCGAAAAAACAGCTGAAGCGCTTTTGGAGTTGGACGAAGAAGTGCGTGAAAAAATCCTCCGCAACTTATCGGCCAAAGAAATCGCTGAAGAGTTGGATGAGTTGGATACTGATGACGCGGCAGACATTATCGCGGAACTTCCGCAATCCAAAAAAGAAGAAGTAATCTCCGAGTTGGAGGACGTGGAGCACGCCAAAGACATTGTGGAGTTATTGCGCTACGATGAAGACACCGCCGGAGGTTTGATGGGGAAGGAACTCGTGAAAGTAAACGAGAACTGGAACGTACTTACCTGTGTGAAAGAAATGCGTTTGCAGGCGGAACACGTAACCCGTGTGCATTCGATTTACGTAGTGGACGACGAAGACCGATTAAAAGGCCGTTTGTCCTTAAAAGATCTTTTGACCACTTCGACCAAAACCCCGATCAGTGAGGTGTATATCAAAAAAGTAGATTACGTAAAAGTAGATACTCCCGACGTTGAGGTAGCCCGTATCATGCAGAAATACGACTTGGAAGCCATTCCGGTAGTAGACGAAATGGGCCGTTTGGTGGGAAGGATTACCATTGATGATATCGTAGACGTAATCAAGGAAGAAGCCGACAAAGATTACCAGTTGGCAGCCGGTATCTCGCAGGACGTTGAGGCGGATGATAGCATCCTGGAACTGACGCGTGCGCGTTTACCCTGGTTGGTGTTGGCCTTGTTGGGTGGTTTTATCAGCGTGAAAGTTTTAGGGCTTTTTGAACCCGCCATGGAAGGGCATAAAGCCTTGTTTTTCTTTACGCCTTTAATTGCCGCAATGGGCGGAAACGTTGGGGTGCAGTCTTCGGCGATTATCGTTCAGGGTTTGGCGAACAATGCCATTACCGGAAGTATTCTTCAGCGTTTGTTAAAAGAATTGTCCCTGAGTTTGCTGAACGGCTTGATTTTATCAGCGATCTTGTTTGCGGGAAGTTATTTTCTGCTGGGCTATGAGATCCATATCGGGGTTACCGTGACCATTGCACTTTTGTCGGTCATTATTATCGCTTCGCTTAACGGGACGTTTATTCCCATCATTCTTAATAAGTACGGTATTGACCCCGCATTAGCTACGGGGCCGTTTATTACTACCAGTAACGATATCCTCGGGATTTTGATTTACTTTTCGATTGCCCGAATGATCTTAGGTTTTTAACCGAAGGTTGTTGCCTTATTCTTTTGTAACGATCTGCATCGTTTCGCGGCTCATCTGTTTTACCAGTACCGATTTGTCTTTCTCTACCATTTTGATGGCTTTGTCGCTAAAATGACGGATGGTGTACAACGACACATTTTCATTATACGAGATTTTGAATTTCTTCGCCAGCACGCTTTTAAGATCGCTGAAGTGGTTGAATTTGTCTTCAATGCAAACCGAAAAGCTGATGGCCGAATTCTGGATCAGGCTCACCTTCATTTTATACTTGTGCAATAAAGCGAAGATCTCACTGATGTTCTCTTCCATGATGAAAGAGAAATCAATCGAGGAAAGTGACAGTAACAATTGGTTTTTCTTTACGATGAAACACGAGGTTTCCGGCTCTAAGTGTGCGCCTTTTGAAACACTGGTTCCTGCCAGTAAAGGATTGATAAACGATTTTACGTACAAAGGGATTTCTTTGCTCTGTAACGGTTGCAGGGTTTTCGGGTGAATAACCGAAGCGCCGTAAAACGCCAGCTCGATCGCTTCACGGTACGAAATCTGATTCAACAGGGTTGTGTTCTCAAAATAACGAGGATCGGCATTTAAAACGCCCGGTACGTCTTTCCAAATGGTAACGCTTTCGGCATTTAAACAATAAGCGAAAATCGCCGCGGTATAATCGGAACCTTCACGGCCTAAAGTAGTGGTAAAGCCATTTTCGTCTGAACCTAAAAATCCTTGCGTAATGTTCAGGACTTTCTTTTTGATGTTTTTGGAAATGGTTTTTTGGGTTACGTCCCAATCCACGATGGCATCACGATAGGTGTTGTCGGTTTTGATAAGGTTGCGCACATCCACCCAAGTGTTTTTTAATCCCACATGGTTGAAATAATGGCTCAGAATCGTAGTGGAAATGATTTCCCCCATGCTCACGATCTGGTCGTATACGAAATTGTAATTCGGGGATTTGTTGGCTGCCAGAAAGTTTTCCAAATCGGTGAAATGCCTGTTAACGGCAGCAAAGACAAGGTGTTTTTCATCGTCGAACAAATCCAGCAAAATCTGATTGTGGTACTTCTTGACTTCCTGGATGGACGCCTTCAGTTCGGCTGATTTTTCAAAATAGTTCTTGATTACCACTTCCAGTGCATTGGTGGTTTTTCCCATCGCGGAAACTACCAGTAAAACATCTTCGTGGCCTACCTGCTGTAAAACGCTGTACACGTTACGGATTCCATCTGCATCTTTAACGGATGCTCCTCCAAATTTGAAAATTCTCATGTTGTTTAAAATGTCAAAACCTTGTTCTGTTTAGGTCTTGAGTTGTTAGCTATTGTTTAAAAAAGTATGTATTCCTTCTTCGGTCATTTGTACCACACGCCAGTCCTCCAGTATTTTGGCGCCAGATTTTTCATAAAAATCAATAGCGGGCTGGTTCCAGTCCAGTACATTCCATTCTACCCTTCGCACGCCGTCGGCTTTTCCCTGTTTCATGATTTCGCTGTACAAAGCCATGCCCAGACCAGTGCCGCGCATTTTTTCCTTAACGATTAAATCTTCCAGATGGATGGTCTTTCCTTTCCAGGTGGAATAACGGTAGTAGTATAAAGCCATGCCTACAATCTCGCCCTGAACTTCTGCAATAAAAGTGTGGAACAAGGGATTCTCTCCAAAACCATCCCGCAGCAAATCGTCTACGGTGACCACAACGGCATCAGGTTCTTTTTCAAAAAGGGCCAGTTCCCGAATCAGATCAAGTACGGCGGTCATATCTTCTGGGGTTCCTTTACGGATGTGCATGGGTTTATTTTTTCTTTTTCTTAGTTGTTTTTTTAGCAGCCGGTTTAGCAGTTTGCTTTACATACGGTTTGTATAGCCCGTCTTTTTCCGCTCTTGCTTTAGCTTCTGCAGCTCTTGCTTTGGGATCCGGGTGGGAGCTCAGCATCTTCTCAAAGAAAGACGCTTCTTTGCCTTCAGTAAGTTTGGCCAAGATGTTGAAGGCCGATTCCACCGCGTTTACGTTGTATTTGTTGCGCTTCATGAACTCATAGGAGAACATGTCTGCTTCGGATTCCTGTTTTCTGCTGTAACGGCTGTCGATTACGGCATGCCCTATTTTACCGATTTGGCTGTCTGTTAAGGTGGCCACTTTATCCGATTGGGAAGAAACTGCGTCTACAAGAGCCTCTTTTTTATAGGCTTCTTTGATGGCGTCTCTTGTGTCGTGGTTGGCTACGTGTCCTATTTCATGCCCGATTACGGCTAATAATTCGTTGTCGTCCATCAGGTCCATCAGTCCGGAATATACGCGTACGCTTCCGTCGGCACAGGCAAAAGCATTTACTTCTTTCAGTTTGTAAACTTTGAAATTAAGCGTCATCCCGTTTTCATTGATGTGTTTTGCGAAAACCCTTTTCAAGCGGATGGTATAAGGATCTTTCTCATCGGCTACGGGATTTTCTTTGTCCATTTTAGCCACGGCTTCATGGGCAAGTTTGGCGGCATCCTCATTGCTGAAGGTAAAACCCGCGATGCCTTTTTGTACGGCACCCATTGCTTTTTCACCCAGGTTGATTTGGGAATGCCCGTTTAAAGCCGTTAGTACTGTAACAGCTGCGGTTATAAGTATGGTGTTTGTTTTCATGGTGTAAATTTTGATTCAAATATAAAATAACTTTACGGGAGATTTTTCTTTGCGAACGATTTTATGTTTCAGATTTAGTGAAAATCAAAAATTATGAATAATATTTGCATACGAATAAACAACACAGAAATCATGGAGCAACGCAACAAGACCTTAGGGGAATTTATCATACAGAAACAGGAAGAATTCAAGTATTCCTCGGGGGAATTGTCCCGCATTATCAACGCAATCCGTCTTGCGGCTAAAGTGGTGAGTTACAAGGTGAACAAAGCCGGTTTGGTCGATATCGTAGGAGCGGCTGGAGAGCAGAATGTGCAGGGAGAAGACCAACAGAAACTGGATGTGTATGCCAATGAGGTTTTTATTCAGACGTTGATCAACCGTGAAATCGTTTGCGGGATCGCTTCGGAAGAAAATGACGATTTTATCTCCGTACACGGAAAGGCAGGTGATAACAGCAATAAATATGTGGTGTTGATGGATCCGCTTGACGGGTCTTCCAATATCGATGTGAATGTTTCGGTAGGGACTATTTTCTCAGTGTACCGAAGAGTAACGCCTCAGGGAACACCGGTTACTTTAGAGGATTTTTTACAGCCGGGCGATCAGCAGGTGGCAGCAGGTTACGTGATTTACGGGACCTCTACCATGTTGGTGTACACTACAGGACACGGAGTGAATGGTTTTACTTTAAACCCGGCCATCGGAACCTTCTATTTGTCGCATCCGAACATGCAATACAGCCCGGACGGAAAAATTTATTCGGTGAACGAAGGGAATTACATTCATTTCCCGCAGGGAGTGAAAGATTATATCAAATACTGTCAGCTGGAAGAAGGCGATCGTCCGTACACTTCCCGTTATATCGGAAGTCTGGTGTCGGATTTCCACCGTAACATGATCAAAGGCGGGGTTTACCTGTATCCTACAAGTTCCAAAGCACCGAACGGGAAATTGCGACTGCTTTACGAATGCAACCCTATGGCTTTTATCGCAGAGCAGGCTGGAGGAAAAGCTTCGGACGGTTACGGAAGAATCATGGAAATCAAGCCAACGGAATTGCACCAACGCGTACCGTTTTTCTGCGGAAGCCGAAACATGGTGGCCAAAGCGGAAGAATTCATGGCGAAATACAAATAGTTGTTGTATAACAGCGTATAAAAGAAAAGGCGAAAAACATGTTTTTCGCCTTTTCTTTTTGGTTTAATTTTATGGCAATATCAATTTTATTATTTGTTCATGTGCTGCATTTCGTAAACAAAAGTGTCCAGATCGACATGCAGGATCAGTAGGGAAAGTGCTTTTTCCACAATCAGGCTTACGTTGGCCGGCGTGAATCCCAGGGCCAGTACAAACTTGCTCAGGATTTCTTTCTGTTTCGGGCCTAATACCTGATCGACATACACCATTCGGGACAAATCATACAAACGCTCCAGTCGCTGGATGTATAATGAAGGGGCATTGATGGGATATTTCAAAGGGTTCTCTAAAATTTCCTCGTACTCGTCCGGAGAGATTTCCAGCTGAAAAGCAAGCTTGTCAAGGAATACTTTCTCTTCAGCACTTAAAGCGCCATCGGCAATGGCTACCCGAACAATGGCAGAAAAATGTCCTTTGTTGCGGGCTTTGAATTCACTGTCGTATAAATCTAATAATGACATAGTTAGATGTTTTAACAAACTCAAATTTACGATTTTTCTTCCTTTGTTAAAACCGATGTAAGGCAAAAAATCGTTCAGCAGTTAAAAAATCAGGTCAATTTCGGTTCCGCCGATTTGTAGGATCGTTTTGATGAACTGGAAAAAATGATAAGCTTTTCTTAACGAAAATCATCCGTTAGCAAAATAAATTGTAAGTTTGAGAACCCAATCTAAAAAACAGTTGTAATGTCGGAGTTCCTTACGTATTTCAATATAGGTTTGCGTCATGTCCTGGATATCAAAGCCTACGATCATGTGTTGTTTTTAATGGCTTTGGTAACGCCGTACGCTTTTAAAGACTGGAAGCGCGTTTTGATTTTAGTGTCTCTTTTTACCTTGGGACATACGTTATCGTTGCTGCTTTCCGTTTACGGAGTAGTGTATGTGCAATCCGATTTGATTGAATTCATGATTCCGATAACCATTTTGGTGACCGCTCTGTTTCATCTGTTTACCGCCGGAAAATCGGGTAAAAATGAAAGCATTACGTTTGTAGCCTTGGTGACGCTGTTTTTCGGGATCATCCACGGGCTTGGGTTTTCGAATTATTTCAAAGCCATACTGCCGGGCAGCACTTCGGATAAATTAGTGCCGTTGCTGGAATTTGCCCTGGGGATTGAAGGGGCTCAGATTATAGTAGTTCTCTTGGTTTTGATAGTGTCTTATATCGTTCAGACTTTTTTCCGATTCTCGAAACGCGACTGGACGTTGGTCATGTCGGCTTTTGTAGTGGGAGTGGTTTTACCGATGATACTTCAAAACGGGATTTGGAACCGATAAAATACCATGAAAGAAAAGAAAAAAGCAAAATACGATAAGGCTTATCTGCGCATAGCCAAAGAATGGGGGCAGTTGTCCTACTGTAAACGAAAACAGGTTGGCGCGATAATTGTGAAAGACAGAATGATCATCTCTGATGGCTACAACGGAACGCCTTCCGGATTTGAAAACTGTTGTGAAGACGACGAAGGTCTGACCAAATGGTACGTACTCCATGCGGAAGCCAATGCGATTTCAAAAGTCGCCCGTTCGACACAGTCCTGTGAGCATGCGACCTTGTACATTACGCTTTCCCCGTGTAAGGAGTGCAGTAAATTGATTCACCAGTCGGGTATTAAGCGCGTGGTGTATTTTGAAGGCTACAAAGACGATTCCGGACTGGAATTTTTGCGAAAAGCCGGTGTTGAGGTAGATCACATAATTGATTTAGAGTAGATGAAAATAAAAAGAATATACCTGCCAATAATTATTGCCACTGCCATCGCGGTCGGAGTGCTTATTGGCGGCTATCTTAATTTTTCAGGGCCACGCTCCTCCGGGTTTACCGCTAATTCCAACCGAAGTAAACTCAATAAACTTATCGAACTGATCGAAAACGAATATGTTGATGATGTCAATTCCGATTCCATAGTCGATTTAACCGTTAACGGCATTCTGGAAAAACTCGATCCGCATTCGGTTTATATCGCCAAAAATGAAATGGAGCAGGTTTCCCAGAACATGAAAGGTGATTTTGTGGGGATTGGGGTGAATTTTTACATGTATAAAGATTCGGTGGCAATCATAAAGCCTATTCCGCAAGGTCCTTCTGAGAAAGCAGGACTGAAAGCAGGCGACCGTATCCTATATGCTGGAAATTCTAAACTCTTCGGACGAAAATTGCCTACCGACAGCCTGTTTTCCAAACTGAAAGGTGAAGAAGGCTCCAAGGTGAATCTGACCATTTTCCGAAAATCGGAGAAAAGAACCTTCAAAGTGAATGTCACCCGCGATATCGTTCCCATTAAAAGTGTGGACATCGCCACCATGCTGAACAAAAGTACCGGTTACATCAAAATCAACCGATTTGCCGAAACAACTTATAAAGAATTCAAGACCGGCCTGATGGAGCTGAAACGTCTGGGTATGACCGAACTGATTGTGGATGTGCGGGATAACGGCGGAGGTTATATGGAAATGGCCGCTCAGATTGCAGACGAATTCCTTAAAAACAAGGAGTTGATCGTGAAAACCAAAAATAAAAAAGGCAAGGTCGAAAGTACCTATGCCACGGATCAGGGTAATTTCGAAAACGGGAAGCTGTATATCTTAATCAATGAAAATTCCGCATCGGCTAGTGAAATTCTTGCCGGGGCGATTCAGGATAACGACAGAGGCACGATTGTCGGACGCCGTTCTTTCGGAAAAGGACTGGTGCAAAAAGAAATGCCCCTTGGTGACGGTTCGGCTGTCCGCCTGACGGTGGCACGCTATTATACGCCTTCGGGACGTTCCATTCAGAAACCCTATGATCACGGGACCGACGAGTATTTCAGTGATTTCGAAAAGCGTTTTGTCAGCGGGGAACTTTTCGCGGCAGACAGTATAAAAGTAGCCGACAGCCTTAAATTCAAAACCAAAAAAGGGCGCATCGTGTACGGCGGCGGCGGGATTATTCCGGATAAATTTGTTCCGATTGAAGGCAGTCACGGCGATGAAATGCTTTCATTATTGATGCAGTCCGGGCTGGCCAGTTATTTTGTTTTCGAGCAATTGGATAAAAACCGAATAGTCTTCCAGAACCTGAATCTTCCTCAAGTATTGGACAAACTGAATACAACCGATGTCTATTTCAATAACTTCAAAAGCTATATCGCTAAAGGCGGTTTGGTCTTAAACCTCGAAGGCAATAAAGACCGGGTGAAACGCTATATGGCTGCGGAATTTGTGCGTCAGTTGTTTGATGAAAACAAATATTTTCAGATCGTTCTCAAAGAAGATGCGATGGTTAGAAAGATCTTGGGGGAAAAGAGCCAAGCGCCAAGCATCAAGAAATAATCGTTTGGGTTATTTTCTTATGCTGTCGTGTGAATGGGTTTCCACGCCGTTGTTCCACAAAACCAATATATCGGTAGCTACTGCTGCACCACTTCCGGCGGCAATGGAAAGCTGACTGCGATGACCGGCCAGAGTTCCGCAAACGTAAATGCCTTCGGTAACTTTGTGGTCGTGGTTTTTCAGCTGGATCCTGTTTTTTTCCGCTAAAGATTTCTGATGGGGTTCCAGAAACTGGTTTAAGCCTTCAATGTCAAAAAGGTTAGACGATCCAATACCGATCACGATAATTTTTGAGGTATAAACATTCTTGTTGGTTGTGATGGTAAAGTTTCCGTAAGCGCCACTGACGGAAAGTACTTTTTCGTCCTCAAATTGTTCAATATGCGGATATACTTCTGAAAGGTGCTGCGTGCTTTCGGTTAAAAGCTCGCTGCCCAGTTTCCCGTTGGGTATTCCGTAGGCATTGTGAAAAATAGCGTCCTGCAGGGAAGAGGCCTTTTGGTGGGTGATGATTCCGATTTTCTTATCGGCCGCAAACCCTTTTTTGTGAGCAGAGCCTAAAATCAAAGCACAGGAAACCCCTGAAACTCCGCCGCCAATAATCAGAACATCAAGCATTCTAGTTGAGGATTAAAAGATTGTAAGATTAAAGAATTGATAAATTTCCTAATCGGATAAAATGTAATTTAGTAACTACTGGCTATTCCTTTGTTTTTTCGTCAATCATCTTAGACATTCTGAAAATCAACAAAATGCAGACCGCGCAAAGGGAAGCGGCAATGCCGATTAAAGCTACCATACTGTTTCCTTCAAAAAGATTTTTGAAATCCAGCAGGGTGATGTTGAAAATAATCAGACCCAAAGCCAGGGCAATCAGAATGTATGTAAAAACTCTCATTTCATTAATTTTATTTGTTATAGGTATTCGTTGCAGTTCGCAAAAATCATCTTCATTGGCATTGAAAAACTTTAACTGCTCGTGTCATCTCATTAAAATTTATCGAAACACGGTGTAAAACTACTAAAAATAGGGCTAAACGAATAATCCTTTAACATTAGCGGCAAATAATTTAACAGCAATCGCCAACAGGATAACACCGAATACTTTTCGGATCACGCCTAAACCGTTTTTACCTAGTGCTTTTTCAATTTTAGAAGACGATTTTAGCACGACATACACGATGATGATGTTGATAAGTATGGCAACCACGATATTAATGCTCTCGTATTGTGCGCGAAGCGATAGTAAAGTGGTCATGGTTCCGGCTCCGGCAATCAGTGGGAATGCCAATGGGACAATGGAAGCGGTACTGGGTTCTTCGTCTTTGTAAAGCGTGATGCCTAAAATCATTTCTAAAGCCAGAAAGAAAAGAATGAAAGAACCTGCAACAGCAAAGGATTTTACGTCAACACCCATGAACTTAAGGATTCCTTCTCCCACAAATAAAAAAGTAATCATGATAAGCCCGGAAACCAAAGTGGCTTTTTCGGATTGAATGTGACCGACCTTACTGCGTAAATCCACAATAATCGGAATGGTTCCCACAATATCGATTACTGCGAAAAGCACCATACCTGCCGTTAAAATCTCTTTTAAATCGAAGTTCATAGGATGTAGTGTTGTTTGAGAAGTTGCAAAATTATCGGTTTTCCTACGAAGTTAGCTAATAAATTGATATTTTTCCAAGTATGGAGATGAAATTTCTGATGGATTCCTGTTGTAAATCAAGTGCTTAATTGAAAGGAATTTTTAAATTTGTGGAAACACCAAAAAAAAATAGAACCATGAAATCAAGATTTACCTTAATTGCTTCTGTACTTTTTATGTTAGTTCAAACGATGGCTTTTGCACAAGCGCCCCAAAAAGGTCAATTTGAAATGCCGGCCAAAGTGGATGCGTCCAAAATACCGGCTTCGTATGCCTTCAGCTGGAAATATTCCATGGAAATAAAAGCTAAGGACGGGAAGTCGATGATAGCGGATTATTTCCTGCAGCCCAAAGCAGGGTATTTCGCGTTTAATATGGCGGCCAAAAAAGACATGATCATGATTATGGATACCAAGCAAAAACTAATGATCAGTGGTTTTGGCGGCGGCGCATCCAAAATGGCCAGAGCTTCGCAAATACCGGATTATTCAAAAATGAACAAAAAACAAGGGGCAGCGTCTAAATTCAAATACAAACCGCTTCCCAATAAAGTAATCATGGGTTTCAATTGCAAAGGCGTGGAAGCTACTAACGACGAATATGTAATGACTTTTTATTATACCAACGAGGCTAAAGTAAGTTTCGGTGATTTGTTTAAGTCACAACAGGATCAGGGTATGTCTTCGGCTTTTGAAGGGTTTTTAAAACCGGGTGAAAATGCATTGATGATGTCTATGGATGCTAAGAACCTGAAAGACAAATCCAAATCCACTTCCATGAAATGTGTCGGTTTGGAAAAACAGGCCTTCACTTTCAAAAAGGCAGACTATAAGTTTATGTAGGCATTTAGGTTTTTTATGATTTGTTTTTGAAAAACAAGCCACAGAAACCCTATCTTTGCCACATGTTTCAGTTAGGAAAAACCATAGTATCAGAAGAGATTCTGGAAAAAGAATTTGTATGCAACCTTTCGGCTTGTAAGGGTGCTTGTTGCGTAGACGGAGATGCCGGTGCGCCGCTATCGGAAGAAGAAACCAAAATTCTGGAAGAGATTTTTCCAAAGATAAAGCCGTTTTTGCGACCTGAAGGTATTGCAGCCATCGAGGCGCAGGGAACCTGGGTAATCGGGGAAGACGGCGAACTGGAGACAACGTTAATTGACGGAGCGGATTGCGCTTACGTTATTTTTGATGGTAAAACCGCGCTTTGCGGTATTGAACAGGCTTATAATCAGGGGATAGTCGATTGGAAAAAACCCGTTTCCTGTCATTTATACCCTATCCGTGTAAAGGAATATTCCGAATTTTCCGCGGTGAATTATCATAAATGGCATATTTGTGATGATGCCTGCTCGCTTGGAAAAGAACTGGAAGTTCCGGTCTATAAATTTCTTAAGGAATCGTTGATCAGAAAGTTTGGAGCCGCATGGTATACCGAATTGGAAAAAGTAGCCGACGAGCATAAAAAGTAATCCCTTTTTTCTATTTTTTTAATCGGCTTTGAGCTAGTTATTTTACTGCTGTTCTAATTGAATTTGTAGGATTTTTAGTATTTGTAAAATATTGAAAATCAAAGACTTGGTAAAAATAAAATTTTTACAACGGAAAATCGACATTGTTAAAAACTCGGTCAAATTGTGAATAAGTTTGGCTTTCTTTTTACAATTCAAATGACAATCTTTGTAAACCCCAATCTAGTTAAATAATCATTTTTTTAATCGTATAAAAGTCAAGGAACTATGTCTGTAGTCGAACCGATATTGCAAGAAAACAAAGACCGCTTTGTTATTTTCCCGATCAAACACCATGATATCTGGGAATGGTATAAGAAATCACAGGCCAGTTTCTGGACAGCTGAAGAAATTGATTTACATCAGGACTTAACCGACTGGAATACCAAGTTGAATGATGACGAGAAATACTTTATCAAACACATTTTGGCATTTTTCGCCGCTTCGGACGGAATCGTAAATGAAAATTTAGCTGAAAATTTTGTAAACGAGGTACAATATCCGGAGGCAAAATTCTTCTACGGTTTTCAGATCATGATGGAAAACATCCACAGCGAAACCTATTCGTTGCTGATTGATACGTATGTAAAAAACGAAGAAGAGAAAAACCAGTTGTTCCATGCCATTGAAGTATTCCCTGCGATTAAGAAAAAAGCGGAGTGGGCGCTAAAATGGATCGAATCCGATTCGTTTGCGGAACGACTAATTGCGTTTGCGGCAGTGGAAGGGATCTTCTTCTCTGGAGCGTTCTGTTCGATCTTCTGGTTGAAAAAACGTGGTTTGATGCCGGGCTTAACCTTTTCTAACGAGTTGATTTCCCGTGACGAAGGTGTACACTGTGATTTTGCGGTACACTTACACAATAACCACTTGGTGAACAAAGTTTCTAAAGAACGTATTACGGATATCATCACTGATGCTTTAAATATTGAAAGAGAATTTATTACGGAATCATTACCGGCAAGTTTGATCGGTATGAATGCCGGATTGATGACACAGTATTTAGAATTCGTAGCCGACCGTTTGTTAGTGGAATTAGGCTGTTCTAAAGTGTATAACTCCAATAACCCGTTCGATTTCATGGATATGATTTCGTTGCAGGGGAAAACGAATTTCTTCGAGAAACGTGTTTCGGAATACCAGAAAGCAGGGGTGTTGAACAAAGACACCGATTCGCAGAAAATCAGTTTTGACGCTGATTTTTAATCGGATATAATATAGAAAATTCACGGCCTTGGGCCAACAATAAATAACTAACCTTCAAAACAGTAACAGTATGTATGTAGTAAAAAGAGACGGAAGAAGAGAGCCGGTAATGTTCGATAAGATTACCGACCGAGTGAGAATTTTGTGCTACGGATTAAACGATTTGGTTGATCCGGTAAAAGTTGCCATGCGTGTTATTGAAGGTTTATACGATGGGGTAACCACTTCGGAGTTGGATAATTTAGCAGCGGAAACGGCGGCTTCCATGACGGTAACCCATCCGGATTACGCACAATTGGCGGCTCGTATTGCTGTTTCCAATTTGCATAAAAATACTAAGAAATCGTTCTCGGAAACCATGGCGGACATGTACCACTATGTGAACCCAAGAACAGGACAGGCTTCTCCGTTACTGTCGGATGAGGTATATGAAGCGATCATGGCCAATGCGGAGACTTTGGATTCGTCCATCATCTACAACCGTGATTTCAACTACGATTATTTCGGGTTTAAAACCTTGGAGCGTTCGTATTTGTTGCGTATCAACGGGCATATTGTAGAGCGTCCGCAGCATATGTTGATGCGTGTTTCCGTGGGGATTCACCTAAACGACATCCCTGCCGCGATTGAAACGTATGAGTTGATGTCGAAGAAATTCTTCACGCATGCCACGCCAACGCTTTTCAATGCCGGAACACCAAAAGCGCAAATGTCTTCTTGTTTCCTTTTAACGATGCAGGACGACAGTATCGACGGAATTTACGATACCCTAAAACAAACTGCTAAAATCTCACAATCGGCGGGAGGAATCGGTTTGTCTATTCATAATGTTAGAGCAACAGGTTCTTATATCCGCGGTACCAACGGAACATCAAACGGAATTGTGCCAATGTTACGTGTCTTCAACGACACCGCGCGTTATGTAGACCAAGGTGGTGGAAAACGTAAAGGAAGTTTTGCGATCTACGTAGAGCCATGGCATGCGGATATTTTCGACTTCTTAGACCTGAAGAAAAACCACGGAAAAGAAGAAATGCGTGCGCGTGATTTGTTCTATGCGATGTGGATGAACGACTTGTTCATGAAACGCGTTCAGGAAGATGCACACTGGACCTTAATGTGTCCGAACGAGTGTCCTGGATTGTACGATGTATACGGCGATGAGTTCGACAAAATGTATCTTGCTTACGAAGAAGCCGGAAAAGGAAGAAAAACCATCAAAGCGCGTGAGCTTTGGGAAAAAATATTAGAGTCGCAAATCGAGACCGGAACGCCATACATGTTGTACAAAGACGCGGCGAACCGTAAATCGAACCAGAAAAACTTAGGTACGATCCGTTCTTCGAATTTGTGTACTGAGATTTTAGAATATACCTCTGCCGATGAAATTGCGGTGTGTAACCTGGCGTCGATTTCCCTTCCGATGTTTGTGGAAAACGGTCAGTTCAACCACCAGTTGTTGCACGATGTAACCAAACGTGTAACCCGTAACCTAAACAAAGTAATCGACAGAAATTACTATCCGGTTAAGGAAGCGGAAAATTCCAATATGCGTCACCGTCCGGTAGGATTAGGGGTGCAAGGTTTGGCCGATGCCTTCATCTTGTTGAGAATGCCGTTTACTTCGGATGAAGCTAAAAAATTAAACCAGGAAATCTTCGAAACCATCTATTTTGCAGCGGTAACAGCTTCAATGGAAATGGCAAAAGAAGAAGGACCCTATTCAACTTTCAAAGGTTCACCGATTTCTCAGGGAGAATTCCAGTACAACCTTTGGGGTTTAAAAGACGAAGAATTATCCGGAAGATGGGATTGGACTTCGCTTCGTAAAGAGGTTATGGCCAACGGGGTTCGTAACTCGTTATTGATGGCGCCGATGCCGACAGCTTCAACGTCACAAATCTTAGGAAACAACGAAGCGTTTGAACCGTATACTTCTAACATTTACACGCGTCGTGTATTGTCCGGAGAATTCATTGTGGTTAACAAGCACTTGTTGCACGATTTAGTGAGTTTAGGTTTGTGGGACGAGAACCTGAAACAGGAGATCATGCGTGCCAACGGTTCGATTCAGGATATCGATGTTATTCCACAGGATATCAAAGAATTGTATAGAACGGTTTGGGAAATGAGTATGAAAGATATCATCGACATGTCCCGTCACAGAGGTTATTTTATCGATCAGTCACAATCCTTAAACCTGTTCATGGAAGGGGCAACGTTCTCTAAATTGACATCGATGCACTTCTACGCTTGGCAGTCCGGTTTGAAAACAGGTATGTATTATTTGAGAACGAAATCGGCAGTAGATGCGATCAAGTTCACCTTGAACAACGACAAAAAAGCAGAACCAATCGCTGTGGCAGCAGAAGTAGCCAACGAAAACGAGGAAATGACCGCAGAAGAATTCCGTGCGATGTTGGAGCGTTCTAAAAACGCCGGTCCGGAAGACTGTGAAATGTGCGGATCATAGTTAATAAGAATTTGATTTGTAGTAATAGAGGAAAGCAGCCGTCATTTTGATGGCTGTTTTTGTTTAGCAGCAAATCGTTTTGGTCTTCGTACCTTTGTGGTTTAAAAAAGTAAAATTATGTCAAAAGACAAGAAAAAAGGTGTCTATACCGGAATTATCGAAAAAGATGAAAACGGCAATTATTTCTGTGGCGAATATCTGTTGGATTATCAATATACCGAAGCAAATTTCAAATTGGGCGATGAAGTGAACATCAAATCGGTAATCGAAAACCCAAGTGATAAGAGTTACGACAAATACCCTAAGAAATCCCGTAACTTCTTTTTAGCCAACGATAAATAATTTAAAAGGGAATTCTTGAGCACGTTATATTTCACCGACCGAAGCAACATTAATCTGGAAGATGTGGTTTTCAACGAAGCCGTGTCCAAACAAATCAATCAGTTCCTGAAAGAATACCAGTTTCGGGAAGTGTTGGAAAAGTACGAACTTCCGGTAATCAATAAAATGCTGTTGTATGGCAAAACCGGCTGCGGTAAAACCATGACGGCCAAAGCGATTGCCAAAAAACTTGATAAGAAAATCATCATTGTCAACCTGGCGAGCATTGTTTCTTCGAAATTGGGGGAAACCGCTAAAAACATAGAAGGTTTGTTCAAGGAAGTGAATTACGAAAGCGCGGTTTTGTTTTTTGATGAATTTGATTCGCTCGGGCAAATCCGCGATTACGACAACAAAGACAATAGTGAGATGAAACGCGTGGTGAATGCGATTCTGCAATTGATTGACCATTTTCCGAAGAAATCCATCCTGATAGCGGCTACCAATCAAATCCAGATGATAGACGAAGCCTTAGTGCGCCGTTTTGAACTGAAACTGGAATTTACATTGCCTTCCAAAGAAGTTTTGGATAACTATTACGACAGTTTGTTGGCGAAATATCCGCCGGAATTCACGAAATTAGAGCGCCTTTACGAGGTTTCTTTTGCCGAAGCCAAAAACCATGTCTTCAAAGAAGTGAAAAACAACATCATTCAGGCGGAAATCAATAAATTACACTAACATGCAGTTGTTGCGAACCACCTCGGACCACCAGGATTTTCAAATGCTGACACAATTGTTTGACACCTATCTGATTGATATCGACGGAGAGGAAAAGGACTTTTTTGCGCAGTACAACCGGATTTATATTCCGAATGTGGTGGTTTGTTATCAAGACAATGTTGCGGTAGGTTGCGGTGCCATTAAAGAATACGATGCCGAAATGGGAGAAATCAAGCGCATGTTTGTGCATCCCGACCATCGGAACAAAGGAATCGCTAACGCTATGCTCACGGAATTGGAAACCTGGGCAAAAGAACTAGGGTTTGCGGCCTGTCTTTTAGAAACGTCCGTTAAACTTGAAAATGCCATTGCGCTCTATAAGAAATTCGGATACCAGTCCATACCAAATTATGGTCAGTATGTCGGCGTGGCCAGCAGTGTGTGCATGAAAAAAGAATTATCCTAAAACCTTATACCCTATGATGAATTGGGAACAGCTTTTGTCGCTGAAACGACAAGGCGATACAAGCAAACGATTACGAAAAGAGCAGGATGACACCCGTTTGGGTTTTGAAGTCGATTACGACCGTATCATCTTTTCCTCTGCTTTCAGAAGCCTGCAGGACAAAACGCAGGTCATTCCCTTGTCTAAAACGGATTTCGTCCATACGCGTTTGACGCACAGTCTGGAAGTTTCCGTGGTAGGGCGTTCGATAGGGCGATTGGTCGGGAAAAAGATTCTGGAGAAGTATCCGTACCTGAAAGAAGTGCACGGCTATCACATGAACGATTTCGGAGCGATAGTGGCTGCGGCTGCTTTGGCACACGACATTGGAAATCCCCCATTTGGGCATTCGGGAGAAAAAGCAATCGGTGAGTATTTTAAAACCGGAAACGGACAACAATACAAAGGGAGCCTATCGGATAAAGAATGGCAGGATTTAATCGATTTTGAAGGAAATGCGAACGGCTTTTCGGTTTTATCCACATCGCGTCCGGGTGTGGAAGGAAGCTTGCGTTTGACCTACGCGACTTTAGGGGCTTTTATGAAGTATCCGAAGGAAAGTCTGCCGAAGAAACCGACTCCGAATATTTCCGATAAAAAATACGGGTTTTTTCAACAGGACAAAGCATTTTTCAATGACGTGGCCAAAGAATTGGGCATGATTCCGAATAAATCTGAGGGAAATGTCGGTTTCGAGCGTCATCCATTGGCATTTCTGGTGGAAGCTGCCGATGATATCTGCTACACCATCATCGATTTTGAGGATGGCATCAACCTAGGCCTGATCCAGGAAGAATTTGCATTGGAATATCTGATCAAATTGGTAAAAAATAATATCGATTCTGATAAATACAAATCGTTAACGACCAAAGAAGACCGTATCAGTTATTTGCGCGCTTTGGCTATCGGAAGTCTTATCAACGATGCGGTAAATGTGTTTTTGGAAAACGAAGAGCTTATTCTGAAAGGGCAATTTCATTCGGCTTTGACCGATAAAAGTCAGTTTAAGGCCCAGATGAACGATGTTATCAAAATCAGTGTCAAAAATATTTATCAGAGCAAGGAAGTTATTGAAAAAGAAGTGGTGGGGTACCAGGTGATCAATACGCTTCTGGATAAATTCTGTACCGCTTATAACCACAAATTCGATGGAAAATCCAGTAATTATGATGATTTGATCCTCAAATTGCTTCCGGAAAAATTCGTGACCGAGAAAATGAGTTTATATGAAAGACTGATGCATATCTGTCATTTTGTTTCGATGTTGACAGACGGAAAAGCGGTTCAACTTTTTAAAATAATTAATGGGGCTAGTTAAAAAAGTGTTATTTTTTTGTTAATTCAACTAAAATGTTAATTTTGTGAGACTTAACTAAAAAAACTAACCAACAACCCATGAAAAGAATTACTTTTTCTTTGCTCTTTTTGGTGCCGCTATTGGGATTTGCCCAGAATCCACTGGAAAAAATCAAAGAATACGCGACGGCAAACCGAGCCAAGTTTTTGCTTACCCAGCAGGACGTGACCGATCTGGTTATTGTGAACGAATTCAGTTCCGAGTCCACAGGGATTAACAACTATCATGTTAAACAGCGTTATAACGGGATAGAAGTTTTTAATTCCGATTCCAATTTTTGGATGAAAAACGGTGCAATCATTAACGGCGGGGATGCTTTTATTCCCAATATTGCCCAAAAAGTTAATGCGACTGCACCAAGTTACAATGTTCAGGAAGCCCTGCGCCTAGTTTTGCCGGCATTGGACGGGCCTTCACAGCTAACAATCGACGTGCTGGAATCCAATGGTTACGATTACAAATTGACCAACGGCGCTTTAACAGAGTACCCTATCCGTGCGGAATTGGTCTATTTCAAAGAAGACGGGGAAAACGGGCTGAAACTGGCCTGGGATTATGAGTTTTATTCTCAGGATTTCAACCATCTGTGGAACCTTAAAGTGGATGCGGTAAATGGTAAATTATTGGAAAAGAAAGACATGGTTATTTCCTGTCACTTCGGTTCTAATCATGCTAATCATAATCATACCCGTGCCATTAATTTCAGCAGTAAGGTTTTTAAAAACGACGCTTCAACGGTTTTATTAACCCCGGGAACCACACAATACAGAGTTGTGCCCTGGAATTATGAAAGCCCGAATCATAGCGCACGTCAGTTGGTTACCAACCCGGAATCAACAACTCCATTAGCTCCGCTTACGGCAGCTGCTTCACCAAACGGCTGGCACAATACAAACGCTGCAATCGGAGGAGGTTCCGGAACTACCCAGTATAATTATACCAGAGGGAACAACGTATACGCAAAAGATGATACCGACAGCAATAATTCAGCCGGTGTTTCTCCGACAGGCGGTACTTATCCTTCTTTGGTATTCGATTTTCCTTATCCCGGGACCATAGTAGATCCGGGAAGTTATCTTCCGGCTGCAACCACAAACCTTTTCTACATGAATAACATCATGCACGATTTATGGTATCAGTACGGTTTTAATGAATTGAATAAAAACTTCCAGATTTCAAATTATGGAAGAGGAGGAACAGGGAATGATGCCGTAATTGCAGAAGCGCAGGACGGTTCAACTCTTACGACGCCTAACATGAACAATGCCAACTTTGCTACTCCAAGTGATGGGAGTGCGCCAAGAATGCAGATGTATTTATGGGATTACGGCCCTCAGCCGACGTTGACCATTAATGCGCCGGCATCTGCTGCTCAGACTTATACGTTAAGAGATAATAATTTTCAGCAAGGCCATATAGAATTACCGGATCCGCCGGATGGGATTACTGCTAATTTGGTTTTATTTGACGATGGTACAACTGATAACACGGATGCTTGTACGGCTTCTGCTAATCCGACCTTGTTGAGCGGTAAGATAGCGGTAATCCGAAGAGGAACCTGTACTTTTGTTCAAAAGGTACTCAATGCACAACAGGCAGGTGCTGTTGCGGCGGTGATCGTAGACAATCAGCCAAACGGAACCGTGATTATGGGAGGATCGGATGCAACCATTTCCATACCGGCTTTGACCATGAATATGGCAGATGGTGAAGCGTTGATTGCGGCTATGAGCAGTGGTGGTTTTAACGGGACTTTGGCGAATCCGAATATTGTGTTCTTAAATACCGATGGGGATTTCGACAATGGGATCATTTCACACGAATACGGTCATGGGATTTCCACAAGGTTATCCGGAAACTGTCTGGGAGGTTCTGAACAAATGGGAGAAGGATGGTCGGATTGGTTTTGGTTAATGATGCAGATCAAACCGGGTGATACCCGTAACGATGCCCGTGGAATCGGAACATTTGCTACCTATGAACCAACTGACGGAATGGGAATCAGACGCTACAAATATTCGACCAATATGGCGGTTAATCCGCATACTTACGGAAGTACGAATGCTATGGTGACCTCGGCTAACACGGTGGACAGTCACTCGGTAGGATCGGTTTGGTGTGTGATTTTATGGGATTTAGCCTGGAATTATATCGACCGTTACGGTTACAGTTCAAATATTTACAACGGAACAGGCGGAAACAATAAAGTAATGCGTCTGGTTTTGGATGCTATTAAGCTTGATGGGTGTAACCCGACCTTTGTTACAGCAAGAGATGCTTTAATTGCTGCCGATCAGGCCACTACCGGCGGACAGAATTATTGTATGATTTGGGAAACCTTTGCCAGAAGAGGTGTTGGGGTTAATGCTTCGTCCGGTAACAGTAATAGTGGTACGGCCGGGATCCAGGATCAGGTGGAAGATTTTAGTGTTCCTCCTACTTGTGCTATGGGTGTAGGCGAGTTTACGAATCAGAACTTAGTTAGAATTTACCCTAACCCTACAAGAGGTATCTTGAACATTGCTATTCATAATTATGTGGGCAAACTTTCCGTGCAGGTTTACGATTTGAACGGGCGTCTTGTTTTTGATGACGAAACCGTTAATTTCTCTTCAGAGCACACGGCAAGACTTAACGGACTTGAAAACGGCGTGTACCTGATCAAACTTAAAGGGGAGAATTTAGAATATACCCAAAAAATAATCATTGCTAATTAATTTTGGTGATTGACAATAAAAAAGGAGGATCCATTCGGATCCTCCTTTTTGTTATAACTGTTTTCTTTTTTATAAATTGGATTGGATTGTAGTAGCCAGTTGGTTGAATTCTTCCGGAGTAAGGCTGGTTTTGCGTTCAAAACGCATATCGTCCATGTCCTGAAGCGGAATCAGATGTACGTGGACGTGTGGCACTTCCAAACCTACCACGGCAACACCGATCCTTTTACAGGCTACGCTTTTTTCTAATGCCTTGGCTACTTTTCTGGAGAATTTCATCAGGGCTAAGTAATGCTCTTCTTCCATGTCGAAAATCTTGTTGATTTCCTGCTTCGGAACACAAAGTGTATGACCTTTCGCATTTGGATTTACATCCAGAAATGCAATGAAATTATCATCCTCCGCTACTTTGTAACAAGGGATTTCACCATTAATGATTCGTGTGAAAATTGAAGCCATGTTGTTTAGAATTTGAGTTTGGTTTTAATTCGTTAGTCGCGGGAAATTTCAAGGATTTCAAATTTCAAAGTCCCGTTCGGTACACTGATTTCGGCTATTTCACCAACGCTTTTTCCTAAAAGGCCTCTTCCGATTGGGGAAGTAACGGATATTTTTCCGGTTTTTAAATCGGCTTCGCTTTCCGCAACCAAAGTGTATTTCATTTCCATGCCGTTGGTTTGGTTTTTGATCTTAACGGTTGATAAAACCAATACTTTGGATACATCCAATTGCGACTCGTCAATCAGGCGGGCGTTCGCAACGACATCTTCCATTTTGGAGATTTTCATTTCCAACAGCCCCTGTGCTTCTTTAGCGGCATCATATTCAGCGTTTTCCGATAAATCCCCCTTGTCACGTGCTTCCGCAATTGCTTCAGAGGCTTTAGGACGCTCCACGCTTTTTAAATGGTCCAGTTCGTCCTTTAATTTTTTTAATCCTTCAGCTGTATAATACGATACTTTACTCATAATTTCATTGTTTATATAAATAGAAAAAATCCCATCGGGACGGGATTTCTTTCCACAAAGATATTGTTTTTTATTTTAATTCGTTTTTTTGCATTTCAATATGCGTATGTCAAAGTTAATTAAATTAAATTTGTTTATCAATATGTTTTTCCAATTTATTTAAGATGAGAAAATTCGCAGCACTTTTTTTTCTGATGGTGGTTTTGAGTTGTGACAAGGACAGCAACGTAAATGATAATAACCCATATTTACCGAATTATCCGGTGAATGTACAGCTCAATCTGAACCTACCGGAATACAACGGTCTGAACTATGTAAGTAATCCTGTTTATGTGAATCTTGCCGGTTCCGGAATACGGGGGCTGATTGTTATGAAAACCGGTGAAGGCATGTACAATGCGTTTGACAGGGCTTGTCCGAACCAGGCGTTAAGCGATTGCTCAACCATGACCATTAGCGGGATCAATGCGCTTTGCCCTTGTGATGAAAAAGAATACAGTCTGTATAGCGGACAGGCGGCAGGAGTGCAGTATCCAATGAAAAAGTACCGTGTGGAGTTGATGGGGAATTACCTAAGGATATTCAATTAAAAATCCCTGAAAGAAAGTATTCCTGCAGGGACTTTTGGCATTCTATATTAACTAAACACTTTAAAATTTAAGGGTAGCTCCAACAAGGAAGTTGATACCCGCCTGCGGAAAATACCCGGCTCCCTCCAAAGTTGTAACCTGAGGAGGATTAGACCAGTTGTCGTCGTAGGTGTAAAAGTACCCGTTCGACTCAAATTCCTGATTGAAAACATTGTTCACCAATCCTGAGAATAGGATTGATTTTATGCCTTTGTTGATGTTCCACTGATAAGTTAGATTCACATCGGAAAACGAATAAGCATCCAAGGTGGAATTTTCCGAATCAATATTACCCATATACTGTTTGCTTACAAACTTGGTTAGCAGGGATACGTTTAAGTTCTTAACAGGGACGTAAGTAATTGCATTGCCCGCAACCACATTTGGGGAGTAGGCTATGTTGGTGTTGCCAAGGTTTTTTAACTCGCCGTCACGCTGAAAGTAGAAATCAATGTTCTTGTTTTGGCTCAGGGCAACATTCGGGCGCCAGATTAGTTTATCAGTTACTTTAACCGTGGATTCTACCTCGAGGCCTAATCGGTAACTGTCACCGCTGTTGGTGAAAATAGGAGCCCCTACATCATTTAAAGCCCCGGTCATTACCAATTGGTCTTTGTAACGCATGTAGAAAACGTTGGCATTGATACTTGCTTTTTTACCGCTGTGTTTCCATCCTAACTCATAATCCAGTAAGCGCTCTGGTTTTGTACTTCCGTTTTCGTAATCGTCACGTCTTGGCTCTTTGTTGGCGACACCAAAATATATATATACTAGGTTGTTTGAATTAAGCTGATAGTTGATACCCGCTTTCGGATTAAAGAAGCGGAAAACGTCGTTAACATCGTTAAATTTGGTACTGCTGGCCTGATAGAAAACCATACGGTACTGCATGTCGGCAAAAAGATTGAACTTTCCGAACATTTGCGAGGCTTTGGCGAAGAAATTCACATCGTCTTTGTTTCCGATGTTGTGGTAGTAAATTAGTCTGTCAGCCGCATTGTATTCCGACCAGACTACTTCACCGAAATGCCTGCCTAAATAACGGTTGGCTGCTCCTCCGAAAAGGATATCACTTTTGTTTTTTTTATAGTTCAGGTTGAAAGTCGCCCCGAAGAAGTCGTTTTTCAGCCATCTTTTTCGGATATAGTCTATGGAGGAAACCGTATTGCCATCTATAACAAGATCATTCAGTCCTAAGAAACTTAATTGGGAATCGGAAGCAAAGAGGATGTTGGAATAGTAATAGTCGTCCACATATTGTTTGTAATAGCCTTGTCCGATGGTATAATGCAAGGCAGTGTTGGATTGCCAGCTCTCGGATAGCTTCTGGTTCCAATGCAACTGAAAATGGTTTTGCTGATAATTGTCGGTTTCATCGTCGTAATACCCGGTTATTTCTCCCGCGGCATTCATTTGGATTCCGGCAATGTTATACGTACGGTCGTTATCCACTTTGTCCGGGTCTAATCCCAAAGCACCTAATGTGGCAGCATCTAAACCGTACCAGGCCTGATAGGTTTTTTCTTTTCCGCCAAAAACTATCGCTTTAATGGTGGTTTTGTCCGTGATGTAGTTTGCGTTGAAAAAATAACCGAACATGTCGCTGGAGGCTCTCTCCACAAAGCCGTCGGAATGAATGTTGGAAATTCTGGCGTTGATTTCAAAATTATCGTGCAGCCCGGTACCAAAAGCCAAAGTGTGTTTGCGACTGTTGAAACTTCCAACGGAATTAGAGATTTCAGCATAGGCTTTTCCCTGATAGGATTTGGTCTGCATGTTTAAACTCGCGCCGAAGGCGCCGGCACCATTGGTCGAAGTTCCTACCCCGCGCTGTAACTGAATACTTTCCAGTGAGGAGGCAAAATCAGGCAGGTTGACAAAGAAAGTACCCTGGCTTTCGCTGTCGTTAAAAGGAATGCCGTTTAGGGTAACGTTGATCCTTGAACCATCGGCACCGCGCACACGCATATAGGTGTACCCGATTCCCGCACCGGCATCCGTGGTAGTAACCATCGAAGGCAGGTAATTCAATAAAACAGGAATGTCCTGCCCTAAATTACGGGGTGCAATTTCTTCTTTTGAAACATTGGTGAACGTAATCGGGTTTTTGTCTTTGGCACGCACAGCATCTACTAATACATTGTCCAACTGATTGACTTTTACACTGTCTTGTTTAGGTTCTTCCTGTGAAAATCCAAGAGAGGTTTGCAGTAAACCTGCGACGGTAAAAATTTTAAATAAGGTTTTCATTCGTAATATAGCACGAATAAAAGGGGTAATTATTCTTTTTAAAAAATATTAAATCTGATATTCTGCTGAACGTTATTGACAAAAAACTTGCCTACCAGCCATCTGGCTCTTTCACTAAAAATGTACACTGTACATTTTCTTAACGTTCAGCCCTCCCTAAACAGCATTATCTGTTCCAGGTTCTACGGGTATAATCTCAGCTCGTTATTTAGAGCACCCCTTTGAGACGGGGCAAAGGTAAGCTTATAATTCCCAAAAAAAAAGTGCTGCGGTGAAATTACAGTTTCGGTTTTTGTCGTAACTGCTTAATATCGGACTGATTGCGTTTTTCTTTCAGTCGTTTCTCAATAACCGAACGCGGTAGTTTAGTGGCTTTCCTTTTTTTAGGAACCACAAGCGCCCCTTGAAGAATGGACAGGAACCGTTCAATGGCGATTTCCTTGTTTTTAAGCTGACTGCGGGTTTCGTCGCAATTTACTGTCAAAAGATGGTCTTTGGAGATTTTGTTTTCAAGTTTACAGAAAAGCAATTCTTTTTCTTCCCCGGTCAATCCTTCCGATTGCTGTACGTTGAAACTGAGAACAACTTTGGTCGAAACTTTGTTGACGTTCTGTCCGCCGGCGCCACTGCTTCGAACCGCCTTAAACTCGAGCTCGGTTAAAATTTTTACGCGATTCACTTTTATTCAGGTTGATGTGCCGGTTTCAGCAAATCGTTAACGGTTTTTACCGGATTAAAAGTTACCAGCGGAACTTCCACGAAAAGGGTAATCCAGTTCGCCATTGCTCCGTTCCAAAGCCCCGGTAATTCGTAAGCCCGGATGTCTTTGCCGTTTTTGGTCTTCTGGACGATAAACCCGGCATTGTGGTTTACGAAATCGGTAAGGTTGAAACGTTCTCCTTTGTAGTTTTTAACCCCGCACACTAAATCTACCGGGTTAAAATGGGTAGATCCGGCGAATATTTTTTTCTGGGTTTCGTTGTGTTCGTCTATCTGAGAGGATTCGACAATCTGCAGGGAAACCGCGCCGTTATCGTCGTTAACCCAAAAAGGACCTCCTCCCGGTTCACCTTCGTTTTTAACCATGCCACAAACCCGGATGGGACGGTTCAGTAACAGAAAAAGTTCCTGTTTTTGATTCTCAAAAGAGTATTTGTAAAAATCTTTCGGGACTACTACATTAAGTTTCTCTTCTGCAAAGGTTATGATGTTTTCCAGGCTTTCAGGGTTGTCGTTTTCCAGCTGGTGCAGGAAGTGGAAGATTTGATGTTGCAACTGGAACAGTAGACCGCCTAAGGCTTTTTTGTAAAAGACAATTTCTTCAAAATGATTGAAGGCCACATTGTCGATGTTTTTGATGAAAATGATGTCGCTTTCCAGTTGGCCCAGGTTTTCGATCAGGGCACCGTGGCCGCCGGGACGAAAAAATAAATTCCCGTCTTCCAGTCGGAACGGCTGGTTGTTCATATCGACGGATAAAGTATCGGTAGACAATTGCTGGAAAGAATACGAAACGTCTGTTTCATCCTTATTTTGGTTGACAATCGCTTTGAATTCGATCAAATGTTCTTCGGAAACCGTAAAGTGCAGTTTTTGCTTTCCTTGGCTTTCTGCATAGGCTTTGGTTTCGTTGAGATGTTTGATGATCGGGGAATCCATTTCGTTGTTGTATTTGTGAAACGGTAGGATTCCTTTAGGCTTGTTGGCAAAGTCAAACCCGTCCTGCGACAGCATGGTGCTTATGAAATAATAATATTTTTCGTCCTGTGAAAGTTCGTCGTAATTGTCATAGAGCGCTTTTACTTCCTCGAGAACCATTTCGTAAAACGGAAATTTTTCCAAACCCACCATAAATACCGAAAGTTCCAAAGATTTCTTTCTGTTGATGTAAGCATTGATGGTTTCCTGTTCGGCATTGAAATCGTTTATAAAATCAATCAGGAATTTAAACATGCGGCTGGCTGCTCCGGATGCCGGTACAAATTTTTCAATGGAGTAGTGGTGTTTGTTGGTTTCGAAATTCTCAGCAAGCAGTTGCATGTCTTCTTCCGAAAAAGAAAAAATACCGTCATTGGCCGTTGCAGCTCTGTTTAAGTCGATTTTGGCAATGCCATTTTCAAAAAAAGAAAGCTCCCGGCGGATTTTATCCATGGAAATACCATAGTCCTTAATGTGATTAAAATCAGATGCTGTAAAACCGTATGCTGCGGTTAAATAGTCTTTTGCTGTAATATCCTTCTCCATTCCAAATATGCCAAAATGGCTAACACCGTAAAAATTAAATACTGTAACGATAACATCCCCAGACCGCGATAGGCGTAAATAGGGGTTACGATAATATCCCCAATGATCCACAAGGTCCAGTTCTCTATTTTTTTGTGGGCCATATACCACATTGCCGTAAAGAAAATCCCCGAAGCGATTATGTCGATGTAGTTTTCTTTTCGGATTTCCTGCCCGGTCCAATTATAGATGCCGAAAACTACAACAATTGTCAAAAAAAACAATGCTGTTCCGATTATTTTTTCTTTAGAATTCGTTCTTGTGATGGGTAAATCCGTGTTGTTTTCTCTTTTTTTGTCCCAATTCCACCAACCGTAAATACTCATGATCGAAAAATATCCGTTGATCATCATGTCGCCAAAATACCCGGCTACCCAAAGCAGGTAGGTGGTGATGATGGTGGCAATCAAACCCGTCGGATAGACCAAAATGTTTTGCTTTCGGGCAAACCAGACACTGGCAATTCCAAAGACAAAGGCTGTGAACTCCAGAATAATCCGCAGCCAGGACGCGTCTTTATAAGCCTCAAAAAAGAATTCGATCATGCTGTTGGGTTAGGAATTGAAAAAATTGGAGTCGATTTCAAAAGCTGTACCGATTACGACCAAATCGGCTCCTGCTGCATACGCTTCCTCGATAGCTGTTTTAGACCTGATGCCGCCGCCTACAATTAAGGGGATGTTTGTGTTTTGGCTTACTTTTTGGATCATTTCCAAAGGAACGGCCAGTTTTGCTCCGCTGCCGGCTTCCAGATAGGTCAGTTTGTTTCCGATAAATTCTCCGGCCTGAGCGGTTTGCAGGACATACTGGGAATTGTTTCGGGCTAAAGGTTCTGTTTTGCTCACGCGTTCCACGGCGGTTTGGATGCCGCTTTCGATGAGGATATAACCGGTGGAAATAACTTCCAGGGTGGTTTTTTTTAAGATTGGCACGGCATTGACCTGATGTTCAATCAGATAATCCGGATTTCTTCCGGAAAGCAGCGTTAAAAACAGTATGCCGTCCGCTTCTTTTGAAATCTGTGAGGGGTTGCCCGGAAACAGTAAAATGGGAAGGGTCAGTTTTTTCTTCAGCTGAAGAATTAACTCGTCTATGATGTTGGCTTCCACAATGCTTCCGCCCACAAACACGTGCGTGGCTGGTGACTGATTGATTTTTTCCGCTAATGAGGCAACAGCTTCCAGGACGATTTTGTCCGGATCGAGCAAAACCGCCAGAAGTTTTTTTCCTTCTTTTCTGGCTGATAAGATATCACTGTAAATCATTTTTTGCGGAATATTTTTTAATTCAGTAAAAGTAGTTTTTTGGGAACAATCTTTGAAATATTCTTCTATAAATACTGAAATCTTTTTTAGTGTAACATGACTTTTATCATAAAATTAGCCTTCGTAGTGGGTGTAAATTTGTGGTATAAAATGACAAGATTATGACACTGTATCAAAAAACATTTCAGGATTTTCAAAGAGGCTATTTAGGGTTTACCACATTGGCCATCATAGGGCAAAGTTGTTTAGGAGGCGCGGCAGCCATGTATATACTGCAAAACGGTACTTCGGTACTTCAAATGATGCAACTGGCCCTGGTGGTTATTGCCTGCAGCTTTGTAAACGGCGCTATACTGGCCCAGCAAAAACCCAAATTGGTCTTCAATTTAATCATCGCCAGCGTGACCATCAGTATACTGATGATTGTACTGAACGTCTTCGTGGCCTAACGGAAGGTTGGTTGCTTAGGATTTTTGGGCACAAACCAAAATGTAGTGCTGATTGTTTTCTTCACCTTCAGCCGATAGTAATTCTTCAAAGTAAATCGTGTAATGCTCAATGGTATGGTTGATATGCAGTTGGGCATTGCACTTTTTTTCGTCCAGTTGGAAGGGATCCTCGAAAATATGATCCTGAAAACTGATGCCGGCTTCGTTTTTCAGTTTGAAAATGGCTTCCTTGACGCCCCAAATTACTGTTGCTTTTCGGGTTTGATCGTTTTCTGAAAGGTTTTTCAGGTGGGAAACCTCCATAAAACGTGGCGCAATCCGCAGTACTTTTTCTTTCACTTGTTCAATATCGATTCCGATATTGTTGTCGCTGATGGCCACTGCCGAAAAATCAAACGAATGCGAGATGGAAATGTGTTTTCCGTCGTTCAGGTGTGGTTTGCCGAAGTCGTCGTAATATAAATCAAAATCACTGTAGCCTAATTCCTGAAGCAACATGCGTACCGATAAAAAGCCTTTCTGGTGGCTTTCGGATTTCATGCCTTCCAGTCGGGCCAGCGAAACGTCCTTCAGCCGAACCGAACGGAACAATTCGTTGAAATCTTCGGTAATTTTCCAGAGAAAAACCTTAGTGCTGGTGTCTATTACTACAACTTTAAAAAACGGCATGTTATATTTTCTTGTTTATCAAAACATTACCATCCTGATCAAATCACAAAATATGTGAAATGCTATAGGAAAATAAAAGGAATTGCGTAATTTTGCATTCCGAAATTTATCGGATGATTATTAAAACAAATATACTAATATAGATGAGTACAACAACAATTCCATTTGTAGCTTACAAAGTAAAAGATATCAATCTTGCGGCTTGGGGAAGAAAAGAAATTGAACTTGCAGAAGCTGAAATGCCAGGATTAATGGCGCTTCGTGCAGAATACGGTGCAAGCCAGCCTTTAAAAGGAGCGCGTATTGCAGGATGTTTGCATATGACGATCCAAACGGCGGTTTTAATTGAAACTTTAATTGCATTAGGAGCTGAAGTTACCTGGTCTTCTTGTAACATTTTCTCTACTCAGGATCAGGCTGCTGCTGCGATTGCTGCTGCTGGAATCCAGGTGTATGCATGGAAAGGTCTTGATGAGGAGTCTTTTGACTGGTGTATTGAGCAAACGTTATTCTTCGGTGAGGAGAGAAAACCGTTGAACATGATTTTGGATGATGGTGGTGATTTAACTAACATGGTTTTTGATCGTTACCCGGAATTGATTCCTGGAATCAAAGGTTTGTCAGAAGAAACTACAACAGGAGTTCACCGTTTATACGAAAGAATGAAAAACGGAACCTTATTCATGCCGGCTATCAACGTAAATGACTCGGTAACTAAATCTAAATTCGATAACAAATACGGATGTAAAGAATCTGCGGTGGATGCTATCCGTCGTGCTACTGACGTTATGTTAGCAGGTAAAAGAGTTGTTGTGTGCGGATATGGAGACGTAGGTAAAGGTACTGCGGCATCTTTCCGTGGAGCGGGTTCTATTGTAACGGTTACTGAAATCGACCCGATCTGTGCATTACAGGCAGCTATGGACGGTTTCGAAGTGAAGAAATTAGACAGTGTTGTTGGTAATGCGGATATCGTTATCACTACAACAGGAAATAAAGATATCGTGGTTGGAAAACATTTTGAAGCGATGAAAGACAAAACCATCGTGTGTAATATAGGTCACTTCGATAACGAAATCGATATGGCTTGGTTGAACAAAAACCATGGTGCTTCTAAAATTGAAATCAAACCTCAGGTAGACAAGTATACTATTGCCGGAAAAGATATTTTGATCTTGGCAGAAGGACGTTTGGTGAACTTAGGTTGTGCGACAGGTCACCCGTCATTTGTAATGTCGAACTCGTTCACGAACCAGACATTGGCGCAAATCGAGTTGTGGAACAATTCGGCGAACTACAAAAACGAGGTTTATATGTTGCCGAAACACTTAGATGAGAAAGTAGCAGCATTGCACTTGGCGAAATTAGGTGTAGAGTTAGAGACTTTGAACGCGGAACAAGCGGCGTATATCGGTGTTGAGGTTCAAGGACCGTTTAAACCGGAATATTACAGATACTAATCCGTAAATAGAAATTAGTCGCTAGTAATTGGTGATTAATCAAAATAGCAAAAAACCCTTGCAGTGATGTAAGGGTTTTTTGTTTCTTATGATGCGGCTATGATGAGAAAGTTTTTGTTTAACGGAAATCAACGTTAAATTTAGAGGAAATGGCGTCGTAATCCTGATTGGTTAGCTTTCCTTTTTTGTTTCGTAACGCGATCAATGTGTCGCTTTTTTTGATGATTTCCCCGACAAATTCCCGGGTGTCTTTTGAGTAATTGAACGCGAGTTTATTCCAGTAAAAGCGGAGTATTGGCGATTGCATCCACATGAGAAAATTATTGATCCAGACATTTTCTCCGGTTTGGTCATATCTTCCGGTGGTGAGGAAATCCTCCATCGACTGAAATACTCTAAGGGAATAATACACTTCCAGTTGTTTTCTTTTGGTGCTGTCGTACTTTTGAGGCTGGGCGGTACCAAAATCGGCATCGGGTGTCATGCTGGAATACAGGAAATAGCCTTCCGGATAATTTTGAAGCAATTCTCTTTGCGGATCAAGCCAGTTGCGCTGAATGTTTTCTATGGTATTGTACGAAATTCGGTTTTCTTCGATTCTGTTGCTGGAACGTATGGATACGTAGATGTTGTAGATGATCAAAAAGAAGGAAAGTGATGCTAAAAGACGCAGCGACAGTTCGTATTTCTTGTCTACCGTGACCTCCAGTCTTCGGATTAATTCGTACCCGATTAAGTAGATCAGGATGATTATGATAAATATTATAATCACTTCGTTTTCTGAAAATGGATTTATCATAATTGTTTGTGATTAGATTCTGTACTACAAGTTACAAATTTATTATGAGAGTTTTGGTCTGGTTTGGGCGAATGATTGTGAATACGTTTGTTGAGAACTGTAGTTTTATCAAGCAGTGTGACGGGTTTAAAGTATTAAAAACAAAAAACCCGCTTCAGATGAAACGGGTTTTTAATATTATTTAAGAGTATTTCTTAAGCTTCGAATGGAACTACAGAAACAAAAGATTTGTTATCACCTTTTTTCTGGAATTTCACTACACCATCAACTTTTGCATGTAAAGTGTGATCTTTACCCATGTAAACGTTTTCACCTGGATTGTGTTTAGAACCTCTTTGTCTTACGATAATGTTTCCAGCGATTGCAGCTTGACCACCATAAATCTTAACACCTAAACGTTTCGATTCTGATTCTCTACCATTCTTGGAACTACCGACACCTTTCTTGTGAGCCATGACGTATTAGTTTTTAAATGTTAATTATTCTTCTGTAGCTTCCGCTTTTTTAGTCGCTTTCTTTTTAGCTCCACCGCCAACGATTCCTTCGATAACGATTTGAGTCAAAGATTGTCTGTGACCGTTTTTCTTTTTGTAACCTTTTCTTCTTTTCTTTTTGAAAACGATTACTTTATCACCTTTTAAGTGTTGTAACACTTTGGCTTCTACTGAAGCACCTTCTACAGCTGGGGCGCCTAAAGTTATGTTTCCGTTGTCGTCTAACAAAAGAACTTTGTCAAAAGAAACTTTCGCTCCTTCTTCAGACGCTAAACGGTGAACATAAACCTTTTGGTCTTTGCTTACTTTGAATTGTTGCCCTGCTATCTCTACGATTGCGTACATAACAATAATGTTTAGTTAAAATTTTAAGTGCGCAAATATACAACTATTTCTTTATTCTACAACTTCTTTTTGGAATTTTAGTCTTAAAAAACTAAAAATCAGCGCTGTTGAAAAAAAACGAAACCTACTTTGTAACAAATTCACGAAATTGCACACTCATTTATGAATTATAATTAACTAGTAATCCTTATGAAAAAATCTTTAATGGCTTTGGGTTCAGTGATGATGCTGGGAAGCGTTGCTTCAGCTCAAAAAGTAACATTTGAAGAATACAATCTGGATAACGGTTTGCACGTGATTTTACATCAGGACAAATCGGCTCCGGTAGTAATCACTTCCGTAATGTACCACGTAGGTGCAAAAGACGAACAGCCAAATCGTACCGGTTTTGCTCACTTTTTCGAACACCTTTTGTTTGAAGGAACAAAAAACATCGCTCGTGGGGAGTGGTTTAAAATCGTAACGGCTAACGGAGGTAACAACAATGCCAACACTACAGACGACAGAACGTACTACTACGAAGTATTCCCTTCCAACAACTTACAGTTGGCCTTATGGATGGAATCAGAGCGTTTGATGCACCCGGTAATCAACCAAGTGGGTGTTGATACTCAGAATGAAGTAGTTAAAGAAGAAAAACGTTTACGCGTGGACAATCAGCCTTATGGAAACCTGATCAAAGCCGTAAAACAGAATATGTTCAAAGTACACCCGTACAAATGGACAACCATTGGGGAAATGGAGCATTTGGATGCCGCTACTTTAGAGGAGTTCCAGGCGTTCAACAAAAAATTCTACATCCCTAACAACGCAGTTTTAGTAGTGGCGGGAGATTTCGATCCAACACAGGCTAAAGCATGGGTTAAAGATTATTTCGGAGCGATTCCAAAAGGAACTCCTGTGGCAAGACAGAAATTTGAAGAGGCTCCAATCGCGGAAACCATCAAAGCTACTTGGCAGGATCCTAACATTCAGATTCCGATGATGGTGGCTACGTACAGAACGCCGTCCATGAAAACCCGTGATGCAAGAGTGTTAGATATGATTTCGTCTTATTTGTCAGACGGTAAGAGTTCTAAATTGTACAAAAAAGTGGTTGATGATAAGAAAATGGCGTTACAAATCGGGGCGTTCAACTATTCTCAGGAAGACTACGGGATGTACATTCTTTACGGTTTACCAATGGGTGAAAACACTACCGCTGGTTTGTTAAAAGAAGTGGATGAGGAAATCGTGAAAATCCAAACCGACCTAATCTCTGAAAAAGACTTCCAGAAATTACAGAACAAATTCGAAAACCAATACGTGAACAGCAATGCAAACGTTGAGGGAATTGCTGAAAACCTTGCGTCTTTCTATTTGTTATATGGTGATGTGAACCTGATCAATACTGAAATTGATATTTACCGTTCGGTTACCAGAGAAGAAATCAGAGAAGTGGCGAAAAAATATCTGAACCCAAACCAACGTTTGATTTTAGATTACGTTCCTGCAAAAGACAAAGCACAAAACTAAGCTTAACGGACAACGAAATATGAAAAAGTACATTTATATAGCAGCAAGTTTATTTTTAGCAATAACTATGCAAGCACAAGACAGAACACAACCGAAACCAGGTCCGTCACCGGTAGTAAATGTTGGGAAACCGACAACATTCGTCCTTAAAAACGGATTGAAAGTTTTGGTAGTTGAAAACCATAAATTACCAAGAGTTTCTTACAATTTAACGATCGATTATGCGCCTTACGCAGAAGGTGATAAAAAAGGAGTGGCGGATTTAGCGAGCGCCCTGATCGGTAACGGAACTAAAAACATGTCGAAAGACGCGTTTAACGATGAGATCGATTTCTTAGGCGCGAACATCAACTTCAGCGCTAACGGAGCTTCTGCCAGCGGATTGTCGAAATATTCCGGAAGAATCATGGAATTGATGGCAGACGGGGCGCTAAACCCGATTTTCTCTCAGTCGGAATTAGACAAAGAAAAAGAGAAGTTACTGGAAGGCTTAAAATCTCAGGAGAAAAGTGTTACTGCTGTGGCGGGTCGCGTGGAAGACGTATTGGCTTTCGGTAAAAACCACCCAAGTGGAGAATACTTAAGCGAGGCTACCATCAAAAACGTAACCTTGAGCGATGTGGAATTGAACTACAATACTTACTATGTTCCTGGGAATGCTTATTTGGTAATCGTTGGGGATGTTAAGTTGAAAGATGTTCAGAAAATGGTGGAAAAACAGTTTGGTTCTTGGAAAAAAGCTGTTGCGCCTTCTTTAACTTATACAGATCCTAAAAACGTTCAGTATTCGCAAATCAGTTTCGTAGACATGCCAAACGCCGTACAATCGGAGATCGCTTTGGTAAATACTACGAATCTGAAAATGTCTGATAAGGATTATTTCGCGGCACTTATGGCGAATCAAATCCTTGGTGGTGGTGGAGAAGGCCGTTTGTTTTTGAACTTGCGTGAAAAACACGGATGGACGTATGGTGCCTATTCTTCAATCGGTGCTGATAAATACATCGGGAAATTCCGTTCAGGGGCTTCTGTTAGAAATGCAGTAACCGACAGTGCAGTTGTGGAATTCATGAGCGAATTGAGAAAAATCAGAACGGAGTTGGTGTCTGCAGAAGAGTTGAAAAACGCCAAAGCTAAATACGTGGGTAACTTCGTAATGCAGATCCAGAAACCGGGAACTATCGCTCGTTATGCCTTAAATATCGAGACACAAAAATTACCGGCAGATTTCTACGAAAACTACATCAAAAACATTAATGCGGTAACGGCTGAAGATATCAAAGCTGTGGCAAACAAATTCTTCTTGGCGGAAAACACAAGAGTAGTAATCGTTGGTAAAGCTTCTGAAGTATTGCCAGGTTTAGAGAAAATGAGTGCTAAGGAAAAATTACCGATCATGTTCTTTGATAAATTCGGTAATCCTGCTGAAAAACCAAAAGTGAGCATCGCTATTCCAGCCGGTGTAACTACTAAAACGGTTTTTGACAACTACATTAAGGCTATTGGTGGAGAGAAAGCTGTAAAAGCTGTAAAATCCGTTATGACGGTATCTTCAGGAACTATCCAGGGCACACCTGTGGAAATGACTACTAAAGTATCCGACAAAAAAATGATGACGGAAATGAAAGCGATGGGTATGTCCATGATGAAACAGGTTGTAGGGGATAAATCCGGGTACAGAGTAGTACAGGGACAAAGAAAAGAACTTACGGCTGAAGAGTTCAAAGAGCAGAAAGACGGTGCAGTTCCTTTTGAGGAATTGGTTTTAATGACCGGAACAACTGCAAAATTAGAAAGCATCGAAAACGTAAACGGAGTTGATGTTTATGTGGTAAAAGATGGTAAAACGACTTACTATTATGATGTGAAAACCGGTTTGAAAACGGCTGAAGCTAAAGAAATGGAAAGACAAGGTCAGAAAATGACACAAACCACTTACTACAGCAATTACAAAGAAGTAAAAGGAATCAAATTCCCGCACGAAATCGACATGAACATCGGTATCGACTTGAAATTGATGACTACAGATGTGAAAATCAACGAAGGCATCACTGCTGAAGATTTCAAATAAGATTTGATTAGTTATTAAAGAAAAAGGTTGTCTGTAACGGACAGCCTTTTTTTATGGTTTTATGTTTCGTGATGATGAAGTGCGCAAGGATGTTTAGAAGGCCTTGCAGATAATCTGTGATTGGCTAAAAGCGAAATTTATTGCTTTTTCGCAGCAAGATAAACGCCTCCTAAGATAATAGCGGCACCCAGTACTTGAACCATTGTCAGGATTTCCCCGTCCAGCAATCCCCAGAAAATAGCTACTACCGGGAACATATAAGCGGAAGAGGCAGCAAAAACCGGCGAGGTCATCTGAATCAGTTTGAAATAAAGAATGTTGGCAATTCCGGTTCCGATGATGCCTAAAATGGCTACAAACATCACGGAATGCTGTACTTTGGTTTCGTGCAATTGACTGAAAAAACCGGTGGAAATTAAAATGATCAAAGCCGGAAGCGCCATCACCACAAAATTTCCGGTTGTAATGCTGATCGGGTTAATGTCGGATAAATATTTTTTGATAAAATTTACGTTAGCGGCATAACATAAGGTGGCCACCACCACAAAAAGCGCGTAAAAATAATTCTGATCGGGATTGTGCGAAGCACCGCTTAAGATTAGGAGCAAACTTCCGGCCAAACCGATTACCACGCCTAAAAACTGATTCCGCTGAAAAGCCAAACCGAAAAAAGAAACCCCTAAAAGCAAGGTGTTCAACGGTGTTAACGAATTCAGGATCGCACTGATGGAACTGTCGATTTCGCTTTGCGCAATGGCGAACAGAAAAGCTGGGACAAAGGTTCCGGTAAAGGCGGTTAAAGCAATGTATTTCCATTTACCCAACGGAATTTTGGCTAGGCTCTTAAAGCCGAAAATCAGTAAAAAAGTGGTTGCGAAAAGCATCCGTAAAGAACCTACCTGAAAAGGTGTTAAGCCTACCAGTCCGCGTTTGATTAAGATGAAGGAACTTCCCCAGATCAGGGAAAGCAAGGCTAATAAAATCCATTTGAGCTGTTTCGATTCCATGCTGCACTTTTGATTTCCCAAAATTCTGTTATTTAAATGACAATCCGATGTTTTTTTGGGTAATTTTGCGGAAGTTTAATAAGTATTCAAAATCAAAACGATATGACCTTTTCAAAAACATTGTTGGTTTTAGCGGTAAGCGGATTGGCTTTAACCAGTTGTAAAAAAGAAGAAAAAACGGCTGAAGCAGCAGTAGAAGCAAATGCAACTACAGAAGTTGCCGCGCCTAAAAAAGAAATTGCTGTTAATGATTTACAATCGGCTTCTTTCGAAATTGAAGGAATGACCTGTGCAATGGGCTGTGCGGCGACTATTGAGAAAAAATTAGCTGAAACCGAAGGTGTAAAAGAAGCGAAAGTGGATTTTGAAACCAAAACCGCTACTGTTTCTTTCGATAAAAACGTGAACAACCAGGAAACGTTAACTGAAATTGTTGAAGGGGTTGCGGATGGTAAAACCTATAAAGTAACTAAGTATAAGGCTACTATCTGAAAAGAAAACACGTCAACGAATTGCTGGCCTGCTATAAAATAAAAAGGAACTCATTTGAGTTCCTTTTTTTATTACTTCCATTTAAGGGTTTCCATGATTTTTCGCATATCGTTTTTAATGTAAGCGGCAGCCGGTAAAATCGAATCGTAATTCGGTTTGGCATAAAAATATACCGAGCCTACTAAAAAGTGGCGCGTGCTGTCGGTTACATAAAACTGTGCGTTGGTTGCGGCATTTCCGCCTACCTGATAAAACATACCATAGGTTTTGTTGGTTGGGTTCAGGAAAGGCTGTTCGGCAATATCATCGGCTTTGATTACGTGCTCGTAGGTTAATTTTTGGGCATCGCGAAGTAATTGTTCAATGTTGCCTTTAACGGGTTTGTAATTTACGTACACGGTGGCTTTCATTTTTGGGTATTCCACTTCAAAACTGCAGTTTCCTTTGTTGTGTACATTCGCCGTTTCATTCACCTCAAAAGTAAACGGACAATTGTCACTGAAGTTTTTGTAGCCGGCCATAGGGTAATCCAGGCGGAGCTGACCTTTCGGTTTTGGAAGGATGTCGTCCTTGCAGCTCATCATCATTAGCGAAGCCGCCAGTCCGGTTAACAATATTGTTTTTCTAAAGTGTTTCATAGCAGAAAGCCTTACGCGGATTTTGGCGTAAAGATACAATGAGAAACGGAGTTTCTAAAGGATTATTTTGAGACCGTTGCTTAAAACGGCAGATCGTCGCCATCCAAAGTTGTTGGTGGTGCGTCGTACGACGGATTGCGTGACGGATCGCTGCCATGCGGAGCGAAACCACCCTGCTTTTGCTCAAATTCTTTTTTGGTGGTCAGGAAGGTGAATTCCGTTACCTGGATTTCGGTAGTGTATTTGGTGGTGCCTTCTTCGGTTTGCCATTGGCGGGATTTTATACGGCCTTCCACATAGATTTTATCACCTTTTGTAAGATACTTTTCGCAGATTTCCGCTGCTTTGTTGCGGACCACTAAGTTGTGCCATTCGGTGGAAGTGATTTTTTCTCCGGTAGTTTTGTTGATGTAAACTTCGTTTGTTGCAAGTGGAAAACGTCCAATGCAGTTTCCTCCTTCAAAGTAGTGCATTTTAACGTCATCTCCTAAATGTCCTATTAAAATCACTTTGTTTAATGTACCGTTCATGGCTTGTATGTTTTAGTAATACTCAAATATACTACTTTTCTGCTCACTTCAGCCAATGCTGTTCAATAAAATTGTGAATAACAATCGGGAACGGAAATGTTGTGATTTTCTCTGGTGATAAGGCATTGGCGACTTCTTCTTCGGTTTGGACTTCCCAAAAACGGATGTTCAGATGCTGGTGGGAAAGTTTGTGTACGATGGCCTTGTGATGCAATGGTTTGATGGTTAAAGCGTTAAAGTTGAAACCGTAGTCCTGAATTAGTTTTGAAGTTGTTTCAAAATCCGTTGGCGTTTCGGTTTCAATTAAAGGGAATTCATACAAATTGTGCCAGATGCCTTTGGTGGTTCTTTTCTGAATCAGTGCTTTTCCGTTTTTGTCTTTTACGATTAAATAATTGAAATAACGGTGAGTCACTTTGGTTTTCTTTAATTTGACGGGCAGCGAGGTAACTTTTTTGTTTTTAAGGGCCAGGCAGCTTCCGTTGAAAATGCAGTTGGCACAATCCGGGTTTTTCGGAACACATTGTAATGCGCCAAATTCCATCATCGCCTGATTGAACTCGGATGCTTTTCCTTTAGGTAAAAGTGTGGCGGCTAAGTCGAAGAATTCTTTTTTGGCTTTTGGGGATGAAATATCGGTTTCAATAGTAAAGTAGCGGGACAGTACCCGATAAACATTGCCGTCTACCACGGGAACAGCTTCGCCAAAAGCAATCGACGCGATGGCAGCTGCGGTATAATCGCCAACCCCTTTGAGTTTTTTCAGCTTTTCATAGGAGTGGGGGAATTCGCCGTTGAATTCATAGGCCACCGTTTTTGCTGTAGCATGTAAATTTCGGGCGCGGGAATAATAGCCTAAGCCCTGCCATAATTTAAGGACTTGCTCTTCATTGGCATCGGCCAGATCGAAAACGGTCGGAAAAGCTTCCGTGAAAGCAAAAAAATAGGGCATTCCCTGTGCTACTCGCGTTTGTTGCAGCATGATTTCCGAAAGCCAAATCGGGTAGGGGTCGTTCGTTTTTCGCCAGGGTAAATCGCGTTTATGCTGTAAATACCATGAGATTAACGAGTTAGCAAAATTCATGTTAAAAAAATTGGAAAACAAAAATAAAACTTTATGTGACTAAATTTTAATCAATTAGCTTGAAATTTTGTTTTTTTAATTACTATATTTGCGCACTCAAAAATTTGCACAACATATTAATAATATAAAAAGAAAGAAAATGACGAAAGCAGACATCGTAGCGAAAATTTCAGAGAAATTAGGCTTAGAAAAAGGAGACGTACAGGCAACAGTTGAGTCTTTTATGGACGAAGTTAAAACTTCATTGGAAACTGGTGACAACGTATACTTAAGAGGTTTCGGAAGCTTTATTATTAAAACTAGAGCTGAAAAAACAGGAAGAAACATCTCTAAAAACACTACAATCAAAATCCCTGCTCACAACATTCCAGCTTTCAAACCTGCGAAAATCTTTGTTGACGGAGTAAAAACTAACACTGAAGTAAAATAATTATTTATTAATCACTAAACACGTACACTATGCCAAGTGGTAAAAAAAGAAAAAGACATAAGGTAGCGACGCACAAACGTAAAAAAAGAGCGAGAGCTAACCGTCACAAAAAGAAAAAGTAGTCTAAAGCTACTTTTTTCTTTTTTTAATTGAAAAGTTCATTGACAACGGAAAATCAGTCCTCAGTCCCAGTCTCAGTCAACAGTTTGGCTGAAAACTGAAAACTGCGACTGTCTACTGAAATTCCATCGGGTAAAAAATGCCTGTAAAAAAATGTTTAATCCATCCTTGCGATTCAGTTATGAATTATGAGTTATGAGTTATTCAGTGCAAACTGTAAACTGTAAACTGCAAACTGCAAACTAATAGTCGGGATAAAAATGTACTGCATGAACAAAGAATTAATTATTCGTTCCAGTTCAGAAGCTGTAGATTTTGCCTTATTAAAAGATGGAAAACTAATTGAATTACACAAAGAAGAAGGGGGCGATGAAAAAGCCGGTTTTTCAGTAGGTGATATTTTTATTGCCAAAATCAGAAAGCCTGTTCCCGGTCTTAATGCCGCGTTTGTAAACGTTGGTTTCGAGAAAGATGCGTTTTTGCATTACCACGATTTAGGACCTAACCTTTCTTCGATGATGAAATTCATTAAACTTGTAAGCGCAGGTAAAATAAAAGATTTCACTCTCAAAAACTTTCCTTTTGAACCTGAAATTAACAAAGATGGTGCTATCAGCGACGTGCTGAGCGCCAATCAGTCAATTTTGGTTCAGGTTGTGAAAGAACCTATTTCCACCAAAGGCCCCCGAATCAGTTCGGAGTTGTCGTTGGCGGGACGATATGTGGTTTTAGTGCCTTTTTCGGACAGGGTGTCGGTTTCTCAGAAAATCGATTCCAAAGAAGAAAAAGACCGATTAAAACGCCTGGTTCAATCCATCAAACCTAAAGGATTCGGTGTTATTGTTCGCACAGTAGCAGAAGGCAAAAAAGTGGCCGAACTGGACAGAGACTTGCAAAACTTGATCGACAAATGGTCGGCAATGTGCAAACGAATACCAACCGCTCATCACCCGTCGAAAATCTTAGGGGAAGTAAACAAAGCTTCTTCCATTTTAAGAGACGTATTCAACGATACTTTTACCGGTATCCATGTGGATGATGAGGATTTGTATTACCAAACCAAGGACTATTTGCAAGAGATAGCGCCTTCAAAAGTCAACATCGTCAAACATTACCAATCGAAGGAACTTCCTCTTTTTGAGAAATATCACATTGAGCGACAAATCAAAACGTCTTTCGGGAAAACGGTTTCGATGAGCAAAGGAGCTTATCTGATCATCGAACACACTGAGGCTTTACACGTTATCGACGTTAACAGCGGTAACCGATCCAATAAAGCCACCAATCAGGAAGATACCGCTTTGGAAGTCAATCTGATAGCTGCAGCCGAAATTGCACGTCAGTTACGACTTCGCGACATGGGCGGGATTATTGTAGTCGATTTCATTGATATGCAAAATCCGGAAAACCGTAAAACATTATACGATTTTCTGAAGGAGGAAATGAGTGACGACAAGGCAAAACACAAGATCTTGCCTCCTAGCAAATTTGGATTGATTCAAATTACTAGACAAAGAGTCAGACCGGAAGTAAATATCAAAACAAGAGAAGAGGACCCTAATGAAAACGGGGAAATCGAAGCTCCAATCTTAATTGTAGATAAAATAGCGGCTGATCTTGAAAGAATTATCCGCGAGCACAAAAAAATCGTGTTGAATACACACCCTTTTGTGGCCGCCTACCTTACCAAAGGTTTTCCATCCTTACGTTCGAAATGGTTTTTCGAGCATAAGAAATGGGTGAAAATCATACCTCGTGACGCTTACACGTATTTGGAATATCATTTCTTCGACAAAGAAGGCAATGAAATTAAATAAATTTAAACCGCCCGTTGTGAAACGAGGCGGTTTTTTTATGGCTTGTTTTTAGGTTTTTGGAGCTTTTTCCCGCTGTCCGCTCTATCTTTTTGCCAGGGCATTTTGCTTTCAATCCAGAACCGGAAAGGCAAAAAGGATGCCGCTCCCATCGGGGCTAGGGAACTTTCGCTCGGAAGACATCACTCCCGGACAATCTGCACCTTTCGTCGGATTTCATTTCCGAAGCTGTCCACTACAGTAATCCAATGGAACCCGCTAGTGGCGTTAACCGGCATTTCATGGAACGTTTTGGTTTTCCCTACATAGACTTCATCCAAATACCAGAAAAGTTCCGTCTCCCTTTGGGAATGCGCTACTTTTAAAATCACCGGCTGAATCTCGCTGTTGAAATTTTTGGTCAGGTAGATTTTGGTATTCGTTTTCGGGTAAATAAAATCCATATAGGTAGATTGCGAAGCCTGACAATCACTGCGGAAAGGAGGCAAAGTCTTATAGTCGATATGCTGGTTTTTGTAGTACCATTCCATTACCGGAGGCAATACAAACCAGCTGTGTGTAGCAATATTTTCGATGTTTTCGCAGCTGCTGTTCACACGGAATTGTCCGGTTTTGTCCAAATGCACCGTTTTATGGTATGGGCAAACCGAACTCGATTTTCCTTTCAAAGCCACCAGTTGCTTCACTTTCGGGCATTCGTTTTTGGCCAGATGACCGCTTAGCCTGCACACCTCTACTTTCTCTAAATCGCGCTCCGGTGTGGCAAACCATTGGGTTCTGGGTAACAGGTTAAACACGTCGAAAAGGATAGGAGCAGCGGTAGAAACCCCGGTCAGTTCCGGTCTTCCTTCACCAGTCGCATTGCCAACCCAAATTCCAACCACATACCGCGAATTGGTTCCGATGGCCCAGGCATCCCGGTTCCCGAAACTGGTTCCGGTTTTCCAGGCTATTTTCAGGGAACTGTCGTAAAACTTCCAGGCTTCGTCGCCTTCCGGTCGGTTTACTTCTTCCATCGCGTTATACGTTAACCAAATGGAACCGGCCCCTAAAATGGTTTTCTGGTTGCTTTCTTTACCAAAATCGGGGGTAAAACCCTGTTCGTAATTCAGTTCGGTAAATTCTTTGGTTCGGTACTTTCCTTTGCTGGTATTGAAATAATTAACCGTTGACGACATCCCGGCATATGTTCGGCACAAATCCCACAGGTTGCTTTCCGCGCCACCAAGAATCAAGGATAAACCATAATGATCAGGTGGTCTGGAAATGTCTCTCAGTTTGAATTTCTGCAATTCTTCGTAAAATTTGTTCACGCCAAAATCCTTAAGCATCAAAACCGATGGGATATTAAGGGAACGCGACAATGCCCGGTGTGCCGGAACAGCTCCGTCATACGTCAGGTTAAAGTTTTGAGGCGTGTAACCTGATATTTGAGTTGGGACATCTGCAACCAGCGTATTGGGCAGCAATTCACCTTCGTCCAACATGCCGGCATACAATAACGGTTTTAAAATACTTCCGGTGCTTCTCGGTGCGCTGATGATGTCCACGTCTTTCTGATGGTCCCTGTCAGTTGGCGCATTTCCCACATAACTCATCACGTTTCGGTTTTTTACATCGATAACCAATATCGCCAGATTGTTCACTTCATTCTGTTTGTACTGATTATGATAATACCCGGCAATCTGATTGATACGATGCTGTAAAGCAATGTCTAAAGTGGTTTTTACCCGAGTGCCTTCCTGCTTTTTGGCAACCCGTTGCAGTAAATGCGGTGCAATCTGCGGCAAATCATACGGTTTTTGTGGTAACGGTTCGGCAATGGCCAATTCATAGGTTTGGCTGTCGATAATGTTTTCGTTCTTCAATTTCAGCAAAAGAGTATTGCGTTTCTGAAGCAATCGCTGTTGGTTTTTCCCAGGATAAATCAAGCTCGGGGCATTTGGTAACACTGCTAAGGTTGCGCTTTCCGCCCACGACAACTGATGCGACTGCACGCCGAAATAGCGCCAGGAAGCCATTTCCAATCCCACTACATTTCTCCCGTAAGGCGCATGGGCAGCATACAATTCAAGGATTTTTTCTTTTGAATGTCTGAATTCCAAACGGGTAGCCAACACCATTTCGATGATTTTTTCGAAATAGGTTCTGTTTTTGCCTTTTCGCGATAAGCGGATAACCTGTTGGGTCAGCGTACTTCCCCCGCGCATGACTTTTCCGGCTTTGGCATTCTGCTTGGCCGCATTGAACATCGCCATCGGATTAAAGCCGGGATGGTTGTAAAAATACTGGTCTTCAAAATAAATAATACACTTTTGGAATTTGTAAGGCACGCTGTCCTGCGCCGGAAACCGCCATTGGCCGTCTTTGGCAATTTTAGCACCCAGCAGTTCACCTTCTTTGCTCTCAATAACAGTGGCATAAGGCTCCTGAAACAAAACGCGCGGCAACGAAAAATAGTAGACAACCAAAAGCAATACGCTGATGGCTGTCTTTTTTTTATTCCGTTTTACCCAATTGCAGACGCGTTGCCACATCTTTTTTATTCTTGCCTTCAAGGGAAAATTCCGTTTTAATTCTTTACAATCAGATTGTTATAGTTACTATTTTACAACTTGCACCCACATGCCTTTAGTACGGGCAAGGAAGGAATGGTCGTACATCGCCTCACATTGTAATCCCGGCAGATAGTAATTGCCTAAATAAGAAGCGTTTAACAGGATGCGGAATTTCTTCGTTTCGTTGGCCTTCATGCTGAAGTAGAAATTGGTTCTGTCGTCGCGAATGTCGATATAATCGGCTATGTTTTCCGTGGCGTTGCCGTAATCCGTGAAACGGGTGTTCACGATTTCAAAACCGGATGGTAAAATTTGGGTAAGTGCCACATTTTCCACTCTTTCGTTTCGTTGGTTTCTTAGTGTAACTTCTGCAATGAATTCGGTTCCCTGGGCAATTTTACTTATGTTAAGAATTTCACCTTTTCTGTTTGTGAATACCACATTAGCCGAAATATTACTTTGCAGCACCTGCTCTTTACCAACCGGAAGAATACCCGTATTCAGTACGCGCACAAAAACAGTATTGTTTCGGTTGTTTTTCAGGGTGATGCTGTTGTTTCCGTTTTTAATGCTCAAACTTCTTTCCACTAACGATTTTGATGTTTTAACCATTTGGTTTTTACCGCCGTTACTATAGTTTACATCGATTCCTTTTCCACCGTTAGATTGGGCAAATTTCGACATCGAATACAAACAGTAAGCGGTAGTTTGCGTACTCATCCACTGGTTGGCACTCATTTGTTTCGCCAGTTTTGTTGCCATGGTGAAGGCTTTCTGTTTCTGGCCTAAAAGAATCAGGGTTTCTAACGCCATGGCGCGGTTACGGTCACTCGAACCGTAATAGTAATACTGATAACGGTTGGCTTCTTCATCAATTTTGCTCTTCTGTAGTAAAGCCATACCAGCCGATTTTTGTCCTGCTAACACATAAGTCGCAGCCAAACGCAATTTGCTTTCATTGGAAATGCCGCTGGTTTCGCGCAAACGGTTCATCGACGGTAAATCAGGCGAACCTACCAAAGCCAAGGTGTACAAACGATAAGCCTGAGCCAGGTCGTTCCCATATTGTGGAAGGAAGCGCCATTTTTTGGCTTCTTTCTGCTGGTAGGAAATCCATTTTGTTTTGGCGTTGATAGGTAGTGCATAGCCTTTCTTTTCGGCTTCAATCAGGAAATGTCCAGCGTAGGAACTTCCCCAATCGTCAGCGATATTGTTGCCCGGCCAATAGGAGAAGCCTCCGTTGGACAATTGATAGCTTTCCAAACGTTTGATACCGGCAATTACATTGCGCTGGATGGACTGTTTTCGGGCAGCATCGATATCCACTACATCGTTCAAGAACAATTGTGGGAATACCGCCGAAGTGGTTTGTTCCACACAACCGTGTGGATAAGTGATAAGATATTGTAATCTTCCGCTGAAATCCATAGTCGGCATGGAGGAAACTTCAAGTGTGGCTTTATTACTGCCACTCACGCCAAAAGTCGACCAGGAAATCGTTTTGGAACTTTTCGGCTCTAAAACAATATCGGTATATGTACTTGTAATAGGATTAGGGTTCATTACGTCAATTTCCACATCATAAGAGGATTTTTCCTTGCCGGAAGTGGCGATTACCTGAATTTTTCCGATTCCGGTTGCAGCACCAACTTCAAGATTGAAATACACCATTTTTTCATCCGGTGATGTAAAGGATGCTTTTTGAACCGGTTGTCCGATTACGCGTATACCGTTACTCGTTTTCAGTTGTACGGTTACATTTTTGACATGTTTTTCCATAGCGAATACCGTTACCGGCACCGTTACTTTTTCAGATGGCGATATTTTTCTTGGTAAGGAAGCCAAGGTCATTAACGGACTTCTTACCGGCGTTGCTTTTTCGGCACTTCCGTAAGCACTTGCTTCACTGTTGGCTGCTACGACCATGGTGCGAACCGAACCGATGTATTTCGGTAATTTCAGCTGATGGGTTTTCGTCTGGCCTTTTTCCAGTTTGAAAGGGCCAAAGTATAACACTACAGGCTTGAAACGGTTGGCTTTTTTCGCTTTTCCGCCGCCTAAATCTTCGTCACCTCCAATGCTGAAAACCTGATTGACTTTTCCGCCGTACGCCCCGATTACATCATCATAAATGTCCCAGGTTCTTACGCCCAAGGCTTCACGAACGTAGAAATTGTCCCAGGCATTCGGGGTTTTGAAACGGGTTAAATCCAATAAGCCTTCGTCTACAACGGCAATAGTATAGGTCATTTCCCTTCCGGTGCTTTCGCTTACTTTTACATTGAAAGCCTGTTCCGGTTTTAAGACATCCGGCATTGAAATTTTAGGCTGCAGAATCGTGTTTTTGTCTACCACTTCAACCGGAACAATCCCGTACATACGTATCGGGGAATCGTTTTTGGTGGAGGCATGCGGTTGTAACAACGTGATATTAAAGTACACGTTCGGTGCCATTGCGGCAGTTATCGGGATCTGTACTTTTGTTTCACCTTTTTGGGTTTCCGCCCACACCGATTGCAATACTCTTGAACCGTTTTCGATGGAAATCAAAGCTCTTCCGCCTTCACTGGACGGGAACGAAATCTGTGCTTTTTCTCCCACGGCGTATTCTTTTTTGTCTGTGGAAAAAACAAGCATATTGGCTGTAGAAGCATCTGTGTTTTTTGTTTTTCCGGACCAGATTGGCCAATCGATATTTACCGTTAAGGAAGAAGCATGACCGTTTACAGGATCGATTACGCGAATCAGGTAGCGGCCCCAGTCTTCATCGGTTACCGTAAACTGTACAGCTGCTTTTCCGCTGGCATTGGTAGTAACACGATAAGCTTTGTATGCTGTTGTAGCACTCGACGAATTGTAATTGGACAAGTCATCCGATGCGGAATCCCACCACCAGCGCCATTCTACTTTGTAGACTTTTACTTCCAGATGCTGGTTGGCTTTCGGTCTTCCGTTTTCATCGACGGATACGATGTCGAATTTATTGCCCACTCTGGTTTCCAGCATTCCGTATTTGTTGGGCTCCGGTGCTTTTACACCCACATAAGCCATATAAGGTGAATAGGTTGTGGCCATCACATCGGTACTGAAATCACCGCCTTCTTCATATACTTTGGTGATGAAGGCTGCTTTCAGCATACCGGGCGACTGTCCGTCCAACTTTGGCTGAATGGTGGCTGTTGCGCTTCCGTTAGCATCGGTTCTTCCGGAAAATACATTGATTTCTTCGGTGCTGAACTGGCGCGCCAAATCATCAAAAGTATATTTCTCATAGTTTTTGAAGGTGGTTACCTGCTGTGAGAATTTCGCCTGCATGTCCACTTTCAGATTTTTGCCCACGGCACCGTGCAGCCAATTCACCTGCAAATTGCTGATGTTAGGCTGTGACGAGGACAACACCGGATTGCGGAAACTGTTTTTTATTTTTAAACGATTCGGTTTGATCGTTTCGATTTTTATGTTTTTATAAAATTTAGCGCCTCCTACGCTTACCATGGCTTCCCAACTGCCTGTCGGCGCATCGTAATTGGTCGGTACTTCGAAAGCGTAATGGTTCATCGCGTTCGATTTCTGAACGGTCTGATAATGGATTTTTCCGTTGGGATCCGTAAGTCGGAATTTGATCGGATGAGATTCCGGCAATTTGTTTGCGGCATCATTCAAAATAAAGGAGAGGTACAGATTGTCGCCCGGACGCCACACGCCGCGCTCGCCATAGATGAAGCCTTTTAAACCTTTCTGCAGGGTTTCGCCGGATACGTCAAAATTACTCACGGACAAAGCATTACCGTCGTCAAGTTTCACGTAAGTGGATTGCGTCCCCAAGGTTACTATGGCGAAATAGGCAAATTTGTCGAGCTTGAAATTCGCAATTCCTTCACTGCTGGTGGCTGCGGTTGCCAATTTCTGTTGCTGAAAACTGTACAAATCGATTCTGGCGTTCGAAACCGGTTCGGTGGAAACGATGTTGCTTACGGCAAAGAAATAAGATTTGTTTTCTCCGCGTTTGGCGATAACACCCAAATCCGTAGCTAAAATATTGGTCCCTATTTTGGTGTTGTAATAATAGGAATTGCTGCAGGGATCCTGGCTTTCACGCCACTCGTAATCGTCAAAATAATAATCGTCGTAATAATTGTCGCTGTAATTGACGTCGTTTTCATCCACTTCTTCCTCTTCCTGATCGGAATTTTCATCCGTTGAAGTTTCACATTCGTATAAAGAATAGGCTTTTTTGAAACTTAATTCCACACGGTAAATTGCACCCGGTTCCGGGGTGATGATTTTGGACAGATCCAGGGCAAACGTATTCCATTTGCTGTGTTCCGTCAGCGGATTTTCCTTTAAATCGATGGTGGTTTTAGCCACGGGCTGGGAAACCCTTTTCAGATTTTGGGTGCCGTTGAGTTCGTTGTCCTGCAGGAACTGAAGGATGTTGTTTTTATAAATCTTATATACTTTTACATCAACCGCTTTCAGGTTTACGGCTTCAAAATTCAGTTTCAGATTGTTGGAGCTCGGTAAAATGGTTCCGTTTTTAATAAAGCGGATGTTGGGTTTGATCGGTTCGAAGGAAACGGTCGAAACATAGTTTTTGGATAATTTCTGACCGTACTCGCTTTCGATTCCTTCAAAAAAATCGATGGTGATGCTGCCTTTTAAAACGCTTTCGACTACGGTTTTTTGTTCATCTTCTGCTTCATACTCCGGATCAACGGTTATTTCGTTATAAAGTGTTGTTGTATCCACTGCTACCGCAACGGAATCCACTGCAGCAGCGGCAGCTTCTACTACAGCAGCAGCCTCTTCTGTCGCATTTTTTGGTTCTTCTTCCGGCAAATCATTGTTAAAATAGACTTTCAACAGGTTGCCCTGAGCGGAAAATTTCAGGTTTTGGGCATTCTGAATGGATACCAGACCATTAAAATCCTGTCCTCTTCGTAAAGGTTCCGAAAAATTCACCAGCACCATTTGATTGTTGCCTTCCGGAACGGAAACTTTAACGATTTTAAAATGGTTTTTGGCCGGAACATTATAATTGATGGTGCCTTTCTGGTCGATATCGGCATCGTCACCGTCATAGGTGATTTCCAAAACGCTTTCCGTAGGATAACGCTGGATACTGTCGACGATGAAACGGAATTCGGTAGCCAGTTTCGCGGATTGTGTGAATTTTATTTTTACCGCTTTGTCTCTTTGTGTGGCGGAAATCAGTTTTTTAGCGGTTTCAAAATCAATTTTATCGGCTGTTTTAAGGGTTCCGTTTAAATATTGATAGTCGGGGCTGTAGGATTGGATGTCTTCCGTTTCCACTTTAAAATCTTGTTTAAAGGTTTTTATGGTAAAATTGAATTCTTCAAGCCCTTTTTTAGTGTTGATCAATTCGTTCAGTTTCAGGGTAACCTGATATTCGGTATCCTGATCCAGTTTGTCTTCCGGAATGAAGGCAATCGTGTTGTTGGAAAGCGCTACGACTTTACCATCCACATTAGGTGAAATGTTGAATAGACTTCTGTCCAGTTCCTGGTTGGCCTTCCATTCTTTTTTGTCGAAAGCCAGCACAACCCTTATGTCGGAATAGGACGAAACCATCCCGCCTGAAAAATTAGAAATGTAATCCTTGAATAATGAAAAATCAGAGTTAAAATCGGCAGCCGATTTTTTGGCACAAGATTGCAAAAGCAAGAACATAACAAACGCGTAAACCAATGTTTTCGTTTTCATTTTAAAAGAGGGATTAAAGGGTTATGAATATAAAAAGGATCAGTGTTGCCAATTAATGCCATAACTGTAAAACCCTATTTTATATTGTAGTAAAAATAGGGGATTTTGAAAATTATTTTAAGAAGAATTTTCAGAAACTTTCGGAAAGATTTTTTGGAGTGATTATTTTCTTCTTCGGGCGAAAAATTCTTTCATCAAAATCGAGCATTCGTTTTCCATCACCCCGCTAACAACAACGGTTTTCGGGTGTAACTGTGTGCCCATTTTCATAAAGCCGCGCTGTTCGTCCCGCGCGCCGAACACGATTTTGGAAATCTGTGCCCAGTAGAGTGCACCGGCGCACATCTGGCAAGGTTCTAAGGTTACATATAAAGTACAGTCTTTTAAATACTTTCCGCCTAAAAAATTTGCTGAGGAGGTAATTGCCTGCATTTCCGCATGTGCCGTTACATCGTTGAGCATTTCTGTGAGATTATGAGAGCGGGCAATCACCCTGTTGTCAATTACAACGACCGCACCCACGGGAATTTCGCCTTTTTCGTAAGCCGCTTCAGCTTCCTGCAGGGCTTTTTTCATGAAATATTCGTCGGTGAAAATGTTTTCCATAAAGCAAAAATACGATTTCAGACGTATCTTCGTTTTAGAAAGAAAACTATTTATGGAGAATTTTAAAATCAGCATTCCAAAACCCTGTCATGAGAATTGGGATAAGATGACTGAAAATGAAATAGGGCGTTTTTGTAACCAATGTGCTAAAAGTGTTGTTGATTTTTCAAGCATGAAAGCCGCTGAGATTCAAACGTATTTTACCCTTCATAAAGGTGAAAAAATATGCGGCCGTTTTAAAACCGAGCAGCTTGACACTATAATCATCCAGATTCCGCAGCAAACCCTTTTCTCCCAAACCAGGTTCCGGAAAATGTTTTTACTGGCAGTTTTAATCGCCATGGGGACAACCCTTTTAAGTTGTTCCGATGAAAACGGAAACAAGCAGAAAATAGATAAAGTGGAAATCGTCGAGGAAACACAGGAACTTACGGTTGGTAAACCGATATATTCAAACGACAGTACTGTTAAGGATCCTGAAGCGCCGAAAACAATTTCTAATCCGGTCAAATTTCCGCCTCCTTCCAAAATGGCCGAAAAAAAATGTTCCGTAGCGAAAAGCCAAACCATAGCCAGCGAAGGGCATCTTACCGGGGATGTTGAAATAGAACCGATTACAGATTCTCTGTCAAAATAAATATATTTAACGTAATTTTGTCGGAACACACACTGCTATGTCCGAAAAACTACTGCAAAACATTCAAAACCCGACCGATTTACGGAAACTTACTCCCGAACAATTACCTGTTGTAGCCAAAGAACTTCGCGACTTCATTATTGATATAGTTTCCCGAAAAGAAGGACATTTAGGGGCAAGTCTGGGTGTGATTGAACTGACAATTGCTTTGCATTATGTTTTCAATACTCCTGAAGATTTATTGGTTTGGGATGTGGGACATCAGGCGTACGGCCACAAAATCCTGACCGGCCGAAAAGAGGTTTTTCATACCAATCGTCAGTTGCACGGCATTTCCGGATTTCCCAAACGAAGCGAAAGCAAATACGATACGTTTGGCGTGGGGCATTCTTCTACGGCTATTTCTGCGGCTTTGGGCATGGCTTTGGCTTCCAATTTAAAAGGTGAAACCGAAAAGCAGCACATTGCGGTAATCGGTGACGCTTCGATTGCCTCCGGTATGGCTTTTGAAGGGTTGAATCACGCGGGGGTAACGGATGCCAACCTTTTGGTGATCCTAAACGACAATGCCATCGGAATAGATCCAAGCGTCGGAGCCCTGAAAGATTATCTCACTTCGGTGAAAGAAGGGAAGAACCCGAGGGACAACAACATGATCAAATCGCTCAATTTTGAGTATTTCGGTCCCATCGATGGCCACGATTTTGACGCGTTGCTGAAAGAGTTAAACCGATTAAAAAATAAAAAAGGACCCAAATTCCTTCACATTATAACTACCAAAGGGAAAGGAATGCAGCTGGCGGAAGAGGATCAGGTAAAGTACCATGCCCCCGGGAAATTTAATCCGGAGACTGGTGAAATCCTGCCGAAATCCGAAGAAAACCTGCCACCGAAATTTCAGGATGTTTTTGGTTTGACTTTGGTAGAATTGGCTAAGCAGAACCAAAAAATCATTGGGATTACCCCAGCCATGCCGACCGGATCTTCCATGAAATTTATGATGGACGCCATGCCGGATCGTGCTTTCGATGTCGGTATCGCTGAACAGCACGCGGTAACACTGGCCGCCGGAATGGCAACGCAGGGTATGACTGTTTTTTGCAATATTTATTCCACGTTTCTGCAAAGGGCTTACGATCAGGTGATTCACGATGTGGCATTGCAGCATTTGTCTGTGGTGTTCTGTCTTGACCGTGCCGGATTGGTCGGGGAAGATGGCGCTACCCATCACGGTGTTTATGATCTGGCTTATTTAAGTTGTATACCGGATCTGATTATCTGCGCGCCTAAAGATGAAATCGAATTGCGTAACATCATGTATACTGCACAGCTTGGCCTGAACCATCCGATCGCCATCCGATACCCAAGAGGAAGAGGCGTTACCGTAGATTGGCAGCAGCCGTTTGAACCACTGGAAATCGGTAAAGCTGTTGCACTGAAAAAAGGTACTGAAGTTGCCGTTTTGTCGACCGGTTTTATCGGTAATAATGTTACGGCAGCATTCGGTGATATTTCAAATTCCGATAAATTTTCACACTATCATTTTCCCTTCGTAAAGCCTTTGGATCTGGAAAGTCTTACTGAAATCTGTAACACGCACAAACATCTTATCACCCTTGAAGATGGAACCATAACCGGCGGTTTTGGAAGTGCGGTTGCTTCTTTTGTTACGGAGCATAATTTTTCCGTTTCTGTAAAAAAACTCGGAATTCCCGATGCGTTTATTGAGCAGGGTACCGTGGCGGAGCAACAACAAATTTGTGGTATTGACGTTAATACTTTGAAAAAAATTTTTTCAACTTATTGAAAATGTTGATTTTTGCACCGAATTTAACCTAACTACTATTATGGATTGCTTTAAAAAATGTCTTTTTGGGCTTTTTTGTGTATTGTTTTTTCAACAGGGATTTTCACAGGATGTTGTCAGAACCGCAGTGCCCGATACCATTAAATACTGGGAAAGTAAAAATGTCGTAGGACTTGATTTGACACAGGTTTCTTTTGTGAACTGGAATGCCGGTGGAGAGAATTCCGTTTCAGGGATTTTAAAAGGCGCTTTTATGCGGAAATATACCAAAAAGCGTTTTCTTTGGCACAATGAATTGATTGCCCGTTACGGGTTGAACAAACAGGACGGGATTCCGGCACGAAAAACGGATGATATGGTGCAGCTGAATTCTTCGGCAGGCTTTAAAACCGATTCAATTTCCAACTGGTATTATTCGGCGAAATTCAATTTCAGTACCCAATTTACCAATGGATATGCCTATCCCAATACTGATTTTGCAATTTCCAAACCTTTTGCCCCGGCTTATATTTTCCTTGGGGTGGGAGCGGAATACATCAATAAGGATGAAGGCTTTAAGGCTTATTTTTCACCGTTAACACAGAAAACAACATTGGTGTTGGATCAGCGATTGGCGGATCAGGGGGCTTTTGGAGTCGACAAAGCAACCTATGATATAGACGGAAACATGATTTCCCACGGGAACAAATCGAGAACAGAATTAGGTATTTTGATTACCAATCAGTATAAGAAAGAAGTGTTTAAAAACATAACGGTAGACCACCGTTTGGCGTTGTACAGTGATTATATCAATAAATTCGGGAATATTGATGTGGATTGGCAACTGCAGTTAGATATGGTGGTGAACCAATATGTCCGCGCCAGTGTGATGACCCATATGATTTATGATGACGATATAAAAACCAAAGAAGATTTTGAAGGGGCACAGGTAATACGAGGTCCAAAACTTCAGCTGAAACAGATTTTAGGTGTCGGCTTGAGTTATACGTTTAAATAAAAAAAACCGGAATCACTGATTCCGGTTTTTTTATGTCATTTTTTTAAAGGTAATCTGCATGGTGGTGCCTTTGCCGACTTCCGACTGTGCTACTTTAATGCGTCCGTCGTGGTATTCTTCCACAATTCTTTTTGTTAGCGATAGCCCAAGTCCCCAGCCTCGTTTTTTGGTGGTGAAACCCGGTTCGAAAACACTTTTGAACTGGTTTTTAGGAATCCCGCTCCCGGTGTCGCTTACTTTGATTTTTACAAAACGATCCGTCTCTTCTATGGATACGGCCAACTTGCCTTTGCCTTTCATGGCGTCGATGGCATTTTTTACCAGGTTTTCAATGGTCCAGCTGTGCAAAATAGGGTTCAGGTTGATGAAAATGGCATGCTGCGGTGCGGTAAACGAAAATTCCACCTGCTTGGACGTTCTGGATTTCAGGTAGTCGAAGGATTGTTCCGTTTCCCGGATCAGGTCGCGGTTTTCCAGTATCGGTTCCGAACCAATTTTGGAGAAACGGTCGGTGATGGTTTGCAGGCGGTGAATGTCTTTTTCGATTTCGTTGATGGTGCTTTCCTCCACGTTTTCCGATTTTAAGATTTCGAGCCAGCCAATTAAGGAAGAAAGCGGCGTTCCGATCTGATGCGCGGTTTCTTTGGCCATACCCGCCCACAATCGGTTTTGCGTGGCCATTTTGCTGGCGCGGTAAAAGTTGAAGATCATCCCGCTGAAAAACAGGGCAATCAGTACCAGGGCCAAGGGGTAATATTTCAGTTTGGTCAGCAAGGAGGAGTTGCCGTAATAATATAAGTGGACCTTTCCGCCAATGTTCATCACGATAGGTTGGTTTTCCGATTTCAGCCGGTTGAAAAAAGCCAGGGTTTTGCGTTTGTCTTTGCTGATTTCCTCTTCGACGTTGGTCATGTTCAGGATACTGTCATTTTCCGTGGTCTGGATGATGGGAATAGTGGTGTTGTTGCTCAGGATCTGAAAGGGCAATTCCACATCGGTATTTTCGTCGGCATTGTTAAGGGTTTTGGAAGCGGCGGCCCAAAGCTCCATTTTCAAGCGTTCTTCGTTTTTGAAAGTTTGGAAAAAAGTATAGGTGTTCCACAGAATCAGCACCAATAAGTTAAAGGCGGCGAGTATGATTACCCAGCGGACCAGATTGCGTCTGTCGGAAGAAAAATTCATATTTGATTTTGAATGGCACGGTTACTATGTAGCTAAGTTACTAAGTTTCCCGGTATGTCCCAAGTTTATTTTTAGCCCGGGTAGGAGCAGCATCCTTTTTACTCTTGCCGAAAGAGGAAAAAGATATCGCGGATGACCGGAAAATGGCTTCCAAAAACGCCGAAAGTTTGCTCCAAAAAAGTATCTTTGTCAAAATTTTTACAACATGATCAGTGTTAATCCTAAAGAGGTTACTCCGGTAAAATTACAAGCGTATCTGCAAGGCGCGATTGGCCCGAGACCGATTGCTTTTGCCAGTACTTTAGACGAAAACGGCAACCCGAATTTATCGCCGTTCAGTTTTTTCAACGTGTTCAGTTCCAATCCACCGATCCTGGTGTTTTCACCGGCGCGTCGTGTGCGGGACAATACGATTAAGCATACATTAATTAATGCGGAAAAAACGCGTGAAGTGGTAATTAATGTTGTGAATTACGATATCGTACAACAAGCTTCACTCTCCAGTACGGAATATGGCGACGGGGTGAACGAGTTTATCAAATCAGGATTGACCATGGTGCCCTCGGATATCGTAAAACCATTCCGTGTAGCGGAAAGCCCGGTGCAATTCGAATGCAAAGTGAACGAAATCATCGCTTTGGGAACTGAAGGCGGTGCCGGAAACCTAATCATCTGTGAAGTGGTAAAACTGCACATCAGTGAAGAGATTTTAGATGCCAACGGAACGATTGACCAGCACAAAATCGACTTGGTAGCACGTATGGGCGGCAACTGGTATTCAAGAGCGAATCAAGGTTTGTTTGAGGTGGAAAAACCACTAACGACTTTAGGAATCGGGGTAGACGCCATTCCGGATTTCGTAAAAGAAAGCCCGATTTTCGACGGAAACGACTTAGGCAAACTAGGAAACGTAGAAGCCTTACCAACAGACGAAGAAATTGCTATATTTGTAAAAGAAGATTTCGCCATTAAAGCCGTTTTAAGTGCCGACGACATCGAGAAACAATTTATAAAAGCCAAAGAACATTTAGACAACAACGAAGTGACCACCGCCTGGAAGGTCCTTCTAGCAAAACAGTAAACAGTATGGAAGTTACAGGAAAAATTAAAGTGATTAACCCGGCGCAACAAGTAAGCGCGAGTTTTAAAAAGAGAGAAGTGGTAGTAACTACCGAGGAGCAGTATCCGCAGCACATCATGATTGAGTTCACTCAGGATAAATGTGATTTGCTGGACAACTACCGTGCAGGAGAAGCTGTAAAAGTTTCCATCAACTTAAGAGGAAGAGAGTGGGTAAACCCTCAGGGCGAAACCAAATATTTTAACTCGATCCAGGGTTGGAGAATCGAGAAAATGCAGGCAGAAGCTCCGGCGGCACCACAAATGCCACCAATGCCTGCAAGCCAGGCGTTCGAACCGGCTACGAACTTCAACGAAGAAGAGCACGACGATTTACCGTTCTAATTTCAGAGCAAAAATAGAAAAGAAGTCAGAAGTTTAAGGATCCTTGAATTTCTGGCTTTTTTTTTGGAGCGAAGGGTTTGGGCTTTTTTTGGAGGCCTTGTTCCCGCTTTCCGCTCTATCTTTTTCCGGTGGCTTCGAGAGTCTCAGCCACCGGAAAAAGGATGCCGCTGCAATCGGGGCTATTGGAGAAACTTTTCGCATCTTTGCATACTTAATTAAAATTCGTGACTAAAAAAATTTATTTGTTAACTGAGGAACTTTGGTTTCCACCCGTTTCCGAAACCCATGATTCGGGGATACTTGCCGTGGGTGGTGATTTGTCCACGGAACGTTTGCTGTTAGCCTATAATTCCGGGATTTTTCCTTGGTTTGAAGACGGTGAACCCATTACCTGGTGGTCACCCGATTGGCGTATGGTTTTGTTTTTAGACGATCTGAAAATCTCCAAAAGCATGCGGAAGATTCTCAACCGGAATATCTTCAAAGTTACCTTCAATCAGCATTTTAAAGAAGTGATTTCCAGTTGCCAGTCCGTGAAACGCGAAGGCCAAAACGGCACCTGGATTACCGATGACATGATTGACGCTTATTGCAAACTCCACGAACTCGGGCATGCAAAATCGGTAGAAATCTGGCAAAACGACGAATTGGTGGGCGGTTTGTACGGTATTGATTTAGGTCATGTTTTCTGTGGGGAAAGTATGTTTTCTAAAGTGTCCAACGCCAGTAAAGTGGCGTTTATTTACTTGGTTGAATATCTGAAGGCAAATAAGTATTTACTGCTTGACTGTCAGGTATACAACGAACACCTGGAAAGTTTAGGCTGTGTGGAAATCGAGCGGGAGGACTTTATGATGATTTTAAATCATCAAAAAAATAATTAACGGTCGTTTAATTTCGGAAGGGTTTTGATGTACAATTCTTCCACCTTTTTTCGGGCCCAATCTGTTTTTCGTAAAAACGACAGACTTGATTTTACCGACGGGTTTACTTTAAAACAGTTGATTGGGATCAGTTCCTCCAAGGTGTCAAACCCGTAATAGTCCACCAGTGTTTCCACTATGGTTTTTAGCGTAATGCCGTGTAAAGGATCGTTGCTCATTTGTTGTTTTTAATTCGTTTTAGAGGATGGAATGTTTCTTTTCATTCTAAGTTTTCTTCGGGTGTAATTATAATAAAAAATCAGATTGTCCATAAGTAAAGCAATGACAATCAGCAGGGAAGCTACAAGTAGTGTTTTGATACCAATCTGGAAAAACAACAACGTGCCTGAAATACACCCCGTAAAAAAGAAAATGATAATAGAAAGTTTTAAGTATATGTTTTTTTTCAGTTTGCCGGCATCCGGATGCTTTCGGTAAAAAAAGAACTGGGAGGTTTCAATCCCTAAATCGGTGAAAAGCCCGGTCAGGTGGGTGGTGCGAACCGTTGATTGTGATATTTTGGTCACCAGGGCATTTTGTAACCCCATGGAAAATAAAAGAATATAAGCAATTTGGTTGGCATTTTCAGTTTCGCTGAAATTCCACTCGTTCCAGAAACCAACCACTACGAGCAGGAATAGTTCTAAAAACATTGGAGCCGTGTGGATGTATTTCTTCTTTTTGATAGCGGCGATTTCAATAAAAAAATTCGAAACAAAAGCCCCTAAAAAGAAAAAGAAAATGTAAAGAAGAAACGGAATGGCTTTGGCAAATTCTCCGACAATCAATTCTTCTGAAAAATAGGCAAAATGACCGGTTACATTAGTGGTTAACGTACTGATAGCCAAAACGCCAACACTGTTGACAATACCGGCAACCAATGACAGATTGGAAGCGAGACGCAGGTTGTGTCGAAACGTTCTGTTTTTGCCTTGGTGTCTAAACATTTACAAACTGGGAATTTAGTGCTTCCATTTCCAGATATAAAAGTACTAAAATTTAAGCTTGGTGAACTGCCAGTTTAAAGTGGAGAATAAAATAAATTCGTTGTGTAAAACCGGTAAATCCATAAGCAGTTTCAGGGTTTCCTGTGCCATCATAGTGCCAATAATGCCAGGCAATGTTCCCAAAACCCCATTCAGGCTACAATTCGGGACATCTTCCGGATTGGGTGGTTCGGGAAACAAATCACGCAGGTTTTTAGAGCCGTTATGGTTGAAAACACCCATTTGGCCGTTAAAACCAAGGATACTTCCCGATACCAACGGTTTTTTTAAAGCTACGCAAGTATCGTTTACCAGATAACGTGTGGCGAAATTGTCACAACCGTCCACAATCACATCAAAGCCTGAGAGTAGCTCTTCAGCATTTTCAGGGGTCAATTTTTCTTCGAAAACTATATAATTGCTATTTGGGTTGAGGTTTTTCAAAACAGTTTTCGCGCAATGTACTTTCGGTAAGCCAATCTGCGCTTCGGTATATAAAATCTGTCGGTGCAGGTTGTGCAGTTCGACTTTGTCAAAATCAATCAGGCCAATTGTTCCAACACCGGAAGTTGCCAAATATTGCAGGATCGGACAGCCTAAACCGCCCGTTCCAATTACGAGCACTTTTGCCTGTTTGAGTTTGAGTTGCCCCTTTTCCCCGACTTCTGGTAAGAGCATCGGTTTTCCGTAGCGGAGGTAATCTTGTATCGTAATCATTGTTGTGTTATTTGTTTCCCCTCCTTTGGAGGGGTGGCCGAAGGTCGGGGTGGTTTATTGTTGTTGTCAGTTATTTTACTGTAAAACTTTTATCCCAATCTTTCCAAACCGGTTCATAGCCTTTTTCGGAAATGATTCTTGAAATTGCTGCCGCAGAACGTTCGTCGCTGGTTTCAAATTGTTCCAGTGATTCGACATCCACCACATAACCGCCCGGATTGGTTTTGGAACCGGCACTCATACTGGTTACGCCAATCGGGATGATGTTGTCGCGGAACTTTTCATTTTCTCTGGTGGAGATGGAGATTTCCAAATCTTCATTCCAAAGTCGGTAAGCGCAAATCAGTTGCAGTAAATCTTTGTCTTCCATGATGAAATTCGGTTCAATGATGCCTTCCGCCGGACGCAATCTCGGGAACGAAACCGAATATTTGCTCTGCCAATACGTTTTTTGTAAATAATAGATGTGTAAGGCGTTGAAAAAACTGTCGGTGCGCCAATCTTCCAAGCCTAACAATACGCCCAAACCGATTTTGTGAATGCCTGCTTTTCCGATGCGATCCGGAGTTTCCAGACGGAAATCGAAATTGGATTTTTTACCTTTCGGATGGTACTGTTTGTAGACTTCCCGATGATAGGTCTCCTGATATACCAAGACCGTATGCACGCCTGCTTGGTGTAACTGTTCATATTCTTCCTGGGAAAGCGGTTGTACTTCCACGGAAATATTCGCAAAATCCTTTTTGATCTGTGCAACAGCTTTAAGAAAATAATTGATGTTTACCGTATAATTTGCTTCTCCTGTTACCAGTAAAACATGGTCGAAACCGGCTTTTTTGAGCTCGGCTACTTCCAGTTCGATTTCACTTTCGGTAAGTGTTTTTCTTTTGATTTTGTTGTCGAGGCTAAAACCGCAGTAAGTGCAAATGTTCTGGCATTCGTTACTTAAGTACATCGGCGCGTACATCTGGATGGTTTTACCGAAACGCTTTTTGGTCAGCTGATGGCTGCGTTGTGCCATTTGTTCCAGATACTGTTGTGCGGCAGGTGAAATCAGGGCCAGAAAATCATCCAGATTTCTTTTGTTTTTGGACAAGGCGATTTCAACCTCTTTGGCTGAGGTCTGGTAGATTTTGGCTTGCACCGAATCCCAATCGTACGCTTCAAAAACGGATGTGAAAGTATTCATGTTTACTCGTATAAAAAGGCTGTCAAAGGGCTTGAAGCTACTGCTTTGTTAACGGTTTGTGCTAATTGGGCTTCGTAAGCTTTTCGTCCGGCGATAACGGCTTCTTTAAAGGCTTCGGCCATTAGTTTCGGATTTCCGGCTACTGCGATGGCTGTGTTGACCAAAACGGCATCGGCACCCATTTCCATAGCTTTGGCTGCATGCGAAGGCGCTCCGATTCCGGCATCCACAATCACCGGGACTTTGCTTTGTTCGATAATGATTTCCAAAAAGTCATCGGTTTTTAAGCCTTTATTGCTTCCGATGGGTGATCCTAAAGGCATAACGGCTGCTGTTCCCACATCTTCCAGACGCTTGCACAATACAGGGTCCGCATGGATATAAGGCAGGATGATGAAGCCTAATTTGGCCAGCTCTTCCGTAGCTTTTAAGGTTTCTATCGGATCGGGTAACAAGTATTTCGGATCGGGATGGATTTCGAGTTTCAGCCAATTGGTTTCCAGGGCTTCTCGGGCTAATTGTGCGGCAAAAACGGCTTCTTTGGCATTGCGGGCGCCGGAAGTATTTGGTAATAAGTTGATGTGCGGATGGTTGATGTGCGATAAAATCGCATCAGTTTCCGTTTCTAAATCCACGCGTTTCAGGGCTACGGTTACCAATTCACTTTCCGAGGCAAGAATCGCTTCTTCCATCTGTACATTGGAACCGAATTTTCCGGTGCCTAAAAACAGGCGTGAGGTAAAGGTTTTGTCGGCTATTTTAAAGGTTGACATATAATTTATCGTTGAGTTGTGCAATCAGTTCGGGTTGTTGGGTGAGGATACCGGAAACGGCAATTCCGTGCAGGCCGACTTCCAGCAAAGGTTTGATATCGTCTGCTTGAATTCCGCCAATGGCATAAATTGGAGTTTTTCTGTTTTGCTCCGTCATTTTGTTTAGGATAACGCGATAACCCTCTAAACCCAATATTGGGCTCAGGGCTTCTTTGGTAGTGGTAAAACGGAAGGGCCCCAATCCGATGTAGTCGCATTTTTCGTCTATGCGCTTTAGTACATCTTCTAAAGTGTTGGCGGTGCCACCGATGATTTTCCGGTCACCGAGAATTTTCCGGGCATCTTCAACTTTCATATCGGTTAAGCCTAAATGAACTCCGTCGGCATTGACTTCCTGTGTTAAATACACTTTGTCGTTGATGATGAAAGTAGCTAAATATTCCTCACATAAAATTTTAACGGCTTCGGCCAATACAAAATCGTTGTGAAGGTTGCCGTTTTTGAAACGAAGCTGGATCCAGTCGCAGCCGTGGTCAAGCGCTTTGTGGATGTTGTAGAGTTGCTGTTCTACCGTATCGCCTTGCGAAATGTACTGTAATTTGCTAAACATAATGGTATCCTAATTTAGTGTGGTTAGAGTTCAAATAGTGTTCAATGTAAAGCTTGGCCTTTTTGCAGGACACAACCAGACTGTGGTTCATGGCCAGATTTGCGGTAATAGCCGAGGACAGCACACAACCCGAACCGTGTTTTTCGAAAATGCGATTAGCGGTCGGATGGAGTTTGGTGATCTTGTCTTCGGTAAACAGGTAATCGGTTCCTTTTTCCTGCGGATGATGGCCGCCTTTGAGCAGTACGGCACAGTAACGCGACAGTTCTTTGGCAACGGTCTCGGCTGAGGTTTCTTTAAGGTCGAATTTTAGTATTTCCTGATAATTCGGTGTAATCAAATCGATTTGCTTCAGGATTTCCAGGAGGTCGGCTTGGTTTTCGAGGGTGGTGAATTCAAATTCCGTGGTCGATTTCAAAACCGGATCCCAAACGATTCTGGTTTTTGGCGACAATCGTTTGATTTCGGAAACGATTTCTTTTAAATAAGGCAACGAAGGCACAATGCCGATTTTTACGGCTTCGATTTTGTAATGGTCAAATAATGTTCGGATCGATTGCAATACAAAATCCAACTCGGTCCATTGCAGACCGATAAACTTGTTTTCCGTCTGAAGGGTGTTGCCGGTTGTAATAGCCAAACCATACACCTGATGCTGCTCAAAGGTTTTGACATCCGCCAAAACTCCTGCACCGCCTGAAGGATCAAATCCCGCAATAGTTACAACGAAAGAACGCTCTGCTGACATTTTTTAAAAGTTTCTAAAGGATTATTGCTTTGCCAGATAGTGCCCAATAGAGCAACATCGTCAAAACCACTTTCTAAGGCTGTCGGAATGTTCTCGGGATGCAATCCGCCTAAAGCAATCAGTTTTGTTTTGAAATTGGTTCGCTTCTTGATTTCGCTGACGATATCGATTTCCGGCAAGTATTCCGATTTTGAAATGCTTTGGAATACCGGGCTGATAAACGCATAATCATAGCAGTCCGCTAATGCATTGAAGTTCTCTATGGCGTGTACTGAAGTAGATTTTTTTGCGTCACCGCAGATTTTAAAATGCGGCCGGTCTTTTTCAGGGAAATGAATGCGCTCGATACCCAAATCTTCTGCCAAATGATGGTAATGATGTAAAACTAGTTTCGACCGAAATTCCCATCCGATTTGCGAGACAAAAGCCTGCAGTTCTGCAACCGTAAACTCCGGCTTACGGATATGCAAAAGCTCAAGCCCTTCCCCGAACAGGGAATGAACAAGCTGGATTTCGCTTTCCACAGGTTTTGGATAGGTGATTACGATCATTGCTGTCTGTATAAAAGAGACAAGAAACAAGAGATTGGTTTTTTATCTTTTTTACTTGCTTCTTAGGTCATTGATTTTTATAAATAAATTTCTTTGCCGCTTTCCACAAATTCTTCCGATTTGGCTTTCATGCCTTCTTCTGCTGCAGCCACATCACGGATTTCCTGTGAAATTTTCATGGAACAGAATTTCGGGCCACACATCGAACAGAAATGCGCCACTTTCGCACCATCTGCCGGAAGGGTTTCATCGTGGAATTCCCTAGCCGTATCCGGATCTAAAGCCAAATTAAACTGGTCTTCCCAACGGAATTCGAATCGCGCTTTGCTCAGTGCATTGTCCCGGTATTGCGCTCCCGGGTGTCCTTTGGCTAAATCGGCGGCATGGGCTGCAATTTTATAGGTGATTACGCCGTCTTTTACATCTTTTTTGTTGGGTAAGCCTAAGTGTTCTTTCGGTGTTACATAACAAAGCATAGCACAGCCGTACCAGCCAATCATTGCGGCTCCGATGGCAGAGGTGATATGATCATAACCCGGTGCAATGTCTGTGGTTAGTGGGCCTAACGTATAGAAAGGTGCTTCCGAACAATGCTCCAATTGCTTGTCCATATTTTCTTTGATCATGTGCATCGGAACGTGTCCCGGACCTTCGATGAAAACCTGTACATCGTGTTTCCAGGCGATTTTGGTCAATTCACCTAAAGTTTCCAATTCAGCAAATTGTGCGGCATCGTTGGCATCGGCAATAGAGCCCGGACGTAAACCGTCTCCAAGAGAAAAAGCGACATCGTATTGTTTCATGATTTCGCAGATTTCCTCAAAATGAGTGTACAGGAAATTTTCTTTGTGATGAAATAAACACCATTTGGCCATAATTGAACCGCCACGGGAAACAATTCCGGTAACGCGGTTAGCTGTTAAGTGGATGTAACGCAATAAAACTCCTGCGTGGATAGTGAAATAGGAAACCCCTTGTTCCGCCTGTTCGATTAAGGTGTCACGGAAAATTTCCCAGGTCAAATCTTCGGCAACCCCTTTTACTTTTTCCAAAGCCTGATAAATCGGAACGGTTCCGATGGGTACCGGTGAATTTCTAATGATCCATTCACGGGTTTCATGGATGTTTTTTCCGGTGGACAAATCCATGATAGTGTCTGCTCCCCAACGACACGCCCAAACCGCTTTTTCCACTTCTTCTTCGATGGAGGACGTTACGGCGCTGTTCCCGATGTTGGCGTTGATTTTTACCAAAAAGTTGCGCCCGACAATCATGGGTTCGCTTTCCGGATGGTTGATGTTGTTGGGGATGATGGCACGTCCGGCTGCTACTTCACTGCGCACAAACTCTGGCGTGATTTTGTTTTTAGGGGTGTTCGCTCCAAAACTATGACCAACGTGCTGGCACTGCATCGCTTTTTGAGCCGTTTCCAATTGTTCGATGCGTTGGTTTTCACGGATGGCGATGTATTCCATTTCGGGGGTGATGATGCCTTTTTTTGCGTAGTGCAGTTGGGATACATTGACTCCTTTTTTGGCACGCATCGGTTTGTGTAAGTATTCGAAACGCAAATGGTCTAGTTTTTCATCATTAAGACGTTCTTTTCCGTAGTCGGAGGAGATTTCGGTTAGTTCTTCCACGTCGTTTCGGTCCAGAATCCATTGTTCACGAATTCTGGGTAAACCTTTGCGAACATCGATTGCAATGTTGGGATCGGTGTAAGGTCCTGAAGTGTCGTAAACGGTTACCGGCGGATTGTGTTCGGTGCCGCCACTGGCCAGTTTGGTATCGTGTAAACTGATTTCGCGCATGGCGACTTTAATGGGATGGATTTCACCGTCGATGTATACCTTTTTGGAATTTTGGAACGGTTTTCTTGATATTTTTTCTTCGTTATTCATGAGATTTATGAGTTTGTAAATTTTCGTGTTATGAATTGATGCCTGCCAGGGATGGAAGCGGAAAGCCCGTAAAGGCAAAAACTGTTAAAAACAAGTGCTGTGAGTAGCGACCGGCGGAAGCTGCTTGCAGGGCTGTGTTTTTTTAGCTTTTGACTGCGGACTTAGAGCGGACAGCCCGACCGTGCAGCCAATTATCCTCCCTGTGTGGCTGTAATGATTAGAATTTCGTCGGCTTCGGATAGGGGTGTAGTTGCCCAGTCGGTTTTGGGAATGACGGAGTTGTTGATGGCGAACGCGAGGCCGTTTTGTTTGTTCGGAAATTCAAGATCGAGCAAGGCCTGAACGGAAAGCGTTTCGGCTGCGAACTGTTTGTGCTGGTTGTTGATTTTTAGTTCCATTCCTGTTGGTTTAGTATAAAAAAATACTTTAGGAATGGCTGCAATACGTGCGTGAAAGCACTCGAATGAAGTCATCTTACTTTTCCCTACGCTGGTATTAACCAGATCAGGTTCAGAGGGTAAAATCTCAGCCTGCGTGTTGCAGACACCCCTAAAGTGAGACAAATGTATTAAAAATTATGAATTATGAGTTATAAATTATGAATTATAAGTTATACCCTGTGACTGCGACTGAAAACTGTTTACTTCTTCTTCGTCCAGCAATCCTCTATATGGTCATTCACCATGCCTGTTGCCTGCATATGGGCGTACACGACGGTAGAACCTACGAATTTAAACCCGCGCTTTTTTAAATCTTTACTGAGTTTATCAGAGATTTCGGTAGTGGCGGGAACTTCTTTTAGGGTTTTGCAGTTGTTGTCAATGGGTTTTCCGTTTACGAAGCCCCAAATGTAGTTGGAAAAAGTGCCGAATTCTTGCTGGACTTCCATAAAGGCAATGGCATTGGTCACGGCGGCTTTGATTTTCAGGCCGTTGCGGATGATGCCGGCATCTTGTTTTAAGGCTTCAATCTTAGCTTCGGAATACTTTGCTACTTTTTTGTAATCGAAATTATCGAAGGCTTTACGGAAGTTTTCGCGCTTGGCCAAAACCGTGTACCAGCTCAATCCGGCCTGGAAGGTTTCCAAAGTCAGGAATTCAAAAATTTTTTGATCGTCGTAAACGGGAACGCCCCATTCGGTATCGTGGTAGTTGCGGTACAGATCGTCTTTTTCGCACCAGGCGCAGCGGATTTTAGAGGGCATCGGCTTCGGTTTTGTTTTCGTGTAAATATTTTTCAATCAGGTAATGTCCCAAATAAATCAAAGGCGTAAGTAAAACTGCTAGGATCAGTTTGAAAGTATAACCTGTAAATGACATGTTGAGGTATTGGCTGGTGGTGATTTTTCCGGTCATCCAAAAGGCAATTCCGGAGACGATAAAACTGTCGATCAGCTGCGAAATAATCGTAGATCCCGTACTGCGGAGCCAAATCATTTTTTTACCGGTTTTGTTTCGTAAAAACCAGAAAATAGATACGTCAATCAGTTGGGAGACTAGAAAGGCAATGATGCTGGCCACCATGATAAACAAACCTTGTCCGAATACCGCATAAAACTGCTCGTCGTTCACGGTTTCACCCGTTTCAAAAGCCGGTATTTTGGTGCCGATGAAAAGGATCAGTATGCAATAAGCAATCAGTCCGGCAGTGATGAAGGAGAGTTTTTTTACCCCGTCACGTCCGAAATGTTCGTTGATGATGTCCGTAGTGATGAATACAATCGGCCAGGGCAAAATCCCGATGCTCATGATGAACGGCCCGATCTCGATGAGTTTTCCTCCGGTCAGTTCGGCTACGATGGCATTGGTGATGAAGATTCCGGCTAGTATGATGTAGACGATGTCTTTTTTGGTTTGAAACATAAGGTGTTTTCTTATTTCTCAAATTTATGCAATTATGCGCTACGATTTTTGATTACATTTGATAAAACACATACGGATAATGAAAAAATTAATTTTAACCTTACTCATGAGTACTCCAGTTTTTGTTGCCAATGCTCAGAACAATCCCAATCCTTTTTTGAATAAATGGACGGGGCCTTATGGTGGTGTGCCGGCCTTTTCCCAGTATCAGTTAAAAGATTTGAAACCGGCTATTGAGGCGGCGATTCAGGAAAAACTGTACGAATACGATAAAATTGCCAATAATCCGAAGCCACCGACTTTTGCTAACACCATCGCAGCGATGGAAAAAGCGGGTAAGCTCCAAAGTCAGGTAAAAGCTGTTTTTGATGTCTACAGTTCGAATTTGAACGGCCCCGACTTTGAACCGATTGAAACCGAAATGACACCGAAATTTTCGGAAGCCCGTAACAAAATTTATCAAAACGCGAAGCTATTTAAACGTATTGAAGCAATATATAAGTCGCCTGCTAACAGTAAACTGACCGCCGAACAACAGCGCTTGGTGTGGCATCATTATTCCGATTTTATCCGCGAAGGTGCTAAAGCTGATGCTAAAAGCAAAACACGAATAGCTCAAATCAACCAGGAATTGGCTGGGCTTTTTACCAAATTCAGTCAAAACCAATTGGCGGATGAGAACGATTATTTACTGGCACTGCAAACAGAAGCAGATTTTGACGGATTGCCGAATGAAATCAAAAATGCCGCCATGGCGGAAGCCAAAGAGCGAAAACTATCCGTGTTGGGTTGTATCGCCAATACGCGTTCCTCCATCGAGCCTTTTTTAACGTTTTCCAATAAAAGGGAGTTGCGTGAAAAGGCCTTTCAGATTTTTACAAGCCGTGGCGATAATGCCAATGCGAGCAACAACAATGTGATTTTAGTGCAGATTTTGAAACTACGTGCTGAAAAAGCCAAACTTTTAGGGTTTAAGACTTTTGCCGATTGGAGTCTTTCCAATACCATGGCCCAAAAACCTGAGAAAACCTTAACGTTGATGGAATCCGTATGGAATCCGGCCGTGGAAAAAGTGCATCAGGATGTGGCCGAGATGCAGAAAATGGTCGACGCAGAAGGCGGAAACTTTAAAATAGCCCCTTGGGATTATCGCTATTATGCGGAAAAAGTCCGAAAAGCAAAATACGATGTGGATGCGAATCAAATCAAACCTTATTTACAGCTGGAAAAGCTACGTGAAGGGATGTTTTGGGTGGCCGGTGAGATTTTTAACCTGAGTTTTAAACAAGTGACGAATGTGCCGGTGTTTCAATCGGATGTGCGTGTTTTTGAAGTTACCAATAAAACAACCGGAAAAGTAATTGGTTTGTGGTATTTTGATCCGTATGCGAGAAAAGGAAAGCGTTCCGGTGCCTGGATGACGTCTTACAGAGAGCAAAGCCGCGTGAACGGTGAAGTACTTACTTTGGTGTCCAACAATTGTAACTTCATCAAAGGAAATGAGAATGAACCGATACTGATTTCCTGGGATGATGCCAATACGCTGTTCCATGAGTTTGGGCATGCGTTGCACGGATTGTGTTCCAATGTTACCTATCCGTCTTTGTCGGGAACCAATACGCCAAGAGATTATGTGGAATTTCCGTCTCAGATTTTAGAGCGTTGGTTGTCGACTCCTGAAGTGCTGAATAAATTTGCGTTGCATTATAAAACAGGGGAGCCAATGCCGATGTCGCTGGTGGAACGTATCGAAAAAGCATCCACTTTCAACGAAGGGTTTTCTACGGTTGAAACGCTTTCCAGTGCTTTGGTAGATATGAAGCTACACTTGCTAGAGAACCCGAATATTGATCCGAAGCAATTTGAGAAAGAAACGCTGGCGAAACTGAACATGCCATCAGAAATTGTAATGCGCCACCGTATTCCACAATTTGGGCATATTTTCTCAGGTGATGATTATGCGGCGGGGTATTACGGTTATTTGTGGGCCGATGTAATCAGTGCTGATGCCACGGAAGCGTTTACTGTTGATGGTAAAGGTTTGTATGATAAAGAAGTGGCAAAACGTTTGTTGCAGAACGTGTTCAGTATTGGGAATACTGTGGATCCTGAAATTGCCTATAAAAAGTTTAGAGGCAAAGCGGCAACTTCAGATGCGTTGATGCGTGCGAGAAACTTTCCGATAGTGAAGAAAAAATAGCTTTGTGCTGCTAAGGCATAAAAAAACCCAATCGATGAGATTGGGTTTTTTGTTTATTGTAAAAAAACTATTTCACTATTGGCTTGTGGATACCATACGTTGTTTCGTAATTCACATCCATATTGCCTTTTGTAATCGTGATTTTGCAGAGGTTGTTCTTCATTCGGATAAGCGAAACATGATCGCCCAAAAACTGGCGGTTGGCGATTTCTCCTTCTTTGTTGCCGCCGATGGTGATTTTGTCGTTCCAGTAGTTAACGAACAAATCGATAATCAGGTTGGTGGTGCCTACTATTTCCACGGAATCTATTATTCTTACCTTTTTGGAGCTGTGAAGTCCTTGTATGTTTTCTTTTATCGTTGTATGATAGCTTACTTTCAGGGATTCGTTTTTTGAAGAAGCTTTAGGGATGTACGTTTCGGTAACCAGCGTAGCACTTGTGGTGTAATCTTTTGAAGCTAATCTCATTTCTTCCTGCAAGTACCAGCTAAAAGCCGTGTTGGCAAAATTGTAATCAATATTTCTAAATACGGTAAAATTAGGATTTTTCGAGATGCCCAAAAGCGACCGTCTTAAAATGTCGTAAGGTTCCTCTTTGCTTGTATTGCCATCGTTTTTGTTTTGGCTTTCTTCATTCTTTTTTTGCTTATCAGCCAGCAGTTTGTCTCTTTTGGATTTCTGGCTTTCCCATCTTTTTTCAAAATAGGAAAAGGAAAGAACTTTGTTGATTTTTTTTTGTTCTTTTTCGGATAATTTTAAGAGTTCCTCTTTAGCTTCTGAAATTGCAGGGTCTTCTATATCTACTTCATTTATTGCTAGCTTTTTTGAATTACGAAATAAAACTAAGTCTACATTTTCCATTTTTCTAGCATATCCTGAATTTATATCTCTGATATCATCAAATAGTTTATTAACATCAAACGAATCCTGCGCACTCATACTGAAAGAAACCAGCAGCAGTAATAAGGCAATTTTTTTCATGGCTCTTATTTTTTAAATTTTTTTTTCAAAAGTAGCTATTTTGCAATAAATATCTTATTTTTTTATTTGAATACAAATGAATTTATAAGTGCTTGAATTTTAGAAAAGAGCATAAAAAAACCCCAATCTTGCGATTGAGGTTTGTATATTCTGAGTGTAGAATGATTATCCTAAAGCCACACGTTTGAAACCAGCAACAGTTAAACCACCGTCAACAGTTTTAACGTAAGCAGAAACGCTCATGGAACCGTCTTTGATGTAGTCTTGGTTTACCAAAGTATTGTCTTTGTAGAAACGTTGGATTTTACCTTTAGCGATGTTGTCTAACATAGCCTCTGGTTTTCCTTCTGCACGCAATTGCTCTTTTGCAATTTCCACTTCTTTCTCGATGATAGAAGCATCAACACCCGCCTCGTCTAAAGCGATTGGGTTCATTGCAGCCGCTTGCATTGCTACGTTTTTAGCAGCCTCGTCAGCTCCAGCAACATTAGCAGATAAAGCAACTAAAGTAGCGATTTTACCAGAGTGAACATAAGAACCAACGAAAGCACCTTCTAAACGCTCAAATTGACCTACTTCAATTTTCTCACCGATTACACCAGTTTGCTCGATTAGTTTCTCAGCAACAGTAATTCCACCGAAGTCAGAAGCTAAAAGTTCTTCTTTAGTAGCGTAGTTCAATGCTTGGTTAGCTAAATCAGTAGCTAATTTTACGAAACCTTCATTTTTACCTACGAAGTCAGTTTCACAGTTTAATGTGATAGCTACCGCAGCAGTGTTGTCAGCATTTACAACAGCGATTGCAGCACCTTCTGTAGATTCTCTGTCAGAACGGTTAGCAGCTACTTTTTGACCTTTTTTACGTAAGTTCTCGATTGCTAAATCGAAATCTCCATCAGCTTCCACTAATGCTTTTTTACAATCCATCATACCAGCTCCGGTGATGGTTCTCAATTTATTTACGTCTGCAGCAGTTATTGTTGCCATAGTTTTTTAAATTTTAATTGTGTTAAAAATAGAAATTCCAAATCCCAAATCCCAAATTCCAATGTTTTAAAATCATGAACGAAACGTTATAGATTTTGTTTGGAGTTTGGAATTTAAAATTTGGAATTTAATGTTATTTATTCTTCAGTTGAAGTAGTTGCTTCTGCTTTTGCTTCAGCTACTTCTCCAGCCGGTTGCTCGTCTTTGTCAGATTTTCTGTCAGAAAGTCCTTCAACGATTGCACCAGAAACTAAAGATAAAACTTTTTCGATCGATTTAGAAGCATCGTCGTTTGCCGGGATAACGAAATCAACCTGACGTGGATCAGAGTTGGTATCTACCATAGCGAAAACTGGAATGTTTAACTTTTGAGCTTCTTTAACAGCGATGTGCTCTGCTTTGATATCTACAACGAATAACGCAGCCGGAAGGCGAGTCATGTCAGCAATTGAACCTAAGTTTTTCTCTAACTTAGCACGTAGACGATCAATTTGTAATTTTTCTTTTTTAGATAAAGTATCGAAAGTACCATCTTTCTTCATTTTATCGATAGAAGCCATTTTCTTAACAGCTTTACGGATAGTAACGAAGTTAGTTAGCATACCACCTGGCCATCTTTCAGTGATGTACGGCATGTTTGCTGCTGCAGCTTTTTCTGCAACGATATCTTTTGCTTGTTTTTTGGTAGCTACGAAAAGTACTTTTCTACCAGATGCAGCGATTTTTTTCAAAGCTTCGTTAGCTTCTTCGATTTTAGCTGCAGTTTTATATAGATTGATAATGTGAATACCATTACGCTCCATATAGATGTAAGGAGCCATGTTTGGATCCCATTTTCTAGTCATGTGTCCGAAGTGAACACCTGCTTCTAGTAATTCTTTAACTTCTACTTTGTTTGCCATTTTGTAATAGTTTACGTTCTTGTGTATTAGCAATGATTAAGTAGCGATTTCTCAGGTCTTAACCATTTAGATGCTAAACTAATTCCCACCTCAATGGGAGAGCAACAAAAACTTAGTGTTTTTAAATAATAATAAATATTAACGTTTAGAGAACTGGAATCTCTTACGAGCTTTCTTCTGACCGAATTTCTTACGCTCAACCATACGAGGGTCACGCGTTAAAAGTCCTTCTGGTTTTAAGATGCTTCTGTTTTCAGCTTCTACTTCACACATTGCTCTTGCGATAGCCATACGAACAGCCTCAGCTTGTCCTGTAGTACCACCACCGTATACATTAACTTTTACGTCAAAGTTTGATGCGTTCTCAGTCATAGAAAGAGGTTGCATTACTTTGTACTGTAATGTAGCAGTTGGGAAGTAAGTTGCGAAATCTTTTTTGTTTACGGTAATGTTTCCTGAACCTTCAGTAACATAAACACGTGCTACTGCACATTTTCTTCTACCGATTTTGTGAATAACTCCCATTACTTAAGATCGTTTAAGTTTACAGTTTTTGGTTGCTGTGCAGCGTGTTTGTGCTCAGAACCAACATTTACACTCAAATTACGGAATAACTCAGCTCCTAATTTGTTTTTAGGAAGCATTCCTTTTACAGCTTTCTCTACTAATAATGCAGGATTTTTTTGTTGCATTACTTTAGCAGTTAAACTTCTTTGTCCACCTGGGTAGCCAGTGTGACGGATATACGTTTTATCCTCCAACTTGTTACCTGTTAGGTTGATTTTCTCTGCGTTAATAACGATTACGTTATCTCCACAGTCCACATGCGGTGTATAACTTGGCTTGTATTTACCTCTTAATAGCATAGCTACTTTTGAAGCAAAACGTCCTAAGTTATGACCTTCAGCGTCTACAACAATCCACTGTTTGTCTGCAGTAGCTTTGTTAGCTGAAACTGTCTTGTAGCTTAAATTGTCCACGTTTTTTTATTTAAATTAAACATTCCATTCCCAATTAAGGGAGTGCAAAAGTACAATTATTTCTTTACAATGCAAACTCTTGAAACAATATTTTGTATTCTGATTATCAGTCAAGTGATTGATTTGCTGATGAAAAACTAGTCTTTAATGAACTTAAATTCCATACCGCCTTGCTTTAATAACATGGTTTTATCGCCAAAAATCATGTTCAGGCCGGCCGAATCGAAAGTGAATTCGGTATTGCTGATGGCGTTCAGCGGAAACGGGCTCTGTCCGGTGGCTTGTGCGATGAGTTCGCCTTTTTCGATTTTGACCGTGATTTTCAGTGGTAGGTCTTTGGATGAATACACCCCGGTGTAGTTTTTCAGTATGTTTTCGTCTATTTTCAAGGAAGTCAGATTCGGAAACGGATAAGGCATCTTGTAATAAATACTGAGAATTCCGATCATGATGTCGTTGCGGTTGTAGTTGTCGCCGTTTACAAGTAGGGAAATCCCCATTTTTTCTTTCGGATAATACCCAACGACTGATTTGTACCCTTCAATTTCGCCGTTGTGGCCGTAAAATTTGCGTTCCCCAAAGGAAAAAGTGATCAAACCGATTCCATAACTCTGGTTCAGTTGAATCATTTCGTCTATGGAAGGTTGTTTTAACAGTTTTCCGTTAAAGATCCCGTTCAGCAAAGCAGTCAGATCATTCGCGTTGGAAGTTATTCCGCCGGCAGCATACGCCATGGACATGTTCCATTCCGGAATCTGGTTCCATTTTGTCCCGTCATATATATAGGAATAAGCTTCGTTGCGGGCAAGGTCGATTTTATCCGCCAAATAAGTATCCTGAAGCTTCAGACGGTTGACAATACGGTTTTTTAAGTTGGTTTTGTAGTCGGTTTTCGTAATATTCTCGATGATACAGCCTAATAAATAATAATTCGAGTTGCTGTATTCGGCTTTGGAATTGGGTTCGAAAACCGGTTGGTAGCCAGCAATTCGGGCAATCATCTCTTTTTGGGATACTGGCGTCATTCCATTTGTGGCAGCATCCACATTGAGATAATCGCGAATTCCTGAACGATGGCGTAACAGATCGTTAATTGTTATTTTGCTGGCGTTGGGGATTTTAGGGTAAAAGCGAGCCAGTTTGGAGTCAAGTTTCAGTTTTCTTTCTTCCACCAGCTGTAGGATCATCACTGCGGTAAAGGTTTTGGTGACCGAACCGATTTTGTATTTAGTATAACCGTCTGGTTTTACCTTGCTTTTTGGCAATCCGTAGGCGCGCGAGAAAACCACGTTATCGCCTTCGCGGATGCTTACTTGTCCCATGAATTTATTATTGTTGTTCAGATAGGTGAGCAAACTGTCTATTTTACGGAAACGTGTGTTTTCCTGGGCAAAGCCAGATAAAGCAATCGATAAAATTAAAAGTAAGCCTGTTTTTTTCATCGTATTAAAAGGTATAAGGGAATGATGGGTTTTTGTATTTTCTCAAGGCATCAAACGAAACCGGAAACGGTTCTTCACAGCTTCGAGCGGCGCGGTAAAAGTAAGGCGTAAATTCGATCCCGTCTGCAGTGAAATGCCACGAGACAAAATTCCAGAATTCTAAATTGGTATAATCGCAGCCGTCTTCTTCGGAATCTGCGGGTTTTTTAAAATGCTGTGTTGCATTGATCAGTTCGAAGAGTTTCGGTGCAAAATACTTCGTTCGGTATTCGGAATAGGCGCTGAAGTTGTTGTCTTTATCGTAAGTTACGCTTTTATCGAATGCGATAATTTCGTCGAGCTGGTAACTTTTGCCGGTATTGAAATCCAAAAGATAGCCTTGGCCGCCAAAATCAGGATGAGCTCCACCACAGTCCCAGGAGCGGAACATCTCAAAACCCAGTAAATCTTTGTTCAGAAAACCAATTTTGACGGTGTATTCGATGCCGTTTCCCTCGCTGTAATTATAGCGGGTGGAACAATTCAGTTGGGAAAGCACTTCCTCCAGATGGATGGTGTTTAACTGCGGGTTTATTTTTTCACGACTGGCTGCGGCAAAATCATCTGAAAGCCTGAAAAATGGAACTTTACAGTGTTTTTCTGAATACCAATCAATCTTTTTGTGATTGTATAGCGAAGTAGAATCTTTACTGAATTTTATAAATTGAAGTTTGATTACATCTAAAGGATCATCTTCTTTTTTTACAATCGGATTGGTTTTAAATTTTGAGAAATCAATGGGTTTTAGCTCCAAAGCGGTTTTTTTAGCGGCTTGGTTGCTCCAAAATCCTTTGAAACGGTTGTTGGGTAAACGGGTCAGTTCAAATTTTTCGAAGATTTTATCCGTAGCGTAGTCTTTGAAAAAAAGCTCAAATTTTCCGTTTACGAGCGTCCCTTCCAAAACAATGTCTTTCAAAGAACTTTCATAAAAATATCGGGCCTGTACAGCATTTTCTTCCGTATCATAGACCTCTAAATACATGTAAATTTTGCTTTTCCCTAATTTTCCTTCCAGATAATAGTTGTTTTGCCCGAAGATCAGGAAAGAATAAAGAAGGGTGCAAAGAAGCAACGTCTTTTTAATCATTTGAATGGGTTGGTATTGTTAGCTTATTGTCTTTCTCAATTTGGTAAATAAAATTCACTTCTCTAAAAACGGTTTTTTTCAAAATACATTTTAGATGGAGTTTGTTTTTTTGCGCGATTGTTGAAATCTGATCGATCTGACAGTCTTCGGAAAGAATCATGTACGTTTTTTTGTTATCGGTACTGATGAACTCCGGGAGCTGCTGAAACAACTTTTCGAAATATTCGAAATTTTCACCGCAAAACCAAGCATTTTCGGCTATGGAATTCGGGTTTTTGGGATAATACGGCGGATTGATGATGATGTAATCAAACGTTCTTTCTTTAAGGTTTTCAAATAAATCCGAATAACAGATTTCTAAGGAAACAGCATTGTCCGCAGCATTTCTCTTCAAAGCTTCCAAAGCAGTTTCATTGATATCACTTGCGGTAACCACAGCGCCTTTTTGTTTTGCTGAAATCGAAATGATTCCACAGCCGCAGCCCAATTCCAAAAAGGTTTTGCCTTTTAAGTCAAGCGTTTCGATAAATTCCAAGAGCAATTTGGTACTGATGGTGATAAACGGCGGAAAAACGCCCGGCTGAACCCAAACCGAAATGTTCTTATAACTGTATTTTCTGGCTTTGGTAAGGTAAACAGCACTGGCTTTTTGCAAAAAAGGACTGAGTATTTTTTTTAAAATCGCTCTCATCATTCAGAATAAAAACCTTCAATCTCGGGTTGTCGGTATTTCCATATTTTGTGTAACGCCTTGATTTCGTAGGGATAATGGTAGAAATTCGTTTTATAGCGCACTCCGGAAATCGTTTGCAAAAGCTGTTTTTTAAAACCCCTGATCCTGAAATCTGAAACAGTAGGATAATAACCGTTTAAAACCGTTTCAAAATTTTTGATGGTGTCGATCATGTAGGGTTTCAGCCAAGGTGTAAGCGGGTTTTTACGCAAATCGAAATTCTCCCAAGCCGGAGAAATCCAGTCTTCCAGTGTTTCCGGAAACGAAAAACCGGCCTCTAAAATCTGCTGGTACAATTCCGAACCTTCTGTAGGCACCGGGCTGAACAGATATATGATAATTTCCGCCTTCGGGTTGATCACCTTGATTTCCTTAATAAAGTTGATGTCCCACAAAATCTGGTCGTACACTTCTTTTTCGGTTTTGGCTGGCATTCCTAAGACGAAGGAAAGTTCGGGGATGATGTCGGCATTTTTCATCCGAAGCACAAAATCTTTGATCATTTGACCGGATTGGGTTCCGCCTTTGTTCATTTGTTTCAGTACGGCATCGTTACCGGTTTCAGCACCCAAAAATATCATTTTGCAACCGGCTTTGCGCATGAGTTTCAAATCCTCATCACTGTACATATTGATGGTGTCGATGCGTCCTTCACCCCAATAACTGATGTTGTCGTTTAGGATCAGCTCGGAGAATTCCAAGACGCGTTTTTTCGAAGTGAAAAAGTTGTTGTCGTGGAACTCAATGGCATCGATATTGTGTTTTTCTTTGAAATGCTTCACATCTTCATAGATTCTTGCGGCAGACATACCTTTCCATTTTGCATTATAAATCGGAACGACCGCGCAAAAGGAGCACGAAAACGGACAGCCCATACTGGAATGATAGGACAGCGTTTTGTGACCCATGAAGGTTTTGGCCAGATAGTTTTTTACCGGATAAAAAGAATTGAGGTAATCATAAGGGAACCTGGGCAGGGTGTCTTGATCGAGCAAGGCTTCTACTGCGGTTTTGATAATTTCACCGTTTTCTTTTTTGTAAATCAGGTTTTTGATTAAAGGTAAATTTCCCGTTGTGTTGGCCTCGATGGTAGTGACCAATTCCGGAAATGTATTGTCGCCCGGTCCGTTGATGATGTAATCCACGTAACCTGAGTTAAGGGCGACTTTATATTGGTTCGAAGCAAAATATCCGCCCCAAACTACCGTAATATCTGGAAATTCTTCTTTTATTTTTTTGGTAAACGGAATCGCTTGTCGAAGCTGCGGTCCGGGCATCACCGTTGAACCGAAATATTTGAACTCACCCGATTTCAGATAGGTTTCAATGGTTGCCCACGAATCTTTTTCCAGATTTCCGTCCACAAAAACATAATCGTATTTACCGTGAATGGAAGCGCCCACCTGCAAGATCGAATTGGGGATGCGGTGTTTCCCGTTAGCACTTTTCGGGTTGAATAATATGATTTTGTTTTTACTCAAGCAGATAATTTTAACTTCAGGAATAGCAACAACGACTTCAAACCGTGGTAATTCCATAAGTAGGAACGATAACTGTTCCGGTAATTTTCCTTAGCCAGGCTGAAATTCTTTTGCTTGTGATAAATGTACGCAATTTTGGCATAGGTTTTCCCTTTTAACACTTTATGGGTTTTGCGGGAAATGTGCTGTTCCTTTTCGAGTTTTTCCAGCGATTTGAAATAATCTTCGTAGTGGGTAAGGTTTGTCTTTGCTGAAATGTTCCCCGGATGTTTTACCATAACGGTCAACTTTCGACAGCTATAATAAAATTGCAATTCAGCGGCAGCTCTTAGATACAAATCATGTTGCCCGTCCAGCAGTTTTTCGTCCAATAAACCGATTTTATCCAACGCTTCTTTTCGGATGCTGAACGTTGGAAAGGGTAGAATGATATCGTTCAAAACGTCGTTCAAAACAAAACCTTTGAAATCGCTTTGGAACTTAGGGAAGATTTTTTCTGTAACGGCATCAGAAGGATGAAACTCGATGTTGTGAATGACGAATGAAACCTCCGGATGCTGTTCAAAAATAGTATTGATGGTTTCCAGTTTGTCACTTGTCCACAGGTCGTCAGAATCTAAAATGCAGCAAACATCGCCCGTTGCTTTTCGGAGGCCTTCGTTTCTCAGATAACTCCGTTTCTCGATTTTCGGGTATGGGAAGTATTTGATTCTTGGGTCGTTGAAGCTTTTAATGACTTCTTCGGTAGTATCGGTAGAACCATCGTCGATAATTAAGTGTTCGTATTCTGCATGCGATTGGTTCAAAACACTTTGAATCGTTTTGCCAATCAAATGAGCACGGTTGTGGGTAATGGTGACGATGCTAAACTTCATGAAGGCTGCCTTTTTTGAATTCGAAGGTTTTATCGCAAAACGTAAGCACCTTTTGGTCGTGGGAGATTAAAAGTACCGTCAGATTTTCGTCATCACTCAGTTTTTTAAGGTAGGAAAGGATTTTTTCCTCGTTTTCCCGATCCAGTTGATTGGTCGCTTCGTCCAAAATCAAAAGTTCCGGTTGGTTGTACAAAGCACGGATCAGGGCCAGTTTTTGTTTTTGCCCGCCAGAGAGTTTTTTGCCGCTGTGTCCGGTTGAAGCTTGCCATCCTTCTTTAAAAGTATGAATGACATCATCAAAACCGAATTGCAGACTAAGTTCGTTTATTCTGTAGTAATCGATTTCGTTTTCCTGTTGTCCGATGGCGATGTTTTCCAAAAGTGTTCCGTTAAATACATAAGGCTCCTGCGTAACGTATCCGGCCAAAGAAAGGAAGCTGTTTTTGTTTTCTTCCGTGATTTCGTTGCCGTCTAAAGCGATTTTGCCCAAATCGGGTTCGATTAAATTCAGCAGGATGTTCAGCAAAGTGGTTTTTCCGCTACCGGATCGGCCAAAAATACCCACGATTTCACCTTTGAAAATCTTAAGGGAAGTGTTTTCAATTAATGGATGGTCTTGTTGGTAACTAAAGCTGATGTTCTCCAGTGTGAGGTTGTTTTTAAAAGAAACTTCGGTCGTTTTGGTTGCCGGTTTTTCTTTTTTTAACGTGTTTTTCTGTATTGCGTTTATCGTGTATTCGAAGGATTTGATGCTCGAAGAAGCTACAACCAATCGGTTTAGGGAAGGAATCAATTTAAAGAAAACCGAGGCGAAGAACGAGAGTAGTACTACATTTTCCGTAGTTTTTTCGGAATAATTCACCAGATAAAAAACGATCACGCAGATAATCACGATGATCACTATTTCCAGATACTTGGCGTTTGAGTTTTTAAGAGTCGTTAAAAAAGAATAGGTTTTGTTGAGTTTTCGGTTGGATGCGTTGAATTTGTCCAGAAAAGCGTCTTCCTTTCCGGCGCTTTTTATTTCGAAAAACCCGTTGATCAAATCTAAAAGGGAATTCACGTTTTGCTGATAATCTTCCGAGAGGCTTTTGCGTACTTTTTTAAACCTTCTAAAGGTGTAAATAAGGGAAAAAGCAAGCAGAAAAAGAACAAGGCCGATGCTGGTGAGTGCCGGAAATAAAAACAAACCTATGCCGGTAATGACAAGAATAATACAGCCTTCACTAAGGATCGTGTTAAGGGAAAGCAAAACATGGTTGGCGAAATTGTTCGGAACTTCGATGGTGTTTTTAAGAATCGAACCTTTGTCCTGATTTTGATAAAACAGGTAATCGCTGTGGATGAAATTCTCGGTGTATTTTTTTGAAATTTCGGAAGAAACCGCATAAATCAACCGGTTTTGGTAATTGATGAACCAGATGCTAAGTGCGTTTTTGATAATGAAAAACCCAATAAGCAACAGTAAACTGTAAACAAGATGTTCCCTTTGGAAAAGTAAGTCAAGATACCTGTTCTGGAACTGTTTTTTAGTGTCAAGGGCCAAAACCAAAAAGGGCAGCAGGTAGGCCACAGACAACAATTCGAGCAGTACGTTTACCATTGAAAACCCAAAAAACGGCAACAGCTTCCTTTTGTATCTTTTAGGGACACAGTCAAGTATGGATTGTATTTTGGTTTTAGTCAGCATACCGTTTTAAATAGCGTTCCACCGTTTTGGTTATTAGGAATGGGTTAGGAGTAACCTCTGAAAAAGGCTTGTCCAGCAAAGTAAGGCAAGCTTCAATCATTTCTTCTTTGGAAGTTGCGGTAACCCAATTTTCGGTTTCAAAGGTACAGCCTGTTTTTTCCGAAACAATTAAAGTCTTGCTTTGTAAAGCTTCTGCAAAAACGAGTCCGAAACTTTCATAAGTACTGGTATGGAGTAAGATTTTGGCCTTCGAAAGCAGTTTCAGGGTTTCGAGATACGGTAATTCCCCTTTTAACTGAAGCGTAGTTTCAAGATTTAGTTCTCGTATTTTTTGATCCAGTTTATCTTTTAAAATACCATCACCAACCAAGACGGCGTTTATCGGTCTGATTTTAGAAAGTTCACCAACCACATCCATAAAAAGAGCATGATTTTTTATAGGAATCAATGAGCCAATGCCAATGATGTCAATGCTTTTTTCAGTCGCTTGTGGGAAATCCTCTGCCGCAATCCCCCAGGGAATGATTTCTGTGGTTACTTTGTGATTTTGGTAAAACACTTGCTGATGAAATCCGGAAAGCGTAACCAGCTTCATTTTTTTGATCGGCAGGATTTTAGCGTAGCCGTTTTGCTTCAAAGCATCTTGTCCCATTAAAGTCGTTAGATGCCTGATGTTTTTTTTTCGGGCAAACCAATTTCCGATAAGCGCACATTCACCCAACCAAAAACTGTGCAGTACTGAAATCCTCTTTTGCTGATGGAGTTGTTTCAAAACCTCTGAAGCTCTTTTCCAAAGCAGGAGTTTTGACAAACGGGAACTTCCACCCAAAGCGATTACCGGTATTTGGTTCCAGTGATACTTCGTTTTTTTATCCGGATAATGAAAACTGATTATCGTTATCTCGAAATCCGAAAGTTGTTGCAAGGCCTTTACATAAAGCTGCAACGCTGGAATACAAGTTGTATCCGATTCGTTTTCCGGAAATCCGGGTGTTAAAATCACGATATGTTTATTTTTTGTTGCCAATGCGGTAAAGGTTGAAATCGCCTTCGAAAGCGTTTATTTTTTCAAGTTCGTATTGCTTTTGGAGCGCGTTCCAATTGAGCAACGGATTTTTGTCTTTCCATTGCTTTTCGAGCTGCTTTTCGTTTACTAAAAGTAAGGCATTTTTATCAAATTCGTGCAGTTTTTCCTTCCAGATGCTTTTGTAGTTGAAGTGCAGTTGTCGTCCTTTTAAGGCGATGTCAATATCAAAAGCGTAGAGCGTATTGTGCTCGTATGGTTTCATTTCTTTGGCGATGTTTTGTTCGAGTTGGTTTCTTTGGTAAAACGAATTGCCATAATAGGTGCCGATGGAAAGCTGTGTCAAAACGACAAGAAAAACAACTGCTTTTTGATTTTTGAATTGCAGCAATACCGGTTCAATTAAAGGAAAAAGAAGGGCAATTACCAAAGGAAAAGACAGTAACAAAAAGCGTTTGTTCTGAAATGGGATGCCGCCTAAAAATAACGCATACAGTACTATGGCAACCAGCAGCAGTTTTTGATATTTCGTAAACGAGTATATTCTTTTTTTTAGTAAAAAGCCCAAAAGCAACAATCCGAAAACTAAAAACACCGGATGGTAAAACGAAAAGAAAATATAAATCAGGTTGATGAAACGGTACTGCATCGAACCGTCAACTGTTGTGAAACCACTTTGGAACAGATGGTAAAACTCCCAGTTTTGCAGCCATTGGTGCGATAAAAACTGCAAACTGTTCTGTGAACGGATCACCAAATGAGGAACCGCAATCAAAGCTGTAAGAACAACCGAAAAAAGCAAAACCCAAAACTTTTTAAGGCTGACCATCTGATAAAAAGCTACCAAGCAAAACGGAAGCAAAATGACAATTGAAGCATATCGGGTCAACATAGCCAAAGCCACAAAAATGCTACCGAGAATAAAACTTCTGGCCTCCGCTTTTTCAATACAGTGGAGGAGTTGATAGACCGCCAAGGTTGTAAAACAGCAAGCAAGCATGTCCGACATGGCCAAAACACTGTGTACTAAGACAATGGGTGAAAGGGTGAAAAACAAAACCGGAATCAAGCCAACACTTTCCTTCTTGTAAATCAATTGAATGATTTTTTTAAGATAAATTCCCGATACCATTAACGAACCGACAGCAATCAATTGCAGGGAAAGCGCTGTTGAAGGTAAAATAAAGCTGAGCATACTTCCCAAAATAGGATAATAAACGCCCCAAAAATAGTCACCGGGAGGAGTTTCGTTTTCAAAATAAGTTTTCAGGGCTTCGGTATAGCGCAGGTATTCGTAGGCATCTTGTCCGTATAAACCATCAAAGGAAAATGCGAAATAAACCACGGTCCAGCATAATAGCGGGACCAGATAATACCAATATTTTGGCTCAACTGTCAAGAGTTATTTGTTTAGGAGCATTAACGAACTCGCCAGGAACGATTTAACCTTGAGTTTCAGCATCCGGACTTTGTCGCTGTTGTGTTTTAGGCGCTCTTTGTGGAATTCCACTTCGCTTACCACTTTGGAAACGGCAAAATCATAGTATTTACGGGAATACGTTCTTTTGAAATCGATTTGACGGTCGGTTGAGGTTTGCCAATCCGGTTTCACGGTAATAGCGTTTTCCACTTCGTTGTAAAGCGAAGTGCCTTTAATCGGATATGCTACCGTAATGGTATAATATGTTGGATTGGCTTCTTTTAAATAGTGGATGGTTTGTGAAATATCGTTGTCATTTTCACCGGGATAGCCTACCATGATGAACGTTCCGGTTTCAATTCCCAATGCGTTGGTGTTCTGGATCATTTTCTTGACATGGTTCACATCCACACGACGGTCCATGGCATCGATGATTTTCTGCGAACCGCTTTCCGCACCAATCCAGATTCGGAAACAACCGGCTTCTTTTAACAGTTTCAGGATTTCGTCGTTCAAACGTTCGGCACGGGTAATGCATTCAAAACGGATTTGAGCATTTTGTTTCACCACTTCCTCGTGAAAAGCCGTAAGCCATTTGTGACTGATGGTAAACACATCGTCTACAAACCAAAGCGCATCGGGATTGTAGGTTTCTTTGAGCATTTTCATTTCCTGAGCGACCAAATGTGCCGGTCTTCTGCGGTAACTTTGCCCGTAGACAGCTGTGCTGCACCATTTACAGGTGTAAGGACAACCGCGCTGGGTGGAAATGGTCATGGAGCTTTCCCCGTGATTTTCCTTCCAGGTTTTTAAGTATTTTTCCATCGGGATGGCTTCGCGATTCGGTAGCGGTAATTGATCAAGTTCCCTGAATTTGGTGCGTTCGGGCGTTTTGACCGCGATTCCCTTATCTAAAAAAGCAATACCATAGATCGTTGTGAAATCTTGATCGTTGCAAATGGCGTTGTACAATTCAAAAGTGGTTTCTTCGCCTTCCCCGATAACCAGAAAATCGGCTCCGGCCTCAAGGTAGTTTTCAATGTTATAGGTAACGTCCGGTCCGCCAAGAATAATTTTTGGAAATTGGTACGTTTCGGTTTTGAGGATTTTGATGAGCCTGACCACCTCTATTTTAGTCATCAGGTTGGTATAAATGGCAATGACTTTCGGGTTTTTGCTTCGGATGAACTGCAGCTGTTCTTCCCGAGAAGAAAAAGTGCTGTCGAAAACATCGTTGGGTATGTTTTTGCTTAACAGGTAGCCGGACACATAAAGCAAACCCAGCGGCGGGTAGGGCTTCATGATTTTCTGTTCCTTCGGATCGTCGGACAGGTAGTAGGCATGGGTTAGCAAAAGACTCATTTTTTCTGTAATTCGATTAAATAATGATCGGCATATCTGGCTAAAAACGATTGGTTTTTAATGCTTTTTTCCAAACGATTTAATATTGAAATTAAGGTTGGCTTGCTTCTGAAAAATGGTTCCAGGTAGGAAGGTGGTACAAAAAAGCCGATCGGTTTTGCCTGGTTCAGTCTAAACGAATCGTTGCTTACTTTTACCAGTTCTTTCGGATTGTGATAATATGTTTTTACGTTTTCGCCCGCTACATTCGCTAAAACAACTTCTTTTTTTCTTCGCAACGCGTTTTTCAAATTCCCTTTCAAAAGGAAATACAATTGTTCCCAAAGCGTATTTTTCGGCATTACAACCAAAACCACGCGGCCGTTTTCGGTTAATAATTCGGTTGCCGATATAAAAAATGCTTTCAATTCGGTTTTAGAAAGACAGTTCAACCCTCCGAAATTGGAAAAAATCAAATCGAATTTCACGTGCGGAAAGATTTCAGACAACTGATTGATGTCTGCTTGTTGAAAGTTGAGGTTTTTTAAATCCGCTTTGTTTTTAGCCACCGCAATCATTTCAGGGGAAATATCCGTGGCGATTACTTTAAAATGCTGTTTTGCTAGCCAAATAGCGTCTTCACCGGTGCCACAATTGATTTCTAAAATCGCTTCCGGCTTGTTTTTCAGTATTTCCGATAAATGTCCGTACACCAAATCGCGCTGTAATTTGCCTATTACCGTGTGGGTAAAAGCAGTATCGTAATGTTGCGCGGCGATGTCGAAACTAGCGTTCATGGTCGAGTCGTTTTAAATAGAGCGAATCCAGAAACGCGCTCGGGATATAGTAACCTAATTTCATTACGGATTTTAATTGTTCCGAGGAAAGTCCGAGTGGGTTTTTCAGTGCTGATTTCAAATGGTACAATCCCTGGCTTTTTCGGTATTCTTTGTGGACAAAACGCTGCAGTTTGCGGTAATACTCCGAGCGGTACGTTCCGTTGAAAAGCATTTCGAAATCGTCGGAATCTTTCCAATTGGCTTTTTCTTTCAAATCGGCTTTTACTTTATCGTAAAATACCGTTCCCGGCAATGGATAAGAAACCGAAATGCCAATATTGTCCGGCATCAGTTTTTTTACCATGGCGATGGTTTGTCGGATATCGTTTTGGTTTTCGCTCAAATAGCCGAACTGCAGGAAAAAAGCAACTCTTATGTTTTTGGCTTTCAGGAGTTTTGTGGCTTGATGGATCTGTTCTACAGTGGTGCCTTTGTCCATCGCATCAAGGATTTTTTGGGACGCGCTTTCGGCTCCTACCCATACTTCTTCCAAACCGGAGGCGGCCAAAGCATCGATAGTGTCTTCTTTTAGCAATAAATCGACACGGCTTTGGATATAATAACGGATTTTCAGCTTTTCCTGTTGTAATAATTTATTGAACTCCTGCACCCAATTCGGTTTTAACCCAAAAATATCGTCACACATCCAAAAACGGGTCACTCCAAAAGTTTCGGAAAGGAATTTTATATGGTTTACGATGTATTCCGGGGAATGTGCATTGTAGCGGTTCCCGTAAATAGGTTTCGCGCACCAATTGCATTTATACGGGCAACCACGTGTGGTGGCAATGTTCAATGAGAATACCTGATTACTTTGCTTCCAGATGTTTCGGTACTGTTCGATATCTATTAAATCCCAAGCGGGCAACGGTAATTCATCTAAATTTTGAAGAACATTTCGTTTGGGATTGATTTTTATATTTCCTTCTTTTTGGTAAACAAGACCTGAAATAACGTTTGTAATCTCATTGTTTTTCAATGTATTTATGAGCTCTAAAAGCGTGAGTTCACCTTCGCCCTGAATAATGAAATCAGCTCCTTTTTCCAGATATTTTTCGTAGTGATCGGTTGAGTCGGAACTGCAAACGATTACGGTACAACCTTGTTTTTTGCTGAGTCGGATCATTTCAAAACAGGCTTCCCGCATGTTGGTCAGGCACATTTTGGTCAGGTAGTTGAAACCGTCGTCGTAAATGATCAGGTATTTTGGTTTTTTGGTTTCAAGAATGGGGGCAATTGCCGAAGGATTGTCGCGTAAATTTGTATCGAACAAATCCACGGAATAGCCACTCTTCCGCAATAAGGAAGCGGCATATAGAGTTCCTAACGGAGGAAAAGGTGTTTTGTTTTTCCACTGTTTCGGATCGAGTTTGTAATAATAGGAATGCGAAAAAAGAATATCAAGCATGTTCTTCCTGTAGTTCGATGTTGTATTGTTTGTTGAATTCGCGGTACTTTTCATTTAAAGCTACAATTACGCGCTTCTGAAAATTGGACGGATGGTGTTTCGAAATGTTTTTGGTGGATTTTAGTGCAATTTTAAAATCCTCAAGTTGCATTGTTTTGAATTTCGATTTCCATTTTAATAAGGTCAGTTTGCGTAATCCGTTATCCAAAGTACTCCAAAAAGGGATTCGTAAAAGGGATTCGATTCCTAGAATAATGATGGGTTTGTCGATTTCGGTTATTTCGTTGGATTTGAAATTTTCTTCCCTGAAATAATGGTTGGTCCAATTGTTTTCTTTGTAAAAATCTTCAAAAACCGTTATTCCTTTTACGGGAATCAGGGTGCGGATTTCGGTTGCGGTAAATCGGTTTTGCTCTTCTATAACCATGTTTTCTGTGGAAATAAAATAGTTGATGCAGAAATATTTTCGAGAGTTCAACAGGAAAACCTTCTTGTAAAGCATCAAAAAAGTGCGCGTAAACCAGAGGCGGTTCGGTTCGGTGATGATGAAAAAATCCACATCGCTTTTATGGTCGAAATAGCCTTTTGAAAGTGAACCTGAAATACCCACTGCCTTCACGAAGGGAAATTTAGAAATGAAATCAGCCTTGTTTTTGGCAAGCTCCATGATCTTCTGGGCGCCTAGATTTCCGTTTAATCTTTTGGTAACACATTCCAAATCATTGCCGTACAGGTAAAAATCGTCTATTTTTTGCAGGATTTTTTCCTGAAGCAAAAAATTGATTTCGTCCTCGGTCTCCGAAAGAGTTTCGTGCGTGGTATAACGATGTATTTCCTCAATCTTTAACGGATAGCGGAAAATAGAAAAATACAATATGGTTTTTAAGGCTTCCAAAAAAGGGGTTTTAGAAGTCTAAATATAGTGAAAAATATTATTAGTGCGCCTCAAGCCAATCTTTTCCGGTGCCCAAATCGACTTCTAATGGAACCGCGAGTTTAAAGGCGTTCTCCATTTCGTGTTTGATCATCGGTTTGATTTTCTCCAGTTCCGAATTGTGCACGTCGAACACAAGCTCATCGTGTACCTGTAACAACATTTTGGATTTCCAGTTTTCGGAGGTTAGTTTTTTATGGATATTGATCATCGCAATTTTGATGATATCGGCCGCACTTCCCTGAATCGGAGCGTTCACGGCATTTCGTTCCGCAGCACCACGTACCACGGCATTGGCGGAATTAATATCTTTCAGGTAACGACGGCGTCCGGAAACGGTTTGTACGTAGCCATGATCACGGGCAAAAGCCACCTGCTCCTGAATATAGGCACGCAAACGCGGATAGGTGTTGTAATACGCGTCGATCAATGCGGCACTTTCACTTCGCGATAAATTCGTCTGGTTGCTTAAACCGAAAGCAGAAACCCCGTAAATGATTCCGAAGTTTACCGTTTTGGCATTACTACGTTGTTCTTTGGTTACCTCTTCCAGCGCCACATTAAATACTTTTGCGGCCGTAGAACGGTGAATGTCCTCTCCGTGCTGGAAGGCTTTGATCATGTTTTCTTCGCCGCTCATCGCTGCAATCACGCGCAATTCAATTTGCGAGTAATCGGCAGAGAGTAAGGTGTGATTTTCGTCTCTTGCAATGAACGCTTTTCGGATCAATCGTCCTCGTTCGGTTCGGATCGGGATGTTTTGTAGGTTCGGGTTGTTCGAGCTCAAACGGCCGGTCGCTGCAACAGTCTGCATATAATCGGTATGCACGCGGTTGCTGCCTTGATCCACCTGTTCCGGTAAGGAAATGATGTAAGTGCTTTGCAGTTTTACCATTTGACGCCAATCGAGAATTTGCTGTACAATTTCATGTTCGTTGGCCAAATAACTCAAGACTTCTTCACCGGTAGCGTATTGTCCGGTTTTGGTTTTCTTTTGTTTTGCTCCTCCGATTTTCAGTTTTTCGAACAAGATATCGCCCAACTGTTTTGGAGATGCCAGGTTGAATTTTTCGCCGGCGGTTTCGTAAATTTTCTGTTCTAATGCTTTGATTTCAACGTCCATATCTTTGGACATGGCTTTCAGATAGTCTACGTCCAAACGGATGCCTTCGCGCTCCATATCAGCCAACACCTGAATCAAAGGGATTTCAATTTCCTCGAATAATTTTTTGGTTCCCGCGCTGTCGAGTTTCGGATCGAACACTTCTTTTAGTTGTAACGTGATATCAGCATCTTCAGCGGCGTATTCTTTGATGTCTTCCAAAGCTACATCACGCATCGATTTTTGGTTTTTCCCTTTTTTTCCGATAAGCGTTTCGATGGATTTTGGAGAATATTTCAGATAGGTTTCCGATAATACATCCATGTTGTGGCGCATGTCCGGATTGATCAGATAATGTGCAATCATGGTGTCAAACAGTTTTCCTTTAACTGTAACGCCATAATTGGCCAATATTTTTAAATCGTATTTAATGTTCTGGCCGATTTTGATAATGGCTTCATTTTCGAAAAACGGTTTGAATTTGTCCACCATTTCCTGAGCTTCCTCGCGGCTTTCCGGAACCGGAACGTAAAACGCTTTGCCTTTTTCAAAGGAGAACGACATGCCTACCAGTTCGGCATTGTTGGCGTCGATGCCTGTGGTTTCGGTATCAAAGCATACTTCTTGCTGTTGCAAAAGCGTCTGCAGTAATAATTTTACGCCCAGATTGCCCTGACTTACTTCGTAATGGTGCGGTGTGTTTTCTAAAGTGTTGTAATAGCTGTGTTGGCCAACTTCGGCTTCACTGTCACCGGTTTCGAATAAAGAGAACTGGTCTTCATTCTTGGCAGTTTTTTTAGCGGATTTTGGAGCGCTATCGCCATTGCTGGTATCGATTTCATCGTATTCTTTCCCGCTGCCGAACAATTTATCGAACTGGGTTTTCAACTGACGGAATTCCAGTTCCATGAACAGGGCTTCGGTTTTCTCCACATCCGGTTTGGATAGTTCGTAGTCGGTTTCATCAAAAGTAACCGGACAATCCAGTAGAATTGTAGCCAGTTTTTTAGAAAGGATCCCTTGTTCTTTGTTGGCTTCGATTTTGTCTTTTAACGCGCCTTTCAGTTTATCGGTGTTGGCCAAAAGTTTTTCCATCGAACCGAATTCGGCCAGTAATTTCTTCGCGGTTTTTTCTCCAACACCCGGTAAGCCCGGAATGTTATCCACGGCATCACCCATCATCCCCAAGAAATCAATAACTTGTAACGGATCTTCAATTTCGAATTTCGCTTTTACTTCTTCAACACCCCAAATTTCAATGTCATTACCCAAACGGGCCGGTCGGTACATAAAAATATTCTCTGAAACCAATTGTCCAAAATCCTTATCGGGCGTCACCATGAAAACCTGATAGCCTTGTTTTTCGGCTTGTTTGGCCAAAGTCCCGATCAAGTCGTCGGCTTCGTAACCGGCTTCTTCGATAATCGGAATGTGCATGGCGCTCAGAAATTCCTGAATGTAGGGAACGGCTATTTTGATGGCTTCCGGGGTTTCGTCACGGTTGGCTTTGTAGGCGGAAAACATTTCACTGCGAACGGCGCTTCCTCCTTTATCGAAGGCTACGGCCAAATGATCCGGTTTTTCACGTTTGATCACATCAATCAGCGAGTTCATGAATCCTAAAATGGCTGAAGTGTCCATTCCTTTGGAGTTGATTCTCGGGTTTTTGATGAAGGCGTAATATCCGCGGAAAATCAGCGCATAAGCATCTAAAAGAAAAAGGCGTTTCTGTGACATGGTTTCGAAAAATTAGAACGTAAAAATAAACAAAGTGGCAAGATTATGCCACAACTTGGAAAGTAAATCGTTGCTTTAGTTAAATTTAATTTAAGATAGCGTCGCTAAGCGTTTCATTCTTCGTTACTTTGCTTATCAAAAACAGATTATGACCATGCGTTTACTTTTTATAGGCGTCATTCTTTTGCTGGTGGAGCTTTATGCATATCAGGCGGTAAAAACCATTACCCGGGAACGATGGATTCTCATTATATATCAGGTAGTCAGTTTGTTGGCTTTTGCTTATATACTTTACGGTTTCAGCCAGTTTGACCGTAAGGTGGGACAAAATACACAGTCACTTTTTACCATGGGCTTGTTATTGCTGATGCTGATCCCGAAACTGATTGTGGCGGTTATTCTTTTAGGGGAAGATATCTTCAGGATGTTTGCTACCGTAATCAACTATTTTACACAGGCCGATAACATCAAGGAGGCGATACCGGAACGTCGCAAATTCATCAGTCAGATCGCTTTGGGGATTGCGGCTATTCCTTTTACGTCGTTGTTGTATGGAATGACTAAGGGGAAATATAATTTTAAAGTAATTCGCCAGACGTTGTTCTTTCCGGATCTTCCGGAGAGTTTTGACGGGATGACCATTACCCAGTTTTCCGATGTGCATAGCGGTAGTTTTGACAATCCTGAAAAAATACAATATGCGGTGGATCTGATCAATGAGCAGAAATCCGATATCATTCTTTTTACCGGCGACATCGTCAATACGCATGCAAAAGAAATGCATCCCTGGATTGATACGTTTAAGAAAATCGAAACCCCGAAATTTGGTAAATATTCCGTTTTAGGCAACCATGATTACGGGGAATACGTTGATTGGCCTTCGCAAACCGCTAAAAATGAAAATTTTGAAGCCATTAAGGACCTGCATCGCCAGATTGATTTCAAGTTGCTGCTGAATGAAAACATAAAGCTGCAAAACAACGGAGATGAAATCGCATTGGTAGGCGTAGAGAATTGGGGTGTAAAATTTAAACAGGCGGGCGATTTGGCAAAAGCTTCCCAAGGCCTGTCCAAAGAAGATTTCAAAATATTGATGAGCCACGATCCTTCCCATTGGGATGCCGAGGTGCAGCATCACGAAAATAATTACCATTTAACACTGTCCGGGCATACGCACGGTTTACAGTTCGGTATTGAAATTCCGGGGATTATCAAGTGGAGTCCGGTGCAGTATGTGTACAGGTGCTGGGCGGGCTTGTACGAAAATACGGGGCGTTACATCTATGTAAACCGCGGTTTTGGCTTTCATGCGTATCCGGGAAGGGTAGGTATTTGGCCGGAAATAACGGTAATTCAACTAAAAAAAGGTGAAAGAGTAGCATAAATGCTTTAAAATGCTATATTTGTATACTATTTATTTAAGAACAACAGTTTTTAATTAATCTAATTTTCTCGCTTATGTCAAAATTTGGAGAACTTATTAATACACAAGTACCCGTTCTGATCGACTTCTATACGGATTGGAATGAGTCTTCCGTTTCCATGCATCCTGTAATCAGGGATGTGGCCGCCGCACTTGGTGATAGGGCTAAAGTGATTAAAATTGACGTGGATAAAAATCAGGAACTGGCAGAAGCCTTGCGCATCAAGGGATTACCGACTTTAATGATTTACAAAGCCGGTCAGATGGTTTGGAGACAATCCGGAGAACTGGATGCCAATACTTTAATCACGCTGGTCCAGGAAAACGTTTAAGCAAGCGTATCGAATACAAATCCTTTTTCTTTTAAGATTGCTATGGCTTTGGGCAGCGTATATTCTAAATTAGGAAATGCCTTTTCGCTGTCGTGAAGTACTATAATGCTGCCTTGTGCCGTGTTTTTAATGATGTTTTCCAGACATTTTTCTTTAGGTATTGAAGTGTCAAAATCCGCACTCAATACGTCCCACATGATAATTTTGTAGCCTTGTTTTCGCAATTTGGCCGATTGTGACAGTTTTATCTTTCCGTAAGGCGGTCGGAAGAGTTTTGTGGTAAGGGTTTCCTTTGTTGCTCTTTGCGGTATGTTTTCTGAATACTGTTTTTTTATTTCTTCTTCACACAACTGAATGTTGTCAAAATAGACTTTGTTGTGGGTTTTCCATCCCTGTAAATGATTGAAAGTGTGATTGCCAAAGCTGTGTCCTTCAGCAAGTACTTTTTGGAAGATTTCCGGATGCTTTTTGATATTGTCGCCGATGCAGAAGAAAGTTGCCTTTACGTTGTGATCTTTCAGGACGGACAGTACCCATTCGGTTACTTTTACCGTTGGGCCGTCGTCAAAGGTCAGGTATATTTTGTTTTGTGTGTTCGGAAGGTCCCACACCTGATTGGAAAAGATCCTTTTGACGATTCGGTTAGTTTTTATCCAGTAGAAATCCATAGTATAAAAATAAAGCTTTCAAAGTAATAAACCTTGAAAGCCCTGTTTTATTTTGAATAAGGTGGTTATTCCATGTCGCGGCCGTAGCGTTCGAACAATTTGTTGTAGTTGTTGAACTTGGCTTTACTCTGATTGTAGAATTCCATATCACCTCGGTCTTTCATGATTTCCAATAGGCTTCTGTAGCGTTCAATATCTGTGACAATGTCCACATACAGTTCGTTTTGTTCTGACGGGTTCATGCCGGCATAGTATGTTAGATTCTCATGATATTTCTGTATCAGTTTGTATAGAACAGCACGTGCTTTGGCTTTTTCACCCACTTCGTAATAGCCGCCAGCAAATGGTTCCACAAAAGTATAATATCCGAAATAGTCAATCGGCATTTCCTTCATGGCCAGTTCAATGATTTTTTTGGCTTTGTCTTTTTTGCCTTCATTGATTAAAGCCTCCATCAGACGGGCAAGGTTGGTGCGATACGTAATACTGTTTTTACGGGTTTCCGGATCATGATAGATTTTCGGACTGCTGCTGTTGCCCCAATCCCATTTGGTTACAATATTGTACATTTTTTCCGTATCGATGCTACCCATGTCTAAAGGACTGGCTTGTTTAGCCAATGGGGTTTTGATTGGAACCAATTTGTAGACCATTCCGTCCAGTTGCAGGTAGTCTTTCATCCAGATGAAGTCTTCGTCGGCAAAAGCACCGCCGGTAAAATAAATCGGACGTTTCCAGTTGTTGTTGGCCACGATGTCAAGCATCATCAGACGGTTGATGTAAATCGGGTCGCCTTTTAAGTCGATGTCGATGTTGGAAACAATCGAATCGTTTAGATGAGCGGAAACCACTTTGTTTCGGATGACTGTATTTTTGTCAACCGGAATTCGGATTTTATCTGTCGGATAGAAATGTACTTTGTGTCCGTTGCGCATTTCCATAGTCGTACGGTCATCATCGGAAGCAATAAACTGAATCAGGTCTTCTAATAACATGCCGTTTTCGGTTAACGGTTTGTGGACTACATAATCCAGCTTTCCGCCTACATATTGATTGTGTGTAAAACGAATCGGCACCGGATCGGATTTGTAGGCTTTCATTTTCATCTGATCAATATACCAATCGGTGGCGAATAAACTGGTACAGACAATACGGACATCGGTTCGGTGTCCTTCTATTTCCTGAGCATACCATAACGGGAAGGTGTCGTTGTCCCCGATGGTAAACAGGATGGCGTTTGGTTCGCAGGAGTCAAGATAGGCTTTTGCCATGGCAATAGCGGTGTATTTCCCGGAGCGGTCATGATCGTCCCAGTTTTCTTTGGCCAATAGCACAGGGCCAGCTAAAATAGCGGCTCCGATAATAACGGGAGCGGCAATTTTTGGCTGTAAATATTTTTTGAAGGCATCATAAAGGGCGTATACCCCAAAACCAACCCAAATTGCAAAAACATAGAAGGAGCCTACTACGGCATAATCCCTTTCACGGGGTTCAAATGGACGCTCGTTAAGGAAAACCTTAAGGGCAAAACTGTTGAATAGGAATAAAACCAATAAGATGTAAAAGCTCTTTTTGTCTTTAGAGGCATGGAAAATCAAGCCTAAAACGCCTAAGATAAAAGGAAGGAAATAATAAGTGTTTCTTGCTTTGTTGTTGGCTACATCAGATGGTAAGTTCTTTTGTGTGCCTAAATGGGAGTCGTCCAATAAGCCGATTCCGCTTAGCCAGTTACCGTTTTGAGTATCGTATTTGCCCTGAACGTCATTTTGACGGCCTACGAAATTCCAAAGCAAGTAGCGCCAGTACATGTAACCGAATTGGTATTCGAACATGAATTTCATGTTGTCTGTGAACGATGGTTTTTCCACAATAAGGTAATCGCCATAATTTTTCAGGAATTTGTCATAATCTTCCAGGTCAACTTTTCCCTGTGCATGAGCGGAACGGAATTCTGAAACAAGTTCGGTCATCTGGCTCATTTCGTCTTCCATCATGTTGCCTTCTTCGTCGATAAAGGCATTGGTGTCAATCTTGAAATCTAACGGTTTTGTGAAAGTCATATAGTTAACCGCATGATCAGTACTCCACATTCTTGGCAGGAAACCTTTGTGGTTGTTATCGGTATTGCTCTTGGCGTTTTTGTAGTTGTTTACAATAACGTATTTTCCGGTTTTGTAATCTCTTTCGTAGTTGGGTTTGTCGTCCAGATAAGGTGTGTCGGCATCGAGACCGGAATAGCTTTCAGAATATAACGGTCCGTAAAACGTTTTTTGTTCCCCGTACTGTTCCCGGTTGTAATAAGCCAGAACCTCTGCAGCATCCGAAGGTTTGTTTTCGTTGATCACTACATTGGCGTTGGCACGGATCGGTAGCATCATCCAGGTGGAGAAGCCAATCAGTACGAAAAGGATGCAAAGCAATACCGTGTTCAGGAAAGGTTTTTCTTTTTTACGGGTGTAGCTTAAGCCGTAGTAAAAGAAAGCGACAATCAGTAAAAAGGCGAAAATAGTTCCGGAATTAAACGGTAAGCCGATGCTGTTTACCATAAAGATTTCGGTTTTTCCGAAAAAGGCAAGCGTATAAGGTAAAAGGAATTTGAAGAAAAAGAATAAAACGGCCACCATCAATACATTGGCAATGATGAAGTTTTTGATCGTAATTTTTTCGTAATTCTTAAAGTAGTACAGTAAACCAAGGGAAGGGATTGTCAATAAAGCCATGAAGTGTACCCCGAAAGAAAGTCCGATCATTAAGGAGATCAGTAACAACCAGCGGTTTCCTTTTGGTTTGTGCATGTCTTCTTCCCAGCGAAGTCCCAGCCAGAAGATAATGGCGATAAATAAAGTAGCCATGGAATATACTTCGGCTTCAACAGCGTTGAACCAGAAACTGTCGGTAAAAGTAAAGGCGGTGGCACCAACAAAGGAGCTTCCCAATACCATAACGGCACTGTTATTATTGAATTCCGTAAAGGAAGAAACAATTTTTCGCAACATAATAGTGCTGGACCAAAACATGAAAAGTATGGTAAAAGCACTGGAGAAAACCGACATCATATTTACCATCAGAGCAACTTTGTCCGGGCTGAAAGCAAACATGGCAAAAAAGGCTCCGATCATCTGGAAAAGTGGTGCGCCCGGTGGGTGACCAACCTCCAGTTTGGCAGAAGTGGCGATGTATTCTCCACAATCCCAAAAACTTAGTGTGGGTTCAACCGTGAGCGAGAAGGTGATTAAGGCTATGGTAAAAGAAGCCCAGCCTAAAATGGTATTCCATTTTTTGAAGTCGAAAGTTGCCATTTATGAATGTTTGTCGATTGTTGGTTTAAATTCTACCACAAAGAAACTCTTTTTTTGTATATAGAAACGCACAAAATATTTTTTTAATATTTTTTTATCTAAAAATTTGGATTGAAAAAAATATGTGTTACATTTGCACCCGCAATCAGCAATGAGAGCAGGTTTAATGGTCCATGGTGTAATGGTAACACTACTGATTTTGGTTCAGTCATTCTAGGTTCGAGTCCTAGTGGACCAACAAAAAAGCCCCGAGATTCTCGGGGCTTTTTTTATGCAGTATTGTAATTAGATTTTAAAAGTAACAACCGGGCGAATCGCGTGGTTTACCAAATCTTCGCTGATGCTTCCGTTGAAGAAGTGTGCAAGGCCTTTTCTGCCGTGTGTGCTCATTCCGATCAGGTCTGCATCGATGCTGTTTGAGAAATTCAAAATCCCTTTTTCCACGTTTACATCGTTATAGATGTGGGTGGAATAGTTGTTGATTTGGAAATTCGAGATAAAATCACTCATGATTTTTTCAGAAACCGCTGTCGATTTGAAATTGTTCGGGGTGTTGATGGATACTAAATGCAGGTGCGCTCCGAATTTGTTGGAAAACGCTACGGCTTTTGAGAAAGTTCCTTTTACTTCGTCGGAGAAATCAGAAGCGAAAACGAATTTGTTTACATCAAAATCGTTTGTTTCTTTTTTGATAACCAAAACCGGTACTTCAGAGGTTCTAACCACTTTTTCCGTATTGGAACCGATGATCATTTCTTTGAATCCGTTGGAACCGTGAGATCCCATTACGATCAAGTCGATATCGTTTTTCTTGCTGATGTCCATAATTCCTTCGAAAGTGCCTTCGATTTTTATGATTTCAGATACTTCGATTCCGTCCAGGTAAGCAGCTTCTGTAAGTTCATCCAGCTTTTCTTCCGCTCTCTTTTTGAAATACATAATTTCCGGAATGTCGTGTCCATGATGGAAAGGGTCGTTGGCTTCATGTGGTAATTCCAACATATGCAAGATGTAAATTTCACCATCATTTTTTTTGGCAATTTGTGCGGCTACCTTCAAAGCATATTCGGCATGGTTTGAGAAATCGGTAGGTACTAAGATACGTTTCATAATATTAGTTGTGGTAATTTTGTGTTAAAAATCTTTTTTATAAAGGTATAAATATATTTAGAATAAACAATGATTTTCAATATTTAAAAAAAATTGTATATTTGCATCGTTATTTATTACGGAACTAAATAATGAGGGAAGCTGGGCTTCCCTCTTTTTATACAGATTATGGCGTTTAAAGAAAAAGTAAGTGAACTTCTTGAGAGTGTTTTGGCGGAACGACCGTCGCTTTTTCTTATCGATTTCGCAATTACGGACGCGTATAAAATTATCGTAACTTTAGATGGCGATAATGGCGTGAACCTGCAGGATTGCATCGATGTGAGCAGGGCTATTGAAAATAACCTTGACAGGGGAGAGCAGGATTTTTCATTGGAAGTGGCTTCAGCCGGAGCGACCAGCCCTTTGAAGATGCCGAGACAGTTCAAAAAGAATATCGGGCGAAAGCTGAAAGTAACCACGGCCGACGAGAAAATCGAAGCGGAAATTACCGAAGCCAATGATGCCTTTATCGTTTTGGAATGGAGTGCAAGAGAGCCAAAGCAAATCGGAAAAGGAAAAGAAACTGTTCAGAAAAGGGCAGAAATCAAATACGAAGACATTAAAGAAGCAGTTGTTATAATAACATTTTAAATTTTAGAGTTAACATGGAGAATATTGCATTAATCGAGTCGTTTTCAGAATTTAAAGACGATAAACTAATCGATAGAGTTACCTTAATGGCGATTTTAGAAGATGTGTTCAGAAATGCATTGAAGAAAAAATACGGTTCTGATGACAATTTCGATATCATTATCAATCCTGACAAAGGGGATATGGAAATCTGGAGAAACCGTGTGGTGGTGGCAGATGGTGAGGTGGAAGATCCAAACTCTGAAATCTCTTTGTCGGAAGCTAGAAAAATAGAGCCTGATTTTGAAGTAGGTGAGGATGTTTCCGAGGAAGTGAAGTTAATTCAGTTGGGAAGAAGAGCGATTTTGGCGTTACGTCAGAACCTGATTTCCAAAATCCATGAGCATGACAATACGAATCTTTACAAACAGTTTAAAGATCTAATTGGTGAAATATATACGGCCGAAGTACACCACGTACGTCCAAAAGCCGTAATTTTGGTAGACGACGAAGGAAACGAAATCGTGTTGCCGAAAGAAAAACAGATCCCGTCGGATTTCTTCCGTAAAGGAGATAACGTGCGCGGAATCATTGAAAGTGTTGAATTGAAAGGGAACAAGCCGCAGATCCTAATGTCAAGAACGTCTGAGAAATTCCTTGAGAAATTGTTCGAACAGGAAATTCCGGAGGTATTCGACGGTTTGATCATGATCAAAAAAGTGGTACGTATCCCGGGTGAGAAAGCGAAAGTGGCGGTAGATTCTTATGATGACAGAATCGATCCGGTTGGAGCTTGTGTGGGAATGAAAGGTTCCCGTATCCACGGTATCGTTCGTGAGTTGGGGAATGAGAACATTGATGTGATCAACTATACCACCAACGCGCAATTGTTTATTACAAGAGCGTTGAGTCCGGCAAAAGTTTCTTCGGTGAAAATCGACGAAGACAAAAAAGCGGCAGAAGTTTTCCTTAAATTGGAGGAAGTTTCCAAAGCGATCGGACGCAGCGGGCACAATATTAAATTGGCAGGTTTACTAACAGGTTACGAATTGGATGTAATCCGCGAAGGCAACCTTGCTGAAGAAGAGGATGATGTAGAATTAACAGAGTTCTCCGACGAAATCGACGGATGGGTAATCGACGAGTTGGCTAAAATCGGATTGGATACCGCAAGAAGCGTACTGAAACAAGACGTTGCGGATTTGGTAAGAAGAACCGATCTTGAAGAAGAGACCATCTTAGATGTAATGCGAATCTTAAAAGAAGAATTCGAAGACTAAGAATAGTTGCTATTTTTAGTTAGACACACAACACAACACGCATTAAGGTAATAATAAAAAGATTTATGTCTGAAGAAAGAGTAATAAGAATTAACAAGGTTTTAAGGGAATTAAATATTTCTCTGGACAGAGCTGTGGACTATTTAAAGGAAAAGGGTCATACCATTGAGTACAGTCCGAACGCCAAGATTTCCAACGAGGAATATACCGTCTTGTGCAATCAGTTCTCTGCCGATAAAGGAAAAAAAGTGGCTTCCCTGGAAGTAGGTGAAGAAAAGAAAAAGGAGAAAGAAGCCCTTCGAATCGAGCGTGAGAAAGAACTGGAAGAAAAGCGCAAGGAAGAAGAAAAGCAGCGTCTGGACGTGATCAAGGCGAAAGCTTCCCTTAGCGGCCCTAAGGCGGTTGGTAAAATCGAATTAGATCCCAAAAAACCGGAAGTTGTTGCTGAAAAACCTGCTTCAGAAGTTGTGGAAAAAGAAGTGGTAGCTGAGCCTGAAGTGAAAGTTCAGGAGGAAAAACAACCGGAAGCTCCTAAAGAAAATCCGGAAGTTGTAAAAGCGGAACCTAAACCAAAAGTGGAAGCACCGGCTGAGGAAGCGGTTGCCGATGAAAAAATCGAAACGCAATACCAGAAATTATCCGGAGCGACTTTTACAGGGCAAACAATTGATTTATCGCAATTCAATAAGCCTAAGAAAAAGAAAGAAGATTTCAAAAAAGAAGGGAATAAACCCAATCAGGGCGCTGCTGGTCAAAATACTAATCAGCAAAACCAGGAGAAAAAGAAACGAAACCGTATTCCGGGTAAACCAGGGCAACCGGGACAACCAGGTCAAGGTGGAAACGCAGGTCAGGGTGGAAACAATGCTAACAGAGGCGGTGGTAATAAATTCGGAGGTAACAAACCGGGCTTCCAAAAAGGGAACCGTCCTGCTATTGTGGCAAAAGTAGAGCCAACCGAGGAAGAAGTTAAAAACCAAATCAAAGAAACTTTAGAGAGACTTCAAGGTAAAGGAAGCAAATCTAAAGCGGCGAAATACAGAAGAGACAAGCGTGATTCCCACCGTCAGCGTTCCGAAGATGAAATGATGGCGTTGGAAGAAGGAAGCAAAGTACTGAAAGTAACGGAATTCGTTACCGTAGGGGAAATTGCCAGCATGATGGACGTGCCGATCACTAAAGTTATCGGAACCTGTATGTCCTTAGGGATCATGGTTACGATGAACCAGCGTTTGGATGCGGAAACCCTTTCTATCGTAGCTGATGAATTTGGTTACGAAGTGGAATTCACAACCGCTGATATTGAAGAAAATATTGAAGTAGTAGAAGATCGTCCGGAAGATTTGAAATTCCGTGCACCGATTGTAACGGTAATGGGTCACGTTGACCACGGTAAAACGTCCTTATTGGATTACATCCGTAAAGCGAATGTAATTGCTGGGGAGTCCGGAGGTATTACACAGCACATCGGAGCTTACGGAGTGGAGTTGGAAAACGGTCAGGAGATTACCTTCTTAGATACACCGGGTCACGAGGCGTTTACCGCAATGCGTGCGCGTGGTGCCCAGGTTACCGATATCGCGATTATCGTGATTGCTGCGGACGACGACATCATGCCACAAACCAAAGAGGCGATCAGTCACGCACAGGCAGCTGGTGTTCCATTGATTTTTGCGATCAATAAAGTGGATAAGCCAACGGCAAACCCTGAGAAAATTAAAGAGCGTTTAGCTTCCATGAACTTGTTGGTAGAAGATTGGGGTGGTAAATACCAGTCCCACGATATCTCTGCTAAAATGGGTATGGGCGTTAAAGAATTATTGGAAAAAGTATTGCTTGAGGCTGAAATCTTAGACTTAAAAGCAAATCCTAATAAACCGGCAGTAGGAACCGTAGTAGAGGCGCAGTTGGATAAAGGACGTGGTTATGTAACTACGATTCTTGTTCAGGCAGGTACTTTGAAAATCGGGGATTACGTTTTGGCAGGTAAAAATCACGGTAAGGTGAAAGCAATGTTTGACGAGCGCGGTAATTCCGTAAAAGAAGCGGGTCCGTCAACGCCAATCTCGATCTTAGGATTGGATGGTGCGCCAACCGCCGGAGATAAATTCAACGTATTCGAAGACGAAAGAGAAGCAAAACAAATTGCAGCAAAACGTATGCAGTTGTTACGCGAACAGTCGGTTCGTACGCAGAAACACATTACTCTTGCCGAGATTGGTCGTCGTATCGCTTTAGGTCAGTTCAAGGAATTGAACATCATCCTAAAAGGAGACGTGGACGGTTCCGTAGAAGCGTTATCGGATTCCTTCTCGAAATTATCGACCGAGGAAATCCAGATCCGTATCATCCACAAAGGAGTGGGTGCGATTACCGAGTCTGACGTATTGTTAGCGTCGGCTTCGGATGCGATCATCATCGGGTTTAACGTTCGTCCGCAAGGAAATGCTAAGCAATTGGCAGAGAAAGAAGAAATCGACATCCGTCACTATTCGATCATCTATGATGCTATCGACGATTTGAAAGATGCAATGGAAGGAATGTTGTCTCCGGAAATGAAAGAAGAGATTACCGGTACGGCAGAAGTCCGCGAATTGTTCAAAATCTCTAAAGTGGGAACTATCGCAGGATGTATGGTTACAGATGGTAAAATCTTCCGTAACTCGAGAATTCGTTTAATCCGTGAAGGTGTGGTTATTTACACTGGGGAATTGGTAACTTTAAAACGTTTTAAAGACGATGTGAAAGAAGTTTCCAAAGGATACGATTGCGGTATGCAGATCAAAAACTACAACGATTTGAAAGAATACGATTTGATCGAAGCTTTCCAGGAAGTGGAAGTAAAAAAGAAATTGAAATAATCGTTTCTGAAACTATAGAAAAGTCCGGCATTTGTCGGACTTTTTTTATGTCCGGATGCAATAAATTGCTTTACTTGCGTTATCGATTCTTATACTATTTCTTATACAATGAATGTAAAGTACTTATTTGTCTTTTTGTCTTTAATGACACTGAACGGTTTCGCACAGAATTACCGTGACAAAGTAATCCATGAAACCCTGAATCCTATCCTCGATGCTTTTAAACCGGTGGCCAATGCCGAGTATCTGAAGGCAAAAGAGCTGGTGCTGAAGTTAGACGAAGATTATGGCTACGAGGCCGACCTGCATCTGAAACTGATCAATTTGAGTTACAAACACAATGATCTGGAGTTTTTCAAAACGCAGTTGTCGAAATTGGTGGAAAAGCATGGTTTTACGATTGCCTATATGACAGGTCAGGAATCGTATGGAGATGCTATCTTAAAAGGTGAATTGGCAGCCTGGTTTAAACCAGTGTATATCAAAAATCATGCGGTTTGGCTGGAGCAGAATTTTGAAAAACAGCTCGATTTAAAAAAGTTGAATGATGCGCGTCTTCGGGATCAGGTGATAGCTGTATTTGGGGTGAAACTTCAGGAGAAGATTCAGGATCCTGTGGTTTTGCCTAAAATTACAGAGATTCAAAATGAAATGCTGTTCAATGTTATCGGGGATGTGTATAAGATTTCTAGAAAGTATGACCTGTTTCCCACCGGTAAGAACTTCGGGTTGATCCAACAGGATTTTTCCGGACTGATGCAGCATAATTTCATGGTGAGCCAAAACCTGGAACGTACCTGGATCCTTTTCGAACCTTATTTCAAGAAAGGTTATCTGAAGCACGATCTGGATTATGGTTATTATAAAAAGTATGACATTTATTCGTTTGGGGTTACTGGTTTTCAAAAATACGGCCTGATTTCGGTAAGCGATTTGCCTCAATATTTAATTTACGATAAGGATCAGATCAAAGAAGTTCCGGTGCAAAACGCCTTTTTTGCGGAAAAGGAAAAACGGGCTTTGGGCTGGCAGTAAAATATTGTAAAAATCAAATTTTTTCCAACTTGAAATACTACCTTAACGGAATGATAAAAAAGATGAAAAAACGGGTTAAAATGCCTAATTTTATGGTATAATTTTAATGATATGGGAATTAAAAAACAGTGTCATGAAATCAAAAATTGCTATTTACGATACACACAAACAGGCAGTAGATGCTCTTAAGGTGTTAAGTGACCATGATTTTCCCATGAAAAATGTTTCGCTCCTCGGAACGGCGGAGATTGTCGATGATCATATTCACGTACGATCCTCTGATACGCTCCAAAAAACACCGGCCATTATTGGTATGGGAGCGGGGACAGTTATTGGTTTACTTTCCGGTATCGGGGTTTTTACAATTCCCGGTTTTGGTTTTCTTTACGGTGCCGGTGCCTTAGTTGGTGCCATAGCCGGTTTTGATATAGGAATTGTTACGGGTGGTGTGGTTTCTTTTTTCTCTATTTTGGGAATAAAAGACGACGAAGTGATGAAATATGAGGAACACCTCAAAGAAGGCAAGTTTATGGTTATCCTGAAAGGTACTTTGGAAGAAGTCGAAGAGGCTGAACATATTTTGCATACCGAAGGAACTCATTTGGAACTTACCTAGAATGAAATGACATAAGACTACTCGTTACCGAAGAATATAGTTTAGTTAATGGAAAAGTAAAGTCCGGCATTGCCGGACTTTTTTATGATGTAGGGTTGTTAATCAGGAGGCGCTATCGAATCAGCTTTTCATTTTTTTGTGACAAAACGATTAAAATGTATAGTGTAGCGTTCCGTAGAAGTTTCGGCCCGGTGCATTGATCCCGGAAGCAAAAGTACGGTACTGCGTATCCAGAATGTTCTCCACCCCAGCCATTAGCTGAAGGCCTTTGTATATGGCAAACGAGGTTTTGAAATTGTAGGTTTCCCACGCAGGCATGCCGCCTTGTGGTGCATATTGCGGGTTGTCTTCTCCGCTGGAAGAATAGTCTTTGCTGTGTTTTTTACCGTTATACAGCATATACGCTTCAAAGGTTGCAAAACGCAAGGTGTAATTAAGCCCCAGTTTTCCGTAATACGGTGGGATGTGGTCTAATGGACTGTATGCTCCGGTTTCCTCATTGATGCTTCGTCCTAAAGTATAATGGAAGCTGGCGTTTAGCAAAAGATTGTCATAAACATAGGTTTTCAGTGTTGAGGAAATCCCGGTGATGAAAGCTTTTCCTTTGTTCTGATTGGCTACCACCACACTGGGCTGGCCGTTGTAATCAATAGTGCTTTGTCCGTTGTACAGGAATTTGTCGGTTACGATAGCATCTATAAATCGGGTGTAATAATACACATTGTCCCATTGAAAACGTTTGTTTTTACTGGTAATGGTAAACCCTAAATCCGTGGTAACCGTTTTTTCCGGTTTCAAGTCTTCGTTAGGGACAATTACAGTGCCGCTGCCCGATTCAAAAATCTTCGCTAAGTCATCAATGTTCGGTGCTCTGAAACCAGTTCCGATATTAGTGGTAAGGCGTACTGTTTCACTCGGATTGTGGATAAGGCCAAGGCTTCCGCTGTAAGTAAAATTACTTTGCTTGATTTTGTCAAAAGGCAGTGGGAAAAACGTATCGTCGTCAATAGTACTGTTCAGGGTAACATACCCGATCCGGGCACCGGAAGTCCAGGATGTTTTTTCATTGATAGTCCCCGTATAGATGGCGTAAAGGTCATTTCGGAACATATTGTTGTCGCCATTGGGATAGCGGGTGTTTATATCGCCAATCGCTCCGGTTTGAATATTATTGGAATATGCCGTTGAATTTGCCTTATCGTAATAACTTTCAATACCGTACAATAGTTCACTTTTGGAAAACGTCTTTTTCAAATCCAGATTAAGGGCAAAAGCAGCTGTTTTTTCAATGCGGTTTTCAAGATCATATCGTTGATACCTTCTGTTGTGTCTGCTTTCTTCGTTTTTCTGATAACTGGCCGTTAGTTTCAGGTCACTGTTTAAAAACGCTTTGTTTCGACTGAAGGTATAGGCGGCAAGAATCCTTTTCTGCGGACCGTAAAACCATTCTGCGTTTCGTAAGCCAGCAGCATTTGCGTCGGTCAAACGGTCGTAACGGGGGATGTCAGAAGTTGTGGAGTATTGTAAATTCAGGTCATGTACATTGGAGTTGCTTTGTTTGTACACGAACTTCTGGATAAAATTGTATTGTTTGTAGGCCGAGAACTTTTGTACATATTTGTCGGAATTGGTCACCATTACATCGGTACCGTCTATGGTTTCGATATATTGCTCCCTTTCGCCATAAAAAGCATTGTTGTGGTTGCGTTGGCGGCCCATTTTCAAATCGCCGAAATCGTTGAAGGAAAAGGAGGTGAGCGAGGCCCAGTTTTCCTTAGCGTAGTTCAAATCAAAATGAATGGCTTTTTCTTCATTTACCGAAGAATAGCGTGTAGAAGCCGCACCGCTGAATTTGTTTTTGGCTTCGGCTAATAATCTTGCTTTCTTGGTTTGCATGTTGATGGCACCTCCAAGCGCGTCACTTCCGAAAACCGTAGAGGAAGGCCCGTAAAAGATATCCATGTTTTCAATCATGTTCTGGTCTACCGTCAGGATGTTTTGCAAATGTCCTGCTCTGAAAATTAAGTTGTTCATGCGGATGCCGTCTACCAACAGAAGGATGCGGCTGGCTTCAAATCCTCGGAGTGTTGGGCTTCCGCCGCCCTGTTGTGATTTCTGTACCGCTGCTATACCACTGTTTCCAAGGATATCGGCTGGATTTTGAAAATTCTGGAAATCCATTTCCTTTTTGCTGACTGTTTCCGTTTGTTGGGGAATGTCTTTCTTCGGTTTCAGGTATTTTGGTGTGCTGATCTGTACTTCGTCTAGGTGTTTGACTTTGGTACTGTCTTTTTTGGTTTGGGCCTCAGAGCAGAGTGTTATCAATGAGAGCGTCAGAAAAAGTAACTTTTTCATTTAGTTGGGTTTAAGTTAGGTTTTAGTTTTTTTAGTTGAGGCAATTTTATAAAAAAAAATGGCAATTATTTCTAATTGCCATGATATAATTTTAGGTGTTCCTGTATTTTATTTGTTTGGTCGTAAAAGTAGTGCGTTGGGATACTTTTTTAAGATTTCCTTGTAGTTTCTTTCGGCTTCAATCCTTGTTTTAAAGGTGCCTACCCATACCTTATAGGTAGGATTGGAATAGACGATGGTTCCGTCAAGGTTTTTGAACTCTTTTCGGAAAGCTGAAAGGTTTTTCTTAGCTTCTTCATTGGTGCCGTAGAAGATCTGTATTTTATAGCGGTCATTCACCGTGATAGATGAATTTATCTTCCTTTTTTCGTTCAGCAGGTTTTCAAATTTAGGATCCTGTATAATGTTAAATTTTCCCGTTTGTGAAAATGATTTTTGGCTAAAATAAGCACTTAACAGCAGTAGTGTGATAAAGTAAGGGGTTCTTAAAATTCTCATAATGAACTATGTTTACAGCAAAAGTACGATTAATATGTCAACCGTAAAAGCAGATGTTTATTTAGAATTGGTATAAATTACAATTTAAGACAAATTTAAGGTTTTGATAATTATGCATAAGTTGTATTTTTGTCCGAGTTTATAAATAGGGTGTGTTTTCTTAAACGCGAAAATCATACCAAATTTAGTCGATAATCATTTTTAATTATGAAAAACGTGGGTAACCATAACTCGATTTCTAAAAAATTATTGTTCAGTCTGGCGCTGGTTTTGTCGCTTTCGCTGAACGTTTTTGCGCAAGATCCTGCTGCGGCGGCTCCTGCGGCTCCTGCAGCTGGTGCAGGTGATCCGGTAGCTGGAAAAGCTATTTTTAATGCTAACTGTGCGGCTTGTCATAAGCTGGATGCAAAGATGACGGGGCCTGCGCTTCGTGGTGTTGCTGACAAATATGACAAAGAATGGTTGTACAAATGGGTTAAAAACAGCGGTGAGTTGATCAAATCTGGTGATGCTCAAGCAGTTAAGGTTTTTGAGGAAAACAATAAAGTAGCAATGACTGCTTTCCCTCAATTGTCTAATGCGGATATTGATAATGTTTTAGCGTATACTTCTCAGCCTAAAGAAGAAGTTAAAACTCCAGGTCCGGATACAGCCGGAACAGGTGGTGCTTCTCAGGATGGGGTTTCTAATAACTTGATATTAGGAATTTTAGCGGTTGTTTTAATCATGTTGGTGGCGTTGTTGTTCTTTGTTAAGAACGTGCTTAGCAAGATTGCAGCGGCTAACGGGGTGGAAGTGCCTGTAAAAGAAAAGTCATTACCGTTGTGGAAGGCGTTTGCTAAAAATCAGTTCTTGGTTTTAGTGTCTTCAATCGTAATGCTTTTGGTGGGTATGTATTTCATCTACGGTTACGCGATGCAAATCGGTGTAGATCAGAACTACGAGCCGATTCAACCAATTCACTTCTCGCACAAAGTTCACGCGGGTGACAACAAGATTGACTGTAAATACTGTCACTCTTCAGCACGTGTAAGTAAAACTTCAGGGATTCCTTCTTTGAATGTTTGTATGAACTGTCACAAAAACATCAGTGAATTTGCCGGAGATAAAGATTCTGCTTACGTAGAGTACTCAAAAGAATACTACACTGCTGAGATTCAGAAATTATATGAAGCGGTAGGTTGGGATAAAACTACTCAGAAATATACAGGTAAAACCAGACCGGTTAAATGGATTCGTGTTCACAATCTTCCTGATTTCGTGTACTTCAACCACTCACAGCACGTAACGGTTGCAGGTGTGGAATGTCAGAAATGTCACGGTCCGGTGGAAACTATGGAAGTGATGAGGCAACATGCGCCGTTAACAATGGGATGGTGTGTGACTTGTCACAAAGAAACCAATGTTAAGGTGGAAGGAAACGATTACTACGCGAAAATTCACGATGAGCTTTCCAAAAAGTATGGTGTAGATAAATTGACGGCTGCACAAATGGGAGGTTTAGAATGTGGTAAGTGTCACTATTAATAATTAATAAGAAGCTAATATCTATATACAATGGCATCAAACAAAAAATACTGGAAAAGTGTTGAGGAGCTAAACGAAAATAGCTCTATTGTTGAGACGCTAAGAAACAATGAATTTGTTGAAGAAATCCCGACGGAAGAATTCCTTGGGGATGCAGCTACCTTGTCTGCTTCATCAACAACTCGTCGTGACTTTTTGAAATACGTTGGATTCTCAACAGCTGCTGCTTCGTTAGCGGCTTGTGAAGGTCCGGTTGTTAAGTCTATTCCTTATGTAGTTCAACCTGAAGAAATCATTCCTGGTGTTGCAGATTATTATGCAACTACGATGATGGATGGTTTTGATTTTGCAAACATCCTGATCAAAACCCGTGAAGGTCGTCCTATTAAAGTTGAAAATAATAATTTACCAAACGCTAAGTTTGGTGCTAATGCAAGAGTTCATGCTTCCGTATTGTCACTATATGACAGTATGCGCTTAAAGCAGCCGAAAAACAACGGTAAAGAAGCTTCTTGGGCTGAAGTAAATGCTGAAGTGGCGAAGAACTTATCGGAAGCTAAGGCTAAAGGAGGTCAGGTAGTGCTTTTAACAGGTACTATGGCGAGTCCTTCTACAGATAAGCTTATCGCGGAATTCATTGCTAAAAACCCTACGGCTAAGCACGTAGTATACGATGCGGTTTCTTCTTCCACGGCTTTGGATGCTTTCCAAATGGCTTACGGAGAAAGGGCTTTAGCAGATTACGATTTCTCAAAAGCAGACGTTATTGTTTCCGTTGGTGCTGATATCTTAGGAGATTGGCAAGGTGGCGGTTATGATGCAGGTTATGCAAAAGGGCGTGTTCCGAAAAACGGAAAAATGTCTAAGCATATCCAGATCGAAGCGAATATGTCTTTGGCCGGTGCCAATGCAGACAAACGTATTCCGCTTACAGTTACCGAGCAAAAACATGCTTTAGTAAAATTATACAATGCCGTAACAGGTGCTTCAGTTGGAACTGGTTCTTTAGGGAAACAGGATGAGGCTGTTGCTAAAGCGGCACAACAATTAAAAGCTGCTGGATCCAGAGGTGTTTTAGTTTCTGGTTTAGATGATGTTAATGCTCAGTTATTGGTATTGGCAATCAACAAAGCCTTAAATGCTGAAGCCTTCAACCCTGCAGGTGCCCGTTTGATCCGCAAAGGAGATAACAAAGCTGTTATGCAATTGGTTGCCGATATGAAAGCCGGTGCCGTGCATACTTTAATTATGAACGGTGTTAACCCGCTTTATACTTTGCCTAACGCTGCTGATTTTGCTGAAGGTCTTGGAAAAGTGAAACTTTCGGTTACTTTTACACAAAGAGAAGACGAAACTGCGGTTAAAACTAAGATTGTTGCTCCAACCCCTCACTATTTAGAGTCTTGGGGAGATGTAATGATCGCAAAAGGACAATATGCGGTAACGCAGCCTACCATCCGTCCTTTGTTCGACACAAAACAATTCCAGGAAGCTTTATTAGCTTGGAATGGTAATACTACTTCTTATTACGATTATTTAAAAGCTGTCGGAACAGCTGTAGCTCCAGGAACAACCTGGAACAAGTTGGTTCACGATGGAGTACATACTTTCGAAGCAGGAGTTGCCGGTTCCGGTGCTGCTGATTTCGCTGGCGCTGCTGCCACTTTAGCACAAGCTAAAAACCAAGGTGGTTTGGAATTGGTTCTTTATACCAAAACGGGTATGGGAGACGGACAGCAGGCTAATAACCCATGGTTACAGGAGTTCCCGGATCCTATTACAAGAGCGTCTTGGGACAACTATGTAACCGTTTCCAAAAAAGATGCTGAAAAAATCGGTTTAGAAAACTACAACGTGGCTAACGGTGGTCTTAACGGAAGTTATACTACTTTGGAAGTAAACGGTGTGAAGTTAGAGAATGTACCGGTTATCATCCAGCCGGGGCAAGCTGCCGGAACTATCGGTCTTGCTTTAGGTTACGGACGTAAAGAAGCTATGAAAGCAGAAATGCAGGTTGGGGTTAACGCTTATAAAGTTTACGGCAACTTAAATGCAAATCAGAGTGCTGTTAAATTGACTAAAGGAAGCGGAGATCACGAATTTGCTTGTGTTCAGTTGCAAAAAACATTAATGGGTAGAGGAGATATCGTTAAAGATACTACCCTGGAAATCTTCAATACTAAAGATGCTGAGATCTGGAACCCGATTCCAATGGTGTCTTTAGACCACCAGGAAACTCCTGCTACAGAAGTTGACTTGTGGGATTCTTTCGACCGTTCAGCTGGTCACCACTTCAATTTGTCTGTAGACTTGAATGCCTGTACAGGTTGTGGGGCGTGTGTTATCGCATGTCACGCTGAAAACAACGTTCCTGTAGTTGGTAAGTCTGAGGTAAGAAGAAGCCGTGATATGCACTGGTTGCGTATTGACCGTTACTATTCTTCTGAGGATACCTTCAAAGGAGACGTGGAATTAAAAGGAAAAGCTTCCGGTTTGATGAACTCTATTGATACGTTCACAGGAATGGAAGATCCGTCTGAAAACCCTCAGGTGGCGTTCCAGCCGGTAATGTGTCAGCACTGTAACCACGCACCTTGTGAAACAGTATGTCCGGTTGCGGCTACATCACACGGTCGTCAGGGACAAAACCACATGGCATACAACCGTTGTGTGGGAACCCGTTACTGTGCGAACAACTGTCCGTATAAAGTACGTCGTTTCAACTGGTTCTTGTACAGCAAAAACAGTGAATTCGATTACCATATGAATGATGATTTAGGTCGTATGGTCTTGAACCCGGATGTAAACGTTCGTTCGCGTGGGGTAATGGAGAAATGTTCAATGTGTATCCAAATGACACAATCTACGATCCTTAAAGCAAAACGTGAAGGACGTCAAATTAAGGACGGTGAATTCCAAACAGCTTGTTCGGCAGCTTGTACCAGCGGAGCAATGGTATTTGGAGATGTAAATGATAAAGAGTCTCAAGTTGCTAAATTGGCTGAAGACGAAAGAATGTATCATTTATTGGAGCATATTGGAACCAAACCAAATGTATTCTATCACGTAAAAGTTAGAAATACTTAAGAGTAATTAAATAAATTAATAAGAAACAATATAAAGGATTATGTCGTCTCATTACGAAGCACCCATTAGAAAACCTTTAGTTATAGGTGATAAATCTTATCACGATGTAACAGTAGACGTGGCTCGTCCTGTAGAAGGAAAAGCAAACAAACTATGGTGGACAGTATTTTCCATTGCATTAGCAGCTTTCCTTTGGGGAGCAGGATGTATGGTTTACACCATTTCTACCGGTATCGGAACTTGGGGATTAAATAAAACAGTAGGTTGGGCCTGGGATATCACTAACTTCGTTTGGTGGGTAGGTATCGGTCACGCCGGAACTCTTATCTCTGCCGTATTATTATTATTCCGTCAAAAATGGAGAATGGCGATTAACCGTTCTGCGGAAGCGATGACTATCTTCTCGGTAGTTCAGGCAGGTTTGTTCCCGATCATTCACATGGGACGTCCATGGTTAGGATACTGGGTATTACCAATTCCAAACCAGTTCGGATCGTTATGGGTGAACTTCAACTCACCGTTATTATGGGACGTATTCGCGATTTCGACGTATCTTTCCGTATCCTTGGTATTCTGGTGGACAGGATTGTTACCGGATTTCGCAATGATCCGTGACAGAGCCGTAACGCCTTTCAACAAAAGAATCTATTCCATCCTTTCTTTTGGATGGTCCGGTAGAGCAAAAGATTGGCAACGTTTTGAAGAGGTTTCTCTTGTATTGGCCGGTTTAGCAACACCACTTGTACTTTCTGTACACACGATTGTATCCTTTGACTTCGCAACTTCGGTTATTCCGGGGTGGCACACGACTATCCTTCCTCCGTACTTCGTTGCGGGAGCGATCTTCTCTGGATTTGCCATGGTAAACACCTTGCTTATCATCATGAGAAAAGTTTGTAACCTTGAAGATTATATCACCATCCAGCATATCGAATTGATGAACATCGTAATCATGATTACAGGTTCTATTGTAGGATGTGCTTATATTACAGAGCTTTTCGTAGCTTGGTATTCAGGGGTGGAGTATGAGCAATACGCTTTCTTAAACCGTGCAACCGGTCCTTACTGGTGGTCGTACTGGTTGATGATGACGTGTAACGTATTCTCTCCTCAGTTCATGTGGTTCAAAAAACTAAGAACCAGCATCATGTTCTCGTTCATTATTTCCTTAGTGGTAAACATTGGTATGTGGTTCGAGCGTTTCGTAATCATCGTTACTTCCCTACACAGAGATTATTTACCGTCATCTTGGACGATGTTCCAGCCGACATTCGTAGATGCGGGTATCTATATCGGTACAATTGGTTTCTTCTTCGTATTATTCTTATTATATTCAAGAAGTTTCCCTGTAATTGCTCAGGCAGAGGTTAAAACAATTTTGAAAACCTCTGGGGACAACTACAAAAGAGAAAGAGAAAAAGAAGGACATCATTCACATAATCATTAATAGGTCATGAGTACGAATAAAGTTATACATGCTATATACACTGATGATGACGTTTTAATGGATGCTGTAAAAGCTACCCGTGCAGCGCATCACCATATTGAAGAAGTTTATACACCGTTCCCTGTTCACGGTTTGGATAAAGCAATGGGGTTAGCACCAACGAGAATTGCCATCGCATCATTTATTTTCGGATGTATCGGTTTGACAGTTGCGGCTAATTTATTGAACTACATCATGATTTTGGACTGGCCTCAGGATATCGGTGGTAAACCAAGTTTCGCGTTCTATCAGAATATGCCTGCGTTCGTTCCGGTAATGTTTGAGATGACCGTATTCCACGCGGCGCACTTAATGGTTATCAGTTTCTATTTGAGAAGTAAACTATGGCCGTTTAAAAAAGCGGAGAACCCTGATGTAAGAACTACAGACGATCACTTCTTGATGGAAGTGGCGCTTCACGGAAATGAAGACGAAATGGTCTCTTTCTTTAAAAACACAGGAGCTGTAGAAGTAAAAGTAATTGATAAGCATTAATAGAAGATATGAAAGCCTTATATAAAATAGTAGCATTAGTTGGTGTTTCGGTGGTTGCGACTTCATGTTTCGACAAATCCAAGCCTAACTATCAGTTCTTTCCGAACATGTATGAGTCAGTAGCTTATGAGACCTACTCTCAGTCTTCTGCTTTCAAAGGTGGGAAAGAAGGATTAAAACCTGCGGAAGGTTCAGTGAAAAGAGGTTTCCAGCCTTATGAAGTGCCTAACACTACTGCAGGGTATGCTTATGCAAAAGCAAATTTGAAATCACCTCTAGATTCTTTATCGGCTAATCCTGAAAAAGCGGCGGAATTGTTTAATATCTATTGTGCAATCTGTCACGGAGAAAAAGGAGACGGTAAAGGAAACTTGGTAAAAAGAGAAAAATTCTTAGGGGTACCAAGTTATGCCGACAGAGAAATTACTGAAGGAAGTGTTTTCCACGTAGAGACTTATGGTTTAAACGCCATGGGATCGCACGCCAACCAGTTGACTCAGGAAGAGCGTTGGTTAGTGGCAAGACACGTAATGACACTTAGAGGGGAATTAAAAAAGTAAAACTCATTTGAACGTTTAGAATATGTACACATTTTCAAACAAATTAAAAACTGCTGCATTTGTCCTTATGGCTTTAGGGTTGTTGGGGATTGCATACGGTTTTTTAACTGCACCAAAAACTACGGAAGACGTAGAGAAAATACTGGCAGAGAGCCATCATGGCGGACATCATGCTGCGGCTCCGGCTCACGGAGAAGTAGTTAAAGCTATGGAAGCCGGAAAAGAAGCTGTTGCACACGGTGAACATAAAGTCAGTGATTCTGTAACTGCTACTCTTGCTGCACATGCTGAGGCTTCTGTTGAAAAACAAGCTGATTCGGCTGCTGTACATGCAGACACAACACATGCTGCTGCGGCTCATGCAGAAGAAGCACAACACGATGATGCACACAAAGCAGAAGCACACCACGGTGCGGAAGGCGATGCTCACGCTGAACACCAAAAACACCTAGAGCACGTGTTACACCAATTGCAGAACAAACCTTGGGCTGCTGTGTATGTGGCTTGTATTTTCTTCTTGTTGATTTCTGTTGGGGTTTTAGCGTTTTACGCGATCCAATGGGCAGCTCAGGCAGGGTGGTCACCGGTATTGTTCCGTGTTATGGAAGGAATTACCGCTTACTTATTGCCGGGATCAATCATCTTCATCGTACTTTTAGTGTTAGGAGGAATGCATTTCCACCACTTATTTGTTTGGATGGGAGAAGGGGTAACGGATCCGTCAAGCCCTAATTATGATGCTATCATTACAGGAAAATCAGGATTTTTGAATGTGCCATTCTTCTTGATAAGAGCTGTTGTTTTCTTAGCAGGTTGGAACTTGTACCGTTATTTGTCAAGAAAGAATTCTTTGGCACAGGATAACGCTACTGATGATTCTTTCTACAAAAAGAATTTCAAAATGGCGGCTGCTTTCTTAGCGTTCTTTATCGTAACAGAATCGATTGCTTCTTGGGATTGGGTTATGTCCGTGGATCCTCACTGGTACAGTACCTTGTTCGGATGGTATGTATTTGCTTCTTTCTTTGTAAGCGGAATTACAACTATCGCTTTCGTTACTTTATATTTAAAATCAAGAGGATATTTAGAGTATGTGAACACAAGTCATATCCACGATTTGGCTAAGTTTATGTTCGGTATTTCAGTATTCTGGACGTACTTATGGTTCTCACAATTCATGTTGATGTGGTATTCTAACATACCGGAAGAGGTTACCTATTTCGTGACCCGAATCGAAAACTATAAGTTACCGTTCTTCGGTATGGTTGTAATGAACTTTGTGTTGCCGATTTTAATCCTTATCAACACAGACTTCAAACGTCTTACCTGGATTGTGGTGATGGCAGGTATAATAATCCTGTGCGGTCACTATATTGACTTCTTCAACATGATCATGCCAGCTACCGTAGGTGACCAGTGGTTCATCGGTGCTGCTGAGATAGGAGCTTTATTGTTCTTCTTAGGATTGTTTATTTTTGTTATCTTCTCGGCTCTTACTAAAGTTCCGTTGTTGGCAAAACGTAATCCGTTGATTGAAGAAAGCAAACATTTTCATTATTAATATTTAAGTAATAAACAAATGACAGGTTTATTGATACTTTTAGTAGCAGTTTTATTAGGGGTTGCCATCTGGCAATTGACTAAGATATTTGACTTAACCCAAATCGGTGGAAAATCTTCAGAGAAATCTGAAATTGCAAACGATAAGGACAATAATTTAAATGGTTACTTAATGTTTGGCTTTTTAGTCTTCATTTACTTAACGACAATTTATTGCTGTGTTAAATTTGGACATTTTCCATTGATGGACGGTTCAGCTTCTGAGCACGGACCTGAAGTGGATCAGTTAATGTGGATTTCCATGATCCTTATTTTTATTGTTCAGACAATCACTCAGGCATTGTTGCATTATTTTGCATTTAAATATAGAGGAAAGCAAGGCAATAAGGCTTTATACTTCGCGGATAATGATAAATTGGAATTCATCTGGACTATCATTCCGGTGATTGTTTTGGCAGGTTTGATCCTTTACGGATTGTATGCTTGGACTAACATCATGTTTGTGGACGAGAAAGAAGGTGATCCTATTTATGTAGAGTTGTATGCAAAACAGTTCAGCTGGGAAGCAAGATACGCTGGTGAAGACGGAGCTCTTGGAAAAGCGAATGTACGTTATATCGAGGGTGTAAATACTTTAGGAGTGGATTTATCTGATCCTAATGCACAGGATGATAAACAAGTTCAGGAATTACACTTGCCTGTAGGAAGAAAAATCATCTTCAAAATGCGTTCTCAGGATGTATTGCACTCTGCTTACATGCCACACTTCAGAGCACAGATGAATTGTGTTCCGGGTATGGTGACTCAGTTCTCTTTCACACCGACCAAGACTACGGACCAAATGCGTCAGTCACCTGAAATGCTTGAAAAAGTTGCTAATATCAACAAGATCAGAGCTAAGAAAAGTGTTGCTTTGGTTGCGGAAGGAAAAACTGCTTTAGAGCCTTATACTTTTGACTATTTGTTGTTATGTAACAAAATTTGTGGAGCTTCTCACTTTAACATGCAGATGAAAATCGTTGTGGAAAGCGAAGCAGATTATAAGAAATGGTTAAGTGAAAAAGCTACTTTGAGCAAAGCGGTACAGGAGGCTAAAGCTTCTGAGGCACCGGCGGAAGGAACAGCGGCACCAGCAGCTGATACTACAAAGGCAATTGCTCAGGTTGGTAAATAATAATGTTTTATATTTTCAAATAAAAATAATATGTCAGCAGTAGGACACGATTTAAGTCACGATCACGGACACGACCACGAACATCATCATAAAGATACCTTCATCACGAAGTACATCTTTAGTATTGATCATAAAATGATTGCTAAGCAATACCTTATAACCGGTTTAATCATGGGGATTATCGGGGTTATGATGTCATTGTTGTTCCGTATGCAGATTGCATGGCCGGAAGAATCATTTGGAATTTTTAAATTCCTTTTAGGTGAAAAATTTGCTCCGGGAGGAGTAATGCGAAATGATATCTATTTGGCGTTAGTTACGATTCACGGTACTATCATGGTATTCTTCGTATTAACGGCAGGTTTGAGTGGTACTTTCAGTAACCTTTTGATTCCGTTACAGATTGGAGCACGTGATATGGCATCCGGGTTTATGAATATGATTTCTTACTGGTTGTTCTTCGTGTCAACCGTAATCATGTTGATTTCATTATTTGTAGAATCAGGACCGGCTTCTGCTGGTTGGACGGTTTATCCTCCATTATCGGCCTTACCACAAGCGATACCAGGTTCTGGTACAGGTATGACCCTTTGGTTAGTATCAATGGCTATCTTCATCGCTTCTTCCTTAATGGGGTCGTTGAACTATGTCGTTACTGTGATCAACCTTAGAACAAAAGGAATGTCGATGACAAGATTACCGTTAACAGTATGGGCTTTCTTCATTACTGCAGTTATCGGTATCGTTTCCTTCCCGGTTTTATTATCGGCTGCTTTATTGTTAATCTTCGACAGAAGTTTCGGTACATCGTTCTTCTTGTCTGATATTTATATTTCTGGAGAGGTTTTACATTACCAAGGAGGTTCTCCGGTATTGTTCGAGCACCTTTTCTGGTTCTTAGGTCACCCTGAGGTATACATTGTATTATTACCGGCATTGGGAATCACTTCCGAGATTATTGCTACGAATTCCCGTAAACCGATCTTCGGTTACCGTGCGATGATTGCTTCGATTTTAGCAATTGCCTTCTTATCGACTATCGTTTGGGGTCACCACATGTTCATCTCCGGAATGAACCCATTCTTAGGATCGGTATTTACCTTTACAACGTTATTGATTGCGATTCCTTCTGCGGTAAAAGCATTCAACTATATTACTACCTTATGGAAAGGTAACCTTCAAATGAACCCAGCGATGTTGTTCTCTATCGGATTAGTGTCAACATTCATCACAGGTGGTTTGACCGGTATCATCCTTGGAGATTCTACATTAGATATCAACGTTCACGATACATACTTCGTAGTGGCTCACTTCCACTTGGTAATGGGTATCTCGGCACTTTACGGTTTCTTTGCCGGAGTGTACCACTGGTTCCCTAAAATGTTCGGAAGAATGATGAATAAAAATTTGGGGTACATCCACTTCTGGGTAACGGCGGTTTGTGCTTACGGGGTATTCTTCCCAATGCACTTTATCGGTATGGCCGGTTTGCCAAGACGTTACTATACTAACACGGCATTCCCGTTGTTCGATGATTTAGCAGACGTAAACGTATTGATTACTATGTTTGCTTTGGTTGGGGCAGCGTTCCAATTGGTATTCATCTGGAACTTCTTCTACAGTATTTTCTACGGTAAGAAAGCTGTTCAAAACCCTTGGAGATCCAATACATTAGAATGGACTGCGCCGGTTGAGCACATTCACGGAAACTGGCCGGGTGAAATTCCTCACGTACACCGTTGGGCTTACGATTACAGCAAGCCAGGACATGACGAGGATTTCGTTCCGCAAACTGTTCCTTATAAAGAAGGCGAAGAGCAACTTCATCATTAAGATTATAAATTCATCAAAAAAGGCCTTTCCATTTCGGAAAGGCCTTTTTGTTTTGTGTTTGTTCTTGATTTGTATCGTTAATTAGTATTCCTTTTATTTTCCTTTTACTGTTTTAATGCTGTAAAGGTATTTTGTTGTAATTATTCTGTCAGTCTTTCAGAAGTTGCTCTTGGTTTAAATCTCTGAGGTGAATTTGTTTGATTGCGATGCTTTGGAAGTGTCTTTTCTATTTCAATACGGCACAAAAAAAGGGAGGCCATTATTAATATGACCTCCCATTAATTTTTGATTTACTATCACCCTACACTTTTTTTAGCTAGATAGAACCCGAAAAAGAACACGTTTGTAGTGCCTCTTATTCAAATAAATACTAAATCAAAAATTGTATAGTGAAATTACAAAATTTTTCAATTCCAATCAACTGAAAATCAAAATTTTATAAAATTATTTTCGTTGTGTAAAATAGTATACCGGAATTCCTGTCAGCATGATTAAAACCCCCCAGCCGCAAGTGGAAAACTTGGTGATCAAAAGGGAAATACTGATGGCAGAAGCCAATACGATATATAACATCGGTAGGAACGGATAGCCAAAAGCCTTGTATGGTCGTTCTGTATCCGGTTGTTTTTTGCGAAGGATGAAAATCCCGTAAATGGTCAGAATGTAGAAAATCAATACGATGATTACCACGAAATCCAGTAAATCGCCATATTTTCCGGTCAAACACAAAGCGGATGCCCAAATGCATTGTGCCCAAAGTGCCCAGGCCGGAACACTGAACGCATTCAAATCGGCTGCTTTTTTGAAGAATAAGCCATCTTTTGCCATGGTATAGTAAACACGCGCTCCGGCCATGATTAAACCGTTGTTACAGGCAAAAGTGGAGATCATGATCATGACGGCAATAATCAGTGTTCCGATGTTGCCAAAGATGTTATTCGCCGCTACCACCGCAACACGATCCGATTTGGCAAAGGCGATTTCTTCCAATGGAATGACGGCGACATACATGACGTTGGTCAAAACATAAATTAAGGTTACGATGAAGGTTCCCAAAAACAGACTCAGTCCCACATTGCGCTCCGGTTTTTTTATTTCTCCTGCGATAAAGGTAACCCCGTTCCAGGCATCACTCGAAAACAACGAGCCAACCATTGCGGCAGAGATTCCGGTAATCAAAGCAGTGCCCGATATCGGTAACCAGGTTCCGGTTTCGGTATTGAAGGATTTTGTGGCCCAAATCTCGGTCCAGTTGGCATCCCAGATTTCTGCTTTCGCCCCTACGGTAAGCCCGAATACAATCAAGCCGACCAGTGAAGCTATTTTGATAATCGTTAATACCGTTTGTAATACTTTCCCGTTTTTAACCCCGCGGCTGTTGATGTACGTCAGTAAAATAATGGTGCCTATAGAGACCAACTGCGCGGCGTTCAGTTTGAAACTCCCAATTTCGTAGAGAATGTTTTCATCACTAACTTCAGGGATCAAATAAGCGGCAAATTTGGAAAAAGCTACTCCAACGGCTGCAATGGTTCCCGTCTGAATAACGCCAAAGAAACTCCAGCCGTACAAAAAGGCAATTAGTTTGTTGTAGGCTTCTTTTAGATAGACATATTGTCCGCCGGCTTTCGGGAACATGGCACTCAATTCACCATAGCTTACCGCCGCAATAATAGTGATAAGCCCTGATAACAACCAGATGATTAACAACCAGGCGGTCGAGCCAACCTGACGGGCGATATCGGCACTCACAATAAAAATACCGGAGCCGATCATGGAGCCTACTACCAGCATGGTGCCGTCCAGTAATCCCAGTTCGCGTTTAAAATGTTGATGTTCGTCTTGCATAAATTCTGTGGTTAGTTTGCGTTAAAGATATAAAAACATACTATAACCAGTAATTTTTTTCGTAACTTCCCTAAAGCAAAATCCTTACGATTATGGAAAACGAAAAAGAATACACCAACGGTGAAATTACCGTGGTTTGGAAACAGCATTTGTGTCAGCATTCCGGAAATTGCGTACGTGGCTTGCCGAGTGTTTTTCGTCCTAAAGTGCAGCCTTGGATTGAAGTCCGTGGTGCGAGTTCCGATGAAATTATCGAGCAGGTAAAAAAATGCCCGTCCGGTGCCTTGTCGTTTTACTATAACAAAGACAAAAATGCATAGTTTACAGCACGCCGTCCTCCGTTTGAATGAGGATAAGAAAAGATTTGAACTTGAAGTTGAAGATCATATCGCTTTTACCGAGTACATCCTCAATAAAGACAACATCATGTTTCTGACCCATACCGAAGTACCGAACGAATTGAGCGGTAAAGGCGTGGGTTCCGAACTGGTTTTCAGGACACTCAGCTGGATTAAGGAGAAAGGCTATACTTTGGCGCCCTTGTGTCCTTTTGTGGCAGCCTATCTGAAGCGGCATCCGGATTGGGCCGACTTGCTTGCGCCGGGTTTCCATGTGTGAGGTTTCTTCAGAAACTGTAAACGGCTAATCGTAAACTGAACACTTCTTGTTATCTTTGCCCTATGAATGATAATCTGAATCCGAATAAGGAGCGTTTCACGCCTCAGGAAGTCGATATTGAAAAAGCCCTGCGACCGTTAAGTTTTGAAGACTTTACCGGTCAGGATCAGGTATTGGAAAACCTGAAAGTTTTTGTCGAAGCGGCTAACCTGCGTGGTGATGCTTTGGATCATACCCTTTTTCACGGACCTCCGGGATTGGGAAAAACCACTTTGGCCAATATTTTGGCAAACGAATTGGGGGTTGGGATCAAAATTACTTCCGGTCCGGTTTTGGACAAGCCGGGGGATTTGGCTGGATTACTTACCAATCTTGATGAACGTGATGTTTTGTTCATTGACGAGATCCATCGTTTAAGCCCAATCGTGGAAGAATACCTGTATTCGGCCATGGAGGATTTCAAGATCGATATCATGATCGAAAGCGGACCGAATGCGAGAACCGTTCAGATCAACCTGAATCCGTTTACCTTAGTAGGGGCGACCACGCGTTCCGGACTTTTAACGGCGCCCATGCGTGCCCGTTTCGGAATTCAGAGCCGTTTACAATATTACAATACCGAATTATTGACCACGATCGTTCAGCGAAGTGCATCCATTTTAAATGTACCGATTTCCATGGAAGCCGCTATCGAAATTGCCGGTCGCAGCCGTGGAACACCTCGTATAGCCAATGCGCTTTTGCGTCGCGTGCGGGATTTTGCCCAAATCAAAGGGAACGGAAAAATCGATATTGAAATTGCACGTTACGCTTTAAAAGCTTTGCATGTCGATGCGCACGGACTTGACGAAATGGATAATAAAATTTTAACGACTATCATCGATAAATTCAAGGGCGGTCCCGTGGGTATTACAACCTTGGCGACAGCCGTTTCCGAAAGCGGCGAAACCATCGAAGAAGTGTACGAACCGTTTTTAATACAGGAAGGTTTTATCATACGCACCCCGAGAGGAAGAGAAGTGACCGAGAAAGCTTATAAGCATCTTGGGAAAATCCGAACCAATATACAAGGTGGTCTTTTTTAGGGCATTCCCTTTCAGGTCGGGCTTTCGCACTCGCTTTTTTATTTCCACTATGTTCCAATAAAAAGAGCTCAGACAATTGCTTTATCCCTAATGCAACCATGAACAGCAATACAGTGAAATACACACAACTGATAAAGTCCGAAGCCCAGCGCCTCGGATTTTTGTCTTGTGGGATTTCGAAGGCGGGTTTTCTGGAAGAAGAAGCTCCGCGCCTGGAAGCCTGGCTGCAAAAAGGCATGCAGGGCGAAATGCACTACATGGAAAATCATTTCGACAAACGTCTTGATCCGACACTACTTGTTGACGATGCGAAAAGTGTCATTTCCTTATTGCTCAATTATTACCCTGCTGAAATTCAGAATCCGGAAAGTTATAAGTTGTCTAAATACGCTTATGGACAGGATTATCATTTTGTCATCAAAGACAAACTTAAAGACCTGCTGCGTTTCATCCAAACTGAAATCGGGGAAGTGTCCGGTAGAGCTTTTGTGGATTCGGCACCGGTACTGGACAAGGCTTGGGCGGCGAAAAGCGGCTTGGGCTGGGTCGGGAAAAATGCGAATCTTTTGTCCAAACAAGTTGGTTCTTTCTTTTTCATTGCCGAACTGATTGTTGATCTAGATCTGGATTACGATACCATCACCACCGACCATTGCGGAACCTGTACGGCCTGCATCGACGCCTGTCCGACCGAAGCGATTGTGGCGCCCTATGTAGTAGATGGCAGCAAATGCATTTCCTATTTCACCATCGAACTCAAAGAGAATTTGCCGATGGAAATGAAAGGGAAATTCGACGACTGGATGTTCGGTTGTGATGTCTGTCAGGATGTCTGTCCGTGGAACCGTTTTTCTAAACCGCATCAGGAATCGCTGTTTAATCCTAACCCGGAACTGCTTTCTTTTTCCAAAAAAGACTGGGAGGAAATCACCGAAGAAACCTTTCGGAAAGTCTTTAAAAATTCCGCAGTTAAACGAACGAAACTGGAAGGTCTGAGACGAAATGTTGACTTTTTGAAACGTTAACAATAAAGAACAAACCCCATTCTTAAAGGCAGAACGGAGTTTGATTGTTTGATTTTTAAGTGTTTACTTAAGTGCTATTTCTTGTAAGGAGGTCGTTTTTGCCAGCGATGCGCTTTAGGGCCGGGACCATTGTCTTTTACTTCTGTGGGTTTTAGTAATGCTACCTCAATATTGCTGTCTTTTTCTAAAATAACCACGATGCCTTCACCGGGAGCTGTTTTGATTTCCTTTTTGTCAAACCCTCTTTCAGATAAAATTACTGAAGTTGATTGCGACAAATAGTGTTTATAATTTTCCAGATCTTTCGGTACTTCTACTGTCAGACTGCATTTTTCTTTTTCGGAACCGGTAATTTCATATATTCCGGGACGCATGATCAGCGAAACCACTATGTCGCCTTTTTGTAATTGCTTTGTGGAATATCGCCGCCCGCCTTGGGCGTTTTTTTTGTCAAATGGTTCAAGTTCAATGTGAAATCCATCTTCCGAGCCTGAAACAAAGAAAAAAACATACCCTTTGTCTTTTACAGAGTATTTTCGTTCCATTGATTTGCAATCGCAGTCATCCTGCAGTTTTAAAGATTTTGTAAATACAGATAAATCAATATCAACCTGTGTCTCTGTTTGCTGTTCAGAGGATAAAAGTTCAAATTGCCCCAGTAGTTTTCCGTGTTGGTAAACTGTGCCGTTGTATGTTCCGCTATAAACCGGATGGGCTACCATGATACTGGCATTAATGTTTTGTGTGCTTCCTCCAAAATTTCGGAACAGCGATTTGTTCATAATTGTATTTGCTTGCATAATCGTAAGTTTAAGATTAACTGAAATCGGATGTGATTACCATTTCTGTAGCATCAACATTTACTGCAACATTGCGAATTGGTAGTAAAATAGGTATTAAACTACCGCTGCCTGCCATAATCTGAAAAGGTTCTTCAAACTTGAAAATCGGGAATTTACTGGCGAAATAGTCGGCCACTGCGGTTAGTACAAAGTCAAAAAGCCCTAAACTTACCCCAAATAAGTTGGAGAGCCATTCATCAATATCATCACCAATATCTAAAATCGCTCTTATTGCGGCGATGATAGGGGAGAGTATTGCTCTTACAATTGCTCTGGCCCAAGCAGGCGCCCATCCCAATAAGGCATCGATGATACCATCGGTAATATTTTGAATAAGATTTCCTATGGTGTCGGAGATGTCCACAATATCAATATCAAGCCATTCCGGATCCAGAAAGAATTGCCATTCGTTAGCGCGACCTAAATCATGGGCGTCATGATCGGTAAGGGTACCTTTTGCAGGATTGTTAAAATATCGGGGAACTAACCGGAAGGCGCCTGAAATTTCACTTTGAAAAATACCGTCGAAATTAATTGGAACACTGATGTCAGGGTTTGCCCCAAACAAGGTGATGCGGGGCGCTCTTAAAATGCAGCCCCAAGGCGATGGTATCAGGCAAAATCCGCCTATGGTAATTGTTGGGATGTCGATTCCGAAAGTAACGTTTAACGGGTCGTAAATAATATCCAGTTCATCAATACGGACTGTTCCGTTGCTTTGTAAATCTACAGTGCCTGTCCCTAAACGCACCCCTGCATTATACGATACGCTGAATGGGCCAAAACTGCCACTGCCGGAAGCAACCGGATGGAAGTAATCCTTTGCCCTGTCAACTACTTTGTTGAAAGCCTTTTCATTTGCGGCTAATGTTAAATGTGCCATGATTTTTAAATTAAGGTGTTTTTAAATTAAGAAACACAGAGAGTGAATCGTTAGCAACGGACGGGTTGTTCGGTAAGGATGCAGTTATCGCAGCAGGTTCAATTGAGATGAAATCTCCGAGTTTAAGCACAAGGGCATTCAGGGAAATTCGTATCTGTGGTAAAATGCCAAGTCTTAAAGTCGTTTTGAGAAAACACTCCATGCTGTTTTCCAAGCCATCCGGTTTAATATCTACTAATTCAAGGTTTTGCAGTTTAATTTCCAATACAGGTTCCCCAAGGTAGGAGCTTCTGGAAAGGTTTAGTACGGCAAATAAGCCTATCTTAAAACAGTGAATATTTTTCGGATTAAAAGGCAAGCCCCTTTTTGGGGTCACAACATCTACTGAAAATTCTCTTGGATGCGTATCGTTGTTGCCCTTGATGGATAAATCGGGTCGGTAAGGTTCCGGATATACGATAAACTGATCAAGGTCTTTTGGGTCAGGACAAGCAATACCGCCGCAGACAATGGCTTTGATGGCAAAGGCTTGTGCTGGTAATTTTACTCCAAGTTCTGGTGGTAAATTGAATTTGTTTGTGGGTTCAAAATCAATTTGCAGTTCGCTTAGTGAAAAATTAAACTCTAAACCGACTCCTCCCGGATAGCCTGGAATGGGCAGATAGGAGAGTCGTGAAACAATTGGATTTCCTCTTTTGATGACCTCCGGATGTGCCTTTTTTGGAGGACAGCAAAGTAATTTAGGATTCTTTACGAATGACTCGGTTCCGTAATGGAACAACGAAGGCCGCTGCATTGCAATTTGCTCAATGATTTGATTAAAACCGTCTTCATGAACACTTGCAAACACATCGCTTAAATTTGTGAATGCCATAATTGAAATAATTAGAAGTTATGCCTACTCTTTGCTCGGATTTTCGGCATTTTCCGTTCCTTTTACGGTTGTAGGTTAAAAAAAATGTGGTATTTGAATGTGTGGTATTTCGATGTGTGGTATTTGTGTGAGCGATTTGGTAGTTGGCGCTATTGAAATTCTTTAGATGGTAACAACTGCTGGGCTTGGGGTGCACAAGTGATTCGGCTTAAGCCTGATTAAGTTTTTCTGGATGCGATAAATTTATTGCAATGATAAAATCTAAGATTTTGAGGTATTTTGTTCTGGAAATGTAAGAGTAAAGTTAGTTTGTCTGTAAGAAAAATTATTGTGGTTTTTCCACAGCAAATGTTAATTTAATTTATTGATTTTCAACAACTTGTATTTTTTTTAAAAAATGTATTGAAAGTTGCTTATTTGTGTTTTACTGCTTTTTCATTTTTGCCGATGGGAGCGCTTTTCAGACCTAAGTAAAAAACTTTGTAAAACTATTACTGTAAAACTTTACTTTTTAGTATCAGACCGCTATCTTTGTGAGTTAGTAAACAAACAAACCATGCATAAAGACAGTAAAAGAAGAGAAGCCTTATTATATCATGCCAAGCCCACGCCGGGTAAAATTCAGGTTGTTCCCACTAAGAAATATGCTACACAAAGAGATTTAGCTTTGGCTTATTCTCCGGGAGTTGCCGAACCTTGTTTGGAAATTGAAAAAGACGTTAACAACGTTTACAAATATACTGCCAAAGGAAATTTGGTTGCCGTAATTTCCAACGGTACTGCCGTTTTAGGGTTAGGGGATATTGGTCCCGAAGCCTCAAAACCGGTAATGGAAGGAAAAGGACTTTTGTTTAAGATTTTTGCCGACATCGATGTTTTTGATATCGAAGTGGACACCAAAGATGTTGACAAATTCATCGAAACCGTAAAAAATATTGCGCCTACTTTCGGTGGGATCAATTTAGAAGATATCAAAGCACCGGAATCTTTCGAAATCGAAAGACGTTTAATTGAAGAGCTGAACATTCCGGTAATGCACGACGACCAGCACGGAACCGCGATCATTTCCGCAGCCGCTTTATTGAACGCTGTAGAATTGGCCGGAAAGAAAATGGAAGAAGTGAAAGTGGTCATTTCCGGAGCGGGATCTGCAGCGATTGCCTGTGCAAAATTATACGTGTCTTTTGGCGTAAAAGTTGAGAACATCGTAATGTTCAACAGTAAAGGGGCTTTGCGAAAAGACGATCCGAACATTTCGGAGATGCAGCGCCAGTTCGCTACCGACAGGAAATATGATTCCTTGGGCGATGCAATGAAGGGAGCTGATGTTTTCATCGGATTGTCCTCCGGAGACATTGTAACCCCGGACATGTTACTGGGCATGGCGGAAAACCCGATTGTTTTTGCAATGGCCAATCCAAAACCGGAAATCAATTACGATTTGGCGATTGCCACCCGTAAAGATATTATTATGGCTACCGGACGTTCGGATCATCCTAACCAGGTGAACAACGTATTGGGCTTCCCGTTCATTTTCCGTGGTGCGCTGGATGTGCGTGCTACGAAAATCAATGAAGAAATGAAAAAAGCTGCGGTGGTGGCTTTGGCGAATTTAGCTAAAGCATCCGTTCCGGAGCAGGTAAATATTGCTTATGGCGAAACGAAATTAGCTTTCGGCCGCGACTATATCATTCCAAAACCATTCGATCCGCGATTAATTTCCGAAGTACCGCCTGCTGTGGCTAAAGCCGCTATGGAATCCGGTGTGGCTACGGCTCCGATTACCGATTGGGATAAGTACCGTGAGGATTTGATGGAGCGTATGGGCTCGGACAATAAAATGGTTCGTTTGCTGCACAACAGGGCAAAAACTGATCCAAAGAGAGTGATTTTTGCAGAGGCGGATCATCTTGATGTGTTGAAAGCAGCTCAAATTGTGAAAGAAGAAGGTATTGGGGAGCCGATCCTTTTAGGAAATAAAGAAACTATCTTAGATTTAAAAGCCGAAATCGGTTTTGACGAAGATGTAGTGATCATCGATCCGAAAACCAAGGAAGAAGAAGAAAGAAGAAACCGTTTTGCCAACGCCTATTGGGAATCCCGCAGAAGAAGAGGGACTTCCCTTTTGGATGCTCAGAAATGGATGCGCGAACGCAATTATTTCGCTGCGATGATGGTCAACGAAGGTGAAGCCGATGCTTTGGTAACAGGGTATTCCAGAAGTTATCCAACGGTAGTAAAACCGATGATGGAGCTGGTTCAGAAGCAACAAGGTGTTACCCGAATTGCCACTACCAATATGATGATGACCAAGCGAGGCCCGATATTTTTGGCAGATACCGCAATCAACCCGAATCCTACTGCTGATGATCTGGCAAGAATCGCGCTGATGACAGCTAAAACCGTTCGTATGTTTGGAATGGAGCCGGTTATTGCGATGGTGTCGTTTTCAAACTTTGGCTCTTCTTCGGATGAAGGTGCTGTTAAAATCAGAAAAGCAGTGGCCTATCTTCATGAAAATTATCCGGATTTGGTTGTCGACGGAGAAATCCAGACCGACTTTGCCTTAAATCAGGACATGTTGGCGAGCAAATTCCCTTTTTCCAAACTGGCCAACAAAAAAGTAAATACTTTAGTATTCCCAAATCTTGATTCAGCGAATATTACCTACAAAATGCTGAAAGAGCTTAACAAAATCATGTCCATCGGACCGATCATGTTAGGGCTTGAAAAACCGGTTCATATTTTCCAGTTGGGGGCAAGTGTTGAAGAAATGGTCAACATGGCTGCAGTAGCGGTTGTAGATGCTCAGGAAAAAGAAAAAAGGTTAAAACAGAGTGTAAACAAATAGCAAAAAGGAATCTTTTATCGGATAATTCAGGGACTTCATCTGTTCTGAATATCAGGATAAAAGATTTTTCTTATTTTTGATAGACGAATTAAAAAGTATGATTGCACATATACAGGGTAAATTGGTAGAAAAGAATCCTACCGAAGTGGTTATCGATTGTAACGGAGTAGGGTATCAGATTAATATTTCATTGCACACCTTTTCTTTACTTCCCGATGCTGAACAGTTAAAATTGTATACTTTTCTTCAGATAAAGGAAGATGCGCACACACTTTTTGGTTTTGTGGAAAAAGCCGAGCGCGAGCTTTTTAAGTTGTTGTTGTCGGTTTCGGGCGTAGGAGCCAGTACGGCAAGAACCATGTTGTCGTCTGTGGCACCGAAAGGGATCATTCAGGCAATTGCCTCCGGCGATGTCGGAACTATTCAGTCCATCAAGGGCATCGGGGCAAAAACGGCACAGCGCATTATTTTGGATTTGAAGGATAAGGTGTTGAAAATATACAATTTGGAAGAAGTTTCGGTGACTCAGGACAATACCGCTAAGGATGAAGCGTTATCTGCATTGGAAGTTTTAGGATTTGCAAGAAAATCAGCTGAAAAAGTTGTCGAGAAAATTGTAAAAGAAACACCGGAGGCTTCGGTAGAAACGATTATTAAACAAGCTTTAAAAAATTTATAATCCTTGAAAACGCGATACCCTAATAGACTGTCTGTTTTGACAAAGCTGCTTTTCACGGCTCTTTTGTTCTTTTGTTCACCGGCTGTTCAGGCTCAGGTGGATGAAGAGGTTCAGGATTCGGTAAAAACCGGCTCGGATTTAGGTCAGATCCAACTTGCCAACCCTAGAAGCATAGTTGAGGCCTATACGTACGATCCCAATTCCAACCGGTATATTTATACTAAAACTTTCGAAGGGTTTAATATTAATTATCCGATAATCTTAACGCCGGCCGAGTACGAAGAATTGGTTTTGAGAGAGTCGATGCGCGAATATTTCCAAAAGAAATTAAGTGCCATAGACGGTAAAAAAGAAGGTAGCGAGGAAGCCAAAAAAGATTTATTGCCAAGGTATTATGTTAATTCGAGCTTCTTTGAAAGCATTTTCGGGAGCAATACCATCGATGTAAAACCACAGGGATCGGTAGAAATGGATTTAGGTATCCGCTATACCAAACAGGACAATCCGTCATTTTCGCCAAGGAACCGAAGATCGCTTACGTTTGATTTCGATCAGCGCATCAGCATGAGTTTGCAGGGGAAAGTAGGTACGCGACTGATGGTGAATGCCAATTACGATACGCAGTCCACCTTTGCTTTTCAAAACCTTATCAAACTTGAATATACTCCGACCGAAGACGACATCATCCGAAAAATCGAAGTAGGTAATGTCAGTTTTCCGCTGAACAGTTCCCTGATCCGAGGGGCGCAGAGTTTGTTTGGAGCCAAGATGCAGTTGCAGTTTGGAAAGACAACCGTAACGGGGGTTTTCTCAGAACAGAAATCACAGACTAAAACCGTGACGGCCCAAAGCGGCGGTACTTTACAGGATTTTGAATTGTTTGCCTTGGATTATGATTCCGACAGACACTATTTCCTGTCGCAGTATTTCAGAAACAAATACGACGAATCGTTAAAGACTTATCCGATTATCAGCAGCCGTGTTCAGCTTACCCGTGTGGAAGTCTGGATAACCAACAAACAGAACCGAATCAATACAACGGACAATAATCTCAGAAATATTATTGCCCTACAGGATTTAGGGGAAGGCCAGCTTAGTAATGAAGCAGGCGCTGACATTACACCGTTAACCGTTGGGGTTGACTATGGGACTATCCCTGGCTTTTTTAACGGAACATCGGTAAATACACCTTCGGATAACGAGAATAACCTTTTTGATCCGGGACTAATTGATGACGCCCCTAATGGAGCCGGTTTGCTGAACCCTGATATTAGAGAAGTGGCCACTGCGTCAGGTGGTTTCAATGGTGTAGGGATGACAGAAGGTCGCGACTATGCCAAATTGGAAAACGCCAGAAAATTATCGCAAAGCGAATATACGTTCCATCCACAGTTAGGATATATTTCCTTGAACCAGCGCCTTGCCAATGATGAAGTGCTTGCCGTGGCTTACCAGTATACCATCGGTGATGAAGTATACCAGGTAGGGGAGTTTGGAACCGACGGAGTAGATGCTACCCAAGTAAGCGGTGGTATTCCGACAACTCAGAGTTTGTTGCTGAAAATGCTTAAAAGTAACCTGAACAGTGTTAATGAGCCGGTTTGGAATTTAATGATGAAAAACATCTATCAGATTCCGGGCGCGTTTCAGTTAAGTCAGGAAGATTTCCGTTTCAACATTTTATACACCGATCCATCACCGTTGAACTATATCAGGCCTTATCAGGATGCAGCCGGAAACATACCGTTACCGTTGCCATCAAATGTTGCCGAAACACCACTTCTTAAGGTGATGAACATGGACCGTCTGAATTATACGAATGACCCGCAGGAAGGTGGAGACGGTTTCTTTGATTTCATACCTGGTATGACCGTGGATCCGCAGAACGGGCGAATTATTTTTACTACTGTAGAGCCTTTTGGTAAACAGCTTTTCGAGAAATTGCGAACCAGCCCGACAGAAGATTATAATGAACAAAACACGACCACTACGTTCAATGTGAATCAGAACAAATATGTTTTCCGAAGCATGTACCAGAAGTCACAGGCAGCGGCGTTGCAGGAAAGTGCGAAGAATAAATATCAGTTAAAAGGTAGGTTTAAATCTACAGGCGGAGATGGAATTTCCATTGGCGCTTTCAACGTGCCTCAAGGTTCTGTTGTGGTAACAGCCGGTGGTAGGGTTTTAGTGGAAGGGATCGATTATACCGTAGATTATCAGCGAGGCCGCGTGCAGATTCTTGATCCTTCTTTGCAGGCTTCCAATACCCCGATTCAGGTTTCCCTTGAGAACAATTCGGTTTTCGGACAGCAAACCAGAAGGTTTTTCGGGGTTAATGTAGAACATAAGTTCAACGATAAGTTTCAGATAGGCGGTACTTTGCTTAGAATGTCTGAACGACCATTCACCCAAAAATCGAACTACGGTCAGGAATCGGTAAACAATACTATTTTTGGCCTAAACGCAAACTATTCGACAGAAGTGCCTTTCTTTACCCGAATGGTTAATAAATTACCCAACCTTGATACGGATGCTCCTTCAAATATCTCTTTCCGTGGAGAGTTTGCGTACTTAATGCCAGGGGCTTCCAAAAACGACAGTTTTAATGGAGAAGCAACTGTTTATGTGGACGATTTCGAAGGCTCGTTAACGACTATCGACATGCGTTCCCCACAATCATGGTTCTTGTCCAGTACGCCATTGGAAGGGGATTTTGATGGGATTAACGATGATGAGACTACGCCTCCGGAGAATTTAAATGTCGGTTACAAAAGGGCTAAACTTTCCTGGTACACCATTGACCCGGTATTCTATGTGGATTCCCAACGTCCGGCAGGAATATCAGAGGCAGATTTGCGTTCGAACAAAGTCAGAAGGGTTTACAGTGAAGAGTTATACCCGAATACCGATATTGCCCAAGGACAAAGTACGGTGGTGAGTACGTTGGATTTATCGTATTACCCACAGGAACGAGGGCCGTATAACTTTAATCCGGCGGCAGATCCGATAACGAATGCCTTGCCGAACCCAACACAAAACTGGGGAGGTATTACGCGTTCCATTAACTCTACCAACTTTGAACAGGCCAATGTGGAATATGTTCAGTTTTGGATGATGGACCCTTATTATCCGAATGACAGTCCGGAAGATGTTACGCCTGAAACCAATTTAGGGACATTAACCCTTAATCTTGGTGAAATTTCGGAAGACATCTTAAATGACGGACGAAAACTATATGAAAACGGACTTCCGGAAGCGGGTTCGTCCACACAGACCAATACCTCGATCTGGGGTAAGATCCCATATTCCCAGTCTTTGATTTATGCTTTTGATACCAACGACGCCAATAGAGCCGTTCAGGATGTAGGGTATAACGGGCTTACCGATGCGGATGAAGCGGTTAAGTTCTCCGGTTTTGCTGCCAATCCCGATCCGGCCGCAGATAACTATCAGTACTATTTGAATGCCAGCGGGGGCGTAATCCAGCGCTACAGAAATTATAACGGGGTTGAAGGAAATTCACCGGTAGGATTAAGCGATACCAACAGAGGCTCCACTACGTTACCGGATGTGGAAGATATTAATCGAGACAACACCATGAATACGATTAATGCCTATTTTAAGGTTAATATTCCTATCAAACCAAACCCTGTGGTTGGGCAGGATTATGTTGCCGATACGCGTGTGAATGACGCTGTTCCGGTATCCGGTGGTACCAAAAAAGTACGCTGGGTTTTATATAAAATCCCGATTTTGGAATTGCAGAATGATCCGGATAACATTATCGGGTCCATTACGGATTTCCGATCTATTCGTTTTATGAGGATGTATATGTCCGGGTTCCAGGAAGATATAACCTTGCGTTTCGGTGCGTTGGATTTGGTTCGCGGGGAATGGAGAAGGTACTTGTCTTCGTTGGACGAAACCGATAGTAATGTCGGAGATGATAATACCGGTTTCGATGTAACCTCACTGAATATACAGGAGAACAGCCAGCGCGAGCCGATAAAATATGTCATGCCTCCGGGTGTTGTCCGCGAGCAGTTGAATAATAATAATTCCATAATCAATCAAAACGAACAGTCACTTTCCTTACGTGTTTACAGCAAGGACGGCTCGGGCTCGGGAGGTTTGGAAAATGGAGATGCGAGAGCGGTCTTCAAGAATGTGAATGTAGACATGCGTCAGTTCAAAAAACTGAGAATGTTCCTTCATGCCGAATCACTTGTACCGGATGGAGATCCAGGGGACCTTCAGGATGATGATATGATTGCTTTTATCCGTTTTGGAAATGACTTTACCGAGAATTTTTATCAGGCGGAAATTAAACTGAAAACAACCGCTTTTGGGGAATCTGACAGCAGACAGGTGTGGCCGTCGGCAAACGAGATTGAATTGCCGTTGGATGTATTGACCAAGCTAAAAATTCTTGCCTTACAAAATAACCTGCCTCCGGATGATAACCTTGCCGACGGGATACAGTTCGTGCCTGAGGATTTTCTGGAAGCTTCATTAAGCGGAAGGGAAAACGCATTGACCTTAGGGATTAAAGGTAATCCTAATTTCGGTTTAGTGCGAACCATCATGGTCGGCTTGAAAAACAAATCGGGTGATGTGATTCGCGGAGAGGTTTGGTTTAACGAGCTAAGAATGTCGGATATGGATAACAAAGGCGGATGGGCAGCTGTAGCAAATCTTGATGCCAATTTTGCCGATTTTGCAAATGTTTCCGCAACCGGTAAAAGATCGACCATCGGATTCGGTGCTTTAGAAGAAGGGCCAAACGAAAGAAGTCGTGAAGACGTTTTACAGTATAATTTGGTTTCGAATATCAATCTTGGGAAGCTTTTGCCTAAGAAATGGGGCATCACATTGCCTTTTAACTACGGTGTTGGTGAGGAAATCATTACCCCGAAATTCGATCCGTTTTATCAGGATATCGAACTTGAGCAGTTGTTGGATGTTACCGAAGATGCTGCTGAGAAAAAAAATATCGAAAACCGTGCTATTGATTATACCAAGCGAACCAGTATCAATTTTATTGGGGTTAAAAAAGAACGCGCGCCTGAGCAAAAACAACATTTTTACGACCCTGAAAACCTGACACTTTCCTATTCGTATAATGAAATGGAGCATCACGATTTCCAGATCGAGCAATTGTTGGACCAGCAGGTTAGGACATCCGCAGATTATGCGCATACGTTTAAGCCGAAAGCCGTGGAGCCGTTCAAAAACACTAAGTTTTTCAAAAAAAGCAGCTATTGGAAGTTGTTGAGCGATATCAACTTCAATTACCTGCCAAACAATATTTCGTTTTCGTCTAATATCCTGAGACAATATAACAGACAGCAGTTCAGACAGGTTGAAGTGGAAGGTATCGGATTGGATCCGTTGTACAGAAGGAATTACTTCTTCAATTATCAGTACGGATTTAATTTCAACCTTACAAAATCGCTGAAGTTTAACTATGCCGTTAACACCAGCAATATCGTTCGTAATTATCTGGATGAAGAAAATCGTCCGATTGATGATTTGAATGTATGGCACGATTATTTTAACATCGGGGAACCGAATTTACATACCCAGCAGTTGGTGGCGAACTATGATTTACCGATCAATAAGATTCCGGTATTGAGTTTTGTGAAGTCGACGTATTCCTATACCAGTGATTACAGTTGGCAACGAGCTTCCGATGCCTTTTCAAATATTGATTACCAAGGCTCTAATTTCGATTTAGGAAATACCATTCAGAATAACGGTTCGCATAAACTGAATACAACCTTCAATATGGATGCGTTGTACAAATATGTTGGGTTGACGAAGACCAAAAAACAGCCTGCAGCACCTAAGCCAACGACAGCGCCTAAGCCGGGACAGCGTTTACAGCAGACCAATCAGCAACAAACCGTTGATCGCGGCCTTTTCGCACAACGCCTTATCGGTATAGTAACGAGTTTGAAAACCCTTCAGGTGAATTATACCCAAAATGAAGGAACTGTGCTTCCGGGGTATTTGCCAAGTGTTGGGTTTTTAGGGACTTCAAGGCCTACAGTAGGTTTCGTGTTAGGTAGCCAAGCAGATGTCCGTTATGAAGCAGCCCGTAACGGTTGGTTGACTTATTATCCGGAGTTTAACCAAAGTTTTACTCAGGTAAAAAGTAAGATCCTTAATGTAACAGGTCAGTTGGAATTATTCCCTGATTTTAAAATCGATTTGAGTGCCGACAGAAATTATAGTAAGAATTTCTCCGAGCAGTATGATGTTTCGGCAAACGGAGATTACAACCCGCATTCGCCACACAGTTTTGGAAACTTTTCCATTACCACGGTGATGTTACGATCGGCCTTTAAAACAAGTAATGAAAATATTTCGTCACCGTTTGAGGACTTTATCAATAGCCGTAGAGTCATTGCTGACCGTTTGGCAACAGCCCATTACGGAACGACAAGTTATCCGGTTAATACAGATGCGAGCAGTCCGAACTTCGGTTATCCGATTGGATTTGGTAAGAACAGCCAGCAGGTATTGATTCCGGCCTTTTTGGGAGCTTACACCGGGTTTTACAGTGTGGACAGTGATAAGAGAGAGTCCAAGATTTCTTTGGCAGCCTTCAGGGATTTCCCGCTTCCGAACTGGAATATTAAATATACGGGTATGATGCGTTATCAGTTCTTTAAAGATACGTTCAAACGTTTTTCAATTCAGCACGGGTACCGTTCTTCGTATACCGTCAACTCGTTCCGTTCGAATTTTGAATACGATCCGGATGTTGCTACCTATGATTCCGGCGGAAACTTCCAGCCGAAAACCATTATCTCAAATGTCAACCTTGTGGAACAGTTCAATCCTTTGGTGCGTGTGGATTTTGAGATGAAGAACTCTTTCAAGATTTTGGCAGAAATGAAGAAAGACCGAGCCATGTCCCTGAGTTTTGACAATAACCTTTTAACCGAGGTGAAAGGAAATGAGTATATTGTAGGGTTAGGATATCGTTTCAAAGACGTAACGTTCAATTCAAGTCTGGCGGAAAGTAATGGCGGGGTGATTAAGAGTGATTTGAACCTGAAAGCGGATTTGTCTTACCGAAACAGTAAAACGATCGTGCGTTATCTGGATTATGATAACAACCAATTGGCCGGTGGTCAGGATTTATGGTCGATTAAGTTCACCGCGGATTATTCTTTCAGTAAAAACCTGACAGCGATTTTCTACTACGACCATACGTTCTCAAAAGCAGTTATTTCCACAACGTTCCCGATTACGAACATCCGTTCCGGGTTTACGTTGCGTTATAACTTCGGAAATTAATCACGAAATCTTTTTTAGTTAAAACGAATAAAGTACATTTGCGCAATAAAATTAAACACAATGAACATACCAGCTAATTTAAAGTACACCAAAGACCACGAGTGGGTTAGCCTTGATGGCGATATTGCAACAGTAGGAATCACCGATTTTGCTCAGAAAGAGCTTGGGGATATTGTTTATGTTGAAGTGGAAACCCTTGATCAGACTTTGGCTAAAGACGAAGTTTTTGGAACAGTTGAAGCAGTGAAAACAGTTTCAGATTTGTTTTTACCCCTTTCAGGTGAGATTATCGAATTCAACGAAGAGCTTGAAACAGAACCGGAAGCGGTTAATACCGATGCTTACGGAAAAGGCTGGATGATTAAAGTTAAAATCTCCGATCCTTCAGAAATTGACGGGTTATTATCGGCAGACGATTATAAAGGACTGATTGGCGCCTAAGAAAAATTTTCTATTAGCCTTTTTTTGGACCTTAGCCATTGCTGTGGCGTGCCTGATAAGCACAAGTGATGTGCCTAATGTGGCCGTTACGGGATTTGATAAAATTGTGCATCTGTTGTTTTACATGGTGTTTACGGTTTTATGGTTTCTCTATCTGAAAAAACGCTTCGCTGACTGGAGTTTTTTTGTGACGGCAATTGTAATTGTAGTCGCAACATTGCTTTACGGAACAATCATCGAGTTGTTGCAGGATGCCTTTACTGAGACGCGTAAAGCGGATGTATTAGATGTTTTGGCAAATGTAGCTGGAAGTTTGGTGGGAGTTGTTGTTATGGCGATGGTGAAAATGTATGACAGAAATTCAAAATCGGTTCAATAAAAAACAAATAAATATCCCACGCTTGTGGGATTTTTTTATTTTTATCGTATGGATATCAGAAACTATTTAGACTCGACTTATCTGAAAACACCTTCGCAAGCGGGTTTGACCAAAGTTGACAACGCCAAGATCGTTAAAGGCTTTATTCAGGAAGCTATTGATGAGCGGTTCAAACTTATCATGATTCGTCCGGATATGGTTGCCATGGCTAAGGGAATGATTGCGGAACAGCATTCAAAACTAACCATAGGAACTGTAATAGATTTTCCCGATGGTGGCGGAACGCTGGAAGCTAAACTGCAAGAGGCGCAAAAGGCGATCAAGGACGGTGCGGATGACCTGGATTTTGTAATCGATTATGAGGCTTTCAAGCGCGGAGAAACGGATTGGGTTAAAAAACAGGTACTGGAAGCAACCAAATTGGGATTATCCCATCATAAGATAGTGAAATGGATTATTGAAGTCGCTGCCCTGGATGATCATCAGATTGTACAGCTCACGGCCTTAATCAAAAATGTGGTGGTGTCCAATTTTAAAGAAGACCAATACGATAATGTTTTTGTGAAATCGTCCACGGGCTTTTATAAAACGCAAGATAATTTGCCAAATGGGGCCACGGTTCCGGCTATCAAACTGATGCTGGAGAATTCCTGCCCATTGCCGGTGAAAGCAGCCGGTGGTGTACGAACTTATGAGGAGGCTTTGGTTATGATCGGTTTGGGTGTGAAAAGAATTGGAACTTCTTCCGCGAAAGCAATTGTTAACGGGGAAGTTTCTGAAAATGAATATTAATTTTTGAACGGTTTAAATGAATACTTTTCTAAAACTATTTTTTGCGGTTATTTTTTTTCAATCCTTAGGGGCACAGACCAATAAAGAACAATTGCCGGTTTTTCCGGAGTGCCAGTCGGCCGGTTTGCAGCAGGAGGCTTGTTTTTACAATACGCTTCAAAACTTTATTTTTAATAATTATAAGGTGCCACAATCGGTTTCTGAAAAAAACTATAAAGGCACGGTGATAGCGCTTTTTGAAGTCGATACGCTGGGTGGGTTTAAGGTTTTGTATACCGATGCTGCCTTTCCGGAGCTTATCGAGGAAACTAAACGCGTTTTTGGCCAATTGCCAAAAGTGGAGCCGGCTAAATTTTCCGGGAAACCTGTATATGCCAAGTATTCGGTCAAGATTGCAATACCGTTGGTGCAGCCTGCTGCTTTTTTATCGGAAGAAGAACAACAAGTGGCCGCCACCAAACGTAAAAACGATGTAATCAATCCGGATGCTGAGAACAGTGAGTTTGATAAAATCGTTTATAAAAAATTTGAAAATCCGCAGTTTAAAAGTTCGTTGAACCTGCCATTTACCCATAATAATTATGGTCAGTTCGATGCCGCGCTGAATATGGTCGGCACTAACAACCACACGGCTTCCAAACCGTATTCGTATGCAGAAGTTTCGAAATATTACGACCTTAAAGCAAACTACGAAAAAAATCTAAGGAAGACTGATTCCTGGGTTGGACGAAAAATATGGAACGAAAACCTGGTGGCCATTCAAGGGGAAAAGTATTGGTTTACCATGAATCCGATTGTGGATTTCCGCATGGGAAAAGACTTTGAAAGTGAAGTGGTTAAGAGTACTTTCGTAAACACCAGAGGAATCCAGATTCAGGGGGCTTTGGGGAAAGAATTGTTCTTCTCCACCGGTATTTATGAAAGTCAGGGGCGTTTCGCAGACTACTATAATTTTTATGCAGAAACGATTAAACCTTCCGGGGGAAACCCTGCCATTATTCCGGGGATAGGAATTGCGAAGCGTTTCAAAACAGACGGTTATGATTTTCCATCCGCAGAAGCCAACCTGACCTACAAACCCAGCGAGACGATCAATCTGCAGTTGGGGTATGGCAGAAATTTTTTGGGTGACGGTTACCGTTCTTTGTTAACGAGTGATGCAGCCAGTCCTTATCCTTTTTTTAAAATCAATACGACTTTTTGGAAAATTAAATACACCAATACCTATATGTGGCTGAAAGACGTTCGTCCGGAGGTTACCGTAGACGGAACATATGCTACCAAATACATGGCAAACCACTACTTGAGCTGGAATGTGAACAAACGCTGGAATTTAGGCTTCTTTGAGTCGGTTATTTGGACCAATACCAACGATCGTGGGTTTGATATGAGTTTTGTGAACCCGCTTATTTTTTACAGGACCGTAGAGTTTACCTCGTCTTCCAAAACCGGAAATGCGGCTTTGGGGCTTACCTCAAAATACAAATGGAACAGCAGGGTGAATTTTTACGGACAGTTCCTGTTGGATGAGTTTTCCTTAAGCGATATGCGTTCCGGAAACCAAAGCTGGAAAAACAAATTTGCCTACCAGTTAGGCGGTAAGTATTATGATGCTTTTGGAGTTAAAAATCTGATGGTGCAGGCGGAATACAACCATGTTAGGCCTTATGTGTACTCGCATAGCAGCGTGATAACCAATTATGCGCACAACAACCAGAGCATGGGACATTTGTGGGGCGGCAACTTCAGGGAATTTGTGGCTATTGCCCGTTATTACAAAGGAAGATGGTTTGCCGATGCTAAAATCAATGTCGGGGTAAAAGGATTCGATTTTGCCGATTCGCCGAATTACTTAAATTACGGGGGGAATATTTACCTGAGTTATAATGATGAAGAACATCCGCGAGCCAATGAAACAGGCGTGAAAGTCGGTCAGGGAAATAAAACCAATATCTTAATTGCTGATCTGCAGGCAGGATATACCGTAAATCCGGTGATGAACCTGAAGGTTTTCGGAAATTTCATTTACCGCAATTTTGATCCGGCTTCTGAAACCGCTACTACGTTTAAGTCAAATACGGCTTGGTTTTCAATAGGTTTGCGTTCAGATTTGTTTAACTGGTACTATGATTTTTAATCGTTTGTAATAAATATTTTCGTACTTTTAAGAACAATCAAAAAATTTAAAGTATGAAAATCCTAATCAGATTAGTGTTGTTTATTGTCGCTCTTTTTGCGATAGTGATGATTGCCGGTTTATTTGTCGGTAAAGAATACGCCGTGGAGCGTGAAGTGATCATCAACAAGCCGGAAGCCGAAGTGTTCGGGTTTATAAGAAACCTGAAAAACCAGGACCATTTCAGTGTTTGGAGCAAAAAAGACCCAAACATGAAAAAAGAATATAAAGGCAACGATGGTCAGGTTGGTTTTGTTTCGGCCTGGGAAAGTACCAATAAAGAAGTGGGTAAAGGTGAGCAGGAAATCGTAAAGATTGTCGAAAACGAACGTATCGATGTGAAATTGCGTTTCAAGGAGCCTTTTGAGGCAGAAGATGATGCTTATTTTATTACCGAATCTATGGGGCCAAACCAAACAAAAGTCAAATGGGGTTTTAAAGGGGCGATGCCTTATCCGATGAATTTAATGTTGTTGGTAATGGATATGGAGAAGGAGTTGGGTGGTGCCTTGCAAACCGGATTGGACGATTTGAAAAAACATATGGAGCAATAAGAAAGAAAAGGCAGGCTGAAAAGGCTGCCTTTTTTGTTAAAACTGAATTTGTGCTTTTATTTTAGGGTTTTGCTTTTGAAATAATCCCTTTTTTTGAAGTATATTTGCCGCCGATTGAAGCAATTAAATGAAAACCACTTTGAATACTTCTGAAAAAACCGTCACACTGACGGGTCTTTTTGTGGATTTTAAGGAGATCACTAAGGCAGGACTTGCTATTAGTGTGGTTTTTTCTTCTATTGTAGGCTATCTTTTAGGGTTCTCGGACGAGCATCCGTTTCAGTGGGGAACCTTTATTCTTTTGGCTGTCGGAGGCTATTGCATGGTAGGAGCTTCCAATGTTTTCAATCAGATTATCGAAAAAGATCTGGATGCTCTGATGGACCGAACTAAAAACCGTCCGCTTCCTTCCGGTCGTATCTCTAAGCAAAATGCTTTTATTTTAGGGGCGGTCTTAACTGTTGTCGGGTTGGCAATTCTATATGCGATCAATCCTAAAACTGCAATGTTCGGAGCGATTTCGATTTTCCTCTATACCAGTGTTTACACGCCTTTAAAAACGATGACGCCGCTTTCGGTTTTCGTGGGGGCTTTCCCTGGTGCTATTCCGTTCATGCTTGGATGGGTGGCAGCGACCAATGAATTCGGTATCGAGGCCGGTACTTTGTTTTTGATTCAATTTTTCTGGCAATTCCCTCATTTTTGGGCAATTGGCTGGTTTTTATACAAAGATTATGAAAAGGCTGGTTTCTTTATGTTGCCTACAGGTAAACAGGACAAGAAAACCGCTTTGCAAACTATATTATACACCGTTTGGCTTATCATTGCCTCGTTGATTCCCGTAGTTGGTTTTACAGGTGATTTAAAGTTGAGTTATATAGCCGCAGTAGTAGTATTGCTTTTAGGGTTGTGGATGTTGTATTTTGCGGTGAAGCTTTATAAAGAAATGGATGAAAAAGCAGCTAAAAAACTGATGTTGGTGAGTGTGTCGTACATCTCATTGCTTCAGGTGGTTTATGTTGTGGATAAATTTTTACAGTAGTTATGGAAATGTCAATTCAGGAAGAAAAAGAAAGAAAAGCAAGGTCGTATAAAATGCTGCTGTGGTTTGCTATGGTAAGTATCGTGATGGTGTTTGCCGGATTAACCAGTGCTTTTGTTATCAGCAAATCGCGTCCGGACTGGCTTAGTGATATGAATGTGCCGAATGCTTTTGTGATAAGTACTGTTGTATTGTTGGTAAGCAGTGTGACCTTTCATCTGGCAAAAATTTCGATTAAAAAGGATAAAAGAAGTGCTGCTACAACCTATCTTTTGATTACTTTAGCTTTAGCGATTATCTTTATTTATTTTCAATTTGAAGGGTTTAACCAACTTTTTGACAGTGGATATGTGCCTACGGGTAGTTCAGGGTCGATTACGGTTTCGTTTTTATATGCGTTCGTAATTATGCACGTTGCCCACTTAATTGGGGGGACAATCGCACTTTTAATTATAATTTATAATCATTTTAAACAAAAATACAATTCTACACAAACCCTTGGTATTGAGCTTGGTGCAATGTTTTGGCACTTTCTTGATTTTCTGTGGTTGTATTTGTTTTTATTTTTCTATTTCTACAAATAGAAAAAAAATGTAAATTTGGGAACTTTTTAACAAATAACTTTACAATGGGAGCGACAGTTACTACAACAGCTACTAACGAAAAAACTTGGGATGGCGGAAATGAGCCAATGGGAGCAAGTTATGGCAAAATGATGATGTGGTTTTTTATCGTATCAGATGCCTTGACCTTTTCAGGATTTATTGCAGCCTATGGTTTTTCGAGATTTAAATTTATTGAAACATGGCCAATTGCCGATGAAGTGTTTACCCACTTTCCGTTCTTACACGGTGTGGATGCGCCGATGTACTATGTGGCTTTAATGACTTTTATCTTAATCTTTTCTTCCGTAACAATGGTATTGGCTGTTGATGCGGGACATAAATTGCAGAAGCAGAAAGTTGCTATCTATATGGCTTTGACTATTTTAGGTGGTTTGATTTTCGTTGGTTCTCAGGCTTGGGAGTGGAAAAACTTCATTCAGGGTTCTCACGGAGCTGTTGAAACAAGAGGAGGTTCCATGTTGCAGTTTGTGAACAGACAAGGTGAAAGAGTGGCTATTGCCGATTTTGCACAACACTTGCCAAAAGAAAGAGAGCAATTAGAGCGTAAAGACGGTGTTTGGTATATGGACGAACCAACCCTTTCTACATACTCTGTTGAAGAAGTAGTGGAAGGATTTAAGGCAAACCCTGATCTTCGCGTTAGAACTGAAGTAATCAATGCAAATAAGAAGAAAACCATTCTTACCAGAGAGCAATCGTTAGAGCGTTTGAAAGAGGCTAAGTTGGTAGTGGAAGGCGCTAATATGTACCGTAACGAGTATGGTCATAAGTTGTTTGCGAATTTCTTCTTCTTCATTACCGGATTCCACGGATTCCACGTATTCTCTGGAGTGATCATCAATATCATCATTTTCTTAAATGTGATCGTTGGAACGTATGAGAAGAGAAGAAGCTATGAGATGGTTGAGAAAGTTGGATTGTACTGGCACTTCGTAGATTTAGTATGGGTGTTCGTATTTACATTCTTCTATTTAGTATAATTTACAAAAGATTTTTATCATGGGACATTCACACGAATCTAATACAAAGAGAATCTGGGGCGTATTTGCGTTTCTTTCCTTAGTAACAATTGTAGAGGTATGGTTAGGTATTACGAAGCCGCATACTTTATACATGACAAATCTTTTGTCGATGAATTTATTGAACTGGATTTTCATTATCCTGACAGTTGTGAAGGCATACTACATCATGTGGGCGTTCATGCACTTGGAAGGGGAGAAAAGTAACTTAAGATGGTCAATTGTTGGGCCGTTGGTGTTCCTTATTCTTTATTTAGTGTTTATCTTGTTGGTTGAAGCGGATTATGTTTATGAAGTTTTCAACACTTCTCACTATAAATGGATATTTTAATACCATATTAACGAATAAAAAAGGTACGCTTTGCGTGCCTTTTTTTATTTTTGTACCGGAAAAATATTGAAAATGAAGAAATACATTGTTCTGACGATTCTTTTTGCTTTGCCTATCTGTGCTTACCTGTTTTTTGCTTCCGGGGTAAACAGTTTTGCGAAGCTGCCTACCGTAACACCAAACATTCCTGAATTGCCGTTAAGTAAGTCGTTAAAAGGGGAAGAGGTTAAGCTTCAGGGGAAAATTACCATCTTGGGTTTCCCGGGTACCGAATTGGTGAAAGAAAAAGGGAATCTTTTTAATTTACAGCAGAAAATCTATAATAAAAACCGTGAATTTGAAGACTTTCAGGTGGTGATCATACTGCCGGAAGGCATGGAGCAAGGGGCGCAGCAAGTCTATACGGAATTGAGCCGTATCTCGGATATGTCACGCTGGCACTTTGTGTTTGTCAAACCGGAGGCTATTTCAGGTTTTTATAGTAAACTGAACCTTGTCGGTCAACTGAACCAGAACAATGCCACGGCGAATGTGTTTATCATCGATAAAGACAAAAACCTTAGAGGGCGTAAAGGTAAAAACAAGAAAGGCGAAGAGGAATATAAAGAAGGTTACAATACGATTTCAGCTGCAGATCTGCATAATGAAATGGCGGATGACGTTAAGATTATCCTGGCAGAATACCGTTTGGCCTTAAAGAAAAACAACAAGCGAAAAATTTAATTCATGAAAAATAAATCCTATATCGGTATTTCTTTTATCGTTTTGCTTTTCGGGATTTGGGCCGTGCCTAAAATCGTGGCCAAGTTCCAGAAATCTGATTTGCATATGGTAGGTCCTGTTCCTAAATTCGAATTGACCGATCAGCAGCATAAAAAAATTTCAGACAAAGATTATCTGGGGAAAGTATATGTGGTTGAGTTTTTCTTTTCAACCTGTCCTACGATTTGCCCACGTATGAACCAGAACATGCTGCAACTGCAAAAAGAGTTTTACGGAAAGCCGGATTTTGGCATTGCTTCGATAACCATCGACCCTACTACCGATACCCCGGAACATCTTAAAAACCATGCCGAACAATTGGGTGTTAAACATTATAACTGGCATTTTTTAACCGGAGACAGAGATTATATTTTTAAATTAGCCCAGACCGGTTTTAACCTGTACGCCGGCCAAAATAAAAATGTACCGGGAGGTTTTGAACATTCCGGAATGTTTGCCCTGGTCGATAAGGAAGGGAATATCCGTTGCAGAAGAGACGAATTCGATAACCCGATTTTGTATTACGACGGTTTGGAACAGCCAGGCATCGATATGTTGAAAGAAGATATTAAAAAATTAATGGAAGAATAATGGATCAGTCAATAGAAAAGAAATACAATAAATGGATTGTCGTTTTATCGGTCACGATACCTTTAGTAGTGGCTTTATTGTTTGGGGTGAATCTCAGAAAATTAGGGTATGATGTACAACCCCTTTCGTTTTTACCGCCTATTTATGCAGCAATTAATGGCATTACGGCTGTTCTTTTGCTGATGGCCATTTTAGCGATTAAGAGCGGTAAAAGAACCTTGCATGAAATCCTGATTAAAATAGCTATTGCCTGTTCAGTTGCTTTTTTAGGGATGTATGTTGCTTATCACATGACGGCAGACTCTACAAAATTCGGAGGAGAAGGTGTGCTGAAATATATCTATTACTTTATCTTAATTACACATATTCTTTTGTCTATCGTAATCATTCCGTTTGTTTTGATTACCTATGTAAGAGCTATTTCCAAGAGTTTTGAACGTCATAAGAAGATTGCCAGAATAACATTTCCGTTGTGGCTTTATGTGGCTGTTACGGGGGTGATTGTATATTTGATGATTTCGCCTTATTATGTGCATTAGAAAAATGAAACAAGCACAAAGAGCAAAGGGATTTGGAGGAGTGAAATTTATTCTTTTCTTTCTTCTGTTTTCCTTCTTCTTTTCTCTCGATGGACAGGCGCAGTGTGCGATGTGCCGTGCCGCACTGGAAAGTGAAGAATCCGGTGTCCAGGCTGAAGCCGTAAACGATGGTATTGTCTATCTGATGGCGATTCCCTATATACTGGTGGCAGGGCTCGGTTATGCGATCTACCGATTAAAATATGGAAAGAAAAAACAAGCCAATAAATAAAAAAGCAGTTTCGAAAGAAACTGCTTTTTTATTTTGCTTACAACAACTTATTCCATTCCGTCAATTTTGACACTCATTTGCCCGGATGTTTTGATAAAAGCGATAATGGCTTTATCGGTCAATTCTACTTTGTCAAATTCGAAATCATTTAGTGAGCCATTCACAAAAACGCCTTTCATCGGGGAGTAGTTGCTTAAATACGGCTGCATGTTTTTCTTTCCGTCTTCCAGATTCCCTTTGATCGAATAGCGGCAACTCTCCTGGATTTTGCGTAAAATCATGCCGCTAAGCAACCAATTGGCAGTTTTGGTTAAAAGGCCTTTAGTGTTCAGGACATAGTCCATCTGATCGAAATAGATTTCTTTGGTAACGGCATTGTAGTTAGGGAAGCCGGACAGGTAAATCGTCCCGTTTACACTTCCGATCATGTCCAGCGCAATGATCATTTTTCCGTCCTTGTGCCAAACATCCACCTTCTGAACCGTTATTTGGCGTTTACCGGAGCCAAAAGTCTGTCCTTGAAAATTCTTGGTCAGGATTCTTGAAGCGCTTTCGTACGTGGAAACAGCAGCTACAGAAGCTTCAATTTTATTAGGCATTTTGCTAACGGCTTTCAAGACGATGCTTTCTTTTTTGAAGGTGCTTATTGGTTGTTGGCCTACAATGGTCTGCATGTTGCATTTCAGTCCCATGTCCATCGTAATCTTGTTTTTGGACAGCACGGCATCGGTCACATATAATTCGTTTGGAACCATTTTGAACCAGGTTTCGTATTGTTCGCTAGTCAGGAAAGGGGTACTCAGTTTTTCCAGTACACTTAAAACCTGAGGTTTGAAATCCGTTGATTTGTTGATGGCTTCGTCTAATTTTTTTGCAATTTTCGATTTGAAAATGCGCAGCGTAGGGTTTACCAGATAGGTGATAGGGATATGTCGGCCTTTTACTTCGATGGAAGGGCTCTCGCTCCATTCAAAATCCTCAATAACGGAAGTGGTCGTCAGTTTCCAGTTGGATAGCTTGGCATCACTCAGCAGTTTGATGGTTCCGTTCAGGGTGATGTCTTTCATATCGCTCAATCCTAGATACTCGCTGCCGTATTTTACGCGGATCCATATTTTCATAGGTAAGACCGATTGGATCTTGCCGTTTTTCTCAATTAATTTGATGGGAGCCTGTTTCCAGATTTTCATTTCGGTATCATCGTCTGCAATGATGGTATCCTGATAGATCAGTCCGGCTAAGGTTTTGTTTAACTGGCTTTCAACCTCTTTTAGCGGAACTTCCACCGGCATGTTGATGTAGGAGGTTGTGGTTTTGATAACCATTGGGGTGTTGTCGCTGGGCAGCGGCTTGAGCGCTTCAATTTTTTTGGTGGAAGAACAGCCTATAAGTGTTGTCAATAAGGCTGAAACGGCTAATAAGGATAAAAATGCTTTCATGAAAACTGTGCTAAATGGGTGTAAATGTAAAATTTTTATTGGTTGCAGCGTGTAACTTTTTGTAAAGAAATGCGTCTTATGGGTTTTAAGAATAAGAGATTACTCTCAAAATTATATCTTTGTAACGCTCTTGTCAACTCTAAGCCTATGAAACGTATACTAGTGGTTAAAACACTGTTTTTTTTAAGTTCGTTTTTTTGCATACAAAGCCAGGCCCAGTCTAAAAAATGGACTTTGGAGGAATGTGTGGATTATGCGATCAAAAATAATATTTCCATCAAACAGTCCGAATTGGATCTGAAAACGGTTGATGTGGAAAAAATGGAAGCTCTTGGTGGTTTCTTGCCTACCATAAGCGGAAGTGCAGATTACAGTATCAATACAGGAGCCAATATTAACCCGGCAACGAACCAGTTCGAAAACCAGACTTTTAAATCGTTCAGTGCCCGTGCCAATGCCGGTTTGCCTCTTTTTAACGGGCTTCAAAACTGGAAATCACTGCAAAGGGTTAAACTGAACAAGATTGCTAATACGTACCGCCTTGATAAAATGAAGGATGATATCGCGTTGTCGGTAGCCAATTCCTATCTGCAGATTTTGTTCAACAAAGAACAGTTGAAAGTGTTGCAGAACCAAAACAAGATCGCCAAAGAGAATATTGAGAGAACCCAGAAACTAATAGATGCAGGTTCTGTACCGGCAGGGGATATTTACGATCTGAAGGCAACGGATGCGTCACAGGAACAGCAAATTGTCAATACCGAAAATGCTTTGTTGATTTCTAAAATCGCGTTGTGTCAAACTTTGCTTCTGGAAGAATATGCAACGTTTGATATTGCAGATGAGGCCTATGATATCCCAATGACCACTGTTCTTAATGAAAACCAGGAAACTATAGTCGGAAAAGCTAAAGAATCGGTAAAAGACATCAAAGTTGCCATGGCTAATGTTGACTTGGCGCATAAAGATGTTTCTATTGCCCGTTCGAGTTATTTACCTACATTGTCTGCGTTTTTGGGATACAACACCCGTTGGTCGGGAAGTTTAGATATTAAATTTATGGACCAGTTGTATCTTTTCGACGGTACAGCTTTCGGTTTGAGTTTGAACGTCCCAATACTAAACGGTTTCGCCACCCGCGGACGAGTGCAGCGCAGTAAAATTAGCGAAGAAAAAGCTAAATTGCAGTTGAAACAAACGGAGTTGGATTTGGAACGTAACGTTTATCAGGCTTATAACGATGTGGCCAATGCGAAAAAATCGTATGAAGCGGCGGAAAAAACATTGGAAGCAAGAAAACAGGCTTATGAATTTTCAAAGGCGCGTTATGAAATCGGGATGATGAATTCGTTCGATTTCACACAGGCCAATGTGGCCATGGAAAACGCGCAATCGGAAGTATTGCGTACCAAATATGATTATATTTTCAGAACCAAAATATTAGAATTCTATTTCGGAATTCCATTGTACAAAAAACAATAACCATGACAAAGAGAGTGAAATACTTACTGCTGGGAGCAGGTCTGTTGACTGTTTTACTGATAGTACTCGTTAAGGCGGGGGTAATCGGAAAAAATGAAGAAGGGAAAGAAGTCGAAGTGGCCCAAACCGATGCCATAACCATAGTGGAAACCGTTTCGGCTACCGGGAAAATCCAGCCGGAAGTGGAAGTGAAAATTTCTTCTGAAGTGTCCGGAGAGATTATTGCCTTACCGATTAAAGAAGGGCAAACCGTAAAAAAAGGCGATTTGTTGGTAAAGATCAACCCGGATATTTATGTGTCAGGGGTGAACAGAACCGTAGCTTCCCTTTCTACGACAAAAGCAGGATTAAGCCAGGCCGATGCCCAAATGAAAGAAGCAAAAGCAAATTACGACCGAAACAAACGTTTGTTTGAAAAAGGCGTGATTTCCAAAGCGGAATGGGATAAAGTGATTTCGGCTTATGAAGTGGCGCAGGCGAACAAGCAATCGGCGTATTATAACGTGCAGAGTGCTTCGGCAACTGTAACGGAAGCCAAAGATAATTTAGGAAGAACAACCATTTACGCGCCAGCTGACGGAACCATTTCAAGACTGGATGTAGAACTTGGGGAACGTGTTTTGGGAACCCAACAAATGGCAGGGACAGAGTTACTTCGTGTGGCGAACCTGAACAATATGGAAGTGGAAGTTGATGTGAACGAGAACGATATCGTGAAAATCAGCATCGGGGATGAAGCTAAAATTGAAGTGGATGCTTATCTGAAAAAAGAATTCAAAGGAGTGGTTACCAGTATTTCTAATTCTTCCACAGCAACCACCACCGCGGATCAGGTGACTAATTTTAAAGTAAAGGTGAGAATTGAGAAAGAATCGTATCAGGATTTAATGGAAGGCAAGCCGGCTAATTATTCGCCTTTCCGTCCGGGGATGACCGCGACTGTGGACATTATCACCACAAGAAAAGAAAACATATTGGCCGTGCCGATCAGTGCGGTGGTGATGAAAGCCGATACGACGTCTGCCAAAAAAGATATCGTGGAGGAACTTGAGAAAGAACAGGAAGAGAAAATCAAAGGTTCCGACGAGAAAAAATTCGAATGTGTTTTTGTGAAAGTAGGCGATAAAGCAAAAATTCGCATCATTAAAACCGGAATCCAGGACGATACCAATATTGAAGTGGTCAGCGGTCTGAAAAAAGGAGATGTTGTCATTATTGGCCCTTATACGACCGTTACCAAGGAGCTTAATCCGGGTGATAAAGTAAGGATCAAGAAAAAAGATGCTGAGGGGAAAGATAAGGACAAAGACAAGGATAAAGACGAAAAAGCTTAATAAACAGGTTAGTTATACTTTTAAAAGCCAAATTGTTATTGATAGCAGTTTGGTTTTTTTTATTGCTGCCGATTACTTGGAATTTGGGCCGGCAAACCCGTATCTTTGCCAATAATTTACAAACCGATGGCGTATATCCTAAACATTGAAACTGCAACGAAAAATTGTTCCGTAAGTATTGCCAATGAAGGCAAAACGGTGGTGTGTTTGGAAGTGGCCGATGAAGGCTACTCGCATGCCGAAAAGTTGCATGTTTTTTTTGAAGAGGCGTTGCAAAAAGCCGGAATCACCTTTCAGGAATTGAAAGCCGTTGCGGTAAGTCAGGGGCCGGGTTCGTATACCGGACTGCGTATTGGGGTTTCTGCTGCCAAAGGGTTGAGTTATTCGCTGAATATTCCACTGATTGCTACCGACACATTAGAAGCGTTGTCCCGAAAAATTACGGTGGAAAACGGAACCATTATTCCCATGATCGATGCCCGAAGAATGGAAGTTTTTACGGCTTTATTTGATCAAAATCATACCAGGATACGAGAAACCCAGGCGGAAATCATTGATGAAAACACCTATTCGGGACTAAACCAAACCCTTCACTTACTTGGGGACGGCGCAGCAAAATGCAAAACGGTGCTAAATTCGGATAAATTTGTGTACCATGATGCCGAGATACATCCTTCCGCTAACGAAATGAGTGCGATGTCGTATGCGAAGTACCTGCAAAACGATTTTGTGGATGTGGCGTATTTCGAGCCGTTTTACCTTAAGGATTTCGTAATGACTACCAAGCCTAAAGTTTAATCACGCCTTTACTCTGTTCCAGAATATCGGAACTCACTCTGCTCAGATCGGCATTTTTAACCCAGATTTTTACCGCGAAATTGATGTTGTCGTCGGTCAGTTCATGTACCGTTACTTCCGGTGCAGGAGATTTTAAAACCTTCGGGTGGTTTTTTACGATTTCTTCCAAGTTGGATTTTACCACTTTAATGTCAGAATCATAACTGGTTCTAACGATCAAATCACTGCGGCGCATGGTTTTTTCAGAGAAATTTTTGATTTTCCCGTTGGAAAGCACACCATTGGGGATATAAACGATCTGGTTTTGAGCCGTTAAGATTTTAGTGGTGAAAATATGGATTTCAAGTACTTTTCCGGTTTCGCCCTGTGCCTCAATATTGTCGCCCACTTTAAACGGTTTGAACATGATGATCAGCATTCCGCCGGCAAAATTGGAAAGGGATCCCTGCAGCGACATCCCCACGGCCAGACCAATGGCTCCCAGGATGGCTACAAACGAGGAGGTTTCAACACCTAATCGGGAAATAACTGTTACAAACAATAAGATACGGGCACCCCAAATTAGGATGTCCAGGATGAATTGGATGAGTGTGGGTTCCAATTCGCGTTTGATCATGATGCGTTCCACAACTTTGCAGAAGATCTTGATTCCCCAAAGACCAATGAAGGTAATTAAAATGGCCGATACAACGCGCGGCGAATAATCCACCAGAAAATTGAAATAATGTTCGACCAAGCTGTTTACTTTTTCGACTTCCATGGCTGTTATGAGATTTTGAGTTCTGATAGCGTAAGATTTAAGGATGAATTGGGTAATTGACAACTTTTATTTTTGCAAATATAAAACAACAGTTTGTTCTGTTCAAATCGGTTTTGCAGAAAGGGAAGGGTTGTTTCGGTCATACTTCCGGCCAGCAGCACATTGGGAAGGTATTCCGCGTTGAGTTTTTTAAGGTTTTCCAAAGCGTCTTTTCCGCAAACGGCGAGTTCTTTGTTGTCGTCGGCTAAATCCAGCCACAGGTTCAGCCAGTTCGAAAATGCCGAAGCATAATCCATATACGGAATCATGTGATGCAGCATCTGTAACGCCACTTTTTCATAATAGTTGTTGTGAAACAAAAGGCTCAGTGCGTATAAATTGTTGGCCATAACCGAATTGGAAGCCGGAATCACATTGTCTTCCGTTTCAAAATGTTCGGCAATGAGTTGGGTGTTGTCCTTCGGGTTGAAAGCAAAAAACTGTTTTTCGGTATCGTAAAAATGCTCCAGACAGTAATCGGTCAGTTGTTTGGCCTGATGCAGGTAGTTTTCGTTTAAAGTGGCCTGATATAAAGCGAGGAAAGCATCAATTACCAAAGCGTAATCTTCAAGAAAACCGGTTATGGTACTTTTTCCGTTTTTATAAGAATGCCAAAGAAACCCGTCTTCGGACCATTGTCGGGTAATAATGAATTGTGCATTTTTTTCGGCAATTTCCAAATAATGATCGTGGCCTAAAGCTTTGTACGCTTCGACATAGCCTTTCAGCATAATAGCGTTCCAAGAAGTTAAGGATTTGTCGTCCAGTCTTGGCTTCGGGCGTTTTTCCCTTTCGTTAAAAAGCAGTTGTTCCCACTGTTTCTTTTTCTGAAGCAGTTCGGTTTCGGTCATGCCGAATTGCGAAGCGAGGTTTTCGATCGTCTGGCTTTGGATCAGGACGTAATTTTCGTGCTCCCAAAAACCGAATTCGTTGATGTTGAAGACTTCTGCAAAAAGCTCAAAATCATCTTTCAGCAGTTGTTGTAAAGCTTCTTTTTTCCAAACGTAAAAAGCGCCTTCTTCCAATTTGCCGATTTCATTGATACTGTCGGCATCAAGTGCGGAATAAAACGCATGATCTGTATTGAAAAGTTCCCTTTCGGTAAACGCAAGAGTTTTTTCAATGACTTCTTGGTATAAAGGATTTTTTGTGCGTTTATACGCTTGGGCATATAAGGAAATCAACTGGCCGTTGTCGTAGATCATTTTTTCGAAATGCGGCACATGCCAGCGCACATCCACCGAATATCTTGCAAAGCCGCCATCTACCGTGTCAAACAAACCGCCGTACGCCATTCGGGTTAAGGTCAGGTCTACAAAATCCAGTAGGTCTTTCGATTTGGTCTGATAGCCGTAACGTTGCAAAAACAGATAATTGTTCGGCATCATGAATTTTGGTGCCCGTGCATAGCCGCCGTACTCCCAATCGAAGCTTTTAGACCATTTTTCCACCATAGGTTTTAAATTATCGGTAGTGGCCAATTGTTCGGAAGGGTTTTTTTCGACCACAGCCAAAACCTGTATGCCCTGATGCAGTTTTTCGGCATAATCGATCATCTTTTCCGGATTGTCCTGATATAACTGCTGGAGTTGTTGCAGTATGTCCATCCAATTCTCCTTAGGGAAATAGGTGCCGCCCCAAACCGGTCTGCCGTCGGGTAAACATACCGCATTTAAAGGCCAGCCGCCCTGCTTGGTCATTAGTTGGACGGCTTTCATGTAAATGGCATCCACATCCGGGCGTTCTTCGCGGTCTACTTTGATGGAAACGAAACCGGAATTCATCACCTGTGCGACCTCTTCATCTTCGAAACTTTCATGTTCCATTACGTGGCACCAGTGGCAGGCCGAATACCCGATGCTGACCACAATCAGTTTGTTTTGGTCTTTGGCGGTTTGTAAAGTATTGTTGTTCCATGCCTTCCAATGGATCGGATTGTTGGCGTGCTGCAAAAGGTAGGGACTGGTTTCGTGCTGTAATTCGTTTTTCATAAGTCTTGTTTTAGGGACGGAGAAGCCACCCCGTCCTTCGGACACCTTTCCAAGGGGAATAAAAAAAGCGTCCTTGTTAGAACGCTTAAAGATACGGTGATTTCTGAAATTATTTGATCTCGAAGGTAAGTTTCAGGTTGACGCGATAGGCGGTGACTTTTCCTTCTTCGTTCACTACTGCGCTTTGTTCCTGAACATATGCAGAACGGATATGTTTTAAGGTTTTTGCGGCTTCAGCAACCCCTTTTCTGGTGGCTTCTTCCCAGCTCACATCGGAACTGGATAGAATTTCTATAACTTTCATTACTCCCATGATGTGTTGAATTTTAAGGTTTAGCTAATAAAATTAGCAGGTATTTTCCTTAAAACCAATTCTTTATGGGGGTTTTTAGAGCAACTGCAAAATTATCCGTTTACTGCCTCAACTTTGATTTCCTGATCATTCAGCATTTCCTTCAACATGTTTTCGATACCGCTTTTCAGGGTAAAGGTTGAGGAAGGGCATCCGCTGCAGGCACCCTGAAGAATCACTTTTACGCGTTTTTCTTTTTCATCGTAGGATTGGAAAGCAATGTTTCCGCCATCGGATTGTACCGCAGGTTTTACGTATTCTTCTAAAATGTTGATGATTCGTTGTGAAATCTCATCCAGGTTGTCAAAATATGCTTCCTGTTGTGTTTCGTGGTGAACGGTTTTTACGATTTGTGTTTCGTCAATCACGGTTTTGCCTTCTTCAATGTAGGTTTTGATGAACGAGCGGATTTCCTGTGTGACTTCCATCCATTCGGCAATATCGTATTTGGAAACGGAAACGTAATTTTCATCGATGAACACTTCTTTTACAAAAGGGAATTTGAACAATTCCTTAGCTAGCGGAGAAGCGGCTGTATCGTCGATGTTTTTGCATTCCACCATGGTTTTGGTCAGCATTTTACTCGCCACGAATTTCATTACGGAAGGATTTGGCGTGGTCTCGCTGTACACGGTAATCGGTATTTTTTTATTAGTCGATTCGTCAATGTTGATGATTTTTCCGCCTTTGTCCACGAAGTTTTCAATTTCTTCCGCAAGCAGCTCTTTTACTTCGCTCCATTCAACAATCGAGAATTTTTCGACCGCGATGAAATTGCCCGAAATATAAACGGTTTTTACAAACGGAAGGTAGAATAGTTTTTTAGCTAAAGGCGATTCTCCCGTTTCGTCTATATTTTTAAACTCAAAGTTCTGACTTTTAGTGATGAACTCCGGAAATTCGAATTTCATAATCGTCGGATTCTGAGTCTCTTTTATTGTTACTTTTAACATGGTTTTTGTGATTTTTTGCAAATTTAATGAAGATATTTTCTATGATTAAGTATATTTGGCCTTTTAAAGAAAAAATTAACACATTGATAAGGTTTGTTTAAAATTTATTTGGACATTATTTCCTTACGGTTGTGTTACTTATTCAAAAATTTATATATTTGAGGGGTTTCAAAAAAAGACCTGTAATTTTCAAAAACGAACATTGTTTCAACTAGCAAAAGTTATGAAAATATTTAAAAAGCCTTTATTGGTTCTTGCATTAATCGTATCGCAGTTTTCTTTTTCACAGGAAGGTATTGCCGTATATTCAGATTATCTTTCTGATAACTATTATTTGATTCACCCGTCTATGGCCGGTGCCGCAAATTGTGCGAAAGTCCGTTTGACAGCACGTCAGCAATGGTTTGGACAGGAAGATGCTCCTAAATTGCAGACTTTGAGTTTCAATACTTCTTTGGGAGAATCACAAAAATCCGGTGTGGGTGTTATCGCTTTTAACGATAAAAACGGTTACCATTCACAAGTAGGGGCAAAAGTTACCTATGCACACCATATCCAGTTTGGAGGCGATTTGAACATGTTATCGTTTGGAGCCAGTGTGGGGGCAATCCAGAGTGTTTTGGATGAGACCCGTTTCAATGTTTTGGAATATCCGGATCCTACCGTTCAGGGAATTGTTCGTGATAAATACACATATTTCAATGTGGATTTAGGATTGTCGTATCATTTAAATGATTTCTATACACACGTTACCGTTAAAAATGCTATCGCAAACAAACGTCAGATTTATTCTGATGTGGAAAGTGATAACCTTAGAAAAGTACTTTGGTCTGCCGGATATACTTTTGGAAGCGATGAAGGAATCCAGTGGGAGCCTTCTTTTATGTTCCAGATGACTCAGGAAACTAAAGAAAAAGCGATTGACGCCAACATCAAAGTGTACAAGACTATGGAGAGCTTTGGTAAAATCTGGGGAGGTCTTTCGTACAGAAGAAGTTTTGACGGAACACAGTATTTACAAGATGGAGAAGTTAAAGAACAAAAATTACAATACATTACACCTATTGTTGGGGTAAACTATAAAAACCTGATGTTTGCTTATACGTACTCGTATTTAACAGGGGATATTAAGTTTGACAACAGCGGATTCCACCAGATTACTCTTGGAATCAACTTCAACTGTAAGCGTGAGCCTTACCACTGTAACTGTCCTGCAGTTAACTAATTATAAAAGAATTATTAATTTGTCCCGATATTATCGGGACTTTTTTTTACTAGTATATGGCACTGATAAAAGAAGTAAGGGGTTTTTTGCCTCAAATACCGGAAGATTGTTATTTAGCTGAAAATGCTACCGTGGTGGGACAGGTTACCTTCGGGAGCTCCTGTAGTGTATGGTTTAATGCTGTAGTACGCGGGGATGTGCATTCCATTACCATTGGAAATAAAGTAAACATCCAGGATGGTGCAATAATCCATTGTACCTATCAGAAGCATCCGACGGTTATCGGTAATAATGTTTCCATTGGGCATAACGCTATTGTGCACGGCTGTACGGTGCAGGATAATGTTTTGATCGGTATGGGCTCTATCGTTATGGATAATTGTGTTATTGAGAGCAATTCCATAGTCGCTGCCGGTTCGGTAGTGACCCAAAACACTGTAGTGGAATCCGGAACTATTTACGCCGGGATTCCTGCTAAAAAGGTAAAAGATATTAATGCCTCTGATTTTGCCGGGGAAATCGAAAGAATATCCAATAATTATGTGATGTACTCTTCTTGGTTCAAAGAGGATTAAAAGTCTTTTTCAATAACATTTTCGGTAAACCCGAGTATGTTTTTTAAAACGGTACTGTCACTGTTGGCATAGAAAATCTGCTTACTTTCTTCTTTAGAGGGATTAAGCAGATTATTTTTTTGCAGCACATTTTTAGTTTGTTTGGCGACCGCTTCACCGGAATCGATAATCTTGATGTGTTCCGGGATCATTTTTCGGATCTGTGGAATCAGATACGGATAATGCGTGCAACCTAATACCAAATAGTCGATATTGGCTTCCACCATTGGATTTAGATACGATTTCAGGAGTTGTGTCATCTCTTCGGATTCCATTTTGCCTTCTTCGATTAACTGTACCAGACCGTGGCCGATTTGTTCGATTATTTTTACATTGGAGTAGGTTTCCACTGCACGGTTGAATAATTCGCTGTTAATGGTGCCTTTAGTGGCTAATATGCCTATGGTCTCCGTCTCGCTTAAATTGGCGGCCGGTTTAATGGCTGGTTCAATACCGATAAACGGGATATCGTATTTTGCCCTGAGTTCTTTGATGGCATTTGTTGTAGCAGTATTACAGGCTACTACCACCATTTTGCAGTTTTGCTCGAGCAGTATTTCAGTGTTTTTAATACTTAACGCAAGAATTTCTTCTTTGGATTTTTGTCCGTACGGTGCGTTTTTGCTGTCGGCCAGATAAATTGTATGTTCATGGGGTAGAAGGGTGTGGATTTCCTTCCAGATGGAAGTTCCGCCAATGCCGGAATCAAAGATGCCTATAGGTTGGTTGCTGCTCATAAAACAAATGTAAAAAAAAACTGCCCTTGTGAAAGGGCAGTTTTTTATTTTATGAAAAAATTATAAGATTAGAATCCTAATTCTTTTTTAACATCAGCCAATAAGTTTGGTCCTTCAGCTAAAATTACACCGCTTCCGGTTGTAGAATCCAATACATACTGGTATCCTTTTGCTTTAGCAACTTTTTGGATCGCATTTTTAGCTTTGTCCATGATTGGTTTTACCAAATCCATTTCTTTTTGCTGAACCTCCTTCTGAGCTGTTTCTCTGAATTGTTGGATGCGTTGTCCCATATCTTGCATTTCTTTAGCACGGGTTTCGTTTACCGCTTCACCAACGGTTGTAGCTTCAGACTCGTATTTTTTTAGTTTGTTTTGGTATTCTGCAACCAAAGTCTGATATTCTTTTTCGTAAGTTTCTCCGATTTTTTTCACTTGAGCCTGAGCTGTTTTCATTTCCGGCATCGTAGTCATTAATTCCTGTACATCAATGTGAGCCACTTTTGCCTGTGCTGAAACAGTCTGGTTAGCACCTAAAAATAATGCAGCAGCGATAAGTAAAGTTTTTAATTGTTTCATTTTGATACTAGTTAATTTAATTTTTAATTCTTGTTTTCTGTTTTTTGTTTATCTGCTTCTTCTTTGGCTTTTTTTGCCTTTTCTCTGTCTTCTAATATTTTCTTTCTTCGTTCTTCAAGCGCTTTTTTACGCTCATCGATTTGTTTTTTCTTGTCTTCAGCGATTTGTTTTCGCTTTTCTTCGGCTTCGAGTTTTTTTCTTGCAGCATCTGATACCGCAGCGCTGTCTTTTTGTTTTTCCGGTGCGGTTTTGCCGTCAGAAAGTTTTATGCTGTCTTTAGCGGTTTCTGTAGCTGGTTTGTTAGTGGTTTTGCCTTGATTTCTCTTGGCCGCTTTCTCATCTAACATTTGCTGGCGTTTCTCGGCATACGCTTTTTTCTTGTCCTCTGCCGCTTTTTTACGCTCTTCTATAAGCTTTTCTCTGGCAGCTTTCTTCTCATCCAATTTTTTCTGACGTTCTAACTGATCAGGGTTTTCAGCAGCGATATCTTCCAGGGCATCCTGTTTTTCCTGTTCTTTGATCTGTTTTTTAGACATCTGTTCCTTTTTCTGGGCTCTGGTCAAAACACGTAAAACCCTGTCACTGATGTCGAAGCGCTGTGAAGCAAAAACCATCGACATGTCCGAAGATTTGTCAAATACAAAATCGTATCTTCCGGCTTCAGCGATATCTTGAACAGCATTAAAAACCTGATCCTGTATCGGCTTTATTAAAGTGGCCTTCTGGATCATCAAATCTCCGCTAGGACCAAACCTTTTTTGCTGATAGTCCAACATTTCCTTTTCAAGGAACATAATTTCTTCTTCTCTTTCAGCAATCAATTCACGCGTTAAAAGCACCTTTTCAGTATTCAGGTTGTCTCTTAGTTTATTGATTTCTGCTTTCTTCAGCTCAATTTCCTGTTTCCAGGTTTGTGCTTTTTGTTCAAGCTGGTTTTTGGCTTCGGCATATTCTGGTGCTTTTTCCAGAATATAGTCCATGTCAATATAACCTACTTTTACTCCTTTACCTTGAGCATTTGCAAACACGCTTGCAAGAGTTACAAGTGCAATCAAAAAATGTTTTCTCATAACTGAAAAGTTTAGTTCAACTATCGTGCCAAATCTTAAAACTGTTGTCCAATAATAAAATGTGTCTGCCAGCCGCTCTTTTTCTCCTCTCCAGGAACTGGGTCAAACCCGTGTCCGAAATCAATTCCCAATAAACCAAATGCCGGCATAAACACTCGCAATCCAAATCCAGCGGAACGCTGTAAGGAAAACGGATTGTAATCTTTAAACGATCCAAACGAAGCACCACCTTCCACAAAAGTCAAAGCATAAATGGAAGCTTGCTGTTTCAATGTAATAGGATAACGCAATTCTAGGGAGAATTTATTGTAAATAGTTCCTCCAATTTGTTCCGGAATACCGTTTTTGTAGATAACCGGTGAAAGTGACTGGTTCGGATAACCACGTAACTGAATCATTTCCCTTCCGTCCATCGAGAAATTGGCCAAACCATCTCCTCCTAAATAGAACCTTTCGAACGGAACCAACCCTCTGTCCTGATTATACGCTCCCAAGAATCCGAATTCTCCTAAAGATCGTAGTACTAATTTATCATAAATTTTTGTATACCAGTCAGCTTTGAACTTAATTTTATAGTATTCTAACCAATTAAATCGTTTTTGGTCGATTTTTGACGGATCAGCTGCAGCATCTTCCCATGTGTCCACTTTTTTCGGAAGGATATTATCTGAATTTCCAGGTAAAACATCTACGTAATCTCCAGGGTAAACCATAATACCGTCAGAACCCACAAACTGTGTTCCGGAATAAACGTATTTGTTTTCTTTAAGCTTGTCCAAGTTTTTATAATCTACTCCATTTACAAGGGAATACGGCGGGGTGAATTTTCCGGAAACCGAAAACTCCGAACCGTAAGTAGGGTAGATAGGGTTAAGACCTTTGCTGTTTCGGGAAAGTCCGATAGTATACGTTAAGTTTCGGGAAGCCCCGTTTCCGAAGGTAAACAATCCTGTGTTGTAATTGTTCAGGTTGTAATACTGGAATGATACCGAATTTGACAATACGAAATAGTCATCCGGAGCCGCTAATCGTTTAGCCATACCTACCGAAATGGTCGTAATGTTGAAACTTTGGCTGCGGTCCACATCACGCGAGGAATAATTGTATAAATATTGCGTACTGTGTGAAAGCGATGTTGAGAAACTTACTGGTTTTTTTCCGCCTAACCATGGTTCAGAGAACGATAAGCTGTAGGTTTGAAAATAGGTGCTTCCCTGTAAACGCAAGGCCAGTTTTTGACCGTCTCCCATAGGAAGCGGTTTGTAGGCCTTCTTGTTGAAAATGTTTCTAACCGAGAAGTTGTTAAAGGAAAGACCAAGGGTTCCGATGAAACCGCCACCGCCATAACCACCCTGAAGTTCGATCTGGCTGGATCCTTTTTCAACTACATTATAATTGATGTCCACGGTACCGTCTGCTCCGTTAGGTTTGACGTCCGGAGATAATTGCTCCGGATCGAAATAACCCAATTGGCCTAATTCGCGGATGGTTCTTACCACGTTTTCCTTGCTCCATTTCTGTCCCGGTTTGGTACGTAACTCACGGTAAATTACGTGGTCGTTGGTTTTGTCGTTACCGGTAACCGTAACATTGTTGAAATAGGCTATCGGTCCTTCAGTGATTCTGATTTCGAAATCGATGGTGTCGTTTACCGTTTTTACTTCCACGGCATTGATGTTGGAGAATAAATAACCGTTGTTCTGGTATAGATTGGTTAAGTCTTCCGCATCCGGGTTTTTCTTGTCGGAAATACGTTCGTCTAACATCTTGCCATTGTAAACTTCTCCTTTTTTTATACCAAGTACTTGCTCCAATTGCTGGTTGTTGTAGATACTGTTCCCCAGGAAGCGGATGTTTCCGAAGTAATGTTTTCTTCCTTCTTCAAGATTGATGTTGATGTCTACAGTGTTCTTTTCTTTGTTGAAATTAACGGTTTCTGAAGTAACACGGGCATCACGGTATCCTTTTTCTTTGTATTTGTCCACGATAGCCGTTAGGTCCTCGTTGTATTTCTCCTTGATGTATTTAGACGATTTGAAAATACGCAAAGGGTTTAAAGGCGCTTTTTCCTTAGTGCCGGACATGGCTTTTTTAAGTTTTGCGGATTTTAGCTGCGAGTTTCCGCTGAAGGTGATTTTGTTGATTTTCACCTTTTTACCGCGGTCCACGGCAATAACCATGTTTAAACGATTGTCAGTGGAATCGGGTACAGTATTTATGACTACTTTGGTGTTGTAGTATCCGTCTTTTTTGTATTTGTTTTCGATGTAGTTTTTGGTGGTGGTCAAAAGGTTTTCGTTGATCACCTTGTCTTTCTTAAGATCGTTGTCTTTGATCAGTTCGTCAATTTTGCCCTTTTTGACACCTGTGAATTTTACATCATTCAGTTTTGGTAATTCGTTGATGCTCAGCTCTAACCAGATACTGTCGTTCTGTATGCGGTTGATGTAAAAGTTGATGTCATTGAAAAGCCCGAGCTTCCAAAGTTTTTTAATGGCGTTGCTCACCTCATCTCCCGGAACCATTATAGGTTGGCCTTTTTCAAGCCCGGCAAAAGTAATTACGGTTTGTTTGTTGTAGTTTATTTTTCCCGTTACGTCAACATCGGCAAGTATATATTGTTTTCCGGCTTCGGGAGCAGTTGTTTCCTGAGCTTTTAAAGTAGATATATTTCCTAATAGTAAAACAGCAAAAAGTAGTTTTGTTGCCTTTTGAAACATTGTGGTATTATTTAATTTGTTCACTCGTTTTTCCAAATCTTCGTTCTCTTTTCTGATAACTGATAATTGCTTCATACAAATCTTTTTCTCTAAAGTCAGGCCATAACACCTCGGTAAAATAGAATTCAGCATACGCAATCTGCCAAAGCAGAAAGTTGCTGATTCGGTGCTCACCACTGGTACGGATAACTAAATCGACATCCGGTAAATTTTGCGTGTAAAGATGCTGATTAATAATTGATTCGTCAATATCAGTACTTGAAATTATATTATTTTTAACTTTATCGCTTATTTTTCTCACGGCATTGACAATTTCTTCGCGGGAGCCGTAGCTCAGCGCAAGTGTCAAGGTCATGCGTGTATTGTCTTTTGTCTTTTCGATAACATCCATCAGTTCTTTTTTAACGGAGGCCGGCAAATTGTCCAGGTTTCCAATCGAATTCAGGCGGATGCTATTGTTCTGAAGGGTTTTTAGTTCTCCTTTTAAGGAGGTAACCAGAAGTTTCATCAAGGTGTCGACTTCCAGTTTCGGGCGGTTCCAGTTTTCAGTGGAAAAGGCGTAAAGGGTTAGGTTTTCTATGCCCAGTTTAGCCGAAGTTTCCACAACTTCACGAACGGCTTTGGTGCCGTTTTCGTGGCCAAAAGCACGTAACATCCCTTTTTGTTTGGCCCAACGACCATTACCATCCATGATGATGGCCAGGTGCTTGGGTAGATTGTCTTTGTTTATGGTGTCTTTCAAATTCATTTATTCTGCGCAATAACATGGGTTTTGACCAAACGTGTACGTAAGGGTGAGCCCTGTGAAAACATACCAGTCTTTGCTGTTTAAGTTTCCGAATCGTAAGGAATTGTAATCGTCGTTTTTAGGATTACTTCCGTCTAAATTATCTGTAAAACTGTATTTTATACTGGTTTCCAGTCCTAATACAAATTTATCGGCAATACGGCTTTTGATGCCCACGGTCATGGGGATGGCAAAGGCCCATTTGCTTTCGTCTATTTCAGTCTGGCCGTTGATCACATACAGTTCATCGTATCGGAAATAGCTTAATCCCGAATGCACATATGGGGTTACGATCCAGCCACTGTCGTGCAGGTTGAAATCAAAAAAATTGAATTCCAGGCCCGCTGACAATTCTTTTATTTCGTTTTCGAAGCTGTAACCTCTTTTATATCTTGAGGGAGCATCCGAATCCAAATCATCTGAAGTAATTTTTCCCTGGGTATATGAAAAACGCCAAGAGTGTCTTTTACTTCGGTTCCATTTGTACAAAAGGCCTAAACTCAGCTCGTTAGGGCTGATATAATCGGTTGGGCCAACATCACCAATATAGTTGCTTCCGCCTACAAAAACGCCAATCTCATGGATTTGAGCCTGTGTTTCAGAAAACAGCAAGAGAAAGAAAGCGACAAGTACGATTCTGTTCATTTTGTTAAAATAGTGTGCAAATATAATAATATTGATTTCTAAACCACCCCAATCGTTATATTTTCATGCGATTAAGGATGTAAATTATTGGATAATCAATAATTAACGGGAATTGTGCCTCGATAGTATGAAAAAAACAATAAAAACTATCAATTGCGTTTATCCTCGCCCCACAGCAATTTGTTGCGTAATGTTTTCAGAAAAGTTTCATTGGGGAATTCCACCATATTGATGGTAAAAGGGGCTTTTTTGATGTGTACTTCGTTTTCGTTGTCGATGGTTTTGGTGCCGGAATCCAGCGAAATCAGAAACTGGGGTTCTCTACCGGAAACTTTCAGTTTGATTTCAGTCGCATCGGAAATAATCAACGGGCGTACATTAAGGTTGTGAGGGGCAATCGGTGTGATGACCAGGCAGCCGGAATCCGGTGTGATGACCGGTCCGCCACAACTCAGGTTGTAGCCTGTGGACCCAGTCGGAGTAGAAATAATCAGTCCGTCTGCCCAAAAAGAGGTTAGGTATTCACCGTTCAAACAGGTTTCGATGGTAATCATCGATGTGGTGTTTTTTCGGGAAACCGTTATTTCATTCAGGGCAAAATTCAGATCGAAAATATCGCAAGGGTCCGGATAACATTCTAAACTTAAAAGCGTTCTTTTGGAAAGTTGGTATTGTTTTTCGAAAAGATTCGGCAATAATTTTTCGATATCGTCCTGTTGCACATTTGCTAAAAATCCCAAACGCCCAGCATTAATCCCTACAATCGGAATGTTTTTGTTTTTTACGAACGTAGCGGCGCGCAACATGGTACCGTCACCTCCGATACTGATAAAGAAATCGATGCTGTTGTCTAGTTCATAGTGCGTGGAAAAAACTTCGTAGTCGCCTTCAATAAGTTTGTATTCCTGAAGGGTGTTGAAAAAGTTGGCTTCAAAAACCGCTTTTGCGTTGTATTTATCCAGAACAGCGAAGACTTTTTTTAGGATGTCGTGTGTTTTCTCCGGGTAATATTGTCCGTAAATGGCTAATTTCATAGAAGCTTAAATGTTTAAGTACATATCCAGATAGTCAGACCGGTCTCTGAGGTTGTTCAGATAAGCGTCTTCCTGGTGTTCGCTGATGATTTCGTAATTGTATCTCCTGAAACTCTGAATGATTTCATTCATACCGCCCAGGCTCATTTTTACCGTTACCTGCACTTTGTCGATATCGGAATAGGAAATAAAGGCGCCCAGCAGTTTGGCGTTGTTGCTTTCAATGATCTGAGCAATTTCTCCCATACTGTAGTCGCGAACTCCTTTTTCTACTATAATAACACCGCCATCTTCTTTCAGGAACGGTGTATCGTTGAAAATTTTAATAATGTCGTCGAGTTCGTAATATCCCAGGTATTTGTTGTTCGCATCCAGAACCGGGATCAGGTTGGCTTCGTTTTTGGCGAAAACTTCCATAACGTCTAGCCAGTTCAGGGTACTGCGCACAAAAAAGCGCTCGAAATTGTAGCGGAAATCGTTGATGATTTTGTTGTCTTCCAGTAATTCCGCATCTTCAGCATTGATGCAGCCAATGTAGACCCCATCTTCCAATACTGGAAAATGACTGAAGGAATATTCCAGAAAAATATCCTGAGCATTTTCAATTCTGTCGGTTATTGAAAGTGCATTGATTTCGTTGCTTATATAGTCAGTAATTTCTATCATGGGAATAAAATCCAAATCGAATGCAAAATAATCAAAAAATAGGACATTTCAGCTTAAATATACTTTGTATTTTTGTAAGTAAATTTTTTTAGCATGACAAAATTATCCGTAAACATAAATAAAATAGCCACTTTGCGTAATTCAAGAGGTGGTAATGTGCCTAATTTACTGAAGGTTGCGACCGATATCCAACGTTTTGGTGCGGAAGGCATCACAGTGCATCCAAGACCTGACGAACGTCATATCCGCTATCAGGATGCGCGCGATTTGGTGCCGATTGTGCATACCGAATATAATATTGAAGGCAATCCACAGCATAACTTCATCGATTTGGTGTTGGAATGCAAGCCCACGCAGGTGACTTTGGTGCCGGATGCCATTGGCGCGCTTACCTCAAATGCCGGTTGGGATACCGTAACCCATCAGTCCTATCTGAAAGAAGTGATTTCTGAATTTAAAAGACATGGGATCCGAACTTCGATTTTTGTGGATCCGGTTTTGGCAATGATTGAAGGTGCTAAGGAAACAGGAACCGACCGAATCGAGTTGTACACCGAAGAATTTGCGCACCAGTACGGCTTGGGTAATAAAAAAGGAATCGAGCCCTATGTGGCGGCAGCTGTTTTGGCTAATGATCTGGATTTGGGAATTAATGCAGGACACGATCTTAGTCTTGACAACATCAAATTTTTCAAAGAAAATATTCCGGGGCTTTTGGAGGTTTCCATCGGTCACGCCCTGATTTCGGAATCGCTTTACCTTGGTTTGGAGAATGTGGTTAACATGTATTTACAACGTTTGAAGTAATGGAACTGTATTCGAGAATAGAAGGGGAAGGTAAGCCGTTTTTGATCATTCACGGTTTTTTAGGAATGTCGGACAACTGGAAAACCCTTTCCGGGCAGTTCGCGCAACTTGGGCTTCAGGTACATACGCTGGACATGCGCAATCATGGGAAAAGTCCACATTCCGAAGATTTTAGTTATGAAATTATGGTTCAGGATGTTTATGAGTATTGTGAAAAACATCAACTGGATAGGATTTATCTTTTGGGGCATTCCATGGGAGGCAAGGTGGCGATGCTTTTTGCGACGACTTATCCTGAGAAAGTTGAAAAGCTGATTGTAGCCGATATTGGTCCTAAACATTATCCGCCGCATCACCAGAAAATCCTGGCCGGACTGAACGCTATTGATTTTTCACAACAGCCGGGAAGAGCAGAAGCGGAAGCAGTACTTTCTCAGTATATCAACGATTTCGGAACGCGTCAGTTCTTGCTGAAAAACCTTTATTGGGTAACGCCGGGACAGCTCGGGTTTCGTTTTAATCTTGACGTTTTTAATCGTAAAATTGAAGTCATCGGGAAGGCACTTCCGTTTGAAAACACCTTTGAAAAACCAACCTTGTTCCTTCGCGGTGACAAGTCGGATTATATTTTAGATGCTGATTTCGAAACGATTCGTTATCATTTTCCTGATTCTGAAATAGTTACTATACAAAATGCCGGGCATTGGCTTCATGCAGAAAATCCTTTCGATTTTTTCACAGTTGTGTCGGAGTATCTTAAATAAATCAAGCAATGACGATGGCTTTTGTAAAAATACTATGAAAGCATAACATTTTTCTTAAAAAAATTGTAAAATCCATATTTTGTTATAAATTTGGAATGCTGTTTATTTAGAAACTCGAAAACTAACACATTTTAACTATGAGAAAATTATTATCTTTAACTTTATTGGCTTTGGCTGGTTCCTCGGCATTTGCAGGGGGATACCGTGTGAGTTTGCAGGGCCAGAAACAATTGGCAATGGGGCACACGGGTGTTGCTGTTGTTAATAGTGCGGAGTCTGCCTTCTTCAACCCGGCCGGTTTGTCTTTCCTGGAAGATAAATTCAATTTATCGGTAGGAGCAAGTGCGCTGTTTGCCAAAACAAATTTTAAGAATGAAACCTACAACTGGACGGCTTCCACAGAAAATATGGGAACGCCGTTTAATATTTATGCCTCATATAAAATCAACAAATGGTTAACTGCCGGTTTAGCAGTATATACACCGTTTGGTAGTGCCGTGGAATGGGATCAGGATTGGCAGGGAGCGCATTTGGTTAATAACATTGACCTGAAAGCGATCTATGTTCAGCCTACCATTTCCGTTAAAATCAGTGATCAGTTCAGTTTTGGCGGAGGACCTATTTATGTAAACGGTTCAGTGGAGTTCAACAGAAACATTACGCCAAACCCATTGCTTTCTGCTAACGGTCAGCCTGCTGATGTTACTTTGGATGCTAAAGGGATTACCGCTTGGGGATATACGGCCGGTTTTATGTTCAATCCTTGCGATAAAATGCGTTTAGGGTTTAACTACCGTTCGGAAATCATCATGGAAGCCCGTGATGGTGACGCTACGTTCCACGATGTGCCGGTTATTGCACAGGGAACATTTACCGATACTAATTTTGATGCGGATTTGCCTTTGCCTGCTGAAATTACTGCCGGTTTATCGTATAACATCACCAAAAAATGGATGGTGGCCTTCGATTACAACAGAACGTTATGGAGAGTTTATGAAAACCTTACGGTAGATTTCGCAAACAATGTTCCGACGTCTGTTAATGCAAGAAATTATAAAGACACCAATACCTACAGGTTTGGAACGCAGTATAAAGCGAATGAAAAATTCACTTTCAGAGCAGGTTGGTATAAGGATGAAAGTCCTGTTAGAGACGGATATTTTGCTCCGGAAACACCTCGTAACGATGCGATGGGATTCACGGGAGGTTTAACGTACCAGATCAATAAAAAACTTGGAGTTGATGCATCGTTCCTTTATCTTCATTTTGATGAGATCGACAACTCTTACGATCATTATGTGGATCCTACAGCAGGGACAGGGGACAAACTTCCGTTTGGCGGAACGTATAAGTCGACAGTATTTGCTCCGGGAGTTGGTTTAACTTACAGTTTCTAATCAAAAACGAAAATTATCATGAAAAATAAATTTATATATTTTGCTGTTTTGGCAGCTCTGGGATTCGCTTCGTGTGAGCCTGAATTCGAAAATGAAGTGGATGCAAATTACACTGCGGGAGAAGCTGATTTTTCAAGATATGTAGCTGTAGGAAACTCGTTGACTGCAGGTTATATGGACGGTACCGTATACAAAAGCGGACAAATGTATTCGTATCCTAATTTATTGTCGCAACAGTTTGCGGTAGTGGGAGGTGGAGAGTTTACACAACCGTCTTACGGAGATGATGTTAGTAATTATGGAGGGTTGACGCTTGGAGGAAATCTTATATCCGGTACCAGAAGAATTATTGATGCTTCTGCTGGAGGTGTTGAATACATAGGAGGTAGTGCAACGGCTTCAGGGCCTTCTTCTATAGAGGTTTCCAATCTGCAGGCTACGGCTTATAACAATATGGGAGTTCCGGGTGCTAAATCGTTCCATTTGCTGGCTGCCGGTTATGGTAACTTGGCGGGAGTGTCTTTGGGGCAGGCTAACCCTTATTTCGTAAGACATGCAACGACGCCTTCCGCAACAGTTTTGGGGGATGCCATGAGTAAAAATCCAACCTTCTTTACCAACTGGATTGGTTCAAATGATGTGTTGGCCTATGCAACCAGTGGTGGTGCAAGACCGGATTCTCCGTTAACACCGGAAGATGAGAGTATGCTGGCGGCAGACGATCACAACCTGACCGGCAATGTCAATCCTGCATCATACAGTGGAAATGATATCACCAATTCAGGTGTGTTTCAAAATGTTTACAACACAATTATCACCACTTTAACTTCAGGTGGAGCAAAAGGAGTGGTTTGTACAATACCTAATGTAACGTCTATCCCTTATTTTACAACGGTGCCTTATGCTCCGTTAACAGCGGCAGGTTTAGGTAAGGCTTTAGCGCCAAGCGGTACGCCTGATCAGCAGGTGGCTGCAGGAACGGCTGCTATGAACCAGTTAAACACACAGTTGTATAATAACCTGGATGGTATTTTTACGGCATTCGGTGAGCCAAACCGTGTAAATGCGCTTAACCCTGCGACTGCAAATCCGGTTTTGATCCATGATGTGGACGCTGCGGATCGTTCTGCAATCATCACGGCTGCTTTAACGCCGAGTTATGGTCCGGTTATCGCTGCTGAATTTGGTGCTGCTTTCGGGAAATGCCGTCAGACAACATCAGCAGATTTGATCGTGTTACCGGGCTCTTCAGTAATCGGAACGCCAAACCCTCGTGCGACTGCTGCTATGGCAGGTGCCGGAGCTAATCTGAACGGTGTGTCGTATCCAATGGGTAACCGTTGGGTGTTGACAGCAAACGAAAAAGCTAAAGTGGCGAGCGCTACTACTGATTTTAATAATGCGATTGTAACTATTGCCGGTGCCAACAATTTGGCGGTTGCTGACATGAATGCAATCATGAATCAGTTGGTTAGCGGTTTAAGAATCGAAACCGGTCAAATGTACACGGCTAATTATTTCAGCGGTTCTTCTACAGAAGGCAGCGTGTTGTTCTCCTTAGACGGGGTGCATCCAAATGCCAGAGGATATGCGGTAATTGCCAACGAAATTATCAAGGTGATCAACAGACACTATAAGTCAAATATTCCGTTGCACCATCCTTCTTATTTCCCGGGAATCCAAATTCTTCCTACGAACTAAGATTGAAAAATAAACCTATAAAAAGCGCTGAAATTTCAGCGCTTTTTTATTTTTGTAAAAAAAAAAATCATGAAAAATTTACTGATACGGCTTTTAATCACAACGGTGCTTATTGTGGTTTTGGCGCATTTTCTTCCGGGAATCCATGTGGATACCATTAAAGCGGCACTGATTGTAGCGGTGGTTTTAGGTTTGCTGAATACCTTTTTAAAACCGATCCTGGTTTTCTTCACTCTGCCGATAACTATTTTCACCCTTGGCTTGTTTCTTTTGGTGATCAATACGGGGATGGTTTTGCTGGCGGATTATCTGATTGATGAGTTTAGGATTGATTCGATTGTTAATGCTTTTGTGTTCAGTGTGGTGCTGTCTTTAAGTCAGTGGTTTTTGAATCTTTTCGTAAAAGATTAGATAATTTTAAGAGTATTGAAAGACAATAAGTTAAAAACTTGGTTGGGTTGTAAAAATTCTATAATTTTGCAACCCAATTTTAGTATGTAAAAAAAATTAAATAATGAATATTACAAGAAACAACGTAGACGCGTTAAATGCAGTTGTAACGGTTGAGGTTACAAAAGATGATTATGCAGATCAGGTGGAAAAAGTATTGGCGGATTACCGTAAAAATGCAAGCATCCCTGGATTCCGTAAAGGTGCAGTGCCGATGAGTTTGATCAAAAAACAATACGGAAAAGCGGTTTTATTGGATGAGGTTAACAAGTTGTTGCAGAATTCATTAAACAATTATTTAGTTGAAGAGAAGTTGGATATCCTAGGAAACCCGCTTCCGAAAGTTACAGAAGATTTCAATTGGGATGCTGACGATTATAAATTTGAATTCGAATTAGGATTGGCTCCTGAATTCAAAGTGGATTTATCAGCTAAAAATAAAATTACAAAATACACTATCGTAGCGGACGATCAAATGATCGATGAGCAGGTAGAGCGTATTCAGAAGCAATTCGGAAAACTGATCTCTAAAGAGAAAGTGGAAGAAGGTGATGATCTAAGAGGGACTTTTTCAAACGAAGAAAACGGTATCAACAATACGGTAAACATCAATTTGGATGTTTTCAAAAGAAAAACCGATATCAAGAAATTCATCGGGAAGAAAGTTGGTGATGTGGTAACTGTTGGGACTAAAGGTCTTTTTGACGACGATCACAAATTAATGGATTATTTACAGGTAGACCATGACGGTGTTCACGGTTTGGATATCGAAGTAAGCTTTACTATCGAAGAAATCAACACTTCTGAGAAAGCGGAATTGAACCAGGAATTGTTCGATAAATTATTCGGAGCCGGAAACGTAACGTCTCTTGAAGAATTAAAAGGAAAAATCAAAGAAGATGCTGAGCAGCAATTTGCATCTCAGGCAGACCAGAAATTCCTAAACGATGTAACGGAGTTTTTGATCGAAAATACTAAATTCGATTTGCCGGCGGTATTCCTAAAAAAATGGATTCAAACGGTAGGTGAGAACCCATTATCTGCAGAGCAGGCTGAAGAAGAGTATGCGAAATCAGAAGGTGGTTTGCGTTATCAGTTGATCGAAGGAAGAGTAATCACGGAAAACGGATTGCAAATTACTTTCGAAGATTTGAAAGCCTATACTTCGGAATTGATCAAAAAACAAATGGCACAGTTCGGTCAAATGAACCCTACAGATGCTGATGTGGAAAACATTGTAGCAAGAGTATTGTCTAACCAGGAAGAGGTAAAACGTCTTTCTGAGCAGGTGATGAGCGAGAAGATGTTGAACCTTTTCAAAGAAAAAGTAGCGGCGAAATCTAAAGAGGTTTCTTACCAAGACTTTATTAAAGAAATGTACGGAGAATAATTTTTCGTAAAAATTAATTATATTTGAGCGTCAGACTTTAGTTTGGCGCTTTTTTAATTATACAATTTGACGGTTTAAGGACGAAGTATCAGTGTTAAACCTTTGAGCTATAAAAATTTAAACGAAAGTAAAATGAACTACGGAAAAGAATTTAAAAAATATGCCACGAAACACCACGGGGTGAACAGCATGTATTATGATAAAATTGTAGGCAGCATGACACCATACATCATTGAGGAACGTCAGTTAAATGTGGCTTCCATGGATGTGTTTTCCCGTTTGATGATGGACCGTATCATCTTTTTGGGGACTGGGGTGGATGACTATGTGGCCAACATCATACAGGCGCAATTGTTGTTTTTGGAAAGTGTAGATGCTTCCAAGGATATCAGTATTTATATCAACTCTCCGGGCGGAAGCGTGTATGCGGGTCTTGGGATTTACGACACCATGCAATTCGTGAAACCGGATGTGGCAACGATCTGTACCGGTATGGCGGCTTCAATGGGAGCGGTTTTGTTGTGTGCAGGAGCGGACGGAAAACGTTCGGCATTACCACATTCACGAGTAATGATTCACCAGCCTTCAGGAGGAGCGCAAGGAGTGGCAACGGATATGGAAATCAACTTAAAAGAAATGTTGAAGTTGAAAGAAGAATTGTATCAGATCATTTCCAACCATTCCAATCAGCCTTATGATAAAGTATACAAAGACAGTGAGAGAGATTACTGGATGATTGCGGCTGAGGCAAAAGAATACGGAATGATCGACGAAGTCTTGACTAGAAATAAATAATATTAAGGATTCGGCAGTAGCCGATAATGAAATTGAAGAATATATGGCTAAAGAAGTTTTAGAGTGTTCTTTTTGCGGAAGGAAAAAGCCAGAAACCAACCTGCTGATAGCGGGAATCAATGCGCACATTTGTGATAAATGTATCGAGCAGGCGCATGGTATTGTGTTAGAAGAATTAAAACAAAGCGGAAATTCAGGATTACTTGCCGATTTGGTGTTGAGTAAGCCCAAGGAAATCCGTGCCTTTTTGGATCAGTATGTAATTGGTCAGGAACAGACTAAGAAAGTATTGGCCGTTGCGGTGTACAACCATTACAAGCGTTTGTTGCAGAAGCAAATGGACGATGAGGTGGAAATCGAAAAAAGTAACATCATCATGGTGGGGCAAACCGGTACCGGAAAAACCCTTGTGGCGAAAACCATTGCCAAAATGCTGAACGTTCCTTTGGCGATTGTAGACGCGACCGTATTGACCGAAGCAGGTTATGTCGGGGAAGATGTGGAAAGTATTTTGACCCGTTTGTTGCAGGCTGCCGATTATGATGTGGCCAAAGCCGAGCGTGGTATCGTTTTTATCGACGAGATTGATAAAATTGCCCGTAAGAGTGATAACCCATCGATTACACGAGATGTGTCCGGAGAAGGCGTGCAACAGGCTTTGCTGAAGCTTTTGGAAGGAACGGTTGTGAATGTGCCGCCAAAAGGAGGCCGTAAACACCCGGACCAGAAATTTGTGGAAGTGAATACCCAGAACATATTGTTCATTGCCGGTGGTGCTTTTGATGGGATTGAACGTGTTATTTCAAAGCGTTTGAACCGTCAAGCCGTGGGTTATGGTTCTTCGAAGAGTTCCGATACCATTGACAAAGAGAATCTGTTGCAGTACATCATCCCGAAAGATATCAAAGATTTTGGACTGATTCCTGAAATTATCGGACGTTTACCGGTTTTGACCCATATGGATCCTTTGGATAAAGAAACCTTAAGAGCTATTTTGACCGAACCGAAAAACGCCTTGGTAAAACAGTACAAAAAATTGTTTGCGATGGATAATGTGGAATTCTCCATGACAGACGATGCCCTGGATTTTATCGTAGATAAAGCTTTGGAGTACAAATTGGGTGCCCGTGGACTTCGTTCCTTGTGTGAAGCAATCCTGACCGATGCGATGTACGATTTGCCAAGTTCGGATGAATCGGAATTGATTATCGATCGAGACTATGCGGAACACTCGCTAAGCAAGAATTTGTTGCAGCGTTTGCAGGCAGCGTCTTAAATAATAGAAATCCCGAGCAATCGGGATTTTTTTATGGCTTTACTCGAAGTCGAAGAAAATGTCCTCAGAAAAATCCAGAACTTCCGATTCCGTAAATTTGGTTTGAATTTCGTCCAGTCCTTTCAGAAGCAGTAATTCGGTGGTGAATTTTCTGCTGATCCCATGGATGTGCCCGTTATGGATCATCTTGAAGAAAAACTTGCCTGCAGGGGTTTTGAACTTTAAAAAAGAAACGGCTTCTATTCTGTGTTTAAGATAGTCGATGTCTTTTTCGCAGTCCTCCTTCGTTTTGTAACTCTGACTGGTAAGGATGGTTTTTCCTTTTCGGGAGTTAAACTCGAATTTAAACAGTCCGTTTTCTTTTTTACTTATTGCAAATGTTCCCATATGGTTTTTGAAGGCTGCAAAAATATAAAAGTCCCGAGATATTCGGGACTTTTTTTATTAGGCAACACGGTGTGTTTCTTTCTTTTTCTGAACGTCTGATTTTACGTAGCGTGCTTTGCAGCTCCATCCGCTTGAGCATGATGTTAGGGCTAAGGCTGCAATTCCTGCGATAAATAATTTTTTCATTGTGAGAGTGTTGTTGTGTTGTTGTTATTTGATTAGGAATTCAATACGTCTGTTTTTGGCATCTTCATCAGCAGTACATTTAGTGCCACAGTTGAATTTCAATTGCGATTCACCATAACCTTTGAATTCTAAACGGTCTTTCGCAATACCTTTCTTAGCTAAATAATCATAAGCTGCTTTAGCACGTTTGTCCGATAAATTCATGTTGTAGGCATCTGAACCTTTAGCATCCGTATGCGCATTGATGGCGATTTTCATCTCCGGATTTGCATGCAACACTTCAATAATCTTGTTCAATGATAACTCAGATTCTTTCTTAACAGTAGCTTTGTTGAAATCGAAATAGATATTTTCAATTACGATCGCATTGTCAATGATTTCCGCTTTAGTCTGGTTCATCGCGATGGTTTCGCTGTAATTGCTGTTTCCGTTGTTCCAAGCTTTGAAATCGTTTTGTTTTAAATCGTAGCCGTCTTTTTCTGTAGTGATGGAATAATGCGTCAACGGTTCAACAGCGAATGAAATTCTTCCGTTTTCGTCTGAAGTTCCGGCTTTAACCACTTCGCCGAATTCGTTTTTAATAACAACGGAAGCATTAGGTAAAGCCACTTTAGAATTTACTTCAACCACAGTAGCGTTCAAACTTTGTGCTAATTTGGTTAATTCGAATTTGTATACGTTGTAGTCTTCTTTAATATTGTTTTTGTTTGAAGAGTAGTAACCTTTTGTCGGGGCGCTTAAAATGAAGGCCACTTCGTCGTTGGCAGTATTTAAAGTGTTTCCGATGTTGGAACGGTTAGTGATGCCGTTATCGGTTAAAGAAGCACGGAAAATATCGTAACCGCCGTAAGTTTCATGCCCTTCAGAAGAAAAATAAATGTATTTCCCGTTCGTATAAGGGTATTTTTCATTTTTAGCACTGTTTACCGTTGCGCCTAAGTTTACCGGGTTTGCAAGGGAACCATCTGCTAATACATCTGCCACATAAATGTCGAATCCTCCAAAACCACCCGGCATGTCTGATGCGAAGTACATTTTGTTTCCTTGAGCATTCATGGAAGGTGTTTCAACAGAATAGCCTTCAGCAACAGTAACTTTTTGTAAATCTTTCCAGTAACCTTTGATTTCAAGGTCTAAAGTTGATTTGTATAATTCGTACTGGCTTGGGTTGTCTGCTTTGGCACGCGTTAAATACATGGTTTTTTCATCCGGAGAAAACGTTACGCTTCCTTCGTTGGTTTCTGCATCCAATAATCTTGAAAAGATGATAGGATAGGACAGGTTTCCGTGTTTGTCAATGTTTACACAGAATAAGTTATTGTTCGGGGTATTGTTCGGATCTACGGTAACTTTGGCAAAACCTCTTTTTTTGTTGGAAAGCACTAAATATTTCCCCATGAAGAAAGTTGAGCCGATTTCAGAAAGTTCTGTGTTGATACCTGAATCGTGAGAGATAAAATTCAAACCGGTGGTTTCAATTTTAGAAGCAGTTAGTGTTTTGTTGTGATTTCTTACATTTTGTCCACCTTGTGCAGAAGCGGTAAGAGAAATCACCGTAAAACTTAATAACAATAGAACTGATGTTCTCATTTTTGTAGTAGATTTTTTGGTTTTCAGTTAGAATTGATAATAATTATTTAAAATCGAGTGCAAAACTACACCTTTTATTAATAGATTATTAAAAAATCGTTAAAAAGCACAAAAAAATCGTTGAACAACAATTTAACAAAAACAAATCAAATGTTTATAAATATAACAATTTGAATGAGAAAAGTACTAAAAACAAAAAAGCCTTAAACAAATATTGTTTAAGGCTTTTGTACTCAAGGCGGGACTTGAACCCGCACGGACTAATGTCCACTGGATTTTAAGTCCAGCGTGTCTACCAATTCCACCACTCGAGCATTTATATTGGTATGGAGCGAAAAACGGGGTTCGAACCCGCGACCTCAACCTTGGCAAGGTTGCGCTCTACCAACTGAGCTATTTTCGCGTAATCAATTTGTCAAAGGAACTGCGCTACTTTCGTATTGCGAGTGCAAATGTAACACATAAATTTAATTTCGCAAGAGTTTCAATTGAAAAAAAATAAACTTTTTTATAAATCTTTGATAACGTTGGTTTTATAAAGTGCTATTTTTTATTCAGCATGCGTTTGATTTCGTTCAGTTTCATCAAAGCTTCCACCGGCGTCAGGGTATTGATGTCTAAACTTACGATTTCTTCCTTGATTTCTTCCAGTAACGGATCGTCCATATTGAAAAAACTCAGCTGCATTTCTTCTTTATCGGACTTGATTCCTGTCATGGCTTCGCTCGAATGGTCTTTTTCGAGTTTCTTAAGTATTTTTTGCGCTTTCTGAATCACGGTTTGCGGCATCCCGGCCATTTTAGCCACATGGATACCAAAACTGTGCGCACTGCCGCCTTTTACCAGTTTTCGGATGAAAAGCACATTGTCTTTAAGTTCTTTTACCGAGACATTGAAATTCTGGATGCGCTCAAAAGTCGTTTCCATCTCATTCAGTTCGTGGTAATGCGTGGCGAAAAGCGTTTTGGGTTTGTTCGGATGCTCGTGCAGGTATTCTGCAATCGACCAGGCAATGGAAATCCCGTCGTAGGTTGAAGTTCCGCGACCGATTTCGTCTAACAACACCAAGCTTCGGTCGGAAATATTATTCAGGATGGAAGCGGTTTCGTTCATTTCCACCATAAAAGTCGATTCCCCCATGGAAATGTTGTCGCTCGCGCCTACACGGGTGAAGATTTTGTCCACGATGCCCATACGGACGTTTTCCGCCGGTACAAAACTACCCATCTGTGCCAGTAACACAATCAAAGCGGTCTGACGTAAAATAGCCGATTTACCCGACATGTTCGGACCGGTAATCATGATGATTTGCTGGGAGGAATTGTCCAGAAAAACATCATTGGCAATATAAGGAACACCGATTGGCAGTTGTTTTTCAATTACCGGATGGCGACCGTTTTTGATGTCAAGATCGAAACTCTCGTCGATTTCGGGTTTGATATAGTTGTTTTCGATGGCCAGTTGGGTGAACGAACAAAGACAGTCCAACTGTGCTACTAAATTTGCATTCAACTGCACCGGTTTGATATAGGTTCCGATCCACATGACCAATTGTTCGAAAAGTTCCGATTCCAGTTTGTGGATTTTTTCTTCCGCGCCTAAAATTTTTGTTTCGTATTCTTTAAGTTCTTCCGTGATGTAACGTTCGGCATTCACCAAGGTTTGCTTGCGGATCCATTCGGCAGGAACTTTGTCTTTATGGGTGTTTCGGATTTCGATATAATAACCGAAAACATTGTTGAAAGATATTTTTAAGGATGGAATACCGGTTTTTTCACTTTCGCGTTCCTCCATCGCTTCCAGGTATTCTTTACCGGAAAAGGCAATGCTCCTCAATTCGTCTAACTCTGGATGAATACCTTTGGCAATCGCATTCCCTTTGTTGATGGCTACGGGCGCATCCGGGTTTAAGGTCGTTTTGATTTTCTCTCGCAACAAATCACAGGAGTGTAAACTGTCGCCAATGGTTTTCAAAGCTTCGTTTGAACTTTCCAAAGCGGCTGCTTTCATTGGGATTACAGCATCCAAAGAATTGCATAAGTATACAATTTCTCTCGGGCTTACTTTTCCTGTTGCAATTTTTGAAATCAAGCGCTCCAAATCGGAAATCTGTTTGATTTGGTATTGCATGGTTTGCAACACTTCCTGATTTGCTTTCAGATAATCCACCACTTCATGACGGCCCTGGATTTTTTTGGTGTCTTTCAGAGGTAGGGCCAGCCAGCGTTTCAGTAAACGGCCTCCCATTGGAGAAAGTGTTCGGTCAATCACATCCAAGAGTGTTACGGCATTCGGGTTGTAGCTGTGGTACAGTTCTAAATTTCGAATGGTAAATTTGTCCATCCAAACGTAAGCATCTTCGGCTATACGGTGGATGTTGGTAATGTGTTGTATTTTATTGTGCTGGGTTTCGGATAAATAATATAAAATGGCACCCGAAGCGATAATGCCTTCCTGTAATTCTTCGATCCCAAACCCTTTTAAAGAATTGGTCTGAAAATGATTGGTCAGTCTTTCAAAAGCGTAATCTTCTTTATAAATCCAGTCTTCCAGATAAAACGAATGGAAATCTTCCCCAAAATGCTCCTTGAACTGGTTTTTGAAATGTTTCTGAACCAAAACTTCGCTCGGGTTGAAGTTCTGCAGTAATTTGTCGATGTATTCCGCATTGCCCTGAGCGGTTAAAAATTCTCCGGTGGAAACGTCTAAAAACGCAACACCGAGTATCTTTTTTCCAAAATGTACCGAAGCCAAAAAGTTGTTCGCTTTTGAAGTTAAAACTTCGTCGTTTAAGGCTACTCCAGGTGTTACGAGTTCTGTTACCCCTCGTTTTACAATGGTTTTGGTCATTTTCGGATCTTCCAGCTGGTCACAAATCGCCACACGTAATCCTGCTTTTACCAATTTGGGTAAATATGTATTCAAAGAATGATGCGGAAATCCGGCCAAAGCAGTTTCCGAATCCGATCCGGCGCCGCGTTTGGTTAAGGTAATCCCTAAAATTCCCGAAGCGCGAACGGCATCCTCACCAAAAGTTTCGTAAAAATCACCTACACGAAACAGTAAACAGGCATCGGGATATTTGTTTTTAATCTCGTTGTACTGCTTCATTAACGGGGTTTCTTTCGGCGCTTTTTCTTTTGCTGACATGCTATACGGTTTGTTTGCAAATATACACGAAGACTTTATTTCGGGAACCAACTCTTAAAAATTAATTAAAAAAGTGCCCTGTTAGCATTTTTGAATATGTTTTTTTAATAGATTTGCTACCTAAATGATTAAAATCAACAGGGTTATGAAAAAAATATTACTTGTTAGCGCGCTTTTCATCTTTGGAGCGATAACAGCTGAGGCACAAGAAGTTGCAACCACTTCAAAAGTGAAAACCGAAGTTAAGAAATCAAGAAAAACTAAGAAGACTGCAAAAACCGTATTGCCTAAAGTAGAAGGTGCGGGAATGGTTTTCGAAACAGAAACTATCGATTACGGAACGATCAATCAGGATGATAACGGACAAAGAGAATTTGTGTTGGTAAACAACGGAAACAAGCCTTTGATCATCATGAGTGCTACCGGATCTTGTGGTTGTACAGTGCCTGAGGCGCCAAAAGAGCCGATTGCACCGGGAGCCAGAGCGGTAATCAAAGTGAAATATGATACACATAGAATCGGCGGATTCCAGAAAAACGTAACCGTTACTTCAAATGCTAGTGAAACACCAAAAGTGTTGACCATTAAAGGAGAAGTAAAAGCCACTGCTAAAGCTGAACCGGTAAAGGCTCAGGAAGTAAAGAGCTAATTTTTAATTCAGAAATAATTGCGAAGCCTTCAAAATGTGTAATTTTGAAGGCTTTTTTAATGGAACAATGAGGAAACTGGCCAACAGCGAACTGGATCGCAAGAACATAGAAGAATTCAAAGAGGCAACCAAAACGCCTATCATTATTATTTTAGACGATATCCGAAGCCTGCACAATATCGGATCGGTTTTCAGAACGGCCGACGCTTTTCTGATCGAGAAGATTTACCTGTGCGGCATCACAGCAACACCGCCCAATAAAGAAATCCATAAAACGGCATTGGGAGCCACAGATACTGTTGTCTGGGGATATGCCAAAGATGTATTGGAAGTTATTGGAAATCTTAAGAAAGATAATGTAACTGTTTGCGCTATTGAACAGGTGGAAAACTCCGTAATGCTGAACAGTTTTGAAGTGCAGTCCGGTGAGAAATACGCGTTGGTTTTTGGGAACGAGGTAAAAGGCGTGGCGCAGGAAGCTATTCTTTTGTGTGATAAAGTAATTGAAATACCTCAGTTGGGTACCAAGCATTCCCTAAATATTTCGGTAAGTGCCGGAATTGTGGTTTGGGATTTGTTTCAGAAAATGACTGAGGAATAATTGTAGGTTTGTTTATCCGGTGATTTGGTTATTTGAATTAACTTAAAATACATCAATTGCTTAAAACCGGATAACTTATTGACTTGTATGGTTTTCTGGAAATTGTTGTTGAAGATCACTTCTTGCTGTTGATCTGTTCCAGAATCGTGAGATAATCTTCCTGTCGGTTCACAAAATCCATTTCCGACACATCGATGATCAAAACATTTAAATCGGTTTGCGTTTTGATGTAATCCAAATATCCCTGATTGATTTTTTCAAGATATTCGGCCGGAATTTCCTGCTCGTACGAACGCCCACGCTGACGGATGTTGTGGAGCAAACGTTCCGTATTCTGGTATAAATAGATGTACAGATCCGGCTTGGGCATCTCTTTGTAGATGATGTCGAAAAGTGTTTTGTACAAACGGTATTCGTCTTCGGCCAACGTGACTTTGGCAAAAATCAGCGACTTGAAAATGTGGTAATCCGCCACGACAAAATCCTTGAACAGGTCGAACTGCGACAAATCATCGGAAAGCTGCTGGTAACGGTCGGCCAAAAAAGACATTTCCAACGGAAACGCGTAGCGGCCCTGGTCTTTATAAAATTTTGGTAAAAAAGGATTGTCCGCAAAACGTTCCAAAACAAGCTTAGCATTAAAATCCTCAGATATTTTAGACGACAAAGTGGTTTTTCCTGCGCCGATATTCCCTTCAATGGCAATATAATTGTACTGCTGCAGATTGATTTTTTCAAGTGGATTTTCCAGTTTACCCGCAGCATTGCATTCGCTGTTGTCTTCGGTAGCTTTGATCAGTTCTGCTATGGACTTTCCTGATTTCGGGTGTTTCCAGTTGAGGTTTAAGTCCTGCATCGGCAACAATACAAACAAACGGTTTTCCATTTGCGGGTGCGGAATATGAAGCACTTCGGTTTCCATGATTTCTTCGTTGAAGGATACAATATCCACATCTATAAGACGTGCCTGATAACCGCTTTGTCCGGTTCGGTTACGGCCTAATTGTTTTTCTGTTTCCAGAATTTTCTCCAGTACTTTTTTAGCGGAAAGTTTCGTGTGAAGCAGTAGGGCACAATTGTAAAAGGCGTCGCTTTCAAAACCCCAGGAAGGCGTTTCATACAAATCAGAAACTTTGATTACGGTTCCTATGTTTTTATGAATCAATTGGATAGCGGCCTGAAGATTTTTCAGACGGTTTCCCTGATTGCTTCCTAACGATAAGACGACCTGATTCTGACTGTGCATGCGGCAAAGTAACTAAAAGTATTTCAGAATTAAAGCAAATTCATGGCAATGTTAATAAGTTCTGCTGTTTTGAATTTCGGTTGCCGGTGTAACAATTTTAACATTTCGGCTACTTATAACTAAAATAGAATACCATGAAATTTTTAGGAAACGTTTTAGCTACAATAGTAGGATTGTTTGTCTTCTTTATGTTGTTTTTCTTCGGAATGATGATCATAGGAGCCTTGTTTGGCGGTGAAGGCGATAAAGTGCGTGTAAAAGACAATTCGGTAATTGAGCTGGATTTAAAAGAAGTGACCCACGATTACGGCGGTCAGTTCAAATTTACGGATTTCGATTATTTCGAAACCCGACATGATGGGGTTACAGACGTTTTGAATGCCATCGACGCAGCCAAAACCGACGATAAGATCAAAGGGATTTCCATCCTTAATAACGAGAGTATGATTGGTTTGGCCCAACGCCAGGCGATTCGTCGTAAGTTAGACGAGTTTAAGAAGACCGGAAAATTTGTAGTGGCGTATTCCAACATGATTGCCCAGAAAGATTATTATCTGAATTCGGTAGCGGATACCATTTACCTGAACCCGGTTGGAGAACTGGAATTCAAAGGTTTATCGGCAGAAATCTTATTCTTTAAAGATTTTCAGGAGAAATCAGGGATAAAGATGGAGGTAATCCGTCACGGAAAATACAAAAGTGCGGTGGAGCCTTTCCTTGAAAACGAAATGAGCCCGGCCAACCGTGAGCAGATGACCGTATTGTTGAATTCGTCCTGGAACACTGTGGTGGCCGATATTTCCAAAAGCCGAAATATTCCGGTAGACAGCCTGAATGCGATTGCAAATTCCCTTGGCGCCAGAACGCCTGAATTGGCGAAACAAAAACACATGATCGACAAAATCGCTTACGAAGACGAATACCACAACGCGATCCGTAAAGCGCTGAAAGTAGATAAGGACAAAGCCTATAATAAAGTCAGTATATTAGATTACGCTAAAAATGTGGCTACCACCGGGAAAAATAAAGCGGCTGATGATAAAATTGCAATAATCTATGCCCAGGGCGAAATCAAATCGGGTGAAGGCGATGTTTCCTATATCGGAGAAGGTTCGATGCGTCGTTCCATTGAAGAGGCCCGCAACGATGAAGATGTAAAAGCGGTTGTCTTACGTGTGGATTCCCCGGGAGGAAGTGCCTTGACTTCGGAACTGATCTGGAGGGAAATCGAACTGACCAAAAAAGTAAAACCGGTTGTGGTTTCCATGGGGAATCTGGCGGCTTCCGGAGGGTATTATATTTCGTGTAACGCCAATACCATTTTTGCGGAATCCAATACGATTACCGGTTCCATTGGTGTTTTTGGAGCTTTGCCGAATTTTAATCCGTTGGCCTCTAAAATCGGAATCAATGCCGAGCAGGTGAAAACCCACCAAAATGCATCGGGATACAGTGTTTTTGAACCGTTGGATGAGAATTTCAAAGGCTATGTTACGGAAAGTATCGAACATATTTATTCCACCTTCTTAAAACGCGTAGCCGACGGACGTAAAATGACCATCGCTCAGGTAGATGCCATCGCACAGGGAAGGGTTTGGACCGGTGCCGATGCGGTGAAACTTGGTTTAGTAGATAAAATCGGAGGCATGGATGCTGCCATCAAACAAGCGGCAACGTTAGCAAAAATAAAAGAATACCGTACCGAGAATTACCCGGAATACGAAAAAACTTTTGAAGATTTGATCAGTGGTTTTACCGGAATTTCCATGTTCCAATCCAAAGATGCACTTATCAAAGAACAGCTCGGTGAGGAAAGTTATCAGGTTTTGGAACAAATCAGAACCGTTAACCAACGTCGCGGAAATCAGGTGGTTATGCCGTATGTGCTGAACATCCGCTAAGATTTAACATATTATTTTTATTGGAAACCAACTTATTTACGTTTTGTTAAGTAAGTTGGTTTAATTTTTGTAGTAAATTCGTAAGATAAATATTCTAAAGTATGTTAAAGAAGATTTTAAAAATAACCGGAATATCCTTATTGGTTATTATAATCGTATTAGCGGCCGCACCTTTTTTGTTTAAAGACAAGATTAAAGAGCTGGTAGCCAAAGCGATAAATGAAAACGTTGATGCGAAAGTTGCTTTTGAGGACGTTGGGGTGAGTCTGTTTAAAAACTTCCCGAACGCCAGCGTGACCATCGACAAACTGAGCATCATCAACAAAGCGCCGTTTGAAGGTGATACCTTGTTTTACGCTGGGGAACTTAACCTGAAAATGTCCGTTAAGGAGCTTTTTAAAGGTGAAGGTGAAGCGATGAACATTGAAGGTTTTACTTCGAAAGACGGTGTGGTGAACATCATTTTTAATAAAGACGGCATTGGGAATTTCGATATCGCCCTGAAAGACAACAAGCCGGAGGAGGCTTCCGAAAGCAAACCGTTTGCGATGGAGATACAGAAATATTCCGTGGAAAATCTCCGTTTCCGTTATACCGACGAAAGATCGAAAATCCGAATGGTTATCGACAGTCTGAACCACGAAGGCAGCGGAAATTTTGCAGCGGAAAAACTGGATTTGGATACCAAAACCTCGGCGAAACTGTCGCTGGACATGGATAAAATGAACTACATGAAAAATGTAGCCCTGAACCTGGATGCTGTTTTGGGGATCGACCTGAAAAACCAGAAATACGAGTTTAAGGATAATAAAGCTTTAATCAATCAGTTGCCTTTGGAGTTCACCGGATTCATTCAGATGGTGGAAAAAGGACAGCTTTATGATTTGAAATTCAAAACCCCAACCTCAGATTTCAAAAACTTCCTTGGGTTGATTCCGGAAGCTTATGCCGGGAATATCAAAACGGTAAAAACTACCGGGGAATTCAAAGTGGACGGAATGGTAAAAGGGGAGCTGACCGATACCACGATTCCGAAATTCAATTTGGAGATTGCTTCGAACAATGCGTCGTTCCAGTATCCGGATTTGCCGAAATCGGTGCAGAATATTGTAATCGATACCAAAATCATCAACGAAACCGGTTTGATGAACGATACTTATGTAAACTTAGATAAGTTGTCGTTCCGAATCGATCAGGATGTGTTCAATGCAAAAGCCAACATTCGCAACCTGGCTGAAAATCCATTGGTAAACGCGGAATTGAAAGGGGTGATTAACCTGGCCAATGTAACCAAGGCCTATCCGGTGAAACTGGATAAACCGCTTTCGGGTATTTTAAAAGCCGATGTGGTGACCAAATTTGATATGAAATCGGTAGAAACCAGTCAGTATCAGAACATTCAGAATTCCGGTAATTTATCCTTGACCGGGTTTAATTATTCCGGCCCTGAAATGGCAAAACCGGTACAGATTTCACAGGCGGTTGTGGCGTTCAATCCGAACCAGATCCGTCTGAACCAATTGGATATGAAAACCGGTAAATCTGACATTCATGCTAACGGTACCCTTGATAATTTTTATGGATTTGTATTCAAAAACCAAATCCTGAAAGCGAATTTCAACATGAGTTCCAACCAGTTTTTAGTGTCGGATTTCATGGCGCCAAGCACTACGACCACCAAAGAGGGAACGGCCAAGAAAGAAGTGGTTAAAATCCCGGCCTTTTTGGACTGTGCGGTTACGGCCAAAGCCAATACGGTGGTGTATGATAATCTTACGCTTAGAGATGTTTCCGGGAAAATGATCATCCGCGACCAGGCGGTGATCTTGGAAAATATTAAAACCAGTATTTTCGACGGAAGAATCGGGCTTGATGGTGTGGTTTCCACCAAAGGAAAAACGCCAACTTTTAAAATGAACTTAGGGTTGGATAAAGTCGATATCGCCAAATCGTTCACCCAGCTGGATATGCTGAAATCGATTGCGCCTATTGCCGGAGCGATCGAAGGAAAGCTGAATTCGACCATTAAATTGTCCGGAAATCTGGATGCGATGGAAATGACGCCGGATCTGAAAACGATTACAGGGGATTTGATAGGACAGCTGCTGAGCACTAAAGTGAATGCGCAAAATTCACAGATGTTGTCTTCGTTGACCTCCAATGTGAAGTTCTTAGATGTGAACAAATTAAACCTGAATGATGTCAAAGCGGCTTTGTCGTTCAATAACGGTAGGGTAAATCTGAAACCTGTTGATTTGAAATATCAGGATGTGAAAGTGACTATTGGCGGAACACACGGTTTTGACCAATCCATGAATTACAACCTGAAATTTGACGTTCCGGCTAAATATTTAGGCCCGGAAGTAGGCAAGCTGTTAGCGAAACTTACCCCGGCGGAACAAGGGAAACTGGATAATGTTCCGGTGAACGCCACCATGACGGGTAATTTCAAAAGCCCGAAAGTGGCAACGGATATGAAACAGGCGGTAGGTAATGTGACCAATCAGTTGATTCAGTATCAGAAAAATAAATTGCTGAATCAGGGAACATCGGCTTTGGGTAATATTTTCAGCCCTAAAGGAAATACAACTACGCCGAAGGATACGACTAAAACGCAAACCACGCAACCGAAACCAGATATTAAGAACACGGCTACCAATGCCATTAAAGACCTGTTCGGTAAGAAGAAAAAAGAAGCGCCGAAACCGGCCACAACACCATAATAAAAAAGCCCCTTTAATCGGGGCTTTTTTTATGACAGGTTTATTTTAACGACATAGCCTTCAAATGTTCGGACGTTGAACACGGTGCCGTCCTCAAAGATGAGGTATTGGCCTTTAACCCCGGATAGTTTTCCAGTGTAGCTTGGTGTTTTGTCCAGGTTCAGGCTGCTTACTTTTTTTGGGTATTCCAGCACGGGGTAGCTTAAATCGTATATTTTTTCAGGTTGAGCAGTAAAGTAGGGCTGTACTTCGTCTGGTAAAAGATTTTGAAGTTTGTTTCGTTCGCTCAGTAAATCTACGCTTGGGATATCGTTTTTCAGCATCTTTTGCCAATTGGTTTTGTCGGCAAAATGATTTTTCAAAGCGACTTCGGTAATTCCGGCCAGATAACGATTTGGGACTTCTACTATGGGAACAGCCTGGATGGCGCCCTGGTCGATCCAACGGGTAGGGACCTGTGTTTTTCGGGTGACCCCGACTTTTACTTCACTGGATAAGGCCAGATATACGATATGTGGTTGTAATTGTACTTTCTTTTCGTATTCCAGATCACGGTCTTCGATGTCTAAATGGGCGGTACTCAACTCAGGTTTCATAATCCAGTCGCCTACAGCGGGGCTGCTCATGAAGCAATCGTAGCAAAATCCCTGGCGGAAAATCTTCTTCTTTTTGCCGCAGTTCAGGCATTGGTACCCCTGAAATGTAATTTCCAACTCCTTGTTCAGCACCTGGTTAATGTTGAGAAAACTGTTTTCGAAAACCAAATAATATTGAATAGGGCTGGCAAATTCGGTTTCCATTTTGGTTAAGACACCTTCGTAAATCATTAGTTTAGGAATTAAAAGTGATTTTTGTTATTTTTGGTAACGATGTAAAGTTATAATTCATAATTTACAATTCATAATTCATATTCGCGAAAATGCCGTTAACGATTATAAATTCGATTGCTTCCTGGATCCTGAAAAAACGTATCCATCAGATGGAGTTGTTTTTGAAATACCCGAATGAAGTTCAGGAGGAATTGTTGTTTAATCTTCTGCGCACTGCCGAAAGCACGGTTGTGGGCCGAAAGCACGAGTTCTCTTCCATAAGAAGCTATAAAACGTTTTCGGAACGTGTGCCGATTTCCACCTATGAGGAATTGGAGCCGATGATCGAACTGACCCGAAGAGGTGAGCAGAATGTTTTCTGGAGTACGCCGATCAAATGGTTTGCTAAATCCAGCGGAACCACCAATGCCAAAAGTAAATTCATTCCGGTGAGCAGTGAAGCACTGGAAGATTGCCATTACAAGGCCAGTAAAGACCTGTTGTGTCTTTATCTGAATAACAATGAAGAATCGCAATTGTTTACCGGAAAAAGCCTTCGTTTGGGAGGAAGTAAGCAGTTGTACGAAGATAATAATACCTTTTTTGGGGATTTGTCAGCGATCCTGATTGGCAACATGCCGTTTTGGGCGGAATTCAGTAGTACGCCGAGCAATAAAATTTCCCTGATGAGCGAATGGGAAACTAAACTGAAAGCGATTATTCAGGAAACCCGTAATGAAAACGTAACCAGTTTTGCGGGAGTACCTTCCTGGATGCTGGTTCTGTTGAACAAAATGCTGGAAGAAACCGGTAAGGAGAATTTATTGGAAATATGGCCGAATCTGGAAGTTTATTTCCACGGAGGCGTTGCCTTTGAACCGTATCGTGAGCAATACAAAAAGCTTTTGCCTAAGGCGGACTTCAAGTATTATGAGATTTACAATGCTTCGGAAGGTTTTTTTGCGATACAGGACCTGAACAATTCCAGTGATTTACTGCTGATGCTCGATTACGGGATTTTTTATGAATTTATTCCGATGGACACTTTCGGGACCCTGAATCAAAGAGTGGTTCGTTTGTCGGAAGTGGAGCTGGGTAAAAATTATGCCGTAGTGATTACGACCAATTCAGGATTGTGGCGTTACCTTATTGGAGATACGATTCGTTTTACATCGTTGAGTCCGCATCGTGTACGTGTGACCGGCAGAACCAAGCATCATATCAATGTGTTTGGAGAAGAACTGATGGTGGAAAATACCGACACGGCTATTGCGAAAGCCTGTCAATTGACAAATTCTGAAGTGATCGACTATACCGTGGCGCCTATTTTTATGGACGGCAAGGAAAAAGGAGCACACGAATGGATGGTGGAGTTCCGAAGAAGGCCGGATAACATAGAAAACTTCCGTCAGACACTGGATGAGGTGTTGCAATCGTTGAATTCCGATTACGAGGCAAAACGGTACAATAATATGACCCTGAATCCTTTGGTGTTAAATGTCGCTCGGGAAAATTTGTTTTACGATTGGCTTAAAAATCAGGATAAATTAGGTGGTCAGCATAAAATCCCAAGATTGTCAAACGAAAGGGAATATCTGGAACAGTTAAAAGCAATGCAGCTTACAACAACTTTATAATTTTAAACTTATGAAAAAAGCAATCTTCCTACTGGTGTTATGTGGCTTGGCTATTTCGTGCGGGCCAAGAAGAATGGGGTGTGGGCCCGGTCGTTGTGAAATGGTTAAACCTGCGCAAAAAACGCAACAAAATTGTTAGTCCGTTTTTTATTTGAGCATGGTCAAAAAAAAAAAGTCCCGATTAAATCGGGACTATTTTTTTCTTACTTGTATTAGATACTAGTGAGCAGCTGGAGCAGCTGGAGCAGCTTCTGCAGGAGCAGCAGCAGAATCAGCAGCAGGAGTAGCAGCAGCAGCAGAATCAACTACTTCAGTAGTAGCTTCAACAGCTTCAGTTGGAGTCTCAGTTACTGGAGCCTCTTCTTTATTTTCTTTACAAGAAACAACTGCCATAGTAGCAACTAATGCTAAGCTTAAAACAACTTTTTTCATCTTACTAAATTATAAAGGTTAATTATTAATTCGGAGCAAAGATATAAATTTTTTAATACGTTGTAATATTTCGTAAAATATTTTTTCGTTTTAATGCGATTTTTTTTATTCTCTGCTCCAAATCGTTTTGTATTGCTGGTTTTCTGAGACTTTAAAAACACAAGTCTTTGAAAAATAGCGGTTTATTTTTTTACTTTTTTTACTGCCTTTTTTACCGGTTTTACCACTTTCATTTCATCTACTAAATGTTTTGCCCCGGCATACTTGTCCACCACAAATAATACATAGCGAATGTCCACCATAATGTTGCGGCAAATCGACGGATCGTAATGGATATCGCTCATCGTTCCTTCCCAAACACGGTCAAAATTCAAACCGATCAAATTTCCGTTAGCATCTAAAGCAGGGCTTCCTGAGTTTCCGCCTGTAGTGTGGTTGGTAGCGATGAAAGCCACCGGCATTTTTCCGTTTTTGTCTGCGTACTGACCGTAATCCTTAGCGTTGTATAAATCGATTAGTTTCTTAGGAACATCGAATTCGTAATCTCCAGGAACATATTTTTCAATTACACCGTCTAAATAGGTCATAGGAGCGTAGGTTACGGCATCATTTGGCTGGTAGCCTTTTACTTTTCCGTACGTTACACGAAGCGTACTGTTGGCATCCGGAAAAATACGTGCCGATTTCGGGCTCAATTCCATAATGGCCTTCATGTACGTGCGTTGTAACGCGATGTTTTTAAGGTTCATTTCGTCAAATTTCGTCGCTACATTTTTGTTGTAAGCATCGGCAATCGATTTTACCAAGGCGAAGGCTTTGTCCTGATTCAGTTTTTCAAGAACCGTTTTAGCATCGCCGTTTAATAACTCTTTCAGGCCATTGTAGCTGGTCAATTTTGAGTTTTTGAAGATATCCGCCGATAACTGTGCCGGATTGATGTTGTTCAACGTAGAAGGTAAAAACTGTTTTGGTGATTTATTGGCGTACAAATCAATCAATTGTTCGAAGACTTTCTCATCTACATTCGCATTGAAATCTTTGTATAAGCCTTCGAAGCCGGCAATAAGGTTTGCTTTTCTGTCGTTGAAAGCCTGTTCGCCTTTAGTGTTGTATACTTGTTCCAACTGGTACAATCGGTAGCCGAAACTTAAAATTTCGGTATTTCGCAGTACCACTTCCGTATAATATTCCCTTGCTAAAGCATAAGGTGCAATCGCTTCGTAATTGGTTTTGAAATCCGACAGTACATTGCCGTATTCTGCCTGTTTTCCTGCTTTGTTGATTTTTTCGGTTAGGTCTTTTTCGAATTTCTGTTTGATGTTCACGGCATTGGATTTTTTCAATCCTTTTACTTCGCCGATCCATTTTTTCCAGTAGTTGGCCACCGATGCATATTTGGAAGCATACTGGATTTTTATAGCGTTGTCTTTACGCATGAAGCCGTCCTGAACTTTTAAGGCTCGGTCGCGCACCTCAATACGTGCAGGGTCGATCGAATTCATGATTTGTTCCACGGCATAGGAAGGTAAGTATTCCTGTGTTCTTCCTGGGTAACCCATTACCATGGTGAAATCGTTTTCTTTAACTCCTTGGATAGATACCGGGAAGAAATGCTTCGGTTTGTAAGGAACGTTGTCTTTTGAATATTCCGCAGGGCGGTTGTTTTTGTCAGCGTAGATTCGGAACAAAGAGAAATCTCCGGTATGACGCGGCCAAACCCAGTTGTCTGTATCGGAACCGAATTTCCCGATAGAACTTGGCGGTGCTCCAACCAAACGTACGTCACGGAACGTTTCGGTTACGAATAAAATATATTGGTTACCGTCGTAAAAGGTACGGATGCTGTTTTCCTGATACGATTCTCTCGGTAACGTTTTGCTCAGCATCGAGATGTTGTCCTGGATTTTTTTCTGTTTTTCCGCTTCGGTCGGAAGATTGGTAACCCCTTCCAATACTTTGTTGCTTACGTCTTCGATACGAACGATAAAGGTTACGAACAAATCTTTGTTAGGTAGTTCGTCTTCCATTTTCATGGCCCAGAAACCGTTGGTCAGATAATCGTGTTCTACAGAGGAATGGCTCTGGATGTTATCGTACCCGCAGTGGTGATTGGTTAAGATCAAACCTTTCGGGGAAATCACTTCAGCAGTACAGCCTCCGTCAAAATGCGGAACGGCGTCTTTTAAACTGGAATGGTTTACGGAATAAATATCGTCGGCAGAGATTTTCATGCCCAGATTTTTCATTTCCGTTTCGTTCATTCCTTTCAATAGTGAAGGAATCCACATGCCGCCTTGTTGGGCGAATGTCGGAAGTACGAATAAAATAATAAGTAGTCTTAAAAATTTCATGGTAACAGCTTTTGTTTTAAAGGTTGCAAGGTACGATTTTTAAGTAATTTTGAAATTCTTTTAGGTTTTGGTTATGAATAAACCATTCGTCATTTCATTTTTACCGCTCGTCATTTTCTGAATAGTACTACAAAATTCTTACAATATATTTGCTTCATCAAACAAACAAAACGATACAATTATGAAAACAACAAAAATGAATAAAACCAAAATGGTCCTTTTTTTTATAGGAGGATTTGTGGCAGGTTTTGCAGGATACTATTTGGTAAAATACCTGTAAAATGAAAAAACGATTTAAGTATGGTGTTGTTATCGCCTTGTTGGGGATCAGCTATGTGAAAATCGTTATGTACATCCATCAGAATTGCCACTAAGAGTTTCGGTCATCAATCAAAATCAATCAAAATTAATCAATCAAAAAAATGAAGAAAAGTATTTTATCGGCGGCGTTTTCAATGTTTTTCATAGCGTCAGCCTTAGCACAATCGGCACAATCGGAAGCGCCAAAATCCGGTAACTCAGCACTCCCATGGACAAAAGAACAACTGGCCTCTCTGGCTTCGCTTGAAAAAGGCAATTATCAGTATTCTGTTGAAGATTTTTTTGCCAAACCTAAAGCAAGAACTTTTCGATTGTCACCGGACGGGCAGTACATGTCTTATTTTGAAAAAGACAAAAGCGGTAAAAATCATGTCTATGTAAAACATATCCAAACCGGTAAAGTAACACTGGCCATCGAAGAAAAAACGGAGGTTATAAGAGGTTACTTTTGGTTGAACGATTCGCATTTAGGGTATGCGATGGATAAAGGAGGGAACGAAAACCGTCATCTTTATTCGGCGAGTATCAAAGGGGGGAACCCGTTGGATTTAACCCCGTTTGAAGGCGTACAGGCTGAATTTGTATCAGTGTTGAAAAACCAGAAAGATTATCTGCTGGTTTTGATGAATAAAGACAATCCGCAGGTGAAAGAACCGTACAAAGTGAATATTTCTACCGGAGCTTTTGAGAAATTATATACGAATTCCGATCTGCAGAATCCTATTATGGGATACAGTTTTGATAAAGACGGTAATCTGAAAGGGTTTACCCGAATGGTCAACGGGATAGAGTCACACTATTTTTACAAAGCGCAGGGATCTGAAGCGTTCCAATTGTTGAAAAGCTTTGGTGCTATGGACAGTTTCGGAGTGCTTGAATTTAATTATGCTTCTGAAAATCCGGATGATGCCTATGTACTGACGAACCTGGATTCTGATAAAACACAAATCGTGCTGTATGATCTGAAGCAGAACAAAATCATTAAGGAGATTTATGCCAATGAAACTTATGATGCTTCCATTTTGGAATTGTCGGAGAAACGAAATTATGAAATCGATTTTGTTGGGTTTAACGGCGAAAAGCTTGAAATTTTTCCGGTAAGCAAGTCTTTTAAGAAGATTCATAAAAGATTGTCCGCTGCGTTTGGAAACCAACAGTACAGCATCGTCTCCCAAAATGATAACGAAGACAAAATGCTTATTGTAGTACAAAGTGACAAACTATATGGGAAATACTATCAGTATGATGTGGCTAAAGATAAACTGACGTTCCTGTACGATTTAATGCCGCAGTTAAAAGAAAGCGATATGGCACCAATGTTACCGATCACTTTTAAAAGCCGCGACGGATTAACCATTCACGGGTACATCACTTTGCCCAAAGCCGCTTTGGAAGGAAAAAAAGTACCATTGATTGTGAATCCGCACGGTGGGCCACAAGGTATAAGGGATTCGTGGGGTTTTAACCAGGAAGCGCAGTTGTTTGCCAGTCGCGGTTATGCTACTTTGCAGGTGAATTTCAGGATTTCAGGAGGCTACGGGAAATCGTTCTTAAAAGCAGGATTCAATCAGATCGGCAGAAAAGTAATGGATGATGTTGAAGATGGCGTAGCATATGTATTGCAAAAAGGATGGGTTGATAAAGATAAGATTGCCATCTACGGTGCCAGTCACGGAGGGTATGCGACCTTGATGGGCTTAGTGAAAACTCCGGATTTGTATGCTTGTGGCGTGGATTATGTAGGGGTGTCCAATATCGAAACGTTTTTTGCCTCGTTCCCGGAATACTGGAAGCCGTATAAAGAAATGGTGAAAAAGATATGGTACGATCTGGACAATCCGCAAGAAGCTAAAATAGCCAAAGAGGTTTCGCCGGTGTATCAGGTGTATAAGATTAAAAAGCCGCTTTTCGTAGTACAGGGTGCCAATGATCCAAGGGTTAAAATCGCAGAATCCGATCAGATCGTTACAGCTTTGCGTGCTAAAGGTTTTGAAGTGCCTTATATGGTAAAATACAATGAAGGTCACGGTTTTGCCCGTGAGGAAAATCAGATAGAGCTGTACAAATCCATGTTAGGGTTTTTTGCTCAGCATTTAAATTAATTTGAAACCAATACCTTTGGCAAAGCACATTTTGTCAAAGGTATTTTTAAAACATACAGTCATGGTAAAAGTTGTGTTAGTAGTAATTCAGACAATTGTAACGGTTGTCATCAATATTTTGATGTAAATGAAATTAATGTCAAACTATAAATACCATCTGTTTAATTTAATAGGATGGCTTTTATATGAATTGAGCACTCTGACACTCGATAAAATCACTTACGGGTTAGCCAGAGTTGAGAAATGGGATAGTGAAACTACTAATGCGCTGTATTATATTATTACAGAAGGGGTGTTGTGCGCGCTTTTGGGGTTTGTGCTCTCTTATATTTTATTGTTTTATATCGATTATAAAGTTGATTTGGCAAACGCAAAACGCAAAACCTGGGTTAATCTGATTTTGGTTTTTTTGGCAACGCAACTGCTTTATCATACATTCTTGTGGCCGATGCTTGATATCCCTTCTATGTATTACTATGGGAGCTCGAGCAGTACAGAACTCAATTTGTATATGAAACTGGCTAATTTTCCGCCTTTTGCGGTTGCTTTTTTAGTCTGGTTGTTTGTGGTGTTGTCGATAAAAGTTTACGCATATATCAATGAAGTGAAGATTACGAAACTGGCGCTGGAGTCGAACCTGAAAGAATCGCAGTTGAATTCCCTGAAAGGACAGATCAATCCGCATTTTATGTTCAACAGCCTGAATAATATCAGAGGCCTGATTCTGGAAAACCCGGTCAAATCCCGCGAGATGATTACCCGGTTGTCTGAGATGCTGCGGTATTCGCTGACCAAGAACGATATTAATACGATTGCTTTGGAAGAAGAGCTGGAAATGGTCGAGAATTTCATTGAGATTTCAAAAATCCAACTGGAAGACCGATTGACTTTTGTCTCCAGTGCAGCACCTTCAACCTTAAAGATCAAAATTCCGCCAATGATTATCCAGATGCTGGTCGAAAATGCGGTAAAACACGGGATTGCCACTTTAAAAGAAGGCGGAAGGATTCAGTTGGCCACCACTATTGAAAAAGAACAGCTTCAGATCCTTGTGTCCAATACAGGGAAATTGGCTATTGCTGAAGATTCAACCCAAATCGGCCTTAAGAATATTCAAAACCGTTTGTCACTTTTGTATGGAGAACAGTCACTGTTTGAATTGACAGAGCATAACAACGAAGTCTTGGCCAAAATTTTAATTCCAATACCATGAAAAAAATTCGTGCAGTTATCGTAGAGGATTCGCGTTTGGCCCGAAACGAGCTGAAGGAACTTATCCGGAACCATTCGGAAATCGAAATTGTCGGGGAAGCCGAAAACGTAGATGCAGGTTTTGAACTGATTCATAAAACCACGCCGGATTTACTTTTTTTAGATATCAATATGCCCGAGAAGGATGGTTTTGCGCTTCTGGAAATGTTGGATGATGTGCCGATAACGGTATTCACAACCGCGTTTGACGAATATGCCATCAAATCGTTTGAGTACAACGCGCTGGATTATCTGCTTAAACCGATAAATCCGAAACGCTTTGCGCAGGCCGTTGAAAAAGTAAAGGAGAAACTGGCGGAAAAAGAAGTCCGAAATGAAAAAAAACTACCGTACTCCAATCAGATTTTTATAAAAGACGGTGAAAAATGCTGGCTGGTGAAAATCTCGGACATTTATCTTTTTGAAGTGGACGGAAACTATACCAAAGTGTTTTTCAACAACGAAAAAGCGACCATCAATAAGTCGTTGAACCAGATTGAGGTGAAACTCAGCGAAGAACATTTCTTCAGGGCGAATCGCAATCAGATTATCAATATCCATTATGTGGAAAAAATCGATCCGTGGTTTAGCGGTAATCTGCTGGCAGAAATGGTCAACGAGGTCAAAGTGGAAATTTCCAGAAGACAATCAAGTTTGTTTAAAGAAAAACTGAGTTTGTAATCAGTTTGCGATCTGTTTCAGGATGATATCGGTCGCGCCCTTGTTCATCTGTACGAAAGTGGCGCAGATGTGGCCTTTCTCATAACGCTCGTCTTCGTTTTGAAGCAGTAAGTCAAAAGCCTGGTTCAGTTCGTTTTGGCTGGCAATCGAAATACATCCGTCGATATTGACTAACGCCGTAGCCTCAGCAAAATGCGAATAATTCGGGCCAATCACAATCGGAACCCCGAAAGTAGCCGGTTCTAAAATGTTGTGAACACCAGGATTTCCAAAGCCGCCGCCTACATACGCAATATCGGCATAACTGTAAATTTTGGTCAGGATCCCGATAGTGTCAATGATAAACACGTCGTATTCGGGAAGATTTTGGTTTTCTTTCTCGGAAAACAGCACTGTTTTTTTAGTGAGTTGTGAAGTAAGGTTCGCAATTTGTTCCGCTTTGATGTTGTGTGGTGCAATGATGAATTTTACGTCCGAGGACCGGTTGATGTACTGCAGTAAAAGTTCTTCGTCTTTTGGCCACGAACTCCCAATCACTATGGTTGGAGTGTCGTTTTTGAAAGCTTCAATAAAATCCAGATCGTTGTTACGTTCCAGTATCGAAACCACGCGGTCAAATCGTGTATCCCCGGAAACTTTTACATTGTGAAATCCGATGCTTTGCAGTAGGTTTTTAGAACTTTCATTCTGCACAAAAAAGTAATCGATCGCTTTTAACGCCTTTCGGTAAAACCCGCCATACCATTTGAAGAAACTCTGCTTCTCTCTGAAAATTCCAGAAATCAGGTACGTTTTGATGTTTTGTTTTTTTAGCTCGTTCAGGTAATTGGGCCAATATTCGTATTTGATGAAGAAGACCATCTCCGGATGAACCAATTTAAGGAACTGTTGCGCATTGTTTTTGGTGTCCAGCGGAAGATAAACGGTAGCATCGGCAACGGTATTGTTTTTTCGGACCTCATAACCCGAAGGCGAAAAAAACGTCACTACGATTTTATGGGTAGGGTACTGCTCTTTTATTTTTTCGATAACCGGAAGCCCTTGTTCATACTCGCCTAAGGATGCTGCGTGGAACCAGATTGTTTTATCGGAGGCTGAAATTTTGGAAGTTAAAGTAGTGAAAACCTCTTTTCTCCCATCTACAAATAATTTAATTTTAGGACTGAACAAAGCCACGATTTGCAACAGAAAACCGGCAATCTGAACCACTAAATTGTAGAGAAAAAACATAACTTTTCTTTTGTTGCGCTAAAATACGGTTTCTTTTCGTTATCAATAAAATCATTCTACATTAATTCGTATTTTTGCTTGTTTCAAATTATATTTTTCAGATGAAAAAACTACAAATGGTTGACTTGAAAAGTCAATACGACAAAATAAAAGACACTGTAAATGCTTCTATTCAGGAAGTTTTAGATACCACCTCCTACATCAACGGACCGCAAGTACATCAGTTTCAGAAATCGTTGGAAGATTATTTGGATGTAAAACACGTTATTCCTTGCGCCAATGGTACCGATGCGTTGCAGATTGCAATGATGGGACTTGGTTTAAAACCCGGCGATGAGGTAATCACAGCCGATTTTACCTTCGCAGCAACTGTTGAGGTAATCGCATTATTACAATTAACACCGGTTTTGGTCGATGTGGAGATGGATACGATGAACATTTCCATTGAGGCTATCAGAAAAGCAATCACACCGAATACTAAAGCGATTGTGCCGGTACATTTGTTCGGTCGTGCGGCCAATATGGAGGCCATCATGCAATTGGCCCTGGAGCACGATTTGTATGTAATCGAAGACAATGCGCAGGCGATTGGTGCGAATTTCACCTATACTGACGGTTCTAAAAAGAAAGTAGGGGCAATCGGCCACGTGGCGTCCACTTCGTTCTTCCCTTCCAAAAATTTAGGATGTTACGGCGACGGTGGTGCGATTTTTACCAACGATGATGCTTTGGCACACACCTTAAGAGGGATCGTGAACCACGGCATGTACGTACGTTACCATCATGATGTAGTGGGCGTGAATTCCCGTCTGGATAGTGTTCAGGCAGCGGTTTTGAATGCAAAACTTCCCTTGCTGAACGAGTACAATACGGCCAGAAGAGCAGCGGCTGCTAAATACAACGCAGCATTTGCCAATCATAAAAATATAGTGACGCCGGCTTTCGATTTGAATGGCGACGATCACGTGTTCCACCAATATACGTTGCGTATTGTTGATGCAGACCGTAATGCTTTGATGGAGCATCTGCAAAGTAAAGGCGTGCCTTGTGCAATTTACTACCCGATTCCGTTGCACAGCCAGAAAGCGTACAGGGATGTCCGTTACAAAGAAGAAGATTTTCCGGTAACCAACCAATTGGTAAACGAGGTGATCTCTCTGGCGATGCATACCGAACTGGATAGTGAACAGATCCAATATATTACGGATAGTGTTTTAGAATTTTTTAATTAAAAAAAGAGCCAAGAAGAAAGAGGTAGGGGTAAAATGACAGAACGTTTGGTTTTGTCTTTTATCTTGATTCTTGCTTCTGTTTTCTAAAAAGAATATGAAAATACTCGTTACCGGAGGTTTAGGTTTTATCGGCTCACATACTGTAGTGGAACTTCAGAGCGAAGGCTTCGAGGTGGTGGTTGTGGATAATTTGTCAAATTCATCTTTGGATGTACTTAAGGGTATCGAAGCTATTTCCGGGACAAAACCCGGTTTTGAGCATATTGATGTAAGAGACAAAAAAGCGGTTCAGGATTTTTTCAAAAAGCATCATGATATTTCCGGGGTAATTCACTTTGCTGCCAGTAAAGCAGTTGGTGAAAGTGTGGAAAACCCGCTTTTGTATTACGAGAACAATATCAATGCTTTGGTTTATCTGTTACAGGAACTTCAGTCAAAATCTGATGCGCATTTTATTTTCAGTTCGTCGTGCACAGTTTACGGGCAGGCAGCAACTATGCCGATAAAAGAAGATTCTCCCGTACAACAGGCTTTTTCCCCTTACGGAAACACCAAACAGATTGGAGAAGAGATTATTACCGATGTAGCAAAAGTGACGAACCTGAATGCGATTCTTTTGCGTTATTTTAATCCAATTGGAGCGCATCCATCTGTTGAAATTGGCGAATTACCCTTAGGGGTGCCTCAAAATTTAGTGCCATTTATTACACAAACGGCAATGGGTATCCGAAAAGAGCTATCTGTTTTTGGAAACGATTATCCAACACCGGACGGTACTGCTATCCGGGATTATATTCACGTGGTGGATCTGGCGAAAGCACACGTCGTGGCACTACAGCGATTGCTTCATAAAAAGAATGTTGATAAAGTGGAAATTTTCAACATTGGAACCGGCAAAGGAAGTTCGGTTATGGAAGTGATCAATGCTTTTGAAAAGGTGAGTGGTAAAAAACTGCCTTATGTGTTAGTGGAAAGAAGAGAAGGCGATGTGGTGGAAGCTTATGCCAATACCCACAAGGCAAATACTGTATTGGGCTGGAAATCCCAATTTACTTTAGAAGATGCTTTGGAAAGTGCCTGGAACTGGGAACAGAAAATAAGAAAATAATCCCTTAGAAATAGAAAAGTCCTTACACTGTAAGGACTTTTTGTTTTTTGAAAGTGTTAGCTATTAGTGTTTAGCCTCTTCTTTCATTTCTTTAGCACCAGCCTCAACTTTGGCAGCACCAGCTTCTACAGCTTCTCCTGTTTTAGCAGCAGCTGAATCAACAGCAGCTCCCATATCTGCAGCAGCTGAATCAACAGCCTGAGTCATTTCAGTTGCAGCAGCATCTGCGGCCTCATCCATTTTCTCTTCTGTTTTTTCTTTACAAGAAACCATTAAAGCTCCTACGAATGCTAATGCTAAAAGTGTTTTTTTCATTTTTTTCATTTTTAAGAATTAATAATTATTTATCAGTAATGCTAAAGTTAAAGTATTTTTTTAATAAAAAACAATAGAACTTAATAAAAAATTATTTTTAGAAGTATGACTTTTGTTTTGTTTTATAAGACCAATTCCTGATAAAGTTTGTCGAAGGTTTCGTCCAGGTTGAAGCTGAAACCCGGGTGAGGCCTTGATATTTGGATGCTGGAACTTCTTACTGCTGTAAGCCAACGAAAGCGCTCGGCAGTATCCATGGCGGCTATCGGTCCGCCATCAGGGTTTCCGGCGCAAATTTTGCTGAAGGAATGCATGTTTTCTTCCAACTGTTCCAAATCAAACTCTGTACACAGCATCCGTATTTTATCTGAAGTAATGGTGTATTCCATGCGAAGGTATTTCTTTTGTTTACAGAAAAGAAGCAGTCCGATGTTTAGGAACTCTTCGCGCTCTACCCTTGGTACAACCCGAATTACGGCATATTCATATAAGTATCTTTCGTGCATCTTGCGCTTGTTTTAAGAATAAATCGGCATTTTGTAAACGGGTAATCAAAAACTGTAAATAAATATTTCGGATTTCTTCCGGAGAAATCGAATGGTCTTCCCACAGCAACCAATCTTCAGGTATTAGTGCGACAATTTTTCGCAGTACTTCATTATTTAATTTTGATGTAAATTCCTGATGAGCTTCGTTCAATTTTGTCGCTTTTGGCAATAAAACATGGTCTTTAATCAGAACGAAAGGTGTCACGGCACTGGCTTCCCAATTGTTCCATGCATGATGAAAGTAAAACGAAGCGCCGTGATCAATCAGCCATAATTCTTTATGCCAGATCAGTAGGTTGGTGTTGCGAAATGTGCGGTCTACATTGGTGATGAAAGCATCCAGCCATACGATTTTCGAAGCGAGTAATTCGTCACAATCGTTCACGGCAGCATCATACGTAATCGCTCCCGACAGGTAGTGCAAACCTAAATTTAATCCTTGGCTGAACTTCAGTAAATCCTGAATTTCTTCATCCGCTTCCGTACGTCCAAAAGCTTCGTCTAAATTCGCAAAAACCAGTTCCGGAACGGCTAAACCTAGATAACGGGCAATTTCGCCACCCAATAATTCTGCAATTAAGGCCTTTACACCATGTCCGGCACCGCGAAATTTTAACACGTATTTGAAATCGTCATCCGCTTCCGCCAAAGCCGGTAACGAACCGCCTTCCCGTAAAGGTGTTATGTAACGCATAACATTAACTGTCCGCAAAGTAATTGGAGTCATATTTGAAAGTCTTCTGAAACAAAGATATTACTAAAAATAAAAAACTCCGACGTTTTGGCATCGGAGTTTCTATACGTGTCGGCTGTAAATTAAGCCGAAACCGTTTCAATTTCTTTGTTGATTTTGTTTACTAGACCGATTAGTACTTTTCCTGGTCCCACTTCAGTAAAGGAAGTTGCGCCGTCGGCCACCATTCGCTCTACCGATTGTGTCCATTTTACCGGAGCCGTTAATTGGATGATCAGGTTTTTCTTGATCTCGTCTGCGGACGAGACCGCACTGGCTGTTACATTCTGATAAACAGGACAGCTTGGGGTATGGAACGTTGTTGCTTCAATTGCAGCAGCCAACTCTTCTCTTGCCGGTTCCATCATAGGTGAGTGAAAAGCCCCACCAACCGGTAAAATCAAAGCGCGTTTGGCGCCGGCTTCTTTCATTTTTTCACAAGCTTCTTCTACGGCTTTTAATTCTCCTGAGATTACTAATTGGCCCGGACAGTTGTAGTTTGCGGCTACTACCACTCCGTCAATCGAAGCACAAATGTCTTCCACGATTTTGTCGTCTAAGTTTAAAACGGCAGCCATGGTGGAAGGGGTTATTTCGCAAGCTTTTTGCATCGCCATTGCGCGCTGGGAAACCAGTTTCAGACCATCTTCGAACGATAAAGTTCCGTTGGCCACCAAAGCTGAAAATTCTCCAAGAGAGTGACCCGCAACCATATCCGGTTTGATGTCAAGTACTTTGGCTAAAATTACCGAGTGTAAAAATACGGCCGGCTGGGTTACTTTGGTTTCTTTAAGTTCTTCAGCCGTTCCTTCAAACATGATGTCTGTGATGCGGAACCCTAAAATTTCATTCGCTTTTTCGAATAATTCTTTAGCAACTGGTGAGGTTTCGTATAAATCTTTACCCATTCCGGTGAACTGAGCACCCTGACCCGGGAATACAAATGCTTTCATCTTAAATTGATTTAGTTTGAAAAACAAAAATAGTGATTTTTTTGGAGCACCAACATTTGGGCTTTTTTGGAGGCGTCGTTCCCGCTGTCCGCTGTATCCGCTAAAGCGGGATGCCGCTCCCATCGGGGCTGGGAGGAATAGTCTTGGGTGCCGGAAAGCAGAAACCCGATGCTTCATTACAAAACAACGGGCTTCTTCATCAACCAAAAACTTTATTATTATGAAAAGTGTTTATTGTTTTAACAACTGTAATTCGATGTCTAATTTCACATCTTCACTCACCAAAACCCCACCGGTTTCTAAGGCTGAGTTCCAGTTTAAGCCCCAGTCTTTACGGTTGATTTTTCCGGAAATGGTAAGACCTGCTTTGGTGTTGCCCCAAGGATCGGTCATCAATCCGCTGAATTCCGCCGGAAGTTTTACGAATTTGGTCACGCCTCTCATGCTCAAATCGCCTGCTATTTCGTAGGCTTCGTCATCCACCTGAGTGAACGAAGATGCTTTGAAAGTCATTCTCGGATGGTTCTCCACATCGAAGAAATCCGCGCTTTTTAAGTGGTTGTCACGATCGGCATTACGGGTATCAATCGAGTTGATATCGGCTGAAAACTCAATATTTGCTTTGGTGAAATCGTCACCTTCGGTTAGGATGTTGGCGTCGTAATTTTCAAATTTTCCGGAAACGTTGGTAAACATCATATGTTTTACTTTAAATCCGATGGTAGAGTGGATTGGGTCTATAGCCCATTTTGTTGTTGCCATAATTGTATTTTTTAAATTTTTAAGTGTTGTATTTTGATGAAACAAAGTTACGTTGAGGGTGTTGTTCAGGTACTTAACCTAGATTAAGAAATTTAGTGGACAGTCGCAGTCTCAATTTAGTTTTCAGTGCGGTTTGCAGAAGTTACTGTTAGCGGTGACTGAAAACTGCGACTTTTAAATTGTCATCGGAACTTCCATTAACAGAAATTCTGACTCAGCATCTGCTTTGATGGAAACTTTATCCGTATTCCAGATCCCGAAACCATCTCTTTTGTTTAAGGCTTGTCCATTCACGCTAAGGTCTCCGCTCAATACAAAAACATACAGGCCGTTGCCTTCTTTTTTGAATTGGTATTCGGTTTCGACTTCTTTATCGAATTTGCCTAAATGAAACCAAGCATCCTGATGGATCCAAACACCGGCATCGTCTGCATTGGGAGATAGAATCTGTTGTAATTTGTTGTGACGCTCTTCAGGATTTAAGGTAATCTGATCGTAACGCGGTGCTACGTTTTGTTTGTTGGGAATTACCCAAATCTGAAGGAATTTCACAGCTGTGTCCTGATTTTTATTGTACTCGCTGTGTTGTACTCCTGTTCCGGCACTCATCACCTGAATATCTCCGTTTTTGATTACGGTTTTGTTGCCCATGCTGTCCTGATGTTCCAAATCACCTTCCAGCGGAATACTGATGATTTCCATGTTTTGATGCGGGTGTTTTCCGAAACCCATGCCTGCTGCTACAGTATCGTCGTTCAATACGCGAAGCACTCCGAAATTCATGCGTTCCGGATTGTAATAATTAGCAAAACTGAAGGTGTGAAAACTTTGTAACCAGCCGTGATTCGCATTACCGCGTGTATCGGCTTTATGTAAAATAACATTTTCCATAATCTTAGAATTTGTGTTTTGAATGTGATTGAATCCGATTGTTTTTTCCTCGGATGCTTCGCTCTTGTTGGCTAAGGCGTTGCCGGTAATGACCGCTCCGGTGCCTAAGAGTGTTTTTCGGATGAAATCTTTTCGGTTCATAACTTTGATTTTGATAGGACAAAGTTACGTTGAGGGAGAGGCTTGGGTGCTTAACCTAGATTAAGAAATACCAGTTGACAGTCGCGGTTTTCAGTCGCAGTTCCCAGTCTCAGTTTACAGTGAGAAATCTGTTAACTGTGACTGTTAACTGTTACTACTTCTTAAGAAGTCTCGCTTTCATTTTACTGAAAAACTCAGGTGTCACACCAATGTAAGATGCAATTTGCTTTTGAGGTAAGCAGTTTACCAGTTCTTTGTATTTTTTGGTGAATTTGTCGTAGCGTGCTTCAGCAGTGAAGCTTAGGTTGTCGATTAGCCTTTGCTGGTTGGCTACCAGGGAATTTTCGATCAGGATTCTGAAAAAGCGCTCCATTTTAGGTACTTCCGTAAATAATTGATCCTGATTTTCTTTGGATAACAGCAGGACTTCGGCGTCTTCGTTTACTTCGATGTACAATTGTCCGGGACGTTGGGATAAAAAACTGTACATGTCTGCAATCCACCAGCCGGGACAGGCAAAACTCACTACATGTTCCACGCCGTTTTCGTCAATGTTGTAACTGCGCAAAATGCCTTTGGTTACAAAAAAAGAATGGGTGCAGATTTCACCTTCTTTAAGCAGGATGGTTTTTGCTTTGTAGTGTTTGTTTTCGGTAAAAGCCAAAACACGTTCCTGCTCTTCAGTAGTGAGGGAAACGTGCTTGGCGATATTTTCCAGAAGTAAGTTCAAGCTTATTTTGTAGCGGCTTTTTTCTCTTCAATCAGTACGAAAGAGGTCGCTTTGAATTGGTTGTCTACAATCTCTCCTGAAACTTCCGCTTTACGGATGGCGTTGCAGAAACCGTCGTGTGCGTGAGCGTCTCCGTGTTGGTCAATCGATGTACCTTCCACGAAATACGGTTTTCCGTCGATACGAACTGCTAAATCACAGCCTTTTTTTTCGGTCATCCCGAATTGGCATTGCCCGCAGGAAGCTTCCACGATTTGGGTTTTCGGTTTTTCTTTTTTAGCTTCGCTCTGTTCGGCTTTGCCTCGGGTCGGTTGAGCGCTAAGCGTTAAGGTAAAAAGAAAGAATACGGTTGTAACTATGTTTTTCATTAATGTTTTTTTAAACTGAATACTGTGACTGCGACTTAAAACTAAATTTTACGCATTCACCGTTACTAAGGTAGCGGTTTTTTTTGCTTTTTCAACGATTTCCTCGATTGGCGTGTCGATGGCATCGTTTACCAGGACTACGCCCATTCTTCGGTATGGTCTGGATGTTGGTTTTCCGAAAATCCTGAAATCTGTTTTGGATAGCGAGGCTACTTTTTCAATACCGGAATACGTTGGATTGTTGGAATTCTCAGAAGCTAAAACCACGGCGCTGGCTCCTATGCGTTCCAAGGTGATTTCCGGAATAGGAATGCTTAAAATGGCGCGCAAATGTAATTCGAATTCGTTGAAGTTTTGGGTTTTGGCTAACGTTACCATACCGGTATCGTGCGGGCGAGGGGATAATTCTGAGAAGTAAACGCCTTCATCGGTTAAGAAAAATTCCACTCCAAAAAGACCGGCGCCTCCTAATGCTTCGGTTACTTTTCGGGCCATATCTTGTGCTTCCAATATGTCTTTGTCGGAAACACGTGCCGGCTGCCAGCTTTCCTGATAATCCCCACGTTCTTGTCGATGACCGATCGGGGCACAGAATAAAGTTGGATGGTTGTTTTGGGTAACGGTTAATAAAGTGATTTCCGAATGGAAATTCACAAAAGCTTCCACAATTACTTCGATAATGTCGCCACGCGAACCTTCTACAGCGTAGTTCCAGGCTTTTTCAATATCTTCCTGTGTTTTGATGGTCGACTGGCCTTTTCCTGAAGAACTCATGAGCGGTTTTACCACACACGGAATCCCTACTTCGGCTACTGCTTTTTCCAATTCGTCTTTGGTTGTGGCATAACGGTAATTGGCAGTTTTTAAGCCTAAATCTTTTGCGGCTAAATCACGTATCGCTTTTCGGTTCATGGTGAAATTTGCTGCTTTGGCAGACGGGACTACGGTAATGCCTTGTTTTTCATAATCGTAGAAACGTTCCGTTCGGATGGCTTCTATTTCCGGTACGATAAAATCGGGTTGGTGTTTGGCTACGATGCGGTCTAGTTCAGCACCGTCTAACATGTTGATTATTTCAAAAGCATGGGCGACCTGCATGGCCGGAGCATTTTCATAGCTGTCAACAGCAATCACTTTTTGCCCGATTCTTTGTGCGGCGATTACGAATTCTTTTCCAAGTTCTCCGGAGCCTAACAGTAATATTTTCTTTTGCATTATGTCGTGTTGTTTTAGGCTTTAAAGGTAAAAAGTTTTATAGGCATGGACAAAATTGTTTTTGTTATACTATTTTAGTTTTTTAGGAGTTATAAGTGTATCATTAGTATAAGATGTACAAGAATTTTTTTTATACAGGTATTCTGTTGCTGAGTTTTTTTTCTGTTTTCGGACAGCAGGGGATTTATGTAGTGAAAGATTCCATTACCCGTGAGCCTTTGCCTTATGCCAATATAGACTTCCTTAACGGATATGGTTTTTTTGCGGATGAAAACGGGAAGCTGGTTACCAATAAGGAGTTACCTGAAAAAATAAAAATTTCCTATGTAGGCTATCAGGCGAAAATGGTCGTTTTAAATAAAGTTCACGGAGCTGATATTTTTCTCAAGCCTTCCACTAAAATGCTGGATGAGATGAAAATTGTGGTGGCCAAAGAGGATTTGGGGAAAAGGAAAGAATTTGTAACGAAACCTTTTTTGCATGGCAATATGGATCAGATGTATTGGTCGTCGATTGGGCAGCAGATTGCGTTTTATATTCCGCAGGAAAAGCGAAAAAGCGAATTAAAGTCTGTGGTGATTCCGTTGATTTTGAAAGACATTCATCAGGGGATTACGGAAGTCTCTTTTGAAGACGAACCCTACGGAACCTTAGTGAAATTTGAGTTCATGAGCAACGATAATGGTTTGCCCGGTGAAAAACTGTACGAGTATACAAAGGTTTTTGTGATTTATTCAGCAGAACTCAAAGATAAAGTTGAAGTGAAATTTGAGGAACAACTCGCCATACCGGAAAAAGGATTTTTTGTAGTGATGACCGTTATCGGAAAAACCGACACCCGCGGTAAATATGTTTCGGAATTGCCATATTCGGTTGCAGATTACCGGAATCAGGATAAAAAAATCATGAAAATTATTTTGCCGAATTACCCGTTGGTGAAAGCGCCCAATGGCCTGCCGACTTTTTTCAGGAATTTATTCGCTGCTTCCAAAAACTGGCGTCAGATTGAAAAACCCATGGTGTTTAAAAAAGATGAAAAATATCCGTTGTACAATATTGGAATAGGATATACGATTTCGGGATATTAGTTTTTGTTTTCTTTTAAAGTAAATTTTGTTTTCGGAATAAAAGACTTTTAGCCAAGCGATATTATAAATGCAAACATTAAGATAACCAGCAGAAATAATGGCAGTACTACAAATAGGTACAACTTTCTGTTAAATCTTTTTTTCTTATTATTCTTTTCTTCTTTTTCCTTTGTAAATAGTACAAGTTCTTCATCAGTAAGTCCGATAACGTTGGAAATAGCTGTGCAAATGTCATTTATTTCTCTGTTTGCACTGTTTGTGCTTATGGTTTCATAACTTTTGTCAAAAAGGCCTATTATTTTTCGGATCTCAATATTGATTTCAGTGGTGTTATCGTTTACTGCGTTTAAATTGATGTCTGCGAAAATTTCGTAGCCACGGAAAGTGTATAAATTAAAAACGGGTTGTGATGAAACCGGTTTGAAATAGTCGTCGGCTATAGGAATGTTCTCAACTGCTCTTTGTACGGTTTCAAGAGGGAATTCGATTTGAAATGATTTTCTTGGATTTGTAACGAAAAAAGTCATTAGTCCTTTTTATTTAAAATTCCTACAAATGTATAAAAAAGGAAACCGTTGTTGGTTTTGCAATAAAGTTTTAATTAAAAATAATTTGGAATTGACTGTTTTGAGAATTGCCAAGATATTGTTTTATAAAAAAGCCTCAGGATTCCTGAGGCTTTTTTAATTATGCTAATACTTCTGAAGTTGCTACGGCTTCTTTAATTCTGCGTAGGGCTTCTTTCAGTAAATCTTCGCTGGTGGCGTACGAGAAACGGATACAGTTCGGGTTTCCGAAGGCGTCTCCCGTTACGGTGGCTACGTTGGCGTGCTCTAACAAATACATCGAGAAATCGTCGGCATTGTTGATTTTTATACCGTTTAAGGTTTTGCCAAAGAAAGCGGAAACATCCGGGAATACGTAAAATGCTCCTTCCGGTACGTTGATTTTCATACCCGGGATTTCTTTGATCAAACCTACCACTAAATCTCTTCTGCTGTGGAAAGCGTCCACCATGTATTTTAATACTTTCGGATCGGCGTCTACAGCTGTGATTGTTGCTCTTTGTGCAATCGAATTGGCTCCACTGGTCACTTGTCCCTGGATTTTAGTACAGGCTTTAGCAATGAATTCCGGCCCACCGATATAACCGATTCTCCATCCGGTCATGGCAAAAGCTTTTGCTACTCCGTTTACGGTAATGGTTCTGTCCATCATCCCCGGAATGGAAGCGATGCTGCAAAATGTTCCAGAGAAGTTGATATGTTCGTAGATTTCATCGGAAACCACATAAATATTCGGGTGTTTTTCCAAAACTTTAACCAGAGCGGTCAATTCCTCGCGGTTGTATACCGAACCACTTGGGTTGCAAGGGGAGCTGAACCACATCATTTTGGTTTTTGGGGTAATCGCCGCTTCTAATTGCTCCGGCGTGATTTTGAAATCGTTATCTACGGAAGTAGGTACTTCAACTGGTGTTCCGCCGGATAATTTGATGATTTCGAAATAACTAACCCAATACGGAGCAGGAAGGATTACTTCATCACCTTCGTTTAACATTACCTGGGCAATGTTGTATAACGATTGTTTAGCGCCCGTAGAAACTACAATTTGAGACGGTTTATAATCTAAATTGTTGTCGCGTTTGAATTTACGGCAGATAGCTTCTTTCAGTTCCAGATATCCTTCTACAGGGGTGTAGGTGCTGTAGTTTTCGTCAATGGCTTTTTTAGCGGCTTCTTTAATGAAATCCGGTGTGTTGAAATCCGGTTCTCCTAAACTAAGGCTGATAATGTCTTTTCCTAGTGCTTTTAATTCTCGGGCTTTTGCCGCCATGGCTAGCGTTTGTGAAACTGCCAGATTGTTAATTCTGTCCGATAACGGGTTCATGATTGTAGTGTTATGTAGTTATGTGTTATGCTAATTGAGGTTTTTGCCCCATTTCTTTTAAATGTTTAAAATGCGAATACATCGCCGAACGCATTGTTTTGAATTCGTAATACGGCAGGTTGCATTCGGCTGCTGTTTGTTTTACGATATCGGCAATTTTTCCGTAATGGATGTGGCTGATGTTCGGAAAAATATGATGTTCGATCTGATGGTTCAAGCCTCCGGTGTACCAGTTTACCAACCAGTTTTTAGGGGCAAAATTAGCTGTGGTAAACAACTGGTGCGCTGCCCATGTATTTTCGATTTCGTTGTTTTCGTCCGGTTGCGGATGATCGGTTTCTTCCACTACGTGTGCCAACTGAAATACGATGCTTAAAATCAAACCTGCGGTGTAGTGCATAATGAAAAAGCCAAGTAAAACTTCCCACCAAACAATTCCCAAAAGCATCGGAACGACTAGCCAAATGGAAAAGTAAATCACTTTTGTAACTACCAAAGTGCTCCATAATTTGAATGGGCTTGGGAATTCTCCGTATGAAAGTTTTCGTTTGATATAACTTCTCATTTGTTTGAAATCTGTAGTAATGGCCCAGTTGAAAGTTAGTAACCCGTAAAGGAAAACGGAATAGTAATGCTGGAATTTATGTACCGGAGACCAATCAGCGTGTTTGGTAAAACGGATAATACGTCCGGCTTCCAGATCTTCGTCATGACCGTGAATGTTGGTGTACGTATGGTGCAGAACATTGTGCTGTACTTGCCAGTTATACACGTTTCCGGCCAAAATATAGATGCTGCCACCCATAATTTTGTTCAGCCAGGGCTTGGAAGAATACGAACCGTGATTCCCGTCGTGCATTACATTCATGCCCACTCCGGCCATCCCGATCCCGATAACAATCGTCATCAGTAAATGTGCCCACAAGGGTAAGTCTAATGCCAAAATCAGAAAATAAGGCGTCAGGAAAATAGAAAACATGATTACCGTTTTCAGGTGCAGTTTCCAGTTTCCGGTTTTTTTGATATTGTTTTCTTTGAAATATTCGTTAACGCGCTTGTTCAGCGTTCTGAAAAATTTCAAGCTGTCTGCTTTTGAGAAGATTGGAGCATTGGTATCCATGTTCATTTGCATTAAATTCGTCCAAAGGTAATTATTAATGGAAAGTAATTCGTTAAAGTTGATAAAAATTTAACCTCTAAATTGTGTATTTTTGCCTAAAATTTTGAAAATGCAGGATATTGTAAAATATTTCCCTAACCTAACTGATACTCAGGTAGAACAATTCCAAATGCTGGAAGAATTGTACAAAGACTGGAATGCTAAAATCAACGTGATTTCACGAAAAGATATTGACGAGTTGTATACCAAGCACGTATTGCATTCCCTGGGAATTGCCAAAGTAATGGAGTTTCTGCCGGGAGCAAAAATCTTGGATGTGGGAACCGGTGGTGGTTTTCCGGGGATTCCGTTGGCTATACTGTATCCGGAAACCGATTTTTACTTAATCGATGTGATTGCCAAAAAAATCCGTGTGGTGAATGAAGTGGCTAAAGGATTAGGGTTGCAGAATGTGAAAGCCGAACAAATGCGCGCCGAAAACGTAAAAGAAGATTTCGATTTCATCGTAAGCCGGGCCGTGACCAATATGCCGGACTTTCACAAATGGATAAAAGATAAAATCAAAAAGAAAAGCAATCACGAACTGAAAAACGGCATTCTGTACTTAAAAGGCGGTGATTTGTCTGAAGAGTTGCAGGATTTTCCAAAAGCGACTTTGTATAATTTGTCCGATTTCTTTGAAGATGAATTTTTTGAAACCAAGAAAGTGGTGCATTTGCCATTGAAGTATAAGGCGTAAAGAAGAATAGAGAAAAGAAAATAGAATAAAAAAGTCGAACCAGTAATGGTTCGACTTTTTCAGTTTTTATGGTTTTGCTTCTTATTTTAAGAAGGCATATCTGTAATCTGTTGGTGTTACAAAGGTTTCTTTGATCGTTCTTGGCGAAACCCAACGCAACAAGTTCAATACTGAACCCGCTTTGTCATTTGTTCCTGAAGCTCTAGCGCCACCAAATGGCTGTTGGCCTACTACTGCTCCGGTCGGTTTGTCGTTGATGTAGAAGTTTCCGGCTGCATTTTCCAAGGCTTTCGTGGCTTCCACAATTGCATAGCGATCTTGGCTGAAAATAGCTCCTGTTAAGGCATAGCTTGATGTCCCATCAACTAAAGCTAAAGTTTCGGTCCATTTTGCGTCTTCGTAAACATAGATGGTAAGAACCGGTCCGAACAATTCCGTACACATGGTGTTGTATTTCGGATTGGTAGTTAAGATAACAGTTGGCTGAATGAAGTATCCAACAGATTTGTCGTAACCGCCACCGGCAATGATTTCCGCATCGCTGTCTTTTTTCGCCTGATCGATGAATCCGGCTAATTTGTCAAACGATTGTTCAGAAATAACCGAAGAAACATAATTACTCATGTCTTCCGGAGATCCCATTTTTATGGAAGCCAAATCGGCTAATAATAATTCTTTAACCTCTGGCCAAAGGGAAGCTGGAATGTACGCTCTTGAAGCAGCAGAACATTTTTGCCCTTGGTATTCGAAAGCACCTCTTGTTAAAGCAGTTGCCACTTGAGCAGGAATGGAAGACGGATGTGCCAATACGAAATCTTTACCACCTGTTTCTCCTACAATTCTTGGGTAGGTTTTGTATTTGCTGATGTTCTGACCGATTTTCGCCCACATATCGTTGAAAACACCTGTAGATCCTGTAAAGTGGATCCCTGCGAAATCAGGACTTGCTAATAACGTATCGGAAATCATTCCTGAATTTCCTGTGATCATGTTGATAACCCCAGCCGGTAAGCCAGCCTGTTGGAAAACTTCCATGATTACATTAGCAGAATATACTTGTGTTGCTGCCGGTTTCCAGATTACTACGTTCCCCATTAAAGCTGGAGAAGCTGGTAAATTACCTGCAATTGCTGTAAAGTTGAATGGTGTAATCGCATAAACAAAACCTTCTAATGGTCTGTGCTCCATTCTGTTCCAGATGCCTTCTGAAGAGATTGGTTGCTCAGCATAGATCTGCGTCATGAATTGTACGTTGAAACGCAAGAAGTCAATCAACTCACAAGCGGAATCAATTTCTGCCTGGTGAACCGTTTTCGCCTGAGCAATCATAGTAGCTGCGTTGATTTTGGCACGGTAAGGACCGGCTAACAATTCGGCAGCTTTTAAGAAGATCGAAGCTCTTTGCTCCCAAGGCATGTTTGCCCATTTTTTCTTAGCTTCCAAAGCAACAGTAATTGCTTTTTCAATGTGCTCTTTTTCTGCCTCGTGATACTGTCCCACCACATGTTTGTGGTCAAAAGGAGGCGTCATGGTTTTTGTCTTTCCAGTACGGATTTCTTCCGAACCGATATATAAAGGCACGTCTATCGTGCTGTTGTACATTTGTTTGAAAGCTGCCGCTACAGCTTCTCTTTCCGGTGTTCCGGGAGCGTATGTTTTAACGGGCTCGTTAACCGCTTGGGGAACATTGTAAATTCCTTTTGGCATAATTTGTTGTATTTGTTTTTTGAAAAATTTCGCGTAGCGAAGATACAAATTATTACCCAATAAGCTAATCGGTTAATTGTTAATGCTTTTGTAAAATTAAAGGCTTAATTTAAGGCAAAAGGTGCGCTTAATTTAAAAGAAGGAATGATCACGCGGAAGCTTTTGGTGGATGTAAAATTCACCATGTTGAAATAGCCGCGCATGGCTCCAAAGGGGGAAGAAAGCAGGCAGCCGGAGCTGTAAGTGTGTTTTTCTCCAGGTTTTAAAACCGGTTTTTTTCCGATAACACCTTCGCCGTCAACAATCTCCAAATCGTTTAAGGAATCCTGGATTTCCCAGTGGCGGGAGTTCAGCTGAACGGAATCCTTGCTTTGGTTTTCTATGGTCACTTCGTACGAAAAGGCAAAGTGAATCTTGTAGTTTTTGAAGTAAGTGCCTTCAAAACTAGTCAGAACCGAAATTTTAATGCCGCTTGTAATTTGTGATACCATATTTTGTGATAATTATGGATTTGATAACTCCAAAAATAAGAAATATTTGTTTTAGATACAGCTATTTACAAAAATTTAATTAGTGATGTTTTCGGAATTGGCAATTCCGCGACCGATAACCCTGTCGTAACGTTCACTGTTTCCTCTGTAATAGACCAGCACAAAATAGTTGTTTTCGGTTTGGTAAAAATTCCCGTCTACAGCGTTTTCATAATCGGCTTTTCCGTTTTTGTCGGCGATCACGTATTGGTAGTTTACAAAACCCTGTTTCATCAGAACGGCTTTTTCGAACAGTCCTTTTTCGGCATTATAATCCAGCTTGTATTCAGGGGTTAGTGCAAAATTGTTAAACATTCCGGTAACATAAATGTCTTTGCCGTTCAGAAAAGTATTGGCGCTTAAAGTGAAATATACCCAGGAATAATCAGCTTCCAGAGCATTCTTTTCAGCATTGATCTTGTGGATTAAATAACTGCCGTTGATGTCCGGAAAGTAGGTGTACGGATTGTTGGCACGGGCGGTGTTCATGTACAAATGCGTGTTGTAGATTTCCCCGGAGGTAATTTGCAGCACATTGTTTCCTAATCCGCGGATGTCTTTGTTTTCGTAGAACAAGAACTCATTTCCGCCCCAAAATTGGGTTTCCTTGTTGTATTTGTAGATCAAATCGCTGCCTAAGGTGTATTGCGGCTTGATATTGTAAATTGCATTGTCGAACCTTCCGTTTTGAAAAAGTACCACTTTTACGTTCTGGATTGGGTTCTGCAGAATGTTATCGCCCATTTTTATGGTAAAGTCAAGGTTCTGCATCCCGTAAATAGTGTTTAAATCCCTTGAACGTTTTATTTGTAAAGGCACGGAAACCTGTTCTTCGTATAAGATGAATTTTCTTGAAAACACCAAATCCCTGTCGGAATTGAAAACTTTAACCATGTAGTTACCGCTTAACTTAATGCGGTTGAATCGGTTGGGAAAGGTTAAGGTGTAATGGGAAAAAATCTGTAAAGTATTGAACGAGTTCTCATAGGTCATGATTCGCTGGTCGTCCATGCCCTGCAGGTATTCGGCTTTGGCTAATTGCGTTGGGGTCCAGTCGTAATTGTATTGAGTAATGGTGTAATAGTAATCTTCTTCGTTGCCGTAAAGATCGTCAAACTGTAACTCGAACGGATCTCCAAGTCGAAACATTGGAATCATTACATTGTTGTTCTGAACAAATGCAACGGTTTTGATGTTAAAGGGTGGCGCAACTTCGTTTTCTACCTGTGTGTACCCTGTTGCATAACAAAGAAGTAGTAATAGGTAGAAGAATGATTTTTTTAACTGCATTTTAAAAAAGAATTAAAGCGTAAATATAAGGATTAACATCGAGTATTGTTTTTTTTGTGACTGGTTTTTAGGATAATCGAATGCGCGATGAAAGAAAATTGTTAAATCGAATATAATAAAAAACCTACATACCGGTTATATAGATAGTTTTACAAAAAATATTAATCAATCATTTATGAAACAATTCAACAAATTAACCTTCGGTTTATTGCTGTTTCCGGCTGCTTTTTTTGCCCAGGAAATGGATTGGTCGAAAACCATTCCCTTGGATCCTGATGTCAAAACTGGAAAACTGAAAAACGGCTTAACGTACTACATCAAGAAAAATGCCAAGCCTGAAAATAAAGTCGATTTACGTCTGGTAATCAATGCGGGTTCTATTTTGGAAGACGACGATCAGCAAGGATTAGCGCACTTTATGGAGCATATGTGTTTTAACGGGACCAAGCGTTTCCCTAAAAACCAGTTGGTGGATTATCTTCAAAGTATCGGAGTGAAATTTGGCCAGCATTTAAATGCTTATACGAGTTTTGATGAAACCGTTTATTTTCTTCCGATTCCTTCCGACAGTCCTGAAAAACTGGAAAAAGGATTTCAGATTTTGGAAGATTGGGCTTTTAATGCGGTGTTGACTCCTGAGGAAATCAATAAAGAAAGAGGCGTTGTTTTGGAAGAATACCGTTTAGGGTTAGGTGCCGAAAAACGTATGATGGGAAAATATATGCCCAAACTTATGTACAATTCCAAATATGGGAAGCGCTTGCCAATTGGTCAGAAAGAGGTTTTGGAGAAATTCAAGCCTGAAGCCCTGGTGCGTTTCTACAAGGATTGGTACCGACCGAACCTGATGAGTGTGATTGTAGTGGGAGATATCGATGTTGCCCAGATGGAACAGAAGATTATCGACCATTTCTCAAACTATCAGAACCCTAAAAATGAAAAACCGAGAAAGGATTTTGAAGTGCCTAACCATAAGGAAACGTTTGTGGCCATTGAAACGGATAAAGAAGCGTCTAACTCCGGTGTCGAATTGATTTACAAAGATTCAGATTATAAAAAAGACATCGTTACCGTTAAGGACCTGAAGGATAAACTTGCTGAAGAACTTGCTCTTTCCATGCTCAATTCCAGATTGGAAGAACTTACGCATACTGCAACGCCACCGTTTACTTACGGCTATTCTTTTCACGGGAGCTGGACCAGAAAAAAGGAAGCTTTTCAGTCGAATGCAATGATGCAGGAAGGCAATCAGCTTGAAGCTTTAAAAGTTTTGGCCAGGGAGAATAAAAGAGTTCAAAAATATGGGTTTACACAAGGAGAGTTGGACAGGGCAAAATCTGAAATTATGGCTTCCCTTGAAAAAATGTACAATGACAAGGATAAAACGAACTCTTCCTTTTTTGTGAATGAATACCAATCCCATTATTTGGATAACGAACCGGTTCCTGGAATTTCATGGACTTTCAGTAGTTTAAAGCAAATTTTACCTTTAATCAATCTTAAGGAAATTAATGCGCTGGTTGGAAATTTTATCAAAGAAGAGAACCGAGTAATTATTCTGACCGGTCCTGAAAAAGCCAATCTGAAAAAGCCGACGGAGCAGCAAGTTTTGGATGCGCTGAAAATTAACGAGGCAGAAATTACGGCATATCAAGATGTTGCCGTTGCTAAAGGATTGCTGAAAACGGAGCCAAAAAGCGGTACAATCGTAAAGCGTGAAAGCAACGAGAAGTTAGGAACCAAAACGCTTTATTTGTCTAACGGTTCGAAAGTGACCTACAAAAAAACCGATTTCAAAAACGATGAGATTTTGTTTGAGGCGATAAGTTTCGGAGGAAGCAATTTGTATTCAGACACCGATATGAAAAAAGTACAGTTCGCTAACGGTGCTTTAACCGAAGCTGGTTTCTCCGGACTGAAACTGAACGATATCAATAAGTTCATGACCGGAAAAATTGCGAATGTTTACCCTTATATTTTAGGTACAACGGAAGGTTTACGAGGGAATGCAACGCCAAAAGATTTGGAATATTTGTTTCAAATGGCTCATGCCTATTTTATGGACCTGAATTATGACAAAGAAGCTTTTGAAGGTTATAAGCAGAAACAATCGGCGGTGTACAAAAACATGTCTTCTCAGCCGAATTTCTTCTTCCAACAAGAATTTTATACGTTTCTGAATAAAGAAAACCCGCGTTTCAACGGATTGATTCCAACGGATAAAACCTGGTCTGAAACTGATTATAAATTGGCATATGACAAATACAAAGAGCGTTTTTCCAATGCCGGCGATTTTGAGTTTTTCTTCGTTGGAAATGTAGATGATAAAGCAATGGAAGAATATGCTACTAAATATTTGGCTTCTTTGGCTGGAAATGCAAACAAAGAAAAAGCTAAAGATTTAGGGTATCGATTACTGAAAGGCGAACACAAAAAAGTGGTGAACAAAGGAAAAGATCCAAAAAGTAATGTAAACATTATGTATTACGGTGATGCACAGTATTCTGCTAAAGAAGCATTTGCCATGCAGGCTTTAGGGGAAATCCTTACCATTAAATTAGTGGAACAGTTGCGTGAAAATGAAAGCGGGGTTTATGGCGTGAACGCTCGCGGAAGCATGAGTAAAGTTCCGTACGGCTATTATAATTTCAATATTATGTTTCCTTGCGGACCGGACAATGCAGAGAAGTTAACGACTTCGGCTTTAAATGAACTTCAGAAAATCATCGCTAATGGTCCTGAAGCTAAAGATCTGGCTAAGTTTAAAGAAGCAGAAGTGCAGGAATTTAAGAAAGAAAGCAAGGAGAACAAATTCTGGTTGTCCAATTTCACCCGCTCGTTCACTAATGATCAAAGCGCAGAAGAAGTGTTGAAATTTGAAGAAAAAGTAAACGCTTTAACCGCAAAAGAAGTTCAGGAAGTGGCTCAAAAATACCTTACCAAAGACAAAGTAGTGGGGATGCTGATGCCTGAAAAATCATAATCAAAGCAAATCAAACGAACAGTTTTAACGAAAAAGTGCTGCAATTGCAGCACTTTTTTATTTATAACAAACCGGAAGGATTTCTCCTTTGGCCAGACAATATTTTGCTACCAGATCCGGTGAAATTTTATGGGTATAATCTTCTTCGGTTACTTTAAAGCCGATACTTCTTAATTTGTCGAAATAATCTCTTCCGTAAACACGTACATGGTCGTACTGTCCAAATATTTTGGCACGTTCTTTAGAATCGGTAATGGTATCATCTGAAAACGTTACGGCTCTTGACAGATCCTGCGGAATCTGGAAAATACCCATACCGCCCGGTTTTAAAACACGGTAAAGTTCCTGCATCGCTTTGGTATCGTCCGGAATGTGTTCCAAAACGTGGTTACAGAAAATAATGTCGTATGTGTTGTCTTCAAACGGAAGGTTGCAGATGTCGGCTTTTACATCGGCCAGAGGAGAAAATAAATCTGTGGTTGTATAGTCGATGTTGGTCTGCTTCTTAAAACGTTTGTAAAATTCCTGTTCCGGTGCGAAATGCAGTACTTTTTTCTTTTCCGTGGCGGTGAAAAAATCGGTTTCGTTTTTCAGGTACAGCCAAAGTAAACGGTGTCTTTCCAGGGATAAAGTGCTTGGGGACAATACATTGTTTCGCTGTGTGCCATATCCGTAAGGCAAAAACATACGGAAACTTTTTCCGTCAATAGGATCGATAAAGGTGTTCCCTTTCAGCAGAAAAGCCAAAATCGGTCGGACAACAATGCTTAAACGGATAAGAATTGGTCTGGGAATCGTATTTAAGATGAACTTGAAAAGTTTTTTCATGGCTTAAATGTACTTTTATGCCTTATGTGGTTTTGAACAGATAAGTCACATAAGTAACTTAAGTTTTATAAAGTTAAAGGCTGTTTTCTGAATTCGTTTTCTTCGTCGGAAGTAATGCCCAACGCCTGATAAATGTATCCGAAAGTGGAAAGCAATTCCGGTTTTCCGTCAACAATAGCCACGTCGTGCTCGAAATGCGCCGATGGTTTACCGTCAGCCGTAGTGATCGTCCAGCCGTCTTTATGCTGTTTGATGTTTTTGGTACCCTGATTGATCATCGGTTCGATGGCTACCACCATTCCCTCCTGAAGTAATTTTCCGCGTCCTTTTTTGCCATAGTTGGGCATTTCGGGCGCTTCGTGCATTGTACGTCCGATGCCGTGACCTACCAGCTCGCGAACTACGCCGTATCCGTTGTTTTCACAGTATTTCTGAATGGCGTTTCCGACATCTTCGGTACGGTTACCTGTTTTTAATTCACGAATACCGACGTAAAGTGATTCTTTGGTTACTTTAAGCAGTTTTTTGGTCGCTTCACTTACTTCACCTACTTCAAAGGTATAGGCGTGGTCTCCGTAAAAACCGTTTTTGAGTGCGCCGCAATCTACCGAAATAATATCGCCGCTTTCTAAGGGTTTGTCATTTGGGATCCCGTGAACGACTTGGGAATTAGGGCTCATGCATAAAGAATTCGGAAAGCCGTACATGCCTAAAAAAGCAGGAGTAGCACCATGATCACGGATGAAAGCTTCTGCGAGTTTGTCCAAATACAGGGTGCTTACTCCGGGTTTGATTTCCGAAGCAATCATGCCTAAAGTTTTGGAAACAATCAGCGCACTTTCGCGCATCAATTCAATTTCTTCACGGGTTTTAATGATAATCATAAGCCTAAATTTCAGTTGACAAAAGTAACCAAATTTAACTAAATGTGAACAAATTATCTTTTCAGGGAGAAATGTCCGCTGAATTCCTTTTCAAGGCCGTTCTTTTTGTATTTCAATCGGAACCAGTAATCGGAGGAAGGCAGCATTTTTCCGTTGAAGGTGCCGTTCCATCCTTCCCCGTTCGGATTTAACTGCTTCACCAGTTTGCCGTATCGGTCGAAAATATAGATTTCAATGGAGTCTAAAGCCTTAACGCCTCCAATTTTCCAGGTATCGTTGTAATTGTCACCGTTAGGGGTAAAAAATTTAGGGTAATCCACCACGATGATATTGGCGCTTAAAGCACCACAATTGTATTTGTTGCTTACCGTGATAGTGTGTTCACCGCCGGCAACATTAGTAAAGACGTTGCTGGTTTGCCAATCGCCGTTGTCAATAGAATACAGATAGTCGGGTGATGCAGGTGTTGCTATGGCCGTAATAGTGTTTTCCAGTTCGAAAGCGATTAATTCATCCGGTTGACCGTTTATGGAGTCTGGGATATAGGAATTGTTTACAGTAAAGTTAAGTGTTCGGGAACACGCTGCCGGATTGACTTTGTTAGTGATTTTTACCGAATAGTTTCCGGGAATATCCGTTTGGAACAAAGTTGAGGTTTCCCCAGGAATTTCACTTCCGGTTATCGCATTAAAACCGTTGAACCAAACGAAATCAAAATCGTCTGAAGACAATTGCGTATCGATCACCGCAGCAGTAACAGGAGTATTGTTTTTGTTTACACAAACAATATAAGGAAGACCTGAGATATTATCGACTGGGTAAATGTAAATGCGGGTTACATTTGAATCGGCAAAATTACAGGGAGCGTTGCTTACCCTTACAAAATAATCGCCGGGTTCGGTTGGCGTGTAGTTCTGACCGGTAGCGCTGGGTATAGGGTTGTTGTCCTGATACCACTGATAGGCCAGGACATCTGTTGTTGTGTTTAAACTGGCTTGATTTGTAATGTTTGCCTGTAAAACCGGATTCGTGTTCAAACACACGCTATTGGTGTGGGATACGTTTACCTGAGGTGTTGTATGAAATTTCAAAGTGATTTCATCGGTACTAACTCTTAGGTTGGCGATGATAACCGTAGGGTCGGTACTGTCATAAGCTGTTGTTTCAACTTTATAAACCCCGGATTCGGAAACTGTTAGCGTATTAGTGCTTGACGTTGAGTTGGTTATGGTGTTGATGAGGGTGTTGTCTTTGTACCATTTGTAATTGAATCTCAGGTTAGACGGAAGTCCAGGGAAATCACGTACGTCAATTCGGGCCACAATATCTTTGGTTTCCGGTTTGCAATAATCGATCTGTGTTATTTCGTTAAGCGTATTGTTAAGAATGTCTACTGCGGAAAGGAAATCGCAATTGGAACTCCCAGTTCCTCCGGTTTGGGTAATGGTGATGCTTCCCGGCTGGTTGGAATAGTTGTCAATCAGCAATACATATAATTGTCCGGTTACGGCATTAGGTAAAGTTACCGTTTCAACGCTGTCCGGAGCCCAACTGCAATCGACTTCTGTTGTGGGGTTAAGTTGGTTGCAGATGTTGTTCAGGTTGTTAAAAGGGCCCCAAAGGATAAAATCTACATCGGTTCCGCTTCCGCCATTGTTTACCTGGCTGATTTGAAGGATGATGTCTCCGCTGGTCTTGATTTCCATGAAGAACCAGGTAGGGCCTCTGAAGGGTTGAGGGATACAGGTTGAGGTAAAACTCTCATTGTTGGCACCCGTTGAATTCTGGAAAGGGATGTTGGTGGCACACGATTGGTACAATTGGTAATTGGCTTCCAACTCGGCACACGACGAAGCGCCTTCCTGAGCGTTTAATAGGGTTGCATTCAGCAAAAACAGTAACCAAAAAAGGTTAAATACTTTTGTCATTTCAATATGAAAGTTAAGTTAGGCGTGCAAAAGTATTGATTAATTCTGATACGCGTGTTTATATGGTTGGTTGGTTAGTATTTTTAACATATCCTTTTCAATACTTTCCATCGGGCTTTCCACTATTCGTTGCAGTTCCTTTTCATTTTTGTAGAAGATGAAAGTGGGTACATTGGTGATGTCGAATCCGTTTTCCAGTTTTTCAGGGGTTGTTTTCGATTTGTCAACGGTGATTAAGGTCACTTTATTGTTATCAAAACCGATTTCTTCCAGAATTTTATAGAATTCAGGGATTCTGTGCTGGCTGTCTTCACACCAGGTTCCCATAAAAACCGTTATGGAAACACCGTCCAGATGTTTTTTCAGTTCGGCAACAGTTGAAGCGCCGGGCTTGTAATTGTCGTGATTCGGGATGAACCATATCGAATACGGAACATTCAGAAGGGCTGCTTTGTGTTGTTTTCCAATCAGCATCTCGTTGGATTGTACGGTGGTTACTTCTGAAGTCATTAATGGTTTTCTTTGTGCCTGGCCTTTGCTAAAAGCAAAGGTCAAAACTAAAATGAAGATGATTTTTTTCATAATTACAGTAAAGAATGTCTTGTCATTGATTCGGGTTTTTCAACACCCATTAACGCTAAAATTGTTGGTGCGATGTCGCCCAGGACGCCATCGTTAATATGTTTTAATTCTTTGTCAACTAAAATAATTGGTACGGGGTTGGTCGTGTGTGCCGTATTGGGAGACCCGTCGGGATTGATCATGGTTTCGCAATTTCCGTGATCGGCAATAACGATGGTGGTATACCCGTTTTCCAGTGCGGTTTCAATCACTTCTTTCGCACAAGTATCTACAGCTTCGCAGGCTTTAATCGCGGCTTCCATTACACCGGTATGCCCGACCATGTCACCGTTGGCGAAATTCAGGCAGACAAAATCCACTTCGCCTTTTTTCAGTTCGGGAATCAAAGCATCTTTCAGTTCATAAGCGCTCATTTCGGGCTGTAAATCATAAGTGGCGACTTTGGGTGACGGACATAAAATTCGGCTTTCCCCGTTAAAAGGTTCTTCGCGACCACCGGAGAAGAAAAACGTTACGTGCGGGTATTTTTCGGTTTCGGCAATCCTGATTTGTTTCTTTCCGTTGCGTTCCAGTACTTCGCCCAGGGTTTCGGTGATGTTGTCTTTGTCGTAAATCACATGAACGTTTTCGAAAGTGTCGTCGTAATTGGTCATCGTGACATAATACAACGGCATTTTGTGCATGTTCTGTTCGTGGAAGTCCTGTTGCGATAAGGCTTCGGTAAGTTGTCTTCCTCGGTCGGTTCTGAAGTTGAAGAAAATTACCACATCGTCTTCCTTGATGGTAGCAATCGGCTTGTTGTGTTCATCGACCATTAAAATAGGTTCGATAAATTCATCGGTCACGTGATTGTGATAACTCGCCAGTATGCTCATCACCGGATTGATGGAATGCGTGCCGATACCGTTTACAATCAAATCATAGGCCTTTTTTACACGTTCCCATCGTTTGTCACGGTCCATGGCGAAATAACGTCCCACGATCGAGGCCAATTTAGCCGACGAATGCTTCAGGTAATTGTTTAAATCTTCAATGTATTTTGCTCCGGATTTCGGGTCTACGTCACGTCCGTCGGTAAAGGCGTGTACGAAAACGTTTTTCAGTCTGAAATCATTAGCCGCATCCAGCAAACCTCTTAAATGTGAGGTATGGGAATGCACGCCACCATCGGAAACCAAGCCTAAAAAGTGAACATTTTTGTTGTTTTGCTGGGCGTAAGCAAAAGCGTCATGCAATACTTTTTCCTGGTTCAGGGTTTTGTGCTGTACCGCCAGATTGATTTTGGCCAGATCCTGATAGACAATGCGCCCGGCTCCTAAGTTCATGTGGCCCACTTCGGAATTCCCCATTTGGCCTTCCGGTAAGCCTACGTTTAAACCGTCCGTTCTGAGGGAAGCGTTCGGGTATTGGGTATATAAACGGTCAATAAAAGGCGTGTTGGCATTATCTATGGCAGAAACTTTCGGGTCGGGCGATTTTCCCCAGCCGTCCAGAATCATCAGTATTACTTTCTTGTTCATTGTGTTGAAATTTGAAACAAAGATAACGAAACCCCAACGTAGCTGAAAATCCCTTTAGACTTTTTTACTCCATCCCTTCATCTGGTTGTAGTCGATAAAATAACGCAGACTGATCGAAAAAGTATTGTTAAGATTGTCGCTAACCGTATGATTCAGGTTGTCGATGATGTTTTTGTTCACCCGTCTTTCAAAATGGGTGGCATTGTTGCGGTACAATACCGAAATCTGGCTACCCGGGGCAAACCACCAGGAGTAGGAGAGGTCGAAATTCCAGATTTTGAAATTGTTGTCCTGGTTCTGGTTGTAAGTGGTGTTGGCTTCATAATGGCCGTCATCGGTTAAATTCATGAACTCCAGACTTTCGGTGTAGGACCAATAATAGCGTACTTTTAAATTGAAGGTCATTTTGTGGCTTAGCGAATATTTTCCCGTGATCGAATTCTCAATGGTGTTTCGGTCCCGGTTGGCAAAAATAATAGCACCTGTCGAAGCGTCTTCATCAACCCATCCTTTTTCGGAATTCTGCCTGTCGTGCTTAAAGTTGTAGATCAGCATTAAGCGGTCGCTAAAACGGTAGCGCGGGCCGAAATAAAATCCTATGTTATGGCGTATTCCCTGATCGTAGCGGTCGTACCACATTCCGGTATCAAGGGCAAAAGGGTTGTTGTAATTGGTTGAAATATCAAACCAGCTACTGATATACCGTGGGTTGTATACAAAACTGCCTTTTTTTCTCGGCTGGTAGAAATCGTAGGTTTCAAAAGGGCTTGCTTCCATGCCGCCGCCGAAGTAGTGGTTTTTTTTGCTTGTTGAATTTACAATGACGTTAAAGTTGGCTGCCTGCGCTCTGCCGGTAGCATTGTTGAATTCTGCGTAAGAATTGGCGCTGATATTGAAACTGTTGAAAATTTTCGTCGGGTTTAAGATCTGATAATTGACAGACGCATAAATGTTATGGTAATTGGTGATGAAATTGATCCCCATGTCATTAATGTCGTATTTGTCGGAAACGTATTTGCTGTTTACCGAATACCTGTATTTTCCACTTGTTTTGGAGAAATTCAGAAAAGTGGCAAAACCGTTTCTAACGGTATGAATGTCGTTTACATGACTGAATTTAGCATCACCGGAAAGTTTATAGGTATTGGCTTTTGTGTTTAAATCGAAAAGTAAAGCGGAAACATTCGCATCCCGAAATTCGCCGTTGCGTATTACATTGGTATTTACAAGACTAACCGAAGAATTTTTACGGAAACGCTGGTCCAGGACCAGAATGTTGTAATTGGCCAGTGGTTCTACTGTTTTGCTTGAGTATTCGTATTCGGTAATAGGAGGGATGTTCGGGTCTGGATTTACTATGGTTTTTTGTTTCTCGATGGTAACATTTGTTTTTTCAGTAATGGCATTTAAGACCCCGATTCCTAATCCTTTGGAGGTTCTTCCAGATACTTTCATTGCATTAAGAAGATTGATGCTGGCTGGGTAATCCAGTACTGTTTCGTCATCTTCCAATTCAAGATCGGTGTTGGGTTCGCCCCCTATTCTTCTGGAATAGAAAAGGCCACCTTTGTTGAACAGGTCGGTGCCTTCGGTGAAAAAAGGTCGGTTTTCATTAAACTGCTGTTTGAACGGGCCAAGATTCAGCACAACATTGTCGAAGGTTGTCTGCCCAAAATCCGGAACCAGGATGGCGTCGAGTGTAAACGAATCGTTGATGCCGTATTTGATGTCCATTCCGGCTTTGAATTTGTCTTCGGAACCGTTTTTGTTCGTGTTCAGATAATAGGAAGAATAAGGTATGAAAAACAAACGGGTTGGTGTTTCGATGTTTTCAATGCCTTCCAGTATTCCGGCCTGTTGGATAACCGTCCCGATTTTGTTGTCGATATAGTTCCAGGTGAATTTCTGTCGGTCCCGACGGATTTCGCGGAAAAAATTAATGCCCCAAACCTGTTTTTCTTTTTCGGAGAAACGCAAAGCGGCATAAGGGATTTTCATTTCCACTACCCAGCCGTAATCGGTCAGGGATACACTGCTGTTCCAGATACCGTCCCACGAAAAGTCTTCGTTTTTTTCCGTGGCAAGCGCGTCCATTTGCGTACCGGCCGCACTAACAAAAAACCTGAAATCCTGCTGTCCGTCATTATAACCGTTCACGAAAACCCCAAAAAAATCGGAAGTTCCAAAATTATCCCGTTCGGTGATTTCTTTTAAAATTTTAGAAGGATCGTCGTAAAGGACCGCACCTATATAAATGCCTTCATTGTCATAAAGCACCTTGACTTCAGTTCTCTTTTCGTTTTCCAGTGGTTTACCATTGTCAGGGGTGAACATGATGAAATCGGAAGCGGTTTGTGCGGAATTCCATTCTGCTTCAGACAGTTTGCCGTCTATCGAAATCGTGTTGTTTTTTTTGAAGGCGTAAACCGTCTTTTTCTCTTTAGGTTTGTTTTTCTCTTCATTTTCGACCGTTTGACAAAAACCTGAAAAAGAGCTGATTAGTGTGATTGTGAATAAAAAAAAATTGCGCATTTTTTTAAATTGATGATTGATATGTCAAATGTACTGAAATATGCCGTGATTGTTGAGATTTAAGAAATGTTTAACGTCTATTTACAAATAAAAACATCGACGAAATGTTAAAATTTACCGATAAAATGCAAAAAAAATTTGGATGGTATTGTTTTTTATTTAATATTTGCTACAACCTAACACCAACTTAATTAAAAGATTATCAATGATTTACAAAATTTTGCCAGTTCTTTTTGCTTTGCTTGTATCGTTCAAACCCATCGATGTAAAAAAAGGCAATGACCCAAAACTTACGGCAGCTAATGCGAAAGTTTCGTTAGAGGCTAAAGTGAAAAATTTGTACAGTTCGCTTGATGTGAAATCCTTCCAGATGCCCAATATGGAATGTTTTTCAAAAGCGGTAGAAGGTTACTTTCAGTTGAAAGAGCAAGGAGTTATTCAAAAGGAAATTTTGACCATTATCGACTTCAGTCTTTCGTCTACCCAAAAAAGACTTTGGGTGATTGATATGGCGACCAATTCTGTGTTGTTGCAATCCGTTGTGTCACACGGAAGAAACAGCGGTATGGAATTCGCATCTTCTTTTTCCAATGAAAACAATTCCAATAAAAGCAGTTTAGGTTTTTATGCAACCGGTGAAACCTATAACGGGAAACACGGTTTGTCATTGAAATTGGACGGATTGGAGTATGGGATCAATCATAATGCAAGAAACAGAGCGGTAGTAATGCATGGTGCGGATTATGCGTCAGAAAGCGTAATCAGAGAACAGGGCAGATTAGGAAGAAGCCAGGGTTGTCCGGCAATTCCTTACGCTATCCACAAAGAAATCATTGAGCTGGTAAAAAACAAATCGTGTTTGTTTATTTACCATCCTTCAAGAACATATGAAGCACAGTCGAAATTAATTTCGTAACTGATTGTATAATTCCGAATCGAGATTGTAAATATCGTTTCGGAACTGAAATCCATCTTCATTCATAAAAGCGGTCCAGTACAGCAAGTGAATAAAGATGGGTTTTTTTATGGGGATGCCCGAAGTTTTGTTGCTTTCGATTATTTTCTCGACTCTTTTCTGGTTCATGATATTCTCATCGGTCTCCAGAAGGTAATACGCCAGCTCCAGCGGATTTTCCACTCGTACACAGCCGGAACTTAAGGCACGTCCGCTAAGCCCGAAAAAATCACGGTGATTAGTGTCGTGAAGGTAAACCAAATGTCCGTTCGGGAAATTGAATTTTACTAGGCCAAGGGAGTTGTTGTACCCCGGTTTTTGTACGTATCGGTAATTGTTAGGTTTGGCAGCGTTCCAGCTGTACGGATCCACTTCCTGGCCTTTGGTGTTGTAAATGGTGATGCCGGTTGCAGCAAAATAACCTCTGTTTTTAGCGGCGGTCGGACCTAAATCTTCTTTGATGATTGTTGGCGGAACCGTCCAGGTCGGGTTGATGACCAGATTACTGAATTTAGAAGACAATATCGGTGTCTTTCTTTTGTCTCTTCCCACCACGACTTTGTGTACACGCATGGTGTCTTTACCTTTTACGGCGTGAAGTTTGAATTCCGGTATGTTTACGATCACATAATCGTCTCCCAAGTGTCTCGGGAACCAGCGCCAGCGTTCCAGGTTGGCAATGATCTGTTGTTTGCGTTGGTTTTTAGAATAATTCAAAGCGGCGGCCGTGCCTGGGCCAATAACACCATCAGCTAATAAACCGTGTCGCGCCTGAAAACGTTTTACGGCTTTAACGGTTTTTTCGTCATAAATGGTGGTAAGGGTGTCCGGTTTTCGGTAATCGCCCCAGTAGGCTAGTCTGTTTTTTACGGTTTTAATAATGTCCGTGGTATCGTTCGGCTTTATTTTTTCAGTGATGTAAACAGTAGCGATATCGTCGTTCGGCATTTCATTGATCTTCACCAGACTTTTTTTGAGCAGGTGGTATACCAGATGATTGGGTTTTAAAGTGTCCAGGGTTTTTTCAACAGTGTGGTTTCGAATGGCTTCCTGAAGCAGGTCGATGGCTTTCAGGTTTTTCTCGTACAGGTCCCAGTCCTTGTAAAGTTGGGTTGGCGTCACTTTTCCGTTGTACAGGTGATTGGCCAGCCGTTGAAAAGATTCGGTTAAAAGAATATCGGTCAGTACGATGTCTTTGCTGGCAAGCTTTTCTCGCGCTTTTTCTTTTTTCTCAATTTCGGAGATGCTGTAATCATCCGGATTTAGGCCTTCCGCTTCCGTTTCTTTAATAAGCGCGATCAACTGCTTCCGGTCATCGTTTTCCGTCCAGACTGTTTTGAATAAATTGTTCCGGTAAAATTCTTTGATTCTTTCGGATTTGCCCCGGAGTAAAACCGTGTCGATGTCGATGGATTTTGGCGAGACAATCGGGATTACTTTAATGGTGTCCTGTTCTTTGTTGTTGGCCAACGCAGGCTCTTTCTTGCAACTGATGAAAACTACGGATAGAAGAAAAAAGAGGTATTTGTAAGACATGATTAAGTTGTTTTTAACACTATGTAAGTTACAAAAAATGCAACCGACGTGAATGGATTTTAACATTTAGATGCTTTTATGCATCACAAAATGCGTGCCGATTTCATTGATGTCAAAAGGCTCTCCTTTGATTTTGTAGTCTAATTTTTCATAAAACGGAACAGCTTTTTCCCTGGCGTTGAACCAGATAAGTTCTCCTTTTTGTTCTTTTATATGGTGCTCAGCTTTTTTTACTAATTGTTCTCCGATGCCTTTTCTTTGGAATTCCTGTAAAACTGCCATGCCGCGAATTTGATACTGTTCCTTTTTGGAAAAGTAAGGATGGTTCACTTTGAAGATTGATACTACGCCAATTAGATCGTCGTGTTCGTATAATCCGAAATGCGCCGTGGTGCCAAGGTCGTCCCCATCAAACTGACAGCTTTCCATGGGTTTTCCCGGGCGCAGTACCGGCTGTCGTACTGAAAATGTTTCTTCTGCTTCTATTTGATGGATAAAAATCATAACACGTGTTTTTTTAAAGCGGTTGACAAATTCGTAACGGATTAATACTAAATTAATTATTCTTATAGATGCTAAATTTATGATAAAGTTGCTTTAAAAAGTTCAATATTTTTTCTTTTAAAATTTGTTTGTAACAAAAATATTTTTCTATATTTGCACCCACAATTACGAAATCATTGTACGCCGATTACGGTAAGGTTTTGTAAAAGTAAATGCGGAAGTAGCTCAGTTGGTAGAGCGTCAGCCTTCCAAGCTGAATGTCGCGAGTTCGACCCTCGTCTTCCGCTCTTGGAAAAACCCGATGAAGTTTTAAAAAGCATCAAAATGCGGAAGTAGCTCAGTTGGTAGAGCGTCAGCCTTCCAAGCTGAATGTCGCGAGTTCGACCCTCGTCTTCCGCTCCAAAAGGGCGAAAACCACACTGAAAAGTGTGGTTTTTTTATTTTAGGCCTTTTCTGGGTATTCTTATTTATGTGAAAATAAGGTAAGAGCAATCTCAAATGCTATCAGTATAATAATAATCCATTCCAGTCTGGCGCTTTCCCTAACGTTCAATACATCGGTAAAGAGCGTTAGATTGTCTTCCACAATCTGTAAGCGGTAATCCAAGTCCCTGAAACGTGGGTTGATGTCGAAATTGGCTTTCAGGTTTTTGTTCAAAAGGTTAAGCTCTTCGTTGTCCCAGACCAGGTTAGGGTCGTCCAGGATGTATAAATTATCGACAATACTGTTTTTTACATTTAAAACTTTTCCAATGTATTTGAGCAAATCGGTTTTGGAAATGCTTAGTTTTCCTCGGCGTTCCAATTCAAGGATGTATAATTTAGAAGAGGTGATCAGGTCATCGGTCAGCATCTCGTAATATTCCAGGGCCACGGACTGGCCTATGTTGAGCATTACGGTCCGTAAAATATCGGCATCGATTTTAGGGGCAGTTACATAATCGTTGCGGACCAGGTATTTATTATAAGTCGAATCTGCGCGGATTAGATATTCTTCCGAAAGATCCAGATTCACGGGAATGCCGGCGTAATTTTTAACGAAATTGAGGAATTCGCTTTTGGCCACGGCATCGAAATTGGCAAAAACCACAACGCCATAATCGAACAGGTACAAATACCGGTTGCTTTCGGCTAACGCATAAAAAACTTCGGATGTGGAGCCGGAGAAGGCTTCAGCACGGAATTCGGCACGAAACTTTTTAATGTTGATGGCTTCGGCAATCTGAACGGCTTCGATTCTCATTTCCATAACCCACTGCTTTCTACAAATTTAAGAAAATTTTCTTACTAATTTACGGCCTGTGGGTTATGAAAAGGTATGTTTAGTGTAAGTCGGACAAATCGGAACCGGTTTCCAGTTCAACAGGGGTTTGTCCTTGTTGGAATAAACGTGCGCTCAATTCGCCTTTTAAGAGTATTCTTTGTCCGGTTACCTCCAGCCAGCTGCCTTCGCGTAATCCTAAAACCGGCTGCGAATTAAACTGATGGAACTCGTTGATGCGGGTTTCGCGGGTTTCACCCATGTGTGTCGAACCTTCTATCGGATCCAGATAATGCGGATTAAGATTAAACGGCACCAAACCTAAGGTGTTGAAACTTGGCGGATACACGATAGGCATGTCGTTGGTTGTTCCCATAGTCAGGCCGCAAATGTTGCTTCCCGCCGATGTGCCCAAGTATGGGGTTCCGGTTTTAACCACTTTTTCAAGGGTTTCGATGATACCGGTTTTGTACAATTGGGTTACCAGTAAGAATGTATTTCCGCCACCGGTAAAAATACCTTCCGCTGTTTCAAGGGCCTTAATAGGGTTTTCGAATTCGTGGATTCCTTTAACCGCAATACCTATTAGTGCAAAAGCTTCACTAACTTTACGGGTGTATTCGTCGTGCGAAATTCCGCTGGGACGGGCAAAAGGGATGAAAAGCAGTGTCTTTACCTTTTCAAAGTGATTTTTAAGGGTAGGCAATAAATAATCCAGGTAACTTCCACCGTGTAAAGTAGAGGTGCTGGCAATAATTACTTTTTTCATAATCCGGAAATTTGCTCCAAAGGTACATGATTTTCGTTTTTCGATTTAACAAAAAATTACAAAGTTGTTGGCAAATAATTGTGAGAATAATCAGATATTTTTACATCGACTTTACATACAGGCATGAAACAAAAATTACTTTTTATACTCTTTTTTTTAACTACACTCTGTTTCGGACAGTCCGGCAAAGTATTGCGGGGTAAAGTCGTGGCGGAAACCAAGGAGTTGGGTGGTGTCAATATTCGAAACCTTTCGTCACGAAAAGAAGTGACTGCCCAGGCGGACGGCACTTTTGTAATTACTGCAAAGGCGGGCGATACGTTATTGTTTACTTCGGTGCAGCTCAATTCCAAAGAAATAATTCTGGAGAAAGAAGATTTTGACTACCTGCCTTTCGTGGTTCGGATGAAATTAAAAGTGACCGAATTAAAAGAAGTGGTAGTGGAAAAAAGCAATCTGGACGCCGTGAGCCTTGGCATTGTTCCATATAAGGTGAAAAAACTTACCCCGGCAGAAAGAAGGTATTATACCGCTACTACCGGTTCGGGCTTCGTTTCTGTGGACGCCATCCTTAATGCCATAAACGGAAGAACGGCCATGATCAAAAAAGAAATCCAGGTGGAAAAACATCAGGTGGTCCAGGCGAAATTAGGTAATATGTTTCAGGCCGAGTATTTAATCAGTGAACTGCATATTCCCGAAGAATATATTGATGGTTTTGTGGTCTATGCCGCGGAACAACCGAAAGTAATGGATGCCGTGAAGGCTAAAAACAAAACGCTGACCCTTTTCCATTTGGGAGAACTGGCCTTGGTTTATAATGCTATGCTGAAAGATGCGAAATAGTATTTTTGTTTTGCTTCTGCTGCTGATTTCTTTCTCGGGGAAAGCTCAGGATGTTAACCGTTCCCTTTTGCGGGGGAAAGTAGTTTCCGATTCGCTTCAGGTTGAAAATATTACCGTGCGCAATTCGACTTCCGAAAAAATGACGGTGACCGATAAGCAGGGAAACTTCAGTCTTTATGCGAAAGAAAAAGACACGCTGGTTTTCAGTGGAGTGGCTTTTAAATCGTCGGTTCTGATTGTAAGCCATTCCCATTTGGTCGATGAAGATTTGAAAATCCGCCTGGAGGTAAGAATCAACGAGTTGGACGAACTGATCGTCAGGCCTTATACCTTAACCGGAAATCTTGAAACGGATACCAAAAAAATAAAAGTAAAAACAATCGATCTGAATCTTAAAGCTATTGATTTTTCCGCTGTTGATATTAAAATCGATCCTGTGAATACTGCTTTGAGACAGGCTATGGGAACTCCCGGGAATAACTTCAACGGGATTGATTTTGCTAAATTGGGACAAAGTCTGTATAAAATAATTTTTAAGCCCAAGCCTAAAGAGAAGCGGATAGAGTACGTTACTGAAAAAATATTTTCGGAAGCTGTAAAAGAAAAATTTACGCCTTCGTTTTTCACCGGAACCTTAAAACTTAAACCTGAAGAAGTCGATCTTTTTTTGGCTTTTTGCGATGAAACACCACTGGAAAACAGAGGGTTGTTGAATCCTAAAAAAGAATTCGAACTCATTGATTTTCTGCTAAAAAAAAGTGAAGAATATCTTAAAAAAAATCGATAAATAGTTTCTTTTATTACATTTGGCGCATGAAGCCCTTTTTTCAGCGTTTTGTGCCTTTCTTTTTGTTGGTTGTGCTTTGTTCTTTTACATTGCATAAATTTTACGTGGGCGTCTACCAGGTGAATTATGTGCCTAAGAAAAAAGAGCTCCAGATCACAGCTCGGATCTTTATCGACGATCTTGAAAAAGTGCTTGAAAAGAAATACAAAAAGCGTATTTATCTGGCAACACCGAAGGAAATTACAGAAACCGACAACTTGCTGAAAAGCTACCTGAACGAGAAACTCCAAATTAAGATAAATTCGTCACAAAAAACCTTCAAATTTTTAGAAAAAGAGGTTGAAGATAACGTGCTGATTTGCTATCTTACAGCTCCTGTTTCGGAAAAAATAAAAACCCTGTCAGTTTACAATTCCGTTTTGACCGAAATGTTTCCGGATCAGCAAAATATAATGCATGCCAATATAAATGGCAGTAAGAAAACTCTTTTGCTTACCGATAGTGAGCCGGAAGGGAATATTGAATTTTAGACAAATAAAAACGACAACGATATATTATGAAAAAAGCAACCTCAGTTTTTTCGTTAATGGTTCTGGCAGTACCGTTTATGGCATTAGCTCAGGAAACCAAGCCGACTGAAAAAAAACGTGAGAATGGACATTATGACACTAATAAGTTCAGTCAGATGTACCACGAAATGGCAACGCCCAATTCTTATCGTACCGCTTCCGGAGCACCGGGGCCGGCATATTACCAGCAACAGGCGGATTATAAAATCGATGTGGAACTGGACGATAAAAACACTAAACTGTACGGTAAAGAAACGGTAACCTACCATAACAATTCGCCTGAAACCCTGACTTATTTATGGGTGCAGTTGGATCAGAACCAGAAGAAAAGAGGAGGGCAGTCCAATTTGGTTCAGAACGAAAGAATGGATGGTGCGATGTCTCCGGGTGGTTTTGCCAAAAAATTCATGGAAGAAGACTTCGACGGAGGTTTCAATATTGAGTCTGTGACAGATACCAAAGGCAATCCGATGAAGTATGTCATCAATCAAACCATGATGCGTATAGATTTGGACACACCTTTGAAGAAAGGCGAGAAAGTTTCTTTTTCCATCAAATGGTGGTACAACATCAACAATTATATGGTCGACGGAGGTCGTTCAGGATATGAACATTTCGATAAAGACGGCAACAACTTATATGTAATTGCCCAGTTCTATCCGAGAATGGCGGTTTATAATGATGTGGAAGGCTGGCAAAACATGCAGTTCTGGGGTTCCGGAGAGTTTGCGTTGCCGTTTGGGAATTTTGAAGTGAGTATCACTACGCCTGCCGATCACGTTTTGGAAGGAACCGGAGTGTTGCAAAACAGAAAAGATGTTTATTCGGCCGAGCAGGTAAAACGTTATGAATTAGCGGAGAAAACCTATGATAAGCCAGTTGTGATTGTAACTCAGAGCGAAGCTGAAGCAGCTGCCAAAGGTTTTTCGACTAAAAAGAAAACCTGGAAATTTAAGGCTGACAATGTTCGTGATTTTGCATTTTCGACCTCAAGAAAATTCATTTATGATGCGATGGCCGTTAAATTGGAAAACGGTAAAACCGTAATGGCGATATCTTGTTATCCGCCGGAAGCCAACCCGTTATGGGGTGATAATTCAACCCGTGTTGTGGCACATACTTTAAAATCGTATTCAAAATATACATTTGATTATCCTTATCCGAAAGCCATTTCCATTTCTGCAGAAGATCAGGGAATGGAGTATCCGATGATTTGCTGGAACTACGGTCGTCCGGATGAAAATGGTTATATAAGTGACCGTGTGAAATACGGGATGATGGGTGTGATTATCCACGAGGTAGGCCACAATTTCTTCCCGATGATCGTTAATTCCGATGAGCGTCAATGGACCTGGATGGATGAAGGACTGAATACCTTTTTAGAATACCTTACCGAACAGAGCTGGGACAAAAACTTCCCGGCAAACCGTGGCCCAGCCGCTAAAATTGTACCTTATATGAGTGGCGACCAGAAATACCTGGAGCCGATTATGTCCAATTCGGAAACGATCTACAATTTTGGAGCCAACGGCTATTCAAAACCGGCTACCGGATTGAATATTTTACGTGAAACCATTATGGGACACGAGTTGTTCGACCACGCTTTCCGTACGTATGCGCAGCGTTGGAAATTCAAACACCCAACCCCGGAAGACTTTTTCAGAACGATGGAAGATGCTTCGGCTGTAGATTTGGATTGGTTCTGGAGAGGCTGGTTCTATTCAACAGATTATGTAGACATGGGAATTAAAGAAGTGAAACAGTATTTTGTTTCTGAAAACCCGACCAAGCAGGTAACCGAGCAGTTTAACAGAAGAGGCAGAAAAATAAGCGACGCCCAGCCAATGGTGTACATGGTTTCGGAAGCCTCAGAGGATTTCAAACCGGAACTGAAAAAAGCGCTTGAGATTAAAGATGTAAAACTTTTGAGTGACTATATGGCAAAACTTTCTCCGGAAGAGAAAAAAGGCCTGAAGACCCCGAAATATTTTTACGAAGTGGAATTCGACAAATTAGGCGGTATGATGATGCCGGTCATTGTTGAATTACAGTTTGAAGACGGAACAAAAGAAAATCACCATTTCCCGGTACAAATCTGGAGAAAAGGAAATGATACTGCAAAACGTGTTTTCGCTACGGATAAAGCGGTAAAGAAAATCCAATTGGATCCTAAATTGGAAACCGCGGATATCGATGTAACCAACAATGTTTGGCCGAAAGAAGAAGTAAAATCGAAATTCGACGAACTGAGCCAAAACAAATAAAATACAAAAGACCGTCTTTTCAGGCGGTCTTTTTGGTTTTTCATAACACATGGCAAATGAAAACTTTGTAACTTTGCCCTGCTACAATTTGTAACACTACGATTATGTTTGGAATAGGAGGGGGAGAGATTTTCCTGATAATAATGATAGCCTTGATGTTGTTCGGATCGGAAAAGATTCCGGATATCGCGCGTACTTTAGGGAAAGGGATGGCACAACTTAAAAATGCCACCAACGATATTAAAAGCGAAATCCAGAAAAGCGCCGAAATCAACGAACTGAAAGACCTGAATCCGATGAACCAGATTGATTTCACAGCGGATATCAATAAGGAGATCGATAAGGCCAAAGAAGATATCGACGATATGACCGGCCCGATTAAACGCCAGATGTAATTGTGGATAAAATCATTCAACTCGACAAACAGCTTTTTGTCTTTCTGAACGGATTGGGTTCGGAACCCTTTGATGGTCTGTGGTTGCTTATTACCAAACAACTGCACTGGACACCGTTATTTCTTTTTGTTTTTTATCTGTTGTATAAGAAATTGGGTTGGAAGCATCTGCTCTTGATTGCGGTTTCCATTGCTCTTATGATTGCTTTTACGGATCAGGTTACTAACCTTGTCAAAAACGCAGTACAGCGCTTACGTCCCTGCAACGATCTGGAAATAAAAGACATCATCCGAATTGTAAAATCTAGTGATACCTACAGTTATTTTTCAGGACACGCAATGAATTCCATGGCCTCGACGGTGTTTGTGTTTTTTATATTGAGGAAATATTACCGTTACGCCTTTTTACTGTTCCTTTTCCCGCTGATTTTTGCTTACAGCCGAATTTATTTAGGCTTGCATTTTCCAAGTGATATCCTGTCGGGCTATTTGTTTGGGGTTATTGCTGGTTTCGGGTTTTTAAAACTTTACGACATTTTCAGAAGGAAGTATTTTCCGGAAAGCTTATAAATCAAATACTATATTATAAATTAGCCACGAATGCACAAATGAAAAAATAATTTGTGAATCTGTGGCTAATATTTTTTGGGCCTTTTTGCGACTATTTATAGACTGCCTTCTGCCAACTGATTACTGTAATCTTATAAAACGCGGCTCATGGTCAAACCGTCGCGAATAGGTAGCAAAACCGTTTCCACTCTCGGATCGTTTTTCAGGATTTCGTTGTATTCCAATAATACTTTGGTGCTTTTGTCGTTGGCTTTTACTTCTTCCAGTACTTTGCCGCTCCATAGGACGTTATCGGATAAAATCAGGCCGCCTTTGTTCATCATCGGCACAATCATGTTGAAGTAATTGATATAGTTTTCCTTGTCCGCATCAATGAAAACCAAGTCGAACTTTTTATTTAAGTTCGGAATAATTTCCAAAGCGTTCCCCAAATGCTGGTGAATCTGGTTGCCCCAAGCCGATTCGTCAAAATACTTCCGTTGGAAATCGAACAGTTCTTCGTTGTTGTCGATGGTGTCCAGGGTTCCGTTTTCGGTTAGTCCTTCCGCTAGGCATAAAGCCGCATAGCCGGTATAGGTTCCGATTTCGAGGATAGCAGTCGGACGCGTCAGTTTCGACATCAAACTTAAAAACCGTCCCTGAAAGTGCCCGCTCAGCATTCTGGGTTGTAATATTTTCTGATGGGTTTCCTTATTTAGGCGTGCCAGCAATTCCGGTTCGTTTTCGGTATGCAGGGCTACGTAGTCTTCTAAAGCTTCGGATATAAAGTGCATAGTTCTGTTTTTTACAAAATTACAAATAACCCTACAATCAAATTCACAAATTGTAAGTAACTTTGCGCCATGCAAACGGAAAAGAAAGACATACGCGCATTAACCAAAGACCAGTTACGTGATTTTTTTGTGGCCAACGGCGATAAAGCCTTCCGGGGCAATCAGGTGTACGAATGGTTGTGGCACAAACGCGCGCATAAGTTTGAGGACATGACCAATATTTCCAAACACACGCGTGAAATGCTGGAAGCGAATTTCGTAATCAACCATATTAAAGTAGATACGATGCAGCGCAGTTCCGACGGTACCGTAAAAAACGCCGTTCGTTTGCATGACGATTTAATCGTGGAATCCGTTTTAATTCCTACTGAAACAAGAACCACTGCTTGTGTTTCCAGTCAGGTGGGCTGTAGTCTTGATTGTAATTTTTGCGCTACGGCAAGGCTGAAACGGATGCGTAACCTGAATCCGGATGAGATTTACGATCAGGTGGCCGCCATTGACAGTGAAAGCCGTTTGTATTACGACAGACCGTTGTCGAATATCGTTTTCATGGGCATGGGCGAACCGCTGATGAATTATCCCAACGTGATGAAAGCGATAGAAAAAATCACTTCACCGGAAGGATTGGGCATGTCGCCGAAACGTATCACGGTTTCCACATCTGGAGTTTCCAAGATGATTAAAAAGATGGCCGATGATGAGGTGAAATTCAAACTGGCGGTATCCCTGCATTCCGCGATTGAAGAAATCCGAAACGACATCATGCCGTTCACCAAAAGTTTCCCGTTGACCGAATTGCGTGAAGCACTGGAATATTGGTACAAGAAGACCAAAAGCAAAGTGACTTACGAATACGTGGTCTGGAAAGGCATCAATGACGATAAAAAATCAATTGACGCCTTGGTGAAATTCTGCAAATACGTTCCGTGTAAAGTCAATTTAATCGAATACAACCCGATTGACGACGGTCACTTCCAACAGGCTTCTCAAAAAGCCATCGAAGATTATATTATTGCCCTGGAACGAAACGACATCGTAGTAAAAGTGCGTCGCAGCCGCGGAAAAGATATCGATGCCGCCTGTGGTCAGCTGGCTAACAAAGAAGCTTAAGTGTAGCTGTTTTTCTGCAAAGAATTAGCTATATTTGGGCAGATGAAAATCGTAGAGCAAATAAAGCAGCCTATATTGGATGAAATGGAACTTTTCGAAACAAAGTTCCGCGATTCGATGTCTTCTAAAGTGGCGCTTTTAAACCGGATTACCCATTATATCGTAAACCGCAAGGGGAAACAGATGCGTCCGATGTTTGTTTTCTTAACGGCCAAAATGGTGTCCGGCGGAACGGTAAACGAGCGAACCTATCGCGGAGCGGCAGTAATCGAATTGATCCATACCGCAACCTTGGTTCACGACGATGTGGTGGACGACAGCAACAAACGCCGCGGTTTTTTCTCCATCAACGCTTTGTGGAAAAACAAAATTGCCGTTTTGGTCGGGGATTTTCTGCTTTCCAAAGGTTTGTTGCTTTCCATAGATAATAACGATTTCGACCTGCTGAAGATTATTTCTGTTGCCGTTCGCGAGATGAGTGAAGGCGAATTGCTTCAGATTGAAAAAGCCCGCCGCTTGGATATTACCGAAGACGTGTATTACGAAATCATCCGTCAGAAAACCGCAACCCTGATTGCCGCATGCTGTTCCTTAGGAGCCTGCGCCGTTAAACCGGAAGATACGGAAGTCGTAGAGAGAATGCGTAAATTCGGGGAGCTGATCGGGATGGCCTTTCAGATCAAAGACGATTTATTCGATTATACCGACGACGCCATCGGAAAACCAACCGGCATCGACATCAAGGAACAGAAAATGACCTTGCCGCTGATTTATGCGTTGAACAATTGTACGTCCAAAGAAAAAAATTGGGTGATCAACTCGGTTAAAAACCACAACAAAGACAAAAAACGTGTTCGCGAAGTGATCCAGTTCGTAAAAGACAAAAACGGATTGGGCTACGCCGAACAGAAAATGGTGCAATTCCAGCAACAAGCCCTTCAGCTGATACAGGATTTCCCTGATTCGCCCTATAAAGAATCCCTTATTTTGATGGTGAATTACGTGATTGAACGAAAAAAATAGTTTTACTACGTCAATTCGTTACACTCGGGTCAGTCACAGTTTTCAGTATTAGGATAATGAATTGAGTTTCGTAATTCGTAATTTGCAATTCGTAATTAATATTTTTTTTTACCCCCATGCAACTATTTTACCACTTCAATCGTCTATGCTAATAGAAGTCGGTTAGTAATACTGTTTTTGGACTTCAGAACTTAAAAAAAGGAATGAAAGTAATTCACTTACATCAGGACGAAAAAGAAACGATCCGTTTGGCTGTCGAAAATAATCGACACGCACAACATCAGCTCTATTCTCAGTTCGCGCCAAAGATGTTAAGTGTTTGCCGACAGTATATAAAAGACATTCATCAGGCGGAAGATATCATGATTACGGCCTTTATGAAAGTTTTCGGAAATCTGAAAAATTTCGAGCACAAAGGCAGTTTTGAAGGATGGATCCGCAGGATTATGGTAAACGAGTGCATTTCTTTTTTACGGGTGCAGAAGCAGGTGCGGTTTGCCGAAGACGAAACGTTTTTCGAAGAACGCTTCAACAATATTGAAAGCCATTTTTCGGTGGAAGATATTCAGCTGTTGATCGATAGTCTTCCGGACGGCTATCGAATGGTGTTCAACCTTTATGCGATTGAAGGCTATAAGCATCAGGAAATTGCCGAGATGTTGGGCATCAGCGAAGGGACCTCGAAATCACAATTGTCACACGCCCGAAAAATGCTTCAGGAGCAAATTAACAAACAAAAAAACTATGTGTATGGAACCGAATAGAATGGAGGAAGCGTTTAGAAAGAAGCTGAATGAAAGGGAGATACAACCTTCAGGCGCAGCGTGGGATCGCTTGGATGCGATGCTTTCGGTAGCCGAAGAAAGTAAGCCAAAGCGCAGTTTGACCTGGCTTTATGTGGCGGCAGGTGTGGCAGTTTTTTTTGCAGTAGGTTCGTTTTTGTTTCAGCAGGAAAAGGCAAACACAACAGTGTCACCAAATGTAAACGACGCGGTGGTAAATACGGATACCGCGACTAAAACAGAAAATACTTCCGAAGATTCAAATATCGTTGCGCCTGCTGTTTTTGAAGAAGGAGCCCAAAACGAAGCAATTGCGGAAAGTCGTCAAAATGGTTCAGTAAAAGTTGTAAAACAGGACAATACTACCGCTAAGTCATCAGTATTACCGCAACAGCAATTTAAAAAAGAAGCCGTTGCAAGTACGGAACCTAAAACAAATGAGGTTCAAAAGACAACGCCGGAACCGGAAAAAATGCTGGCGGTAAATGAAGCGCCGAAAGAAAAGCCTAAAGTAAAAGTAAACGCCAATTCGTTATTGTCATCGGTGGAAGGCGAACTGAATGAGGAATTCAGGGAAACCACTTTAGATAAAATCAAAAAGAATTTCAAAACGGTCAAAACGGCCGTGGCCAACAGGAATTACGAGTAACAATCAATAATCGAACAGTTAAATTTTTAAATCATGCAGAAAATTATTTTTTATGTAGCGGTATCGTTATGTCTTTTTGTGAACAAACTGACCGCTCAGGAAACCTTTGAAAGTAGAGCTAAAGTTATTGCTCAGAACATTGAGAGAATCACCAATGAAGAGAAGCAAATCTTAAAAGAGCGCGTAGAAACAATCAATAGACAACTTGAATCCGGAAACGTAACGCAGGAAGAGGCTGATAAGATGAAAATGGAAGCGGCGACTGCTCAGGCTAAGAAAATTGAAGACCGGGTTGCCATGGAGCAGGCAAAACTAAACGAACTGGTTATGGAGAAAGTGGATGGTGGGATTTCGGATACGACTAAAACCAAGAAAAGACATTTTGCTATCAGATTTCTTAGCTCGGAAAAAGAACCTGGTATGGAGCGAAGAACCACCACCCAATTTGTGTTGGCCGGAGGATTTAATAACCTGGTAACAAACGGAGCCGTGGCAAATTCAGATTTCGGTTATGGGAGATCGTCTTTTTTCGAATGGGGAATAACGCGAAGAACACGTTTGGGAAAATTTGGCAGCCCTTTACATTTTAAATACGGTTTTTCATTCATGTACAATACGATTAAGCCTACGGATAACCGCTATTTTGTTGATAACGGAGAAGAGACGGTTTTGGAGACTTATCCGATCTATTTACGAAAAAAAGGGAGTTATTTTAAAAATGTATATTTTGCAATTCCGGTGCATTTAGAATTTGATTTTTCTAAAAAAACCATTAAGGACGGGGTAACACAGTATAAATCGCATTCAGGTTTCCGTTTTGGTGTGGGAGGGTTTGTAGGCTATAATACCAATTCAAAACAGTTTCTGGTTTATAATGTAGAAGGTTATAAAATCAAAGAACGCCAAAAAGGGGATTGGAATGTAAACGACTGGAATTACGGATTGAGTACTTATGTGGGGTGGAAAGAAACCAGTTTGTATCTTAAATACGATTTGAATCCTTTGTTTAAAGACAATCCGGTGGATCAGCACAATGTTTCCCTGGGCATCCGTTTCGATATGAATTAATTTGGGATAGTTTTTATACTTTTTTAGAAGGTGTTTCGAAAGAGGCGCCTTTTTTTGTATTAAGCGTTGAAAGGTTTAACTAGTTGGTTTATTTGGTTATTTGAGTAATGAAAAATTTCAGAAATTCTGTTTAAACTTTGGAACTTTGTATCTTTGGAACTTTGCCACTGAAAATGATATCACAAAGCACCATAGAAACCGTATTTGAAACCGCCCGAGTTGAGGAGGTAATTGGTGATTTTGTCCAGTTGAAGCGAGCGGGAAGCAATTTGAAAGGCTTGAGCCCGTTTTCCAACGAAAAGTCGCCTTCTTTTATGGTGTCGCCTGTGAAACAAATCTGGAAAGACTTCAGTTCCGGAAAAGGAGGAAACGCCGTGACGTTCTTAATGGAGCACGAGCATTTTTCGTATCCGGAAGCCATTCGTTATCTGGCCAAAAAATACAACATCGAAATTGAAGAAGATGTGCAAAGTGATGAGGCCAGAGCCGAAGCCAGCGAGAAGGAAAGTATGTATCTGGTGTCTGAATTTGCCCAAAAATATTTCCATTCGACCTTGCTGAATACCGATGAAGGAAAAGCGATTGGGTATTCTTATTTCAAAGAGCGTGGTTTTACCAAGGATACGATTGAGAAATTCGGTTTAGGTTATTCGCCGGAAACCTGGGATGCCTTAACCATGGAAGCGCTTGGTAAAGGTTATAAGCTGGAATATTTGGACAAAACCGGACTAACGATTGTTAAAGACGACAAGCAATTCGATCGTTTCAAAGGCCGTGTGATGTTTCCGATTCAAAGTATGTCGGGGCGTGTTTTAGGGTTTGGAGGCCGTATTCTTACCAATGACAAAAAAGCAGCCAAATACGTCAATTCACCGGAAAGTGACATCTATCATAAAAGTAAAGTTCTCTACGGAATTTATCATGCCAAACAAGCCATCGCAAAACTTGATAACTGTTTTTTGGTGGAAGGGTATACCGATGTGATTCAGTTGTATCAGGCCGGGATAGAAAATGTCGTGGCTTCTTCAGGGACCGCTTTAACCCCGGACCAGATTCGTCTGGTGAACCGCCTTACCCGAAACATTACCGTGCTTTTTGACGGCGATGCGGCCGGTTTGCGCGCGTCCATCCGTGGAATCGACCTGATTCTGGAGGAAGGGATGAATGTGAAAGTCTGTACCTTTCCCGATGGCGAAGATCCGGACAGTTTTGCCAAGAAAACCCCTTATGATGAATTGGTGAGCTACCTGAGTGAAAACGCCATGGATTTTATCCAGTTCAAGGCATCGTTACTGATGAAGGAAGCCAAAAACGATCCGATCAAAAAGGCTGAACTCATTCGGGACATGGTTGCCAGTATTTCCAGAATTCCGGATAAAATCAAGCGTGAAATCTATATCCAGGAATGTTCTCGGATTATGGATATTTCCGAAGATGTGCTTTTTAATACTTTAGCGCAGTTACTTCAGAAAGACATCCAGGAAGCCGGAAAAAAACTAAAGCCCGAACAGAAGGCATTTGAGGTAGTAAAAACCGAGGATTTTCAGCAGAACGCTAAAATTGATGTGCTTTATGAACTGGAGCGTAAGATCATTGAAATCCTTTTGCTTTACGGAACGGTGGAAGATGAATTTGAGGATGTTCTTTTAAAAGCCAACGAAGAAGGGGAAGCTGTTGAGGTGAAAGAAATGAATACGTATAAAGTCTATCAACGTATTTACCTGAGCTTGCAGGAAGATGAGGTGGAATTGGCGAATCCGTTGTTCAGGGCGATTTACAATGACCTGATCAATTATTTCCATCAGCATGAAACCTTTGAACTGGAGCAGTATTTAATGCGTCTGGAGCCGACACTGGCACAGGAAGTAACCCATATTTTAATGGAAGAAGAGCGTGATCTGCTGCACAATTGGGAAGCGCAACAAATCATCGTAAAACAAAAAAACCAAACGGTAAGTCAATACGTTTCAGAAACAATATTGACTTTACGCTGGTTTTTAGTGGATAAGATTATCAACGAACTTAAAAACAGTCTGTCTGCCGAACCTGAAGCAGATAATTCCGAAGCACTGTCAATGGCTATGGAATACTACAAGCTGATCAATTCGTTTTCGTCCAAATTAGGTAGAGTAATGTCTCGCTATAGTTAAACGATTTCCAAAGCTTTTGCCTTGTTTACTAAATCTACCAAATTGGTTACATGCAGTTTGGTCAGTAATCGCAATTTGTAGGTACTGATCGTTTTTTCGTTTAGTGTAAGTAATTTGGCAATTTCCTTGTTTTTCTTACCGTCGCTTAAGTAGCGTAATACCTCGATTTCACGGGAGGAAAGTTTGCGGTACAAACGGTCTGATTTTTTTCCTTTGTTCAGTAAAGCCAGGTTTTTCTTCACGGCTTCGCTGAAAACCACATGTCCTTCGTTTACTTTTTTGATAGCGCTCTCTAAATCTTCCATTTTGGAATTTTTATGAACGTAAGCTGAAACACCAGCTTTTAAGGCATTTGGAGCATAAATTTGCTCGCCCAGATTGGTGAATACCACAAATTTGCTGTCTGAATATTCGCGAATCAGCGATTTTACCAGATTGATGCTGGTTAAACCTTCCAATTCAAGATCCAGGACTACGATATCCACGGCTTTCTTTTTTAGTAATTCGTCCAGGTCGTCTAAATTACTAACCACTCCTACAAAATTTACAGTCAAACTGTCTTTGAAGTAGGATTTCACCCCATGATGCACCACAGGATGGTTGTCTGCTAAACACACTCTAATCATTTCACGTAGTTTTTTAATAGTAATTGTCTGTAAAATTACTAAAAAAATACAATATACTGATAATCAATGATAAGAAATTTATTTCAATTCGTTAGGAATGTCACAAACTGGTATAGGAATCATCTTATGTTGGTTGATTGTGTTAAGTTTGTTGTAAATCTTAAACACTTCCTTTTCGCGACCAGTAAAATTGTCTTCGGTTTTACCGGCTGCCACGGCATCCATTGCAGCTTCCAATTCGTCGTAGCTGGCCCCTAATTGGTCTTCGTCACTTCGGTCGTCCCCAAAAAGGCCGTCGGTGGGTTTGGCAGCTAAGATACTGTCCGGAACGGCTACATATTTAGCTAATTGACGTACTTCGCTCTTGACAAGATCTGCAATCGGGCTGATATCAACCCCGCCATCGCCGTATTTTGTAAAGAAGCCCACGCCAAAATCTTCAACTTTATTTCCGGTTCCGGCTACCAATGCGGAATGTAGCCCGGCAAAATAATACAGGGTCGTCATGCGCAAACGGGCACGGGTGTTGGCAAGCGTAAGGTTAAGTGTAGCCTCGTTATCAGAACTTGGTACTTCGGTTTTAAATTCTTCAAAAACTGGGGTTAAATCTGCAATAACACTGGAAACATTGTCAAAGCGTTTTTTTAACTGTTCAATGTGTTCCTGGCCTCTTGATATTTGTGAATGCTGTTGGTGAATGGGCATTTCCACGCACAAAGTCGGTAATCCGGTCTGAGCACAAAGTGTTGAAGTTAGTGCCGAATCAATTCCGCCGGAGATGCCCACAACAAATCCCTTTACTTTTGCGTTTGATGCATAATCGCGTAGCCAATTAACAATGTGAGTGTTGATTTTATCTGCCTGAAAAGTGTTTGCCTTTGCCATACTATTTTTTATGAAGATTTTATAAAAACTCTAGCGTATATTTGCGCCGGTTTTGATGCCATAAAAATATAAATTTTTTGATTAACGACTATGAAGAAGTACCTGTTGCTTTTTGTTTTTGCTGCCTTTGTGACTTCCTGTAAAAAAGAAGATAAAGTAACCGAAGCTGTAGCGGCTATACCTGTAAAGATGAAAATCGAACGTTTTGACAAGCTCTTTTACGAGTCAAAACCGGAAGATTTAGCCGGGCTGAAATCAAAATACCCGTTCTTTTTTCCGGCCGGGAATCCCGATACGGTTTGGACCAACAAACTTGCCAATCCGTTATTGCGTGAATTGTACGGAGAAGTTAAGAAGAAATTCCCTAACAACGATGCCTTCGAAAATGATCTGGAAGATTTGTTTAAACGCATCCAATATTATTATCCGGAATACAAAACGCCAAAAGTGATCACCCTGATCTCGGAAGTAGATACCGATGCCAAAGCCATTTATGCCGACAGTTTAGTGCTGATTTCATTAGATACCTATCTTGGTAAAGACCATCGTTTTTATGAAGGTTTTCCTAAATACCAGCGTCAGGGCTTTGAACCTTCTCAGATGTTGCCGGATCTGGTAGCCAGTTTTTCCTTAGGGAAGATTGCGCCGCCAAAGGACAGGACTTTATTGGCTCAGATGGTTTATTTCGGGAAAGAGCTTTACATGAAAGATATGTTGCTGCCGGATGCTACAGATGCTGCCAAAATTGAATATACGGAAGAGCAAATCAAATGGTGCCAGGAAAATGAAAGTGAAATGTGGCGTTATTTTATTGAAAACAAAGTGCTTTTTGATACCGATACCAAATTGATGCAGCGTTTTGTTTCCGTTGGGCCTTATTCTAAATTTTATTTGGAAATCGATGCGGAATCCCCTGGCCGTGTCGGGCAATGGATAGGCTGGCAGATTGTTCGTTCTTATATGGATAACAATGATGTAACCCTGCAGAAAATGTTAGCGATGGATGCTAAGGAAATCTTTGAAAATTCTAAATACAAACCTAAAAAATAATGTCAAAAACTATTAAATCCGAAATACGACTAACGGTTGAATTAGACGAAAACCGCGTACCGGAAAAATTATCCTGGACGGCCAAAGACGGTGGCGTTGATAAAGAAGAAGCCAAAGCGATGTTGTTGTCGATTTGGGATAGCAAAGTTCAGGAAACCCTGCGCATCGATTTGTGGACCAAAGACATGCCGGTGGATGAAATGAAGGTATTTTTTCACCAGACGCTTGTTGCGATGGCCGATACCTACCACCGTGCTACCGAAGACGAAAAAATGACCGCAACCATGCGCGATTTCTGTGATTATTTTGCAGAAAAACTAGACCTCAAAAAATAACCACTTAACCTATTAATATATTTATACATGAGAAAAATCCTTTCTTTAGGAGTTCTGATGGCATTCGTTATGGCTTCTTGTAGCAGTGACGACAGTACTTCTGATGCTTCACAAAGCTGTACTTCAACCATCCCTTTCTTACAAACCGGAAAAGTGTTGAACTATAATATGACACAATTCGGTTTTCCATCCGGAACCATGAAGCTTACCTTTGGGGATTGCAACGGATCGGGATTTCTGGTGAATAGAAAAATACTTAATACAGCTGGTGATCAGATTTCTGCCTCTACAGATTTGATGAAGCAGGACGGTGATTTCCTTTTGGTGGATTCAAGTAATAATGGGGATTATTTTTCCAAAACGTATAAAAAGAATGCAACATTGGGTCAGACATGGCAATATACACGACCTGACAATTCCGTTGTGACGCATGAGGTTGTGGATATTGATTCTCTTATAACGGTTCCTGCGGGGACTTTTCACTGTAAAGTGTTCAAGTATACAACAACTTCTGCCATAAACGAATCACATATTTTCTGGCATGATGAGATTGGTAATATCAAAGAAGACGGAGGATTCTTTACGATGGAGTTAAGCTCCTACAACTAATAAAAAAGCAACCAAAATGGTTGCTTTTTTATTTTATAATTGATTGTTTTTAAACAAATCGTCATTTACCTGATCAATGAATTCCAACAGTGGTTCCCTTCCGATTTCTTCAGAAGAAGAAGTTACGAAATACTGCGGCATTTCTTCCCAGTTGTTGGCTAATAAGGCTTTTCGGTAAGCGGCCACGTGTTGGTCTATTTTGCCTCGGCTTATTTTGTCGGCCTTAGTGAAAATGATGCAGAACGGTACGCCGGTTTCGCCTAAATAAGTGATGAATTCCAAATCGATTTTCTGGGCTTCGTGACGGATGTCAACCAATACAAAAGCACAAACCAATTGCTCGCGCTGTTCAAAATAATCCGTGATGAACTTCTGGAAGGTCTCTTTGGTTTTCTTGGAAACCCTTGCGTAACCATAACCCGGTAAATCGACCAAGAACCAGTTGGAATTGATTTTGAAATGGTTGATAAGTTGGGTTTTTCCCGGTTTTCCGGAAGTTTTTGCCAAATTTTTATGGTTGGTCAACATGTTGATCAACGACGATTTTCCTACGTTGGAACGGCCAATGAAAGCATATTCCGGAAGCGGTTCTTTCGGGCATTTGCTCACTTCGGAATTGCTGATGATAAATTCGGCGGTATTGATTTTCATATGTCTCAGTTTTTTTTAAAGGTCATATGGTATCGCATTTCTTGTTGCTTTTGCTTTCGCAAAGATTTATTTTGTGCGATTTCATTTTCTATTAAATTTAAAAAGTTACAGGCAACTGTAACTTTTTAGTTTATAAATTCGATTTTGTAAGCCATTCAAGCATTAAACGGTTGAATTCATCAGGATGCTCCATCATAGCGGCATGCCCGCATTTTTCAATCCAGTATAAATCGGAATTCGGTAACAATCGGTTGAATTCTTCTGCTACGTCCGGAGGTGTCACAACATCGTTTCTTCCCCAGATAATGCAGGTTGGTGTTGTCATTTTTGGTAAATCCTTTGCCATGTTATGACGGATTGCGCTTTTGGCAATGGTAAGCGTTTTCAAAAGTTTGATTCGGTCATTTACAGTAGCGTATACATCGTCCACAATCTCTTTGGTGGCTACTTTTGGGTCGTAAAAAACGTCTTCGGCTTTCTTTTTAATGTATTCGTAATCACCGCGTTTCGGGTAACTTTCACCCATTGCGCTTTCGTATAAACCGGAACTTCCGGTTATTACTAATCCGGCCATTTTTTCCGGATACATTTTAGTATGGTATAAAGCGATATGGCCTCCTAAAGAGTTGCCAAGCAAAATCACTTTGTCGAAATCCTTAAAGGTGATAAAGTCTTTTACAAATTTTGAAAAAGCTTTAACGTTGGTTTTTAAAATATTGTTGGTGTATAGCGGCAATTCCGGGATAACAACTTTGTAGCCGTATTTGGGAAAGAAGTTTGCCACGCCATCAAAGTTGCTCAAACCTCCCATAAGACCGTGTAAAATAATGATAGGCGTGCCCTCTCCAGCTTCAAAATATCTGTATTTGCCTTCTTTTTTCAACATGTGTTTCTGGTGTATAATTATCCAATATCAAAATCAGACAAATATATGACTTTCTCCATAAATAGGAAGCTTTCAAAATGAAAATCGAAAATACTTTCTTATTAAAACCGATTTTTCGCCGGTGTTTGGTTTAAGGTTCTAATTATCAACATTTTTCAAAATTTCTGGCTTTTATTGTCGCAAAAAATCTTTTTTAAAATTCTATAAGAAACACGGTCGAAAACAATTTTTGATTGCTGAATTTCTTGTTATTCTTTTAAAATACTGCAATTTCTTTAAAGATTAAGAATGAGAAGTTTAGCAGATTTTCCTACGAATCATTACGGAGGTGTAAAAACTTATCAACAAAGTGGGAATTTGTGGTAAAATGTGGTAAAAAAAACTGTACTTTTGTTCTAAATCAATTCAAAAACCGTTTCGCTTGACGAATATTATCGGAACATACGAGTGTAAAATCGACGCAAAAGGAAGGCTGATGGTGCCGGCTCCGCTGAAGAAGCAATTGCCTTCTTTGGAGGATGGTTTTGTGTTGAAACGTTCGGTTTTCGATAAGTGCGTGGAGCTTTGGCCGAAGTCGGAATGGGATTTGATGATGCTGAAAATCAACAAGCTGAACCGCTTCAATAAGAAAAACAACGATTTCATCCGCAAGTTTATGGCGGGGGTGAAAATGGTGGAGATTGACGATGCCGGCCGTCTGTTGATTTCAAAAGATCTGATTGATTTTGCCCAGATTTCGAAAGATTTGGTGTTGAGCTCTAAAGTGAACATCGTGGAGATTTGGGATAAAGAGTTATATGAACAGGCTATTTCAGGCGACGATATTGATTTTGCTGATTTAGCGGAAGAAGTAATGGGTGATTTAAACGACGATACCAATGGAATATCATAATCCTGTTTTGTTGAAAGAAACTGTGGATGGTTTGGATATCAAGCCGGACGGGGTGTATGTGGATGTGACTTTTGGAGGCGGCGGGCATTCCAGAGAGATCATGCGTCGTTTGGGGCCTAACGGAAAACTGTTTGCCTTTGACCAGGATCAGGATGCTTTAGCGAATGCTATCGATGACGAGCGTTTTACCTTAATACATGAAAATTTCAGGTTCCTGAAGCGGTTTCTTCGCTTTCACGGCGCCAAAGAAGTAGACGGGATTCTTGGGGATTTCGGGGTTTCGTCCCATCAGTTTGATGTGGCGGAACGCGGTTTTTCCACACGATTTGATGCGGAGTTGGACATGCGTATGAACCAGAAGAGCGATATAAGTGCCTATCATGTGGTTAACGAATATGAAGAAGCAGAGTTGCGAAGAATTTTTGCAGAATACGGCGAACTGACCACGGCAAAAGGCTTGGCCAACGCGATTGTAACGGCAAGAAAAGAGCAGCCTATTAAAAATTCGGAACAGCTAAAAAAAGTGTTGGCGAAATTTTTACCGGCACACAAAAGTAATAAGATTTTAGCACAGATTTATCAGGCGATCCGTATTGAGGTGAATCAGGAAATGGATGTGCTGAAAGAGTTTTTGGAGCAATCTTTGGAGGTTTTAAAACCGGGCGGTCGCTTAAGTGTGATTTCGTACCATTCCTTAGAAGACAGATTGGTGAAGCGTTTTATGAAGAACGGCATGTTCGAAGGGGAGCCGGAGCGTGATTTCTTCGGACGTTACGAAGTGCCTTTCAAGTTAATCGGAAAAATGATCGTGCCGACTGAGGAAGAAATTAAAGAAAACAACCGTGCCCGCAGTGCCAAATTGCGAATCGCAGAAAAAAGATAGGGATGAAAGGCGGCGTATACAGTTTGTTAAAAGCGAAATTCCTGATCGACGACGATGCGTTGAAAAACTGGAAATTCATCGTGTTTCTGATTTTACTGGCGATGGTGATGATTGGAAATTCCCACCGTTACGAGCAGAAAACCTACAGAATTACTGAGCTGACCAATGAAGTGAAAGAATTGCGATCGGAATTTGTAGACCGACGTTCCCAGTTGATGGAGCTGAAGATGGAGTCGACAATTTCAAAAGAAATGGAGCCTAAAGGTGTTTTGCCTTCTTCGGTTCCGCCAAAAAAAATTAGAGTAGTAAAAGAAGATAAAGGAATCCTGCGGAATTTATGGCAGTAGACGGTAAAAATACATCTTATAGAATTTATCTGGTAGCCTTCGTGATCTTTACGGTTTCGGTGGCTGTTGCCGTTAAATTAACCAACATCCAATGGGTGGAAGGGGATTATTACCGTAAGCTTGCCAAAGAAAGAACCGTTAAAAATTTCGTGATTCCGGCGAACAAAGGGAATGTGTATTCCGCCGATGGAAGTTTATTGGCGACATCTATCCCGAATTATACCATCCGTTTCGATGCCATGGCACCTACTGCGGAGAATTTTGAGAAGAACGTTAAGCCGTTATCGGATTCACTTGCGCTGGTTTTAGGAAAATCCTCCGGTTATTTTCAATCGGAATTGCGAAAAGCAAGAGCCAATAAAAACCGCTATTATCTTTTAGCCAGAAAACAGAGTTACACAGAATACATGCGCATCAAAAGTTTTCCGTTGTTCAATCTGGGTGCTTACAAAGGCGGGATGATTACCGAGCAGAAAACTGTGCGCGAACATCCCATTGGGAAAATTGCCGAAAGAACTATCGGTTACGAACGTTTCGACGAAAAAGGAAAAGGAACCCGTGTGGGAATTGAAGGTGCTTTCGGTGAATATTTAAACGGGAAAGACGGCCGTCGTCTGATGCAGAAAATTGCCAAAAACCAATGGAAACCCATCAGTGATAACAACGAAATTGAGCCAAGAGACGGTTACGATATCATTTCAACGATTGATGTTTACATTCAGGATATTGCCCACCACGCCTTATTAAAGCAACTGGAATATTATCAGGCAGATCACGGATGTGTGGTGGTAATGGAAACCAAAACCGGCGAAGTAAAAGCGATTTCTAACTTAGGGCGTTCGGAAAGTGGCAGTTATTATGAAACCATAAATTATGCTGTAGCTGAATCGCACGAGCCGGGTTCCACTTTCAAATTGGTGGATTTGATTGCACTTTTAGATGATGAAAAAGTCGATACCAGCAAAGTTTACGATTGCAAAGGAGGGAAAATTATTTACAGAGGAAGACCTGTTCGTGATTCTAACGGAAAAGGATACGGAAAAATTTCATTAGCCCGCGGTTTTGAATTGTCGTCCAATACGGTTTTGGTTCAGGCGGTATATGAAAATTATAAAGACAATCCGGAACAATTCGTGAACAGAATCAACGGGCTTGGACTGAACAAACCTCTGGGATTACCATTCAAAGGAGAAGGGAAACCGTATATTCCGCAACCGAGCGATAAAAGATGGTCGGCCATTGCTTTGCCATGGATGGCTTATGGTTACGGAGTCTCTATGACACCTTTACAAACCTTAACGCTTTATAATGCAGTGGCAAACAATGGTGAAATGGTAAAGCCGCAATTTGTTAAGGAAATCAAAGAGTGGAACAAAACCATAAAAAAATACGACAAGCAGGTAATCAACCCTAAAATATGTTCCGATGAAGCCTTGGCGAAAATCAAAGCGGTTTTAGGAAATGTGGTAAAAAAAGGAACGGGTTCAAAATTGTATTCCAAAGATTTCTCGATGGCCGGAAAAACCGGAACCGCCCAAATGAATTACCATAAGGGTGAAGGAGAAATGTATTATGCATCATCCTTCGTAGGTTTCTTTCCTGCCGATGAACCAAAATATTCCTGCGTGGTTGTGGTTCACAAGCCGAATGTAGCGGCCGGATATTATGGTGCCGATGTAGCCGGTCCGGTTTTCAAAAGAATTGCACAAAAGATTTTTACCGATGTGCCATCCACCAATGAAATCAAAAAACTGAACGTTCGCTATAAAAGCCAGGAGAAAAATTACGCCGAATATTATAACAAGGTTCAGAAGAAAGAAGCAGTTGTGCCCAATGTGAAAGGAATGACTGGTATGGACGCTGTGGCGATGCTGGAGAATTTCGGCATGAAAGTGAAAGTGGTAGGTACGGGACGTGTGAAACAACAATCCATACAACCGGGGCAGGTTTTCAGAAAAAATCAACTCATAACATTGGAATTATCGTGAAGATTTTAAAAGACATATTATATAAAGTAGCCATCGAAGCGGTAAAAGGTTCGACGGATATCGAAGTGAATAAAATCGAATTCGATTCCAGAAAAGTGGTTTCGGATGACATTTTTGTAGCCATCAGAGGAACCGTTTCCGACGGACATGATTTTATCGAAAAAGCAATCAATTTGGGTGCAACGGTTATCGTTTGTGAGGAAATGCCAGGTTTGATTGTTGAAGGCATTACGTATGTTCAGGTGAATAATACCAACAGTGCTTTGGCTTATATGGCGGCAAATTTCTACGGAAATCCTTCAGCCGAACTGAAACTGGTAGGTGTGACCGGAACCAACGGAAAAACCACGATTGCCACTTTGTTGTATCAGTTATTTAAGAATGCGGGGTATAAAGTAGGTTTGCTGTCTACCGTTAAAATCATGGTGGATGAAACCGAATACAAAGCCACGCATACCACACCGGATTCTTTGACCATCAACTATTATTTAAGCGAAATGATAGCGGAAGGCTGTGATTATTGCTTCATGGAAGTAAGTTCACACGGGATCCATCAGAAAAGAACGGAAGGTTTGCATTTCGAAGGCGGAATCTTTACCAACCTGTCGCACGATCATTTGGATTACCATGCCACGTTTGCCGAATACCGCGACGTGAAAAAATCCTATTTCGATAATTTGCCGAAAACCGCGTTTGCCATCACTAATGTTGATGATAAAAACGGTACGGTAATGTTACAGAATACAAAAGCCAAAAAGCTTACGTATGCTTTAAAATCCTACGCGGATTACAGAGCGCAGGTGTTGGAAAACCAATTGTCCGGCTTGCTGATGAAAATCAACGATCAGGAAGTTTGGGTGCGTTTGATCGGTTCGTTCAATGCATACAATCTGTTGGCGATTTTCGGAACTGCGGTGCAATTAGGAATGGAAGAACAGGAAGCTTTACGCCTGTTAAGTGAGTTGGAAAGTGTTTCCGGCCGTTTCCAGTTTATCGTTTCCGAATCGAAAATCACGGCGATAGTGGATTATGCTCATACGCCTGATGCTTTGGAAAACGTATTGAAAACCATTCAAGATATCCGTACCAAAAACGAACAGTTGATCACTGTTGTAGGTTGTGGCGGTGACCGTGATAAAACCAAACGTCCTATAATGGCTAAAATTGCTTCTGAAATGAGTGATAAGGCCATATTTACTTCTGATAATCCGAGAAGTGAACAACCCGAAGCCATCATCGAAGACATGGAAAAAGGTGTGGAAGGACAAAATTTCAAGAAAACCATTTCCATAGTCGATAGAAAACAGGCTATTAAAACCGCCTGTCAGTTGGCGCAAAGCGGAGATATTATTTTGATCGCCGGAAAAGGGCATGAAACCTACCAGGAAATTCAGGGTGTGCGACATGATTTCGACGATATGAAAATTGTAAAAGAATTATTAGAACAATTAAACAAGTAGTCAGTAATAAGAATTCAGAAGGCAGTTGACAAGGGTTTATACGCCATAAAGAATCGAAAACTAACCAAAAACTAAAGAGTATGCTGTATTATTTCTTCGAATATTTGCACAAAACAATGGATGTGCCGGGAGCAGGGGTTTTTCAATACATTACCTTCCGCTCCGGATTGGCCATTATCCTGTCGTTGATGATTTCCACTATTTACGGGAAACGCATCATCAATTTCTTAAGAAGACAGCAAATCGGGGAAACCGTTCGCGAATTAGGGCTGGAAGGTCAAACGCAGAAAGCGGGAACACCTACGATGGGAGGTTTGATCATTATCTTTTCGACTTTGATTCCGGTATTGTTGTTGGCGAAACTGGATAATATTTACGTGATGTTATTGATTGTGACCACACTTTGGATGGGTACTATCGGTTTTATCGACGACTATATCAAAATTTTCAAAAAAGATAAAGAAGGATTGAAGGGAATCTTCAAAGTGATCGGTCAGGTGGGCTTGGGGCTTATCGTGGGTTCGGTTTTGTATTTCCATCCGGGCGTTACTGTAAGAAATGATACGGCTACAACCGATGTTTTTAAAGAAGGAACCGTAATTACAGCAGTGGCAAAAGAAGAAAAATCAACGGCTACGACTATTCCTTTCTTCAAAAATAACGAATTCGATTATGCGGAAATTCTGGCTTGGGCCGGAGACGATTACAAAGATTATGCCTGGTTGATTTTCATTCCGGTAGTAATTTTTATCATCACGGCAGTTTCCAACGGAGCTAACCTTACAGACGGTATTGACGGTTTGGCGGCAGGGACTTCTGCGATTTCGGTGCTCACCCTCGGGATTTTTGCTTTCGTTTCGGGTAACATCATCTTTTCGAATTACCTGAACATTATGTACATCCCGAATTCCGGTGAAATGACGGTCTATATTGCGGCCTTTGTAGGGTCGCTCATTGGCTTCCTTTGGTACAACGCTTATCCGGCTTCTGTTTTTATGGGTGACACGGGTAGTTTGACCATTGGTGGAATCATCGCGGTATTAGCCATTGCGGTTCGTAAAGAATTATTGATTCCGGTACTGTGCGGAATTTTCTTAGCGGAGAATTTATCGGTAGTGCTTCAGGTTTCCTATTTTAAATACACCAAGAAGAAATATGGGGAAGGCCGACGCATTTTCCTGATGTCGCCGTTACACCATCATTACCAGAAAAAAGGCTATCACGAAAGTAAAATCGTAACCCGCTTCTGGATTGTAGCCATACTGTTAGCGATCTTTTCATTAGTATCCTTAAAACTAAGATAATTTATGCGGTTAGTAGTTTTAGGAGGAGGAGAAAGCGGCGTTGGGACTGCGATCCTCGGGAAGAAAAAAGGGTATGAGGTTTTTGTCTCTGATTATGGGGAAATCAAGAACAACTATAAAGAAGTTTTGATTTTGAACCAGATTCCGTGGGAAGAGAAACAGCATACCGAGGAGTTGATTCTGAATGCCGATGTGGTTATGAAAAGCCCAGGTATTCCAGACAAGTCCAATATTGTAAAAGTTCTTAAACAAAATAACATTCCGATTATTTCCGAAATTGAATTCGCGAGTCAGTTTACCGACGTGGTAACAATCGGGATTACGGGAAGTAACGGAAAAACCACCACCACGATGTTAACGCATCATTTGCTGAAGCAGGGTGGGATGAACGTGGGAATAGCCGGAAATATCGGTAAGAGTTATGCCTGGCAGATTGCGGAAAACAAATACGAAGCTTATGTTTTGGAGCTAAGCAGTTTTCAGCTGGACGGGATTATAGACTATCGCCCGCACATAGCTGTGATGACGAACATCAGCCCTGATCATTTGGACCGATACAATTATGATTATGATTTGTACATCGCTGCCAAATTCAGAATCACTAAAAACCAAACCGAAGATGACTATTTTGTATACGATGACGATGATGAAGCGATAGTAAAATGGTTATCCGAAAATGAAATACGAGCCAAAAAAATTCCTTTTTCCCTGTTGAAAACATACGAAGAAGGCGCTTACGCAGACGACAACAACATAACGACCAACATTAATAACGAAGAATTTACCATGCCAATCAACGAACTAGCTTTAGAAGGAAAACACAATGTGAAAAACGCAATGGCGGCTACTACGGTTGCGCAATTAATGCGTATCCGAAAAGAAACCATCCGTGAAAGTTTATCCAACTTCCAGGGTGTGGAGCATCGTTTGGAAAAAGTGTTGAAAATTCAGAATGTGCAGTACATCAACGATTCTAAAGCAACGAACGTCAATGCAACTTTCTTCGCCTTGGACAGTATGAACACGCCAACTGTATGGATTGTTGGAGGTGTGGACAAAGGAAACGATTACAGCGAATTGATGTCGTTGGTTCGTGAAAAAGTAAAAGGAATTGTTTGTCTGGGTGTAGATAATACAAAAATCATGCAGGCCTTTGGTGAGGTGGTTGATGTTATGGTTGAAACAACGAGCATGGTTGAAGCGGTTAAAATAGCACAACGCATGGCTGAGAAAGGCGATACGGTTTTGTTGTCACCGGCTTGCGCAAGTTTTGACTTGTTTGATAATTACGAAGACAGAGGAAAGCAGTTTAAAAACGCTGTTCAGAATTTGTAGACAGAGTATAGGATATAGAATAGAGACAGGGTTACTTAAGAAACTCGCAAATAAATAAAATGAAAGAACTGTTAGGAAAATTAAAAGGTGACAAAGGAATATGGGCATTCGTAGCCCTATTGTCGCTGTTTTCCTTTATGCCGGTTTTCAGTGCCAGTACCAATTTGGTGTATGTAGTGGGGAACGGCTCGATAATTGGCCACTTGATCAAGCATCTGGTGCACGTTTTTATCGGGTTCTGCTTTATTTATTTTGTACATCGTACGCCGTATCATTATTTTAAAGCATTCTCCTGGTGGCTGTTGCCGGTTGTAATTGCCTTGTTAGGTTTTACGATGCTACAGGGAACAACTATTGGTGGTGCGAATGCCAGCCGTTGGTTGAAAATCCCGTTCGTGGGCGTGTCGTTTCAGCCGTCCGCTTTTGCCTTCATTGTGATGATGGTTTATGTGGCGCGATATCTGTCAAAGATTGAGGATAAGGAGTATACATTTAAATCGTCATTTATCGAGTTATGGCTGCCGGTTTTTGGAATAATTGGCTTAATTTTGCCGGCCAATTTTTCGACAGCTGCCCTTATGTTTTCCATGGTGTGTATGCTGGTTTTTGTTGGCCGATACCGTTTACAGTATCTGTTTACGATTATAGGATTGGGTATTGCAGCATTGCTTTTATTCGTGTTGATTGCGAAAGCTTTTCCGGATAATAAACTGACCAGCCGTGTAAATACCTGGATGGCTCGTATCGAACGCTTCAGTTCCGATGTGCCGAATGAGGACGATTATCAGATTGAAAAAGCGAAAATTGCAATAGCTTCCGGGAAAGTATATGGTTTAGGGCCGGGGAAAAGTGTTCAGAAAAACTTTCTGCCGCAGTCTTCTTCCGATTTTATTTTCGCCATTATCGTGGAGGAATACGGTTTGATAGGAGGATTGGCTATTATGGGGCTTTATCTGTTGTTGTTCTTTCGTTTTCTGGTCGCCTCGCATAAAGCACCAAGTATGTTTGGAAAGTTGCTCATAGTCGGGCTCGGGTTTCCAATCGTGTTTCAGGCGTTTACGAACATGGGCGTTGCAGTGGAGTTGTTGCCAACGACGGGACAAACTTTACCGTTAATCAGTAGTGGGGGAACCTCGATTTGGATGACGTGCATCGCCATCGGTATCATTTTAAGCGTAACCAAGAAGGAAGAAGAAGTAGCTCAGATTGAAGCGGAGGCCAAACAAAGAGATGAAGCTTTACAGCGAATCATAGACAGAGAAGTAGCGCTTGAGGAAGAGAAGAAAAACGAAATTGACGAAATCATCGAAAGGGCGAAGAAAGGAGAGAATTATTCTATCGAGGACCAATCCGATAATCCGATGAATGCGGTGTTAGGGAAAGAGTAAGGAAAGAGAAAAGAGCCAAGAAAATAGAATATTGAGAATAGAACAAAGAAGGTTTTCAGAAACGGAAAGAAGATGAAAGACAATCCAAAATTCATAATCAGCGGAGGCGGAACCGGAGGACATATTTATCCGGCGGTGGCGATTGCGAACGAACTGAAAAGCCGTTTTCCAAAAGCGGATATTCTTTTTGTGGGCGCCAGCGATAAGATGGAAATGCAGAAAGTGCCACAAGCCGGTTATCCGATCAAAGGATTGTGGATTGCGGGAATTCAAAGAAAACTGACCTTGCAAAACGCAATGTTTCCGTTAAAGCTGATTTCGAGTTTAGCGAAGTCTTTCGGAATATTAAAAAGTTTCAAGCCGGATGTGGTAATCGGGACCGGAGGTTTTGCCAGCGGCGCCGTTTTAAAAGTAGCTTCCATGATGGGAACGCCAACGGTAATACAGGAACAGAATTCCTATCCGGGCATCACCAATAAACTGTTAAGTAAAAAGGCGAATAAAATCTGTGTTGCCTACGAAAATCTGGAGCGCTTTTTTCCAAAAGAAAACATGATTTTAACCGGTAATCCGGTGCGTCAGGATTTGATTTCAGTAGCTGATAAAAGAACTGAGGCTGCTGCGTATTTTAAACTCGATCCGGCCAAAAAAACATTGTTGGTTTTAGGAGGAAGTTTAGGTGCGAGAAGAATCAATCAGTTAATCGCAAAAGAATTGGAATTTCTGTTGTCGCAAAACGTTCAAATCATTTGGCAATGCGGCAAGTTGTATTTTGAAGAATACAAGCATTTTGATGAGAAAGAAAATGTACAAGTGTTGTCGTTTATTGATCGTATGGATTTGGTTTACGCCGCAGCTGATGTTGTGATTTCGCGTTCCGGAGCCTCATCCGTTTCAGAATTGTGTATTGTGGGCAAACCGGTGATTTTTATTCCGTCGCCTAATGTGGCTGAAGATCATCAGACCAAAAATGCAAAAGCCATTGTAGATAAAAACGGTGCGATTTTATTAAAAGAAGCAGATTTAGACGCTCAGTTTGAAACCGTTTTTCAGGATTTGATTTCGAATTCGGAGAAGCAAAACCAATTGAGTGCAAACATAAAAGAGTTGGCTTTGCCCAACGCTACAAAAGATATTGTGGATGAGATTGTAAAACTGATTAAGTAATCCATCTTAAAAAGCAAAATAAGAATGAACCTGAACCAAATACAAAACGTCTATTTCATCGGAATCGGAGGCATCGGAATGAGTGCTCTTGCGCGTTATTTCAAGTTTATTGGTAAGAATGTGGCAGGATATGATAAAACCCCGACACATTTAACGGATGAATTGCTACAGGAAGGTATCCAGATTCATTTTGAAGACAATGTAAAATTAATTGGGCAGGACTATCTGAATAAAGAAAATACGCTGGTAGTGATCACGCCGGCGGTTCCGAAACACCATACCGAATGGAATTACTTTCTGGATAATGGTTTTGAAGTAAGAAAACGCGCGGAAGTATTGGGGATTATCACCAAAGACACCTTCTGTTTTGCCGTTGCTGGAACCCATGGAAAAACTACAACGTCCAGTATTTTGGGCCATATTTTATACGAAAGCGGTGCCGATGTAACTTCGTTTTTAGGCGGAATCGTTGAAAATTACAATTCCAACTTAATCGGAAAAGGGAAAACCGTAACCGTGGTGGAAGCCGATGAATTCGATCGTTCATTTTTGCACCTGCACCCGAACATTGCTTGTGTAACTTCAATGGATGCGGATCATTTGGATATTTACGGGGATAAATCCTCGATAGAAGCTTCCTTTATCGAATTTGCCAATAAAGTGGACGACAAGTCCAACTTGTTTGTAGTGAATGGTTTGCCGATTGATGCTATAACGGTCGGTATCAATGATGATTCAAAGTTTGTAGCTAAAAATATTAGAATAGAAGACGGCTGGTATGTTTTCGATGTGGAAACACCAACTGAGAAAATACAGAATCTGAAATTCGGTCTGCCGGGCCGACATAACCTGACTAATGCGTTACTGGCTTTGGCGATGGCTAAAACATTTGGAACCCCAACAGAAGACATTGCCAAGGCTCTTTTGTCTTTCAGGGGCGTACGCCGTCGTTTTTCGTTCCAGATCCGCAAGCCGGAATTTGTGTACATCGACGATTATGCGCACCACCCGACGGAAATCAACGCGGTACACCAAGCGGTTCGCGAGTTGTATCCGGGTAAGAAAGTGTTGGCGGTTTTTCAGCCGCATTTGTTCAGCAGAACCCGTGATTTTGCAGATGATTTTGCCAAAAGCCTGTCGCAGTTCGACGAAGTTTTTCTGATGGAAATCTATCCGGCGCGAGAATTGCCGATGGAAGGCATCACTTCAAGTTGGCTGTTGGATAAAATGGAGAATGACAATAAGCGATTAGTGCAAAAAGAAGAACTGATTTCCTTAATGCAAGCCTCTGATGCTCCGGTAGTTGTGACAATCGGCGCAGGCGATGTGGGGGAAATGGTTCCTGAGATTAAAAAAGCATTGGAAAGATGAAGAAAATTAAGTGGTCGGATGTGCGTTTAGTGCTCATGATTGGTGTCATGATTTTTCTGTATTCGTTTTCCACCATGCGAAACGAAGCCCGTAAAATTGTGAAAACGGATGTTGCATTTACTGGGGAAAACAACCCTTTTGTGACACATGAAACGGTTAATAACTTGTTAATACAAAATTTTAACGGTGCTTCCACTATACAAAAAGATAAATTAGATTTGAATAGTTTAGAGCATGCCCTCGACAAGAACAAAATGATTGAGAAAGCCGAAGTGTATGCGACTATAGACGGAACCCTTAAAGCGCTCGTTACACAGAAGACCCCAATCGCAAGAGTTAGCAACGAAAAAGGTTCTTATTACATTGACTATCAAGGAGAAGAAATGCCGTTGTCGGACAATTTTGCCGCGCGCGTGCCACTTCTGTCCGGTGAAATGAATGAGGAGAACAAGGCTGGATTGGTGGAAGTTTTCAAGAAAATACACGACGATGATTTCTTGAAGAAAAACATTACCGGAGTGCAGATTCTGCCGACGGGAAGTCTGGAAATGACGAACAGGAATTACGAGTATCGGATTCTTTTCGGGCGGACGATTAACATTGATAAAAAGTTTAACAATTACAAAGCCTTTTATCAGCACGCCTTGAAAGATACTTTGGTAGGAAAGTATAAGTTGATTAATTTGAAGTTTACACAACAGGTTGTGTGCACCAAATAGCAGAAAAATGGAAAAAGAAAGTATTGCAGTAGGATTAGACATCGGGACCACGAAGATCGTGGCGATGATCGGCAAGAAAAATGAGTACGGGAAATTGGAGATCTTAGGCGTTGGAAAATCCAAAAGCCTTGGTGTGGCACGTGGTGTGGTAAACAATATTACACAGACCATTCAATCGATTCAGCAGGCAATTATCGAAGCTGAAGCTGATTCAGGTTATAAAATCAACGATGTGGTGGTGGGTATTGCCGGCCAGCACATCCGCAGTATTCAGCACAGCGACTATATCAGCCGTCCTAATCCGGAAGAAGTGATTGGGGATGCCGATATCGACATGCTGATCAATCAGGTGCACAAATTGGCCATGTTGCCGGGTGAAGAAATCATCCATGTGTTGCCGCAGGAGTTTAAAATCGATGGCGAATCCGAGATCAAAGAGCCAATCGGAATGTACGGCGGTCGTTTGGAAGCAAGTTTTCATGTAGTGGTTGGACAGGCTTCGTCTATCCGTAACGTTGGAAGATGCATCAAAAGTGCCGGATTGGATTTGTCCGGGTTGACTTTAGAACCATTGGCTTCGGCTGATGCGGTTTTAAGTCAGGAAGAAAAAGAAGCCGGAGTGGCGTTGATCGATATCGGTGGTGGAACCACGGATTTGGCCATTTTCAAAGATGGAATCATTCGTCATACCGCGGTAGTGCCTTTCGGTGGAAACGTGATTACGGAAGATATCAAGGAAGGTTGTTCGATTATCGAAAAACAGGCGGAATTGTTAAAAGTGAAATTCGGTTCGGCTTGGCCGGGTGAAAATAAAGACAACGAAATCGTTTCGATTCCGGGGTTAAGAGGGCGTGAGCCTAAGGAAATCTCCTTAAAGAATCTTTCGAAAATCATTCACGCGCGAGTAGTGGAAATTATCGAGCAGGTCTTTTCGGAAATCAAAGCTTATGGTCATGAAGATCCCCGTAAAAAGTTAATTGCAGGAATTGTGTTGACCGGAGGAGGTTCTCAGTTGAAGCATATCAAACAATTGGTGGAATACATCACTGGAATGGATACCAGAATCGGTTACCCTAACGAGCATTTGGCGGGGAATTCAGATGAGGAAATTTCTAGCCCGATGTACGCAACAGCTGTTGGTTTGGTGATGAACAGCATCCGAAACAACACCAAAAGCGCCACGCCACTGGTGGAAATGAAGCGACCGGAACCAAAAATCGAAATAAAACAGCCGGTCTATCAACAACCGGTAGTTGAAGAAGAAGAAAGGGAATTGGTGCATGAAGAACATATCTTCGAGCAGCCAAAAGCTGAAGCGCAAAGGCCTCATGTGGAAATGGAATCCACAGGAGATAAGATCAAGAGAGGCTTTTTTGACAAGTATATAGACAAGATTAAAGAATTTTTAGATAACGCAGAATAAAACCGATACAGTATGGAAAGCAACAACGAATTTGGAAGTATTTCATTTGATTTGCCGAAAAATCAATCAAATGTGATTAAAGTTATTGGTGTAGGTGGCGGTGGTAGCAATGCCATTAACCACATGTTTAAGCAGGGGATTGTAGGGGTGGATTTCGTAATCTGTAATACCGATTCTCAAGCGTTGCAAAACAGTCCGGTGCCTAACAAAATTCAGTTAGGATTAAGTTTAACCGAAGGTCTTGGAGCAGGAGCAAATCCTGAAGTAGGCCAACAATCGGCATTGGAAAGTATCGAAGAAATAGAAAAGATGTTGGACAGCAACACCAAGATGATCTTCATCACTGCCGGTATGGGTGGTGGTACAGGTACAGGTGCAGCTCCGGTAATCGCACAATTGGCTAAGGAAAGGGATATTTTAACTGTAGGTATCGTAACCATTCCGTTCCAGTTTGAAGGCAAAGTGCGTTCCGAGCAGGCGTTGCAGGGTGTGGAGAAACTGCGCAAACACGTCGATTCTTTAATCGTTATCAACAATAATAAGTTAAGAGAAGTATACGGAAACCTAGGGTTCAAATCCGGGTTCTCCAAAGCGGATGAAGTGTTGGCAACCGCTTCACGTGGTATCGCGGAAGTAATTACCAATCACTACGCGTTGAACATCGACTTGCGTGATGCGAAAACCGTGTTGTCAAACAGCGGAACAGCAATCATGGGGTCGGCTACGGCATCGGGTGAGAGCCGAGCAAAAGATGCAATCGTGGCAGCTTTGGATTCTCCGTTATTGAACGATAATAAGATTACCGGTGCGAAAAATGTATTGTTGCTAATCGTTTTCGGAACCAACGAAATCACGATGGACGAAATGGGTGAAATCAACGATTACATCCAGACCGAAGCGGGTTACAGTGCGAACATCATCATGGGTGCCGGTGAAGATGAGTCGTTAGGAGACGCTGTCTCTGTTACGATCATCGCTACAGGTTTCAATGTAGAACAACAAGCGGAAATCGTGAATTCTGAGCCTAAAAAGATCATCCACACGTTAGAGGGTGAGCAGAAACTAGTGCAGGATTTAACGCAGAAACCAATTGTTCCTTCTTTTGATTTTTCTTCAATCGCTCAGGAAGTGAAGCCAGAGCCGGTAGTGGAAGTTACTCCGGTAGCAGCCGAAGAAAAAATCGTTTTTGCTTTAGAGGAGGAAGTAGAGGTAGTGGAAAAAAAGCCGATAGCGGAAGTGGATTTGATTCCGACTTCTGAATTCATCAATAACCTGGACGTTTTCTTTGAAATTGTTTCCCCGGTAAAAGAGGAACCGAAATTTGAAATCAAAGACATCCGCGAAATAGAAGTTTTCGGTGCTGAAATCGTGAAACCCGAAGTAAAAGAAGTGCAGGAACAGATTTCGTTCTCCTTTGATTTAACTAACGGTGGGGTTTCTACAAACGACGACCGTCTGGTTTTTGATTTAACGGAAGAAACCCGTGAAATGAAAGTAACCGAGCCTGTACAGGTAGTTCCGGTAACGGAGGTAAACGAATCAGGCGTAGTGCGTTATTCTTTGGACGATTATATGGAAAAAGAAAACGAACTGGCGGCTACCAAACCGGTGGCAGAGGTGAAAGAAGAGCCGGTTGCTCCGGAGTTGGACATCACCATGAGAAAATCTGAAGAGCCTGCTCCTGTGGTGCAGTCGTTCTTTGATGATGTGTCTCCGGTGGAAATGACCATTGAAGAAACGCTTCGTATGCGTGCGGAAGAGCGCAAAAGAAAAATGAAAGAGTTCAACTATAAATTCAACAACAGCGCGACCCGTGTGAATGAATTAGAGCGTGAACCAGCGTATAAAAGAATGGGGGTGGATTTGAATGCTGCTCCTGTAGACAATAGTAAATCACGTATGTCATTAGGGTTTGACAGTAACGACGACGTTCAGTTGCGTTCCAACAACTCCTTCCTTCATGACAATGTGGATTAACTAACCCAATGAGAAACCTTTAACCCGAAGCCAAAAGTTTCGGGTTATTTTTTTATCTTCGCAGGGCAAAATTTTTAATGGTTTTTGGAGCGACCCGAGTGATAGCGAATTGGCGAAGTAATGGACAGTTTGTGTCTGGGAGCCTTAATCCCGTCATCCGCTTTATCTCGTTACGAATAACGAGACCGCTACTGTCGGGGCTAGGCAGGAAACCTTTTGAATTTTTGCAATCGAAATATCAAATAACCGAATAAACAACTACAGATATGAGTTTAGGAGCACAAATCATGGACGAGATGAAAACCGCCATGAAAGCAAAAGATACCGTAGCATTAGAAGCATTACGCGCTATTAAATCCGAGATTTTATTGGCACAGACTTCTGCGGGTGGAGGTGATTTAACGGCGGAAGACGAAATCAAATTACTTCAGAAGCTGGTAAAACAAAGAAAAGACAGCGCCGCTATTTTCAACGAACAAAACCGTGCAGATTTAGCAGAGCCGGAATTGGCTCAGGTAGCGGTAATCGAGAAATTCTTGCCGGCACAGTTGTCCGAAGCGGAAGTGGAAGCGATTGTGGCTAAAATCATCGCGGCAACCGGAGCAAGCGGAATGGCGGCTATGGGCCAGGTAATGGGTCAGGCTTCCAAAGAATTAGCCGGTCAGGCGGATGGGAAAACCATTTCGACTGTCGTGAAGAAATTATTAGTATAAAAATAGTTGCGGATTGCAGTATTGGCGTCCGCAAACCGGCCTCGTAGTTCAACTGGATAGAATATCAGATTTCGGCTCTGAGGGTTGGGGGTTCGAACCCCTCCGAGGTCACGAATAAATAAAAGAGAATAAGGAAAATGTCCAAGCTTGCTTGAGCATTTTCCTTATTCTCTTTTATTTTCAAAGCGGAGCTTTGTAGGGGAAGGCGTAGCCAACCCCTTCGTGTAAATGGTTTTTTGTCCAAGCTTGCTTGAGTTTTTCCTTCAAACTGATTGGCGCAGTAATCAATCCCTTGATTTGTGTTTTCTTCTCTATTGTGTTTCAAAAAAGGCTTTCAAAATCCTTAGCGAAAATTCACTCATCGATGCTAAATTTGAAAACTTCTGTTAAGAATATTTCGTATATTTCCTGAAATATTTAACCCAATTCCTAACGTATGCCTTTAGAAGACATCTTGTTAGCTGTAATCGTGCTTATGTTTGTCGGACTCCTTGCTTTTAGAGTCTTCGAGCAAGGCTATATCGCTTTTTACAACAGGCCGCTTTACGTCCATTTTTATCCCTTTTCCAAAAGGCTGACCCGTCGTCAGCGTTCCTTTCTTAAAAAAGGGTTTGTGTTTTATCAGAAGTTGCCCATTAAAGAGAAGAAATACTTCGAATACCGCGTGGCCGATTTTATAGCCGAATACGAATTTGTGGGGAAAGACGGTCTGAAAGTGACTGACGAAATGAAAGTCCTGATAGGCGCTACTTCCACCATGCTTACTTTTGGAATGAAACATTATCTGTATGATGTTTTTGAACGCATCATCATTTATCCGGACGAATATTATTCCACCATGAACGATGAATTTCATAAAGGGGAATTTAACCCGATGGTGAAAGCGATTGCGTTTTCCTGGAAGGATTTTTTGGAAGGGTACAGTATCGAGAACGACAACCATAACCTGGGGCTTCATGAATTTGCCCATGCGCTCAATTTTCAGGCCATGAAAAGCAATAATAGCAGCATGACGATTTTCTCGGATATGTTCAAGGAAATCCTGGAAGATATCCATCATCCGCCTAATGCTAAAAAGCTCGTGGAATCGGATTATTTCCGGATTTATGCCTACACTAATAAATTTGAATTCCTGGCCGTGGTTTTGGAACATTTTTTTGAGACTCCAAAGCGTTTCAAGCAGGAATTTCCGGAGTTGTTTCACAAAGTTGAGCTCATGATTAACTTCAAGGAAAGTCGCTAAATTTTTGTTAAAAACTCTTCAAAATTAGCGGTATAGGTTTGATAAGAAGTAGCTTTGTTTATCCAAATCAACAGATCGAAATCTAAAAGCTACTATCTTACTTTTATGAAATCAAAATACATAATTTATACGTTGCTCTCCGTAGTGTTGGGAGGGCTGATTGTTTACCGTATTTCCGAAAATAAAACCAAAGACGATGGAGGGAAAGGAAAAAACGGAGGAGATAAAAAGCCGGCAAAAGTAACCGGTATTGTTTTGAAACCACAGGTCTTTTCCGATAATCTGTCACTTTCTGGTTCCATAGATGCCAACGAGCAGGTGGAAGTACGCAGTGAAGTGTCCGGAGTCGTGGAAAGTATCAATTTTGCAGAAGGAAGTTACGTGAGCAAAGGCCAGCAGCTCTTAAAAATAAACGACTTGGAACTCAGGGCCCAACTTTCCCAGGCGAGAACCAAACAAACCCTGGCCTCCGAAAACGAAAGAAGAGCCCGTTTGCTGTTAGAAAAAGAAGCGATCAGCCAGGAGGAATACGACATCGCCAGTGCCGATTTTCGTTCCGCGAAAGCACAAACCCAGCTTATACAGGCACAAATCGCCAAAACTTCGGTGCGAGCTCCCTTTTCAGGAAAAATAGGCTTGCGTTCCATCTCAAAAGGAAGTTATGTGACCCCAACGACTTTAGTGACCAATCTGGTCAATACGAGTCAGGTGAAGATCACGTTTTCCATTCCGGAGAAATACGCCGGTCAGATGAAGGTAAATACCAGTATTTCGTTCACGATTGCAGGTTCAAAAGAAAAATTTGCGGCTAAAATCTATGCCATCGAGCCCGGAATCGAAGTGACTACCCGTACATTGAAAATGAGAGCGCTTGCGGAAAATGGTCAAGGGAAATTAATACCGGGAACCTTTGCCAACATCGCCTTGCCGTTAGAAAATATTAATGATGCCTTATTGGTGCCTACAGAAGCGCTTATTCCGGTGCAAAACGGTAAGAAAGTATTTGTTTCGGTTAACGGAAAAGCCAAAGAAATAATGGTGGAAACAGGAACAAGAACCGATAAAGACATTTTAGTGCTCTCCGGACTCAAAGCAGGCGATACGGTTTTGACCAGTGGGGTAATGACACTGAAAGACGATGCTCCGGTAAAAGTAACGGTAAAGTAAGACAGGTATGAGTTTATCGACTTTAAGCATTAAACGACCGGTTCTGACCATAGTGCTGAACCTGCTGCTGATCCTTTTCGGGATTATCGGCTATACGTTTCTTGGGGTACGCGAATTTCCGTCCATTGATCCGGCCCAGATTTCCGTGCAAACGAATTATTCCGGTGCCAATGCCGATATCATCGAATCCCAAATAACGGAACCACTTGAAAAAGCAATTAATTCCATAGACGGGATTCGTAATATTTCTTCGTCCAGTAGTCAAGGGCGTAGTAGTATCAGTATCGAATTCAATCTGGATAAAAATCTTGAGGAAGCCGCGAATGATGTGCGGGATAAAGTTTCACAAGCCGTTCGGAGTTTGCCACAGGATATCGATGCGCCGCCTGTAGTGTCCAAAGCGGATGCGGATTCCGAGCCGATTATCACCATGACGGTGCAAAGTGATAATAAGAATGTTCTTGAGCTTTCCGATTATGCGGATAATGTTTTGTCACAGCGTTTACAGAGCATTCCGGGCGTTAGCAGCGTTCAGATCTGGGGCTTGCGAAAATATGCCATGCGTTTGTGGATCGATCCGGTTAAACTTGCGTCTTACGGTTGTACAGTCGCCGATGTGCGTACCGCGCTGAATAAACAAAATGTGGAATTGCCCTCCGGAAAACTAACCGGTGCAAATACCGAATTGACAGTAAAAACCATTGGGAATATTTCTACGGAAGAAGGTTTTAACGATATCATCATCAAAGCGGAAGGTGATAAAATTGTCCGTTTGAGCGATGTTGGAAAAGCCTCGCTGGAAGCTGAGAACCTCGAGACCAAACTTTCCGATTCCGGACAACCGATGGTCGGGATGGCGATAATTCCGCAACCGGGAACCAATTACCTTGATATAGCCGAAAAATTCTACGAGCAATACGGCCAATTGCAGAAAGATTTACCTAAAGATTTTAAACTGAACATCGCCATCGACAACACGGTTTTTGTTGAGAAGGCTGTTTTGGAAGTTGCAGAAACGCTTTTGCTTTCCCTTGTTCTGGTGGTCTTGATCATTTACCTTTTTTTCAGGGATTGGGCAATCGCTTTCCGACCGTTGATTGATATACCGGTTTCGTTGATTGCGACCTTTTTTATCATGTATTTATGCGGCTTTTCCGTAAACGTACTGACCTTGTTGGCTATTGTGTTGGCAACCGGATTGGTGGTTGACGACGGAATCGTGGTCACCGAAAATATTTTCAAGAAAGTGGAAGAAGGCATGTCTCCGATTGAAGCCGCCATCAAAGGTTCCAACGAAATTTTCTTTGCGGTTATTTCCATTTCAATTACGTTGGCCGCTGTATTCTTACCGGTTATTTTCCTGGAAGGTTTCGTGGGGCGATTGTTCCGAGAATTTGGCGTGGTGATTGGCGCTGCCGTATTGATATCGGCCTTTGTGTCCTTAACGCTTACGCCGATGTTAAACGCGTATTTGATGAAAGGCGGCGAACAGAAGAAATCAAAATTCTATGAATTGACGGAGCCTCTTTTTGAAAAAATGAATTCCGGTTATGCTGAAGCGCTGACAGGTTTTATGAAGAAAAAATGGTTGAGTTTCCCGATTCTGATTGCGTGTTTCGGATTGATTTATCTTTTCTTCAGCATCCTGCAAAAAGAGACTGCACCGTATGACGACAGAAGTTTTATCGGGGTAAACGTTACGGCCCCGGAAGGTGCTTCCTACGAGTATATGGATCGTTTTATGTCGGAACTTACGGAGTTGATTAACGATTCCGTCCCGGAGAAAAAAGTGAGTTTGATTATCACTTCGCCCGGTTTCGGGTCGTCTTCGGTAAACAGCGGTCGTGCCCGAATTGCTTTGGTGCAGCCCAATGAAAGAGAAAAAACACAAAAAGAAATCGCGGAAAACCTGACCAAATGGACCAAGCAGTATACTGAAGCAAAAGTATCCGTTTCCGAATCGCCGACTATTGCGGTGAACCGTCGTGGCGGAATGCCTGTACAGTTTGTGATTCAGGCGCCGAACTTTAAAAAACTGGAGGAGAAAATCCCGCAGTTTATGGAGGAAGTGGCGAACGATCCGACGTTTTCCAATTCGGATGTGAATCTTAAGTTTAATAAACCCGAGATTTATGTGACCATCGATCGTGAAAAAGCGCAAAGTTTAGGGGTTTCAATTATTGATGTGGCTCAGACGCTGCAATTGTCGTTAAGCGGCCAGCGTTTCGGTTATTTCATGCGAAACGGGAAACAATATCAGGTGATGGGGCAGTTCGATAAAAAAGACAGAAATGCACCAATGGACCTGACGTCTATTTTTGTGAAAAACGATAAAGGCGAACTCATCCAGCTGGATAATCTGGTTACGATGGAAGAGCAGAGCAGTCCTCCGCAATTGTATCACAACAACCGATATATGTCGGCTACGGTTATGGCCGGTCTGGCCCCGGGTAAAAGTATCGGTGACGGAATTGACGCCATGGAACGCATCAAAGAAAAAGTGCTCGACGATACCTTTACCACCGATTTGAGCGGTGAATCCCGTGACTTTTTAGAGAGCAGCTCCAATACGTCGTTTGCTTTCGGATTGGCCCTTTTGTTGATCTTTCTGATTCTGGCAGCGCAGTTTGAGAGTTTTATCGATCCGTTCATTATTATTTTAACGGTACCGATGGCGGTAGCGGGAGCTTTGTTTTCGCTTTGGCTGTTCGGGCAAACCTGGAATATTTTCAGTCAGATCGGAACGGTAATGCTGATCGGTTTGGTGACTAAAAATGGAATCTTAATTGTAGAATTTGCGAATCAGTTAAGGGAACAAGGGAAATCGAAATACGAGGCAATCATTCAGGCTTCGGAATCCCGTCTGCGCCCTATTTTAATGACCAGTTTGGCTATTGCCTTAGGCGCTTTGCCGATTGCTCTGTCTTTAGGTGCTGCCTCGACCAGTAGAATTGGTATGGGAGTGGTCATTGTAGGTGGAACGCTGTTTTCACTGATGCTGACGTTGTTTGTTATTCCGGCGATTTACCTGATGTGGTCGCGGGAGAAAAAACACCGTCCGGAATTCGATAATCTTGATAAATATGAAAAGGAATAAGGCTATGAAAAAGGTATTGTTTCCCATCATTGTATTGCTTGCTTTTTTGCAATCCGTTAAGGCTCAGGAAGTATTGACCTTGGAAAACGCCGTGCAGCTTGCCTTGAAAAATAATTATGAGATCCGATTGGCCTCCAATGAACTCAAAATCGATGAGACCAATTTCGGAGTGGCTAATGCCGGAATGTTGCCTCAGGTTAATGCGACTTTTACACAAAACAATAATATACAGAACACTAAGCAAACCCAATCCAACGGCGATGTTCGGGAATTGGATAACGCTAAGAACAACAGTATGAGCTATGGCGTGAACATGGGCTGGACCGTTTTTAACGGTTTTAGGATGTTTGCCCGTTACGATCAGTTAAAAGAATTGCAGAAACAAGGGGAGACGGAGTTGAAGCTAACGATCATGGCCAAAGTAAGCGATGTGATGACGGGTTATTATGATTTGGTGCAGCAACAGCAAATGATCCGGGCGCTTGATACGACTATCATCATTTCAAAACAACGTCTGAAAACTGCGGAAAACCGTTTTACCATTGGGAAAGCCGCAAAACTGGAAGTGTTGAATGCACAGGTCGATCTGAATACAGATTTGTCCAATCTGCTCAAGCAAAAAGAATTGTATCAGAATGCTAAAATACGTTTTAACGAGTTGCTGGCCCGTGAAACCGATATAGATTTTACAGTAGTGGAATTCGGAGTAACCGATGATAAATTGCAATTAGCGGAATTGCGCGAACTCACGAAAAACCAAAACCCTCAAATGCAGTTGGCGGTAATTAACAAAAGAGTGGCAGAGCTGAATCTGAAGCAGGTAAGAGCGAATCGTTATCCGACCGTAAACCTGAATGCAGGCTATGTTTTTACTGAAAGCGAGTCAAGTTTAGGTTTTACTTCGCAATCTTCCTCTCGTGGGTTGAATTATGGTGTTTCGGCCTCGATCCCTGTTTTTAACGGATTTCTGCAAAGCCGTAATGAGAAAGTGGCGAAACTTCAGGTTGAGAATTCAGCTATGGTAATCGAGCAGCAAAATAAGGCGGTTGATGTGCAGCTGGCGACGGCGTATCAAACCTATAAAACCACTCTGGAATTGGTTAAACTCGAGCAGGAAAATGAAGCTATAGCCAAACGTAATTTAGAAATCACTTTGGATAAGTTTAAAATCGGGACCATTACTACTTTGGAATTTCGAACCGCTCAGGAAAATTATATCAATGCCGTAGCAAGACACAGTAATGCTAAATTTCAGGCCAAAATCTCTGAGATTGCTTTACAGGAAATCTCTGGGAATATAAAATTCTAAAAACGACTGATTTCTGCCTTGTATTTTGTAATTTTATAATAGTGATTTTATTGATAATCAATAGTTTACGATTATGAAACAGCATGTGCCCGTGTCGACAATCATGACACAGAATATAATTAAGCTCAATTTGACGGATGATTTGACCAAGGCAGAGAGTTTGTTTAAAGGTCATAAAATCAGACACATTCCTGTTGTGGACGGAAGTCATATCATCGGAATTTTAAGCTATACGGATTTACTGCGGATTTCTTTTGCCGATGCGGTGGACGACGACGATGAAGTGATCGATACCACGGTTTACAACATGTTTACCCTTGAACAGGTCATGACCAAAAAAGTGGTCTGTGTTGCACCGGAAACTACTATAAAAGAAACAGCTGAAATACTAGCTTCTAATGAATTCCATGCACTTCCCGTCTGTACTGGAGATTTGCTGGTGGGCATCGTAACCACAACGGATTTAATCCGCTACCTCTTGGAGCAATACAAATAAAAAAAGCGCTGTAATTAGCGCTTTTTTGTTTTTATAAACTGGTGATTTTCTTTAAATCGGCAATTGTTTCGATTGGGTTTTCTGCTTTGAAAACGAAACTTCCGGCTACTAATACATCGGCTCCGGCCTCCACTAGCTGTCTGGCGTTTTTATTGGTTACCCCGCCGTCAATTTCGATTAGGGTGGCAGCACCGTTTCTGTTGATGATTTCCTTCAGTTGTTTTACCTTTTTATAGGTGTTTTCAATAAACGACTGTCCTCCAAATCCCGGGTTTACACTCATGATACATACCAAATCAATATCGTTGATCACATCTTCCAAAAGCGAAACATTGGTATGCGGGTTTAAAGCAACTCCGGCTTTCATGCCTTCTGCCTTGATGGCTTGCAAGGTGCGGTGTAAATGGGTAGAAGCTTCGTAATGAACCGTTAAAATATCAGTTCCTAAGTCTTTAAAGGTTTTGATGTAACGATCAGGGTCTACGATCATCAGGTGAACATCGATCGTTTTTTTAGCATGTTTGTTGATGGCTTCCAAAACCGGCATTCCAAAAGAAATGTTGGGTACAAATACACCGTCCATGATGTCGATGTGAAACCAGTCAGCCTCACTTGTATTAATCATTTCCACATCGCGTTGTAAGTTGGCAAAATCAGCTGCCAATACAGAAGGTGCAATAATTGCTTGTTTACTCATTATAAAGTGTGTTGTTGTGTTTGAAGGTGCAAAGATAGTTATTACTTATAAGTTTAAAGATATAACTAATGGGTTTTTGGATGCTTTTTAATTGTATTTTAACGCTAATGGATTGAAATTCAGATTGAGTTTGTGAAAAAATAGCATTATAAATGTCTGAAACTGAACCGAAGTCTGCTTAAAAAAAGTTTTCTTGTTAAGTGTATAAAAAAGCAAAACTCCGGGAACCCGAGCTTGCGAACAGACTGGAGTTTTGATTCCTTAAAAAGCAAAACTCCGGTAATCAGCCGGAGTTTCAATCATCAATCAAAAAACGAACAGTTATTGAAACTGTTGTTGCGTTCAATATTTTAAGAAGTAATTATCAAATTTTGAGCCGTAAAGTTAAAATAAACAATTCAATTTACAACTTTTTTTTAAATTTTCCAATTATCCTAAGTAAGTTTTAAGGATTTTACTTCTGGAGGTGTGTTTTAATCTGCGAATTGCTTTCTCTTTGATCTGACGTACGCGCTCGCGGGTCAGGTCGAAAGTTTCTCCGATTTCTTCCAGTGTCATTGGGTGTTGGTCACCTAATCCGAAGTACAAACGCACTACGTCTGCTTCTCTTGGTGTTAATGTTTCCAAAGCTCTTTCGATCTCGGTGCGAAGCGATTCGTGAATCAATTCTCGGTCCGGGTTTGGTGATTCTCCTGAACGTAAAACGTCGTATAAGTTTGAATCTTCCCCTTCTACAAGCGGTGCATCCATGGAAAGGTGACGACCGGAGTTTTTCATACTCTCTTTTACGTCGTTCACGGTCATGTCTAATTCCGCTGCAATTTCTTCTGCTGAAGGAGCGCGCTCTTGTGATTGCTCCAACAACGCATACATTTTGTTGATTTTGTTAATCGAACCAATTTTGTTTAACGGTAAGCGAACAATACGCGACTGTTCGGCCAATGCCTGAAGGATCGACTGGCGAATCCACCATACGGCATAGGAAATAAATTTAAAACCACGGGTTTCATCGAAACGCTGTGCAGCTTTAATCAAACCTAAATTTCCTTCATTAATTAAATCGGGTAGGGTAAGACCTTGATTCTGATATTGTTTAGCAACGGAAACCACGAAACGCAAATTGGCTTTTGTCAATTTTTCTAAAGCTCTCTGGTCGCCGGCTTTGATTCGTTGTGCTAATTCTACCTCTTCGTCTGCAGTAATAAGGTCTACTTTTCCGATTTCCTGAAGGTATTTGTCTAAGGAAGCAGTTTCACGATTGGTTACCTGCTTGGTAATTTTGAGCTGTCTCATTAATTGTTCTCCTTATCTTTTTAAGTGTTCAGGTTGTTATACGTAACAAAAAGATAAAAAGTTACAGGAGTTGCAAAAAAATATAAAAAAAGAGCTTCAGATATCTGAAGCTCTTTTAGTTAAGGGATTATTTTTTTAAAATTTGGACCGACTGCCTCCCTTTAGCCGTTGCGATTGTCAGGAAATAATTTCCAGGGCTGATATTTCCGTCCAGTGTGAAGCGCAAGGAGTGCTTTCCGGCTGGCTGGGTTTTGTTAGCTATCACTTTTTTTACAATCCTTCCTTGCAGATCGATAATGTCTACAGTAATAGTTTCGTTGTTTTCCAAAGTATATTCAAAAGTAGCCTCATTTTCTATCGGGTTTGGATAAATCAATAGTGATGAATTTTGATTTTCAAGAGCCAAAGTGCCTAATTGAACATCGGTATATCTCGCTAAGAAATTAAGATTAACATCTCCGCTAAACATTCTTGTCAGGTAAGATTCACCAAGTATTACAAGTTTGTTGTCGGGTTGGAGTAGGGTTTTAACTACTTTGGAATTGTTGTACATGATTAAGCCTAATTCTCCATTTCCGTTGATGCCAAATGTGTTATCTACAGTGCCATCAGTATTGTATCTGCTCATTGAAGCATGACCGTTTTTGGTACCCCCTTTTATGAATTTACCATCCGGTTGAACCGATAAAGCTCCTTGATTGTTTGTTCCTGCGGCATCGGCTGCAATTCCGTTTGTTCCAAACGTTGGATCCAGTGCGCCGTTAGCTGTAAATTTAAAAGTTTTGCTTTCAGTACCGATTCTTGACGATACAAGGAATTTGTCGTCAGCAAGTACCTGAGAAGCAAATGGGTAATTACCCGAGTTAAGTTGTAAAACTACTTTTCCGTTGGTTCCAAAAGTGGTGTCTAAAACGCCATCAGGGCTTAAACGCAAAGCGCACAAATTGTAGTCAAGAGTTGGAGTGATTAATTCATCGGTAACACCTATTATAATGATTTTGTTGTTGGATTGGACAACAATTTCTCTTGGGAATTCTGTAAATGTTGAACTGGTTTCGATAAAACGAGTAGTGAACATGCCGTTAGATCCGAAAGTTGTATCGAATGTACCATCGGAATTCATACGTAGCATACCAAATGAAGTGCCACCATCATCGTAATCAACCGCAACTAATATTTGGCCGTTAGGTAACAGGTGTATATTGTCGACATAACTTACTGTATAGCCAGACGCTTCAAATAGGTCAACAGAACCATTTGTGCCAAAAAAGGAATCCGCTGTTCCGTCCGCATTGAACCTTTTCAGAGTTTGGTTGCCTGTAACGATGATTTTAGAGTCGTTTTGGATAGCCATATTATAGGAGTAGTCATCTGAAGGTAAGGTGGTTACACCGGCAATTCCGAAACTTGTATCAACACTTCCGTTGGCATTGTGTCTTCTTATTGATGGGGTTGGAGTGTCCACTAAAATAAGGTATTTTCCATCCGCTAATAGTTTGATGTCCTTTGGGGAATCATAACCTACATAGGTTGTAATCCAATCGGTACCGGTTGCAAAAGTTCCGTTTTCTGAAATATCAAATCTTTTGCCTCTATAGAAGGATGTGGCATTTGAAGAATATCCACCCATGGTTATAGAATTGTCCGGTTTTACGGTTAAATAGGTTGCAACATCATTTTCGTTGTCAAAAGTAAATATCCCTCCCGAATTTCCAAAACTTGTATCGGTAGCACTTCCGTTTGCCAGGTATTTAATCAGTTTGTAATTATTGTCACTTGTACCCGAAACCAATAACTTGTCATCTGCTAAAGCCTTTATTATAGGCATTCTGTGAAGTGCGTTAGCTGAGTTCCCCAGGGTTAAGGTAACGTTTTCCGTTGAAATTAATTTTCCGTTGGCTGAACCGAAAGTAGTGTCCAGAGTTCCGTCTGTGTTGAATTTTACTATAGCAAATTTGCCAGCCGCCGAACCTGCCATTACAATTTTTCCATTTGATAAAATATCCAATGAACGTCCATAATCATTATTGGCTGATATAGGCACTGTTGTGATTCCGTTGGTTCCAAAACCACTGTCCAAAGTACCGTTGGGGTTCAGTCTTACAAGTGCAAAATCATAAGCTCCGCCAACAATTGACTGGCCTCCGATAATGATTTTATTGTCGGATTGTAATTTAACGGAAAATGCTTCGTCATGACCCGTTCCAATTGGAAGTATTAAAATACCATCCGAATCAAAAGCAGTGTCAAGGCTTCCGTCTGAATTCAATCGGGCCGCTACAAAATCATTGTTTGTTCCGTTCGAAAGATAGCCTACAACGACAATTTTGTTGTCCTGTTGTTGAATAACGGCTTTAATGGTTATATTGTTTGAGCCAGTAGAGATATTGTTTATTCCAGTGGTGTTAAAAGAGATGTCAATGTCGCCATTGGCTAAAAATCTTGAAACCGAACGGCCGGAAACCGTTAGTATTTTGTTGTCATTTTGAAGGTATACTGCCTGACTGAATACCCCTGAGCCTGTTCGCCATCCTTTTTGGTTGAATGAACGGTCAAAAGTACCGTCGGTATTATAACGGGCAATAAAGTTTGTGCTGGGAGCATTATAGTTTGTACTGAACCGCCCAATGCAAACGGTTTTTCCATCGGGTTGCAATTGAGCATCATAAATTATTTGTTTTGCTTCGTTGTTTGAGATCCCGTGATCAATGATTCCCGAGCTGTTATATCCAAAGCCCGGATCTAATGTTTGTGCGAGGCACGATGATGTGGTAAAAAGAAAAAATAAAATTTTTTTCATAGAATGCTTGTTGTTTGTTGGAATTTGTAAAAAATCGCACAAAGGTAGTTATCCTGTTATGAAAAAGAATATTTTTTTAAAAAAAATACTTACAAAAACAATTTGATAGTTCAATCGGTTAATAATCACCTGATTAGTTTGGATTGCCTGTTTGTTGGATTGTAAAAAGCAGCTGTTGATTGGCTTGAATGAAGAACTTACATTGAAATTATGGTAAAAAGTTGCGTAGGTTTTAAAAGAAATGCGGTTTTTTTGAAAAATGATGCGAATGAGCTTTGTTCCGAAACAGGACTGCATAAAAAAACCCTGCCGTAAAGGCAGGGTTCAACCTATGAATTAACTAATTGTAATTAACCTTGAGGATTTTCTTTTGTAACTTCTTTTTTCTCTTCACGCGGTGGTCTTGGTAACAACTGCTTGCGAGAAACTTTTTCTTTTCTTGTTTTAGGGTCTATTCCTAAGTATTTCACCATGAACACATCGCCCATTTTAACTACATCGGCAACATTTTCAGTGCGCTCCCAAGCTAATTCTGAAACGTGAAGTAATACTTCGTTTCCTGGAGCTTTAGTGTATTCTACCACAGCACCGAAATCAAGCATTTTGATCACTTTTACTTCGTAAGCTTCACCAACAGTCGGTTTGAAAATGATAGAGTCGATTTTTGCTAAAACCGCTGCGATTCCGTCCGGATCGGTTCCTAAAATTTCCACTACACCTTGCTCGTCCACTTCGTTGATTACGATAGTCGTTCCGGTAGCTTTCTGTAATTCCTGAATTACTTTTCCTCCAGGTCCGATTAAAGCACCGATGAAGTTTCCAGGAATAGTTCTGGTGATGATTTTTGGAGCATGTTTCTTAACGTCAGCTCTTGGTGTATCAATAACTTCGATTAATTTGCCTAAGATGTGTAAACGTCCGTCACGTGCCTGCTCTAATGCCTGCTCCATGATGTCGTAACGCAATCCGTCAATTTTGATATCCATCTGACAAGCGGTAATACCGTCTGCTGTTCCGGTTACTTTGAAGTCCATGTCTCCTAAGTGATCTTCGTCTCCTAAGATGTCTGATAAAACTGCAAATTTTTCACCGTCTGTGATCAATCCCATAGCGATTCCGGAAACCGGTTTTACCATTTGAACACCTGCATCCATTAACGCTAAAGTTCCGGAACAAACTGTCGCCATGGAAGACGAACCGTTCGATTCCAATACTTCAGAAACCACACGGATAGTGTAAGGACAATCTGCAGGGATCATGTTTTTCAAAGCACGTTGCGCTAAGTTTCCGTGACCTACTTCTCTTCTTGAGGTTCCTCTTAACGGTTTTGCTTCACCGGTTGAGAATGGAGGGAAGTTATAATGTAAGTAGAAACGCTCTTCACCTTGTTCTGAAGGTAAATCAATAATGTTTGCTTCTCTTGATGTACCTAAAGTTACGGTTGCTAACGCCTGAGTTTCCCCACGTGTAAATACTGCAGATCCGTGAGCAGATGGTAAATAATCCACCTCACACCAGATAGGACGGATGTCGGTAGTTTTTCTACCGTCTAAACGTGTTCCTTTTTCAAGTACTACGTTACGAACCGCTTCTTTTTGTGTTTTGTAGATGTATTTGGAAACCAATTCTGCTAAATCAGCATTTTCAGCGTGCTCTTCTTCAGTGAATAACGCTTTTACTTCTTCTTTGATTTCAGCGAATTTCTCTCCGCGTTCCTGTTTTGAAGAAGCTTCCTGAGCGATAGCATAATATTTGTCGTACGATGCTGCTTTAACTCTTGCGTAAACAGCCTCATCGCTTTTTTCAGCTTCGTATTCTCTGTACGCTGGAGTGCCGATAGCGGCTCTCATGCGCTCTTGGGCAGCAATCTGAATTTTGATGGCTTCGTGTGCAAATTTGATTGCCTCCACCATTTCGCTTTCAGAGATCTCTTTCATTTCGCCTTCCACCATACAAACTGAATCAGCAGAAGCACCAATCATCATGTCGATGTCGGAAACTTCCAATTGCTCACGGCTTGGGTTGATGATGAATTTTCCGTCCACACGTCCAACGCGCACTTCGGAAATCAAGTTGTAGAACGGAATGTCCGATACAGCTAAACACGCAGAAGCAGCTAAACCTGCTAAAGCATCCGGCATCACGTTATCGTCATGCGACATTAACTGGATCATGATTTGCGTTTCCGCGTGGTAATCATCCGGGAATAACGGACGCAATACACGGTCTACCAAACGCATGGTTAAAACTTCGCTGTCGCTTGGACGTGCTTCTCTTTTGAAGAAGCCTCCCGGGAAACGACCCGCTGCGGCGAATTTTTCACGATAATCTACCGTTAAAGGTAGAAAATCAATACCTGGATTGGCAGTACGGGCAGATACTGCCGTTGCTAATAACATTGCATCGCCCATACGAACCACGACAGAACCGTCGGCTTGTTTGGCTAGTTTTCCTGTTTCGATCGAGATGGTTCTTCCGTCTCCTAAATCGATAATTTCTTGGGTAACCTTAGGAATCATAAAATTTAATTCTTAATTAAACAAAGGGTTTCAGTTGTGTGTTGTTGTGTTGTTGTTGTAGTTGTCTAATACCCAATGAAAAACCAAACTTTTTTCTGTCAAAATATACAAAACAAAAAGAGGCGCGCAGGCACCTCTTCTTCATGATTATTTTCTGATGTTTAATTCTTTGATAATCGCACGATATCTGTTGATATCTTTCTTTTTTAAGTAGTCAAGAAGACTTCTTCTTTTACCTACCAATAAAACTAGTGAGCGCTCAGTGTTGAAATCGTGACGATTTTTTTTCAAGTGCTCAGTCAAGTGAGAAATTCTGAATGTGAATAACGCGATTTGACCTTCAGTAGAACCTGTGTTCTCAGCTTTTCCTCCGTGTTTTGCGAAAAGATCTGCTTTTACTTCTTTAGTTAAGTACATGCTAATATTATTAAAATGATTATTATGTAGATTGAGATGATCTCAATACGGGTGCAAAGGTAAACTTATTTTTTAATTGTGCAAAATATATATTAATCGAATTGCTTCTTCAGATAATCAACGACATGGGTTTCGATCTCGTTCATGGTCGTCTCCGAAATCAGAATGGCTTTTATTGCGCTTAGCTCGGCTGGAGCATTGGCCTTCTCGTTGTACCATGATCCCAAACCGGGACTTTTTTGGTTTCGCCATTTCTTTATTTGTTCGGGAGAAATTTTTTCCCAATCTAAGTTGTCAAAAGTGTTGTCGACGGTTGCTTTGAAATAAGTTGTTTTATTGCCGGCGTTTTTCAGCGGAACAATAAATTCTGACCAGCTGTGGTTTCCGTTGGTGACCACCTTTCCTTCATAGCCTAAAGTTTTCAGTAGGCAGACAAAAGACATTTCCCTTTCGCTGCACCAGCCGAACGTTCTGAATTTTCCATTTTCCGGTGTGGAATAATTAGGTTTGTCACTTAAGAAATCGTTCATGAACAGAGAAGGAATTCTGTCAACATCCGCCAGTGATTTGTATTTTTGTAATCCTTTCGGCGGTTTAACGGTGTTCAGTTTTTGGTTGGTTGCCGCGTATATAATCTCATGTCTTGGATTTGGATTGACCCAATGCCAATAATAAGGGATGTTCAGGATTTCTCCTTTGGAATTGTTGGCGGCACTTTTATTGGTAAAAAGTTTGTGCAGAATCTTAAACGTGTAAAACGATTTAGCGTTTGACGAATCATCCGGATTGATTTCATTTTCGGAAAAAAGTGCTTCAATATCCGAATGGTCTATGGCATAAAAATCCTTGTAATGATTTTCAACCAGTCGGGTAAAGAAATCAGGAGCCGGCATTTCTTTGTAACTATAGTTTTTGGGCTGAAAATCACTTGCGATTTCCTGAGCGTGTTTTTGGCATCCGCTTAATACAAAAAAGACAAGCAGTATTGTGGAACGTTTCAGAAGCATCTTAAAACAGTTTCGCAACTTCCAGATTCACAAATTCCAAAAAGCGTTCGTCGGCTTCGGTAAACGGATCGATTACATGGCTGTCGATATCGATTTGTCCGATGTTTACCCCGTCAACAAAAAGCGGTACCACAATCTCGGATTTCACCGTTAGGCTGCAGGCAATATAATTGTCCTGGGCTTTTACGTCCGGCACTACAAAATTAGCATTCGATTCGGCTACCTGACCGCAGATACCTTTTCCGAACGGGATTATCGTATGGTCGGTTTCCGCGCCGACATAAGGGCCCAAGTGCAGGGTTTTGGCTTCGTGATTGGCGAAATAGAAACCTACCCAGTTGTAATAACTAACGTTGTCGGTTAAAAGCTGGCAAAGGTTTTTAAGTTTCTCCTCCCTTGAAGTTCCGTTCTGGGAAAGTACTTCGATTACTTTTGGTTGTAATTCCTGAAAGCTCATGTTTTTTAGTTTTATGCAAAAGTATTGAAACGCCTTCTTTTAATTTTTATATTTTTGTTAAAATCAAATCCGTGAAACAACTGCTGCTGCAATACAAGCCTTTTTTTATTTTCCTGCTCAAGTTTTTTGTGCTGTATGCGGCGCTTTCGTTGGTGTATAAAGGATATCTTAATCAGTTTGATGAGAAATTGCTTGAGGTTGATGGCTTTACTGAAATAGTGGCCGAACAATCCAAATCGGTTTTGCATTTCATGGGCAAGGAGGCAACAGTTGAGCAGAGTATTTACGAGCCCTGCATGAATTTCATCTATAAAGGAAAGTTCGTGGCCCGCATCATTGAAGGCTGCAATGCAGTAAGTGTGATGATTTTGTTCGCTTCGTTTATCTTCGCTTTTTCAACAAAATGGCCCAAAACCATAGCCTATATTGTGCTGGGATGTGTAATCATTCACCTGCTGAATGTTTTGCGAATCGCTTTTCTGGCCATGGCACTTTACGGTTATCCTGAGTACGAGCATTTCCTGCATGGTGTTTTGTTCCCGTTGTGTATTTATGCAGTGGTTTTTGTGTTATGGGTGTTATGGCTTCAGAAATTTTCCGGTTATGAGAAACTACATACTAAGAAATAAAGGGAAAATAGGTGTGGTGCTGCTGCTGGTAACTTTGCTGGCGATTATTCGTTTTTTTGAGAAAACATTGTTTTACGATCCGTTTCTGGTTTTTTTTAAAGGTGACTTTCAAAATGAGAATTTGCCGGAATATAACGGTTTGCAACTGTTTTTTGGATTGCTGTTCCGATACGTTCTGAATACCGTTATTTCACTTGGGATTATTTACGTGATTTTTAAGGAAATACCGCTTTTGAAGTTTGCCGGTTTTCTGTATGCGGTACTGTTTGTGGTTTTGGCGGCGGCTTTTTTCGGATTACTTTCCTTTTCCGAAACCCCCGATTATATGATGCTTTTTTATATCCGACGGTTTTTGATCCAGCCACTTTTCCTGGTGTTGTTTTTACCTGCCTTTTACTATCAGAAAAAAGTTTCCTGAAAATAATTTCGTATCTTTAAGGAAAGTACACAATTATGAAGGTTATCAAGCAATCTGGCGATATTGTTCATTTCGATCGGGAGAAACTCCGTAATTCCCTTCAGCTTTCGGGCGCTAAAAAAGAAAAAATAGACAATATTCTCAGTATTATCGAAAGGGAAATCTATGACGGGATGCCAACGCGAAAAATCTATAAAATGGCATTCCAGTTGCTCAAGAAAACTTCCAAGGTTCACGCAGCGCGCTACAATCTTAAATCGGCAGTGCAGGCTTTGGGGCCGGCCGGTTTTTTCTTTGAAAAATATATTGCGTTGCTGTTCCGTTCTGAAGGGTTTTCTGCCAAGACTAATATGATACTCGAAGGCAGCTGTGTTTCCCATGAAATCGATGTGCTGGTCAAACGGGAAAACATAACGGCAATGGTGGAATGCAAGTTTCACAGCAGCAACGAAATCAAATCCGATGTTAAAATCCCGATGTACATTTTGTCACGCTTCAACGATCTGAAGGGAAAAGAACATTCGGTTTTCAGCCAGAACGATACGATTAACAAATGTTGGGTGATTACCAATAACAGATTTACCTCGGAAGCGATTCAGTTCGGTACTTGTTCCAATATGAAGATGGTCAGTTGGGATGCTCCGGCCAACGAATGTTTAAAATACAAGATTGAGGAAAACGGCTTGTATCCGGTTACCTGTCTGACCACGCTCACCCAATACGAAAAAGAAAAACTGCTGATCCGCGACGTGCTGCTGGCTTCCGATCTGATCGGGAACAGTGAACTGCTGTCGGATATCGGGATCAATCATAGCCGGATAAAAAACATCATGCGCGAAGCTTCGGATTTATGTGATTATGTAGGTAATAAATGCACTATTTTTAATGATTAGGTTATGAAATCGCCACTACTATCAAGTTTGTTGTAACAAATACCTATGATTAAAAAGGCGATTCCATATGTTACCACTGAAAATAAATTTTAAACATATGAAAATACAATTTCTGGGAGCCGCTGGTACGGTTACAGGTTCCAAAACTTTGATCGAATCTAACGGAATAAGGATTTTAATAGACTGCGGTTTGTTTCAGGGGAACCACGAAATTCGTCAGCAGAATTGGGAACCTTTGCCGGTTTTACCATCGTCAATTGATTATGTTTTGCTTACCCACGGGCATTTGGATCATTGCGGTTGGTTGCCGATTTTGGTCAATCAGGGTTTTGAAGGGAAAATTTTCTGTACCAGTCCGACCAAAGCGATTTCCCAATTGATCCTGATGGACAGTGCCAAAATACAGGAAGAGGAAGCTGAAAGGGCCAATAAGGAAAAATATTCCAAACACAATCCCGCCGAACCTTTGTACACGGTGGATGAAGCCGAAAAAGTATTGCCGCATTTCAGAGTGATTCAGCCGGATAAGGAATTCAACCTCGATGCGGAAATTTCCGCCCGATATTTTTATGCGGGTCACATTTTGGGCGCCTGTTCCATTGAACTGAATCTGGAAGGCAAGCGGCTTGTTTTTTCCGGAGACATTGGCCGCGACAATGATGATCTGTTGTTTCCGGCCGAGAAACCCAAGCTGGGCGATTATGTGTTTCTGGAAAGCACCTATGGGGATAAACGCCATCCGGATAACAGTCCAAAGGATGAACTGGCGCAATACATCAACGAAGCCTTTGAAAATGGCGGTAATGTGGTGATCCCGAGTTTTGCCGTTGAACGGGCGCAAGCCATTATGTATTTGATCTGGCAACTCAAAAAAGAAGGTAAAATTCCCGAGATGCCCTACATCATCGATACGCCTATGGGGATTGAAATGCTGGAACTTTTTACCCAAAACCGCGACTGGCACAAACTCCGGATAGATCAATGTGAGGAAATGTGTAAAGTGTTTTCCATGATTACGGAGTATGAAGATACGATAGCGGCCATTTACGATGATCGCCCTAAAGTGGTGATTGCTGCCAGCGGGATGTTAACCGGCGGCCGGGTGTTGAGCTATCTGGAACGTTACATTATTCAGCCCGAAAGCATCGTGGTGATTGTAGGTTATCAGGCGGAAGGGACAAAAGGTAGAAGGCTCCTGGATGGTGAGAAGGAAATCAAAATTTATGGAAAGTATTATCCGGTAGAAGCTAAAATTGTTGAAATCGAAGGGCTTTCCGCACACGGGGATCAGCAGGATTTGCTGGATTGGCTTTCGGAATTAAAAGAAAAACCGGAAACTGTTTTTTTAGTCCATGGTGAAACGGAAGCCTTGGAAACGCTGAAGGATAAGATCGAAGAACAGTACAAAATCCGATGTGAAATTCCGTACCAGGGACAAGTGACGGAAATCAATTAACAGGATTTTAGATTTTTGTTTCAGAAAAAGATGTACTTTTGGTTCGATTTTTTAGAACAATGAAAATAAATAAGCACATAAGTTTTATTCTGGCGTTGCTGCTATTGGTTTCCAATGTAGGCTTGGCGTTCAATGTGCATTATTGCGGTGGTGAATTGGCCGGCGTTTCTTTGGATTATAAAAAATACGAACCTTGTGTTGAAGAAAAGGTCGAAGAAGAAAATGCCTGTTGTGCTACTTCCAACGAACACGACAGCTGTTGTTCCAACGACAAAATCGATTTAAAAAAATCCTTTTCCGATGAAGTAATCGTAAAAAGTTTTCAGCTTGATTTAGGAGCTTTTACTTTTACGGATACTTGGAAACCGATAGTCTTTGAAGCGGTTGAAGAAGTTGCCGTAACAAGCGACACACCTTCTTTTTATTGTGATAGTAACGCACCGCCACTCTACAAACTTTATTGCCAATATATTTTCTACGATAAATTTTAATGTTTTGAGACTCCGATTGCTTCGGAGTAAACTTCTTTTCAAACATTAAAATTAAAATCATGTATAAATTTTTTATGATTTTCGCTGTGTTGTTGGCTCAGTTGGCTTCAGCACAGGAAAAAGTGACCGGTACGGTTACCGATGAAAAAAACCAACCGCTGATGGGCGCCTCCGTAATCTGGAAGGATTCCACTGTAGGAACGATGACCGATGACAAAGGGCAGTTTGAATTACCGATGAATCCGGGAAGCCATGAAATTTCCGTGAGTTATGTAGGGTATGAAACGACAGACCTGATGGTACACGAGCCGAAAGCCGTAAGCGTTCAGTTGAAACCGGTTAAAGCGTTGGATGGGGTAGTGGTGAATGCAAAACGCAATTCGCTGCAAAGATCCTATACCAAAACATTGAACACAACCACGATGAGCAGCAAGGAATTACTGAAAGCTGCCTGTTGTAACCTTTCCGAGAGTTTTGAAACCAATCCGTCCATCGATGTGAATTTCTCCGACGCCATTTCCGGCAGCAAACAGATTAAAATGTTAGGGTTGACGAGTCCATACATCCTGATTGCGGAAGAAAATATTCCTTCGGTCCGCGGGGCTTCTCAGGCTTACGGTTTGTCTTTTATCCCTGGAACCTGGGTGGAAAGCATTCAGATTACCAAAGGTGCGGGAAGTGTGGTGAACGGGTATGAGAGCATCTCCGGACAGATCAATACCGAACTGATTAAGCCTGCGAATGATATTCCGTTCTTCCTGAATGCCTATGGGTCTACGGACAGCCGTTACGAGCTGAATACGCATTTCAACAGAAAAATTAATGATAAGATAAGTACCAGTTTGTTTGTGCATGGGAATACGCGTGTTTCCAAAAATGATATGAACGACGACGGATTTCTGGACAACCCGCTTGGGAAACAGATCAACGTAATGAACCGCTGGCAGTACAACAACCTGGAGAAGGGCTGGGTGAGTTTTCTGAATGTTCGTTATATGAGAGACGAAAAGCAAACCGGTCAAAAAGACTTCGATCCGGACAGGGATAAGCTGACGACAAATCATTGGGGTTCGGAAATCAACACGGATAAACTGGAAATGTCTTCGAAAATCGGTTATGTGTTCCCGGATATGCCCTGGAAAAGCTTCGGTTTTCAGAATTCCTTCAACTATCACAATCAGGAATCGTATTTCGGCTTGAATCAGTATAACATCAAGCAGAACAGTTTTTATTCCAACTTGATTTATAACTCCATCATCAGCAATACCCTGCACAAATTCGCTACCGGTTTGAATTTTACTTCGGACGATTACAACGAATATGTAACGGTTGGGCTTCCGATGGATGTTAGTCGCCGTGATAATTCCTATGGTGCTTTCTTTGAATATACCTATGACAATACCGATAATTTCAGTTTGGTGGCCGGAGGACGTTTCGATGTGCACAACCGTTTAGGGGCTTTCTTTACCCCGAGAATACACATGCGTTATAATCCGTGGGAAAAAGCGGTTTTGAGAGCTTCAGTGGGAAGAGGAAAACGAAGCGCGAACATCTTTGCGGAAAACCAGAACCTTTTTGCGACCTCAAGAGCTTTCTCGATTTTAAATACCGACGGAAAAATTTACGGATTGGATCCTGAGATTGCCTGGAATTACGGGTTGAGCTTTTCGCAGAGTTTCCAGCTGTTCGGTAAAAAAGCGGAAGTGGCTTTGGATTATTACCGCACCGATTTCCAGAATCAGGCCGTTGTGGATTTGGATTACAGCCCGCAACAAGTGGTTTTTCATAATCTGGACGGAAAATCGTTTGCCAACAGTTTGCAGATTGATTTCAATGTGGACCTGATGACGCATTTTACCATCAGGACAGCTTATAAATTCTATGATATCCAAACCGATTATTTAAACGGAACTTTAGAACGTCCGTTGCAGGCCAAACACCGTTTCTTTACCAATCTTGCGTATGAAACGCACATTAAGGAAAAAGGACAGCAATGGAAGTTTGATTTTACCTACAATTGGATGGGAAAACAGCGTTTGCCGAATACAGGTTCTAATCCGTCCGTGTATCGTTTGAGTGAGTATTCCAATCCGTTTTCGGTGATGAATACACAAATTACCCGAACGTTCTCAAGTGTTTTTGAAGCCTATGTGGGCGGTGAAAATATTGGGAATTACAAACAAAAAAATGCTATTTTAGGGGCTGATGATCCTTTTGGTCCGTATTTTGATAGTTCTATGATATATGCTCCGGTTTTCGGACAGATGTATTATGCCGGTATTCGATTTAAAATAAAAAATAAAAAATAAAACCATGAAAAAAATTATAGTTGTAGTGCTTGTTTCCCTTTTCGGATTCGCAATGCAGGCACAGGAGAAAAAAAATAAAAATGCCAAAGCTGATTTTGAGGTAAAAGGCAACTGTGAAATGTGTAAAAAACGTATCGAGAAAGCGGCTTATTCCGTAGCTGGAGTGAAATCTGCGGTGTGGCATTCAGATGACCAAGTGTTGCATTTAGTCTATAACGAACAGAAATGTTCTTCCACGGATGTTTCAAAAGCGGTTGCAAAAGCCGGTCACGATACACAAGAAGTAAAAGCTACCGAAAGTGAATACAATGCGCTCCACGGTTGTTGTCAGTACGACAGAAAATAAATAGTTAAATCCGTCTTAAAGGCGGATTTTTTTTATGCCGTTGTGTAGTATCGGAATATTTTTGCCTTATAAAAGTAAGGTTAATCCGTTTAAGAATGAGTAAAGGTTACAGGTGGTTTGTGGTTTTGTTTAGTGTTTTAAGTTCGGTTTATGCACTAGCTCAGGAAAAGAGTCATAATGAAAATATTTGGCTGCATTATGTAGGTAAAAATAAACTGAGTGAAAAAGTATCTTTCACTTTTGAGGCATCTATGCGGTATGCTAACTGTTTTTCAGAAAAACAACAATGGTTTGTGCGTCCATCTGTCGATTATCAGTTTACCAAAAGTTTTGCCGGAAGTTTGGGATACAGCCATTACAATACGTATGTTTACGGAGATCCGGCCATGAACAAAACCGATATTCCGGAAGATCATGTTTGGGTGCAAGGGACGTATGTGCACAATACCGGTGATTTTAAATTTACCCATCGTTTGCGTGACGAACATCGTTTTGTCGGGATTGCCAAATATGAGGCTGCATCCGGAGATTTTGAGATCGACCATTACGACTACCGAAACCGTCTTCGGTATATGTTTTTAGTGAATTATCCTTTTACTAAAAAGGGCGGTCAGGTAAAACTCTTCGGATTCTTAGGTGATGAGGTTTTTGTGAATATGAGTTCGAATGCCGGAATGACGTTTTTCAATCAAAACCGGATTATAGGTGGAGTAGGATATAATTTTAATACTCACCATCAGGTTCAGTTATCGTATATTCAGCAGTATATCTGGAATTATGCCAATACGCTGCAGGAGAATAATGCCACGTTTAGGTTGTCCTATATCACGAATTTTGACTGGTACAAAAAACAGCAATAAAAAAGAAAACCCCGAAAGTTATTTCGGGGTTTTCTTTTTTATAAAGGTTCAGGATTACATCATGCCGGGCATTCCGCCGCCCATTGGCATTCCGCCACCTGCGTTTTCTTCTTTGATGTCCACTAAAGCACATTCCGTAGTTAAAATCATTCCGGAAACCGAAGCGGCATTTTCCAATGCAACACGGGTTACTTTTTTCGGATCGATAACTCCTGCTTTCAGCATGTCTACGTATTCGTCGGTTTTAGCATTGTATCCGAAGTTGTCTTTTCCTTCCGCAACTTTTGCTACTACTACAGAACCTTCTAAACCTGCGTTTTCTACGATGGTTCTTAAAGGTGCTTCCACAGCGCGGGCTACGATTTGTATTCCGGTTGCTTCGTCTGCATTGTCGGCTTTTACTTTGTCAAGTACTTTTTTGGCTCTTAATAAAGCAACGCCACCTCCGGCAACGATACCTTCTTCCACAGCCGCGCGGGTAGCGTGTAAAGCGTCGTCTACGCGGTCTTTTTTCTCTTTCATCTCTACTTCTGAAGCAGCTCCCACGTAAAGAACAGCAACGCCACCAGCCAATTTAGCCAAACGCTCCTGTAATTTTTCTTTATCGTATTCTGATGTTGAGGATTCCATTTGCGCTTTAATCTGGTTCACACGGTTTTTGATCAATTCCGCTTCACCGGCTCCGTTTACGATCGTGGTGTTGTCTTTGTCGATGGTTACTTTTTCTGAAGTTCCCAGCATTTCCAAAGTTGCGTTTTCTAAGTTATATCCACTTTCTTCAGAGATAACGATACCTCCGGTCAAGATGGCGATGTCTTCCAACATGGCTTTTCTTCTGTCTCCGAATCCCGGCGCTTTTACCGCGGCAATTTTTAAAGCACCGCGTAATTTGTTTACCACTAGGGTAGAAAGTGCTTCGCCGTCTACATCTTCAGCGATAATCAATAAAGGTTTTCCGGATTGGGCAACAGGTTCTAAAATCGGAAGTAATTCTTTTAAAGAAGATACTTTTTTGTCGTATAATAAAATGTAAGGGCGTTCTAATTCCACTTCCATTTTTTCGGTATTCGTTACGAAGTAAGGTGATAAATAGCCTCTGTCGAACTGCATGCCTTCCACCACATCTACATAAGTGTCGGTTCCTTTTGCTTCTTCAACAGTGATTACACCTTCTTTACCTACTTTTCCGAATGCCGTAGCTATCAAATCACCAATCATATCGTCGTTGTTAGCCGAAATGGAGGCAACTTGTTTGATTTTATCCGTAGAAGAACCAACTTCTTTCGCTTGTTTTCCTAAATCGGCAACGATGGCTTCCACTGCTTTGTCAATTCCTCGTTTTAAATCCATTGGATTAGCGCCGGCAGCTACGTTTTTCAAACCTTCTTTAACGATGGCTTGTGCCAAAACAGTTGCAGTTGTAGTTCCGTCACCCGCTAAATCGTTGGTTTTGGAGGCTACTTCTTTTACCATTTGCGCGCCCATGTTTTCCAAAGGGTCTTTCAGTTCCACTTCTTTGGCTACTGAAACCCCGTCTTTAGTTACGGTTGGAGCACCGAAAGATTTTGAAATGATTACGTTACGTCCTTTAGGGCCTAGAGTTACTTTTACTGCATTGGCTAATGCGTCCACACCGCGTTTTAAGCCGTCGCGTGCTTCAATGTCGAATTTAATATCTTTTGCCATTTTTTATTTTTTAGATAATCGCAAGAATGTCGTCCTCGCGCATGATTAAATAATCTTTTCCTTCAAATTTTAAATCGGTTCCGGCATATTTTCCGTAAAGAACCGTGTCGCCCACTTTAACGGTCATCGTGTGGTCTTTTGTACCATTTCCTACAGCTACCACTGTGCCTTTTTGTGGTTTTTCTTTAGCAGTGTCCGGGATGATGATTCCTGAAGCGGTTTGTGTTTCTGCTGCAGCAGGTTCCACAAGAACGCGATCTGAAAGAGGTTTGATTGTTAATGCCATAATTATATGCTTTATGTTATTACGTATTTGATGTTTCTGCCTGGTTCAGAAATTGTGCCAGTGCTTTTAAACTGACAAAATTACTAAATAAAAATGCCAGCACTGACAGGCTGGCATTTTTAAAGCATTTTGCTTGAAATTATTTTTTAGCTTCTTCTGTTGCTGCAGGTTGTGCAGCATCAGTGGCAGCAGGAGCTTCTGGTTTTGCGTTGGTAGCAGCCGGAGCAGTTGTAGTTGCAGCTGGAGCCGGAGCACTTCCGTCAATTAATTTAGAATTGTTGTCGCCTAAATTTCCTGAAAAGCTTAAGCTAGACAATAAAATCAAAACGATTAACAGACCAGCTAAAGTCCAAGTACTTTTGTCAAGGAAATCAGTGGTTTTCTGAACACCACCCATCATTTGCGTTCCGCCAACTGAAGAAGACAAGCCTCCACCTTTAGGATTCTGAACCATGATAACTACTACAAGTAGGAAACAAACGATTGTGATTAACACTAAAAAAATTGAAAACATATTGTAAATCTTTAATTGTTATTTTGTTGTAAAAGTCTAATATCCGAAATTCGGTCTGCAAAGAAACTACTTTTTTCCGGATATTTCAAAATTAAAATCTCATAAGCTTGTATAGCTTTCTGATATTTTTTTTGTTCCAGGTATACTTTTGCTAAAGTTTCGGTCATTAAATACGAGTTGTCTTGTGTGGATTTCTCAATATTTATTGGGGTTACCGGCGCATTTTTGGTAGGTGTTATTTTTGGATTTGCTTCAATGAATTTATCAATCAGCTCCGATTTTTTTTGTTTTTCGCTGTCGATTTCCGGAGCCGTTTCTTCTTCTTTTCTGTCAATTGGGGCAAATTTGGTCAGTTGGAGCCATTCCTGGAACGAATGTTTTTCGCTATCGGAAAATTCCAAAGGTTTGCCAATTTCCAGTTTTTCTTCTAAAGTAGGTTCGGTTTCTTCTGCTGTTTCAATGGGAAGTACTTCTTCTGCTATAACTTCTGGTTCGGTCTCAATTGCTTCAGGTTCCGCGATTTGAATGGAGTGGAGGATGGATTGCTCGAGTGGGTTGATTTTGGGCTGCACTTCAATTTTATCCGAAACCACAATCTTATACTGATTGACGATAATTTCGTTGATGGCCGCTTCTTTTTCCTCCAGAAAAGTCTTCTGAATTGCCGTGAACCCTTCCGAAGTAATGAATTCAAAAAGCACGCTGCGGTCTGTGGTATACGCCGCTGTTTTTTTAAGTTCCTGATTGTAACGGAAACTGTTCTGATTGTACAGTCCTTTCAGATGCAAGGCACGAAGCGCCTGAAAATAGGGGAACTCCTCTAAAACCGTTTCCAGTTCCAGGGTTTGCCTGCCGTTTATCGCATCAGGTTTGTGGATCAGATATGTTAAATCGTTTACGTTCAAGTTTCAGTGCTCTGTTTTAAAATTACCATTTCGCCAGTGAGGCATTAAAAACATCCTGGGTTATCCTTTCGAAAATCTCGTCCAGAGCGGCAGTAAGTCTGGAACCTACTAATTGCTCATTCCCTGGGAAGTCGTGGTAAAAGGAAAATATTTTTTCAAAGTCGTCGTCCGGCTTTTTCTTGTTGAAAAAACGAACTTTTACAGAGATGGACAAACGGTTTTGAGCCGCTTGCTGGTCTGCGGTGGCCGTCATCGGTGTGATGCGGTATTCTGTGATTTCCCCTTCGTAAACCAAATCACCATTGTTGTTGGTTAGGTTTAGATTGGTTTGGTTCTGAAGGATTTCCTGAAGTTTTAAGGTAAACGTCCTTTCGATTCCAGGTTCGATCAATTGGGCTGTGTTCTGAAAATAATTTACCTGAAAGGTTTTGGCGTCAATTTTTCCGGTTCCGGTGAAATTGTAGTGGGAGCAGGAATTGAAGCAAATAGCAATCAGGAAAATGGTGATATAGTGTAATTTTTTCATCTGTAAGTAAAACCCAAATATACTATAAATCAAATTGTTTTATTTTTCGGTAAAGCGTTCTTTCGGAAATACCCAATTCATCGGCGGCAGCTTTGCGTTTTCCTTTGTTACGTTCCAAGGCTTTTTTGATGAGTTCGATTTCTTTTTCGTCCAGGCGAAGCGAATCTTCTTCTTCCACGGCTTCGGCAAAAAGATAATTCTGGTCGTCATCGTCTTCAAATTCTTCCTGCTGGTCCTGGTTTGGTACCGGAATCGCGCTGATGGATGATTCTTCGAACGGAATTTCGGTTTCTTCCTTCTGGCCGTAAATGCGCTGAATCAGGTTCTGGTTCGTTTCCTGAACGTTTTTCACATTTCCGCTCTGCATCAGGTCTAAGGTCAGTTTTTTCAAATCGTTCAAATCGCTTTTCATGTCAAAAAGGATTTTGTACAGGATTTCCCTTTCGGAACTGAAATCGCTTTCTGATTTTTTACCAATCACCGATGGCAGATTACTTCCTTCCGGCGGCAAATAAGAAGCCAGCGTGCTGGCGTTGATGTCGCGGTTGGTTTCCAGTACCGAAATCTGTTCGGCGGCGTTGCGCAACTGACGGATGTTTCCGCCCCAACGGTATTTTATAAGGTACTGTACGGCATTGTCGTCCAGTTTGATAGGCGGCATTTTGTATTTATGGGCAAAATCCGATGCAAATTTTCTGAACAACAAATGAATGTCTTCTTTTCGGTCGCGTAAGGCTGGTAATCCGATCTCAACAGTGCTCAAACGATAGTACAAATCCTCGCGGAATTTGCCTTTTTCGATAGCTTCCTGCATGTTCACGTTCGTAGCCGCTACAATGCGGACATTCGTTTTTTGCACTTGCGAAGAACCTACTTTGATGAATTCACCGTTTTCCAGTACACGAAGCAATCGAACTTGTGTGGTTAAAGGTAATTCACCTACTTCGTCCAGAAAGATGGTTCCGCCGTCTGCCACTTCGAAATACCCTTCACGGGTGGAAGTCGCTCCGGTAAAAGAGCCTTTTTCGTGTCCGAACAATTCACTGTCAATGGTTCCTTCCGGAATGGCACCACAGTTTACGGCGATGTATTTTCCGTGTTTGCGGTGGGACAGCGAGTGGATGATTTTCGGAATACTTTCTTTACCAACACCGCTTTCCCCGGTGACCAATACAGAAATGTCGGTCGGGGCCACCTGAATGGCTTTTTCAATGGCGCGGTTGAGTTTCGGATCGTTTCCGATAATCTCAAAGCGTTGTTTTATGGCTTGAACGTTTTCCATTTTTATTGTTTAAAGTTTCGGAATTTGGCTGAAACCGGCATCACTTTAATGATTTTTTTATGTTTAAAGATCTGAAAAGATTTTTTAAATCATTGTGTTCCTGTGCTGTAATTTGTTTTTTGAAAACAGGTACGGCATTGTTTTTGTTGAGAAAAATCAGAAACCACTCTTCAGTTTCGGTTATGTTGTCAATATCGCTCCACTTGTAATTGTTAGTGAAAGATGCTGCATTTTGTGAGAAACCCTGATTGTCGAAATGCAGTTTTTGCGGTTCGAAATTTTTCGGATTTGCTTCCAGATTCTTTTTTATGGAATAGCTGAAAATTATATAAGCAAGTGCAATTGCCGGAATTAAACCAAGAACAGGAATAATGTTTTCCATTGTAATCATGTCCGATCCGTTATCAGCTTTGTTTAAAATATCCGGAAGTATTTGTGCAATGAATAGAAACAGGACAAAAAAAGGGAAAAACTTAAAAGGAGTTCTTGTAAAAAGTATATGTTTACTTGCCTTTAGTAAGTCTTTTTTATTTGGCTGATATAAAATTGTGATTTCCTTGTCTGTCATTGTTTTTTATTCCTCTGTTTAAACCGTTTAACTTTGCATTTCAGTCGAATAGCCAACCGCTTCCCCAATTAAGGTAGCCGAGGTACAGTCGCAGATTTTTACCAACACAAAATCCCCCGGTTTGTAATTTTCTTTCGGGAAAACCGCCACCGTGTTTTGTGAATTTCTTCCGCTCCAGTGGGCGTCGGAACGTTTGGATTCTTTCTCGATCAGGACTTCAACGGTTTGTCCGATAAAACGTTGTGCGCGCTCTAAGGATGTTTTCTGTTGCAAGTCGATGATTTCGTTTAATCTACGTTTTTTAATTTCTTCCGGTACATCGTCTTCCATTTTTCTGGCTGCCAAAGTTCCCGGTCTTTCCGAGTAAGCGAACATGAAACCGAAATCGTATTTTACGTGTTCCATCAGGCTTAAAGTGTCTTGGTGGTCTTCCTCAGTTTCTGTTGGGAAACCTGAAATCATATCCTGCGACAAAGAAATGTCCGGGATGATTTCATAAATTTTATCTACAAGCGTCATGTACTCTTCACGAGTGTGCTGACGGTTCATTTCTTTTAAGATTCTGGTACTTCCTGATTGTACCGGTAAGTGGATGTACTTACAGATGTTATGGTGTTTTGCCATGATTTCAATTACTTCCACGTGCATGTCCTGCGGGTTGGAAGTCGAGAAACGGAATCGCATTTTAGGGAATTGGGTAGCACACATGTCTAGCAGCTGGGCAAAATCCACAGCAGTAGCTTTTTGCATGTCGGTAGCTTTTTCGAAATCTTTTTTCAAGCCTCCGCCGTACCAAAGGAAACTGTCTACGTTTTGTCCTAAAAGTGTGATTTCTTTGAAACCTCGGTTCCATAAATCATGGATTTCTTCTAAAATGGATTGCGGTTCACGGCTGCGCTCACGTCCTCTTGTAAAAGGAACCACGCAGAAGGTACACATATTGTCGCAACCACGGGTGATGGAAACAAAAGCGCTTACGCCATTACTTTGCAGACGAACCGGAGAAATATCCCCATAGGTTTCATCTTTGGACAAGATTACGTTGATGGCGTCACGGCCTTCGTCTACGTCCTTTAACAGGTTCGGAATGTCTTTGTAAGCATCCGGGCCTACTACCATATCCACGATTTTTTCTTCCTCAAGGAATTTGCTTTTCAGGCGTTCGGCCATACAGCCCAAAACACCAACCTTCATTCCCGGATTGATTTTCTTAATCGCGTTATATTCTTGCAAACGTTTACGAACGGTTTGTTCTGCTTTATCACGTATGGAACAAGTATTTACCAGTACCAAATCCGCTTCTTCAAGGTTTTGTGTGGTGTTGTAGCCTTCATTCGCCAAAATGGAAGCCACTATCTCGCTGTCTGAGAAATTCATCTGACAACCGTAACTCTCGATAAAAAGTTTCTTTTGGTTTTCCTGCTTCTGTTCCGTCACAAGGCTAGTACCCTGTTTGTTTTCTTCGATAATCTTTTCCATAAATCACTTCAAAGTGTAAAAATCAGTCCGCAAAGATAATACTAAATTTGACTTTCTGACAAGATGGCAGATTTGTTTAACATTTTCACTGTAAATTCATACCTATATATATAGGTATAGTTTTCCACTTGTCGGGAAAATTGACTTTTAAAATTGTCAAAACTGCAATATTTAAAAAATTCCTATACTTTTGCGGTTCAAATAAAAGAGTAAATGGCAAAGAATTTAGTAATCGTTGAGTCGCCGGCAAAGGCAAAAACCATCGAGAAATTCCTTGGAAAAGATTATCAGGTGGAGTCCAGTTACGGGCACATTGCTGATCTTCCGTCTAAGGAAATAGGAGTGGATGTAAACAATAATTTCAAACCGAAATATGAAGTTTCCTCCGACAAGCGAGCCTTGGTAAAAAAACTCAAAGATTTGTCTAAATCGGCCGAAACCGTTTGGTTGGCTTCCGATGAGGACCGCGAGGGAGAGGCTATTGCATGGCACTTGGCGGAAGAACTGAAACTGGATAAAAGTAAAACCAAACGAATCGTTTTCCACGAGATTACCAAAACAGCCATTCAAAAGGCAATCGAAAATCCGCGAGGAATTGATTATAACCTGGTAAATGCACAACAGGCGCGACGAGTATTGGACCGTTTGGTAGGATACGAATTGTCTCCTGTGCTTTGGAAAAAAGTAAAAGGCGGTTTATCGGCCGGACGTGTACAATCGGTATCCGTTCGTTTGATTGTGGAGCGTGAACGCGAAATCCAGAATTTCAAAGCGGAAGCTTCTTACAGTGTTTCTGCGGAATTCACCAACGAAGCCGGAAAAACCTTCAAAGCCAAATTACCAAAGAATTTTGGAACAAAACAGGAAGCGGAAAACTTCTTAAAACAAAATATTGGTTCCTTATATAAGGTGTCGGATTTAGAAACCAAGCCGACCAAAAAATCACCGGCGGCTCCGTTTACCACTTCGACGTTACAACAGGAGGCAGCACGTAAGTTGTACTTCCCGGTAGGTGTTACCATGATGATGGCGCAGCGTTTGTATGAAGCGGGATTGATTACTTATATGAGAACGGACAGCGTGAACCTTTCTAACGAAGCAATGACAGCTGCAGAAGCAGAAATCACTAAATCCTACGGAAAGGAATTCAGTAAGCCAAGAAATTATGCCACGAAATCCAAAGGAGCGCAGGAAGCGCACGAAGCGATACGCCCAACGGATATGTCGCGTCATACGGTAGATATCGATCGTGATCAGGCGCGTTTGTATGATTTAATCTGGAAAAGAACTCTGGCTTCCCAAATGAGTGATGCGCAATTAGAGCGTACCAATGTGAAAATTGAAGCCAACAACCATAAAGAACTTTTTGCAGCCACAGGCGAGGTAATCAAATTCGAAGGGTTTCTGAAAGTGTACCTGGAAGGTCATGATGATGAGGAAGAAGAGCAGGAAGGAATGTTGCCGGCTTTGCGTGTAAACGAAAAGCTTGTAAACAATTATATTACCGCTACAGAGCGTTTCTCAAGAGCCGCTGCCCGTTATACGGAAGCGTCTTTGGTGAAGAAGCTGGAAGAATTGGGCATCGGTCGTCCGTCTACGTATGCACCTACCATTTCGACCATCATCAGTAGAAATTATGTGGAAAAAGGAAATTTTGAAGGGCAGGAGCGTAAATACCAGATGCTTACTTTGAAAGGTTCTGAATTGAAAGCAGAAGAACTGAAAGAAAATGTAGGTTCCGACAAAGGGAAATTGGTGCCGACGGACATCGGTATCATTGTGAACGATTTCCTTGTGAAAAACTTTGAAACGATTTTAGATTACAACTTCACCGCGAAAGTAGAGCAGGATTTTGACGAAATCGCCGAAGGAAATATTGAATGGGCAAAAATGATGAACGATTTTTACAATCATTTTCATCCGATAGTGTCCAAAGTTGAAACCACTGCCGAAAGAGAAACCGGTGAGCGTATCTTAGGGGTGGATCCTAAATCCGGTAAACAGGTATCTGTTCGTTTGGGGAAATTCGGGCCGATGGCACAGATAGGTGATATCGACGAAGAGAACAAGTTGTTCGCGAGTTTGCGTCCGGAGCAGAATATCGGGAGCATCACTTTGGAAGAAGCTTTGAATTTGTTCTTGCTTCCTAAAACATTAGGGACTTATAAAGGAGAAGAAGTAGAAGTGAACAATGGCCGTTTTGGCCCGTATGTGCGTTTCGGAAAAACCTTCATTTCTTTGCCAAAAGGAGAAGAGCCGTTGGATGTGACTTTTGAGCGTGCCGCCGAACTGATTCAGGAAAAAGAGCAGGCAGATGCGCCAATCGCCATGTATAAAGGTATGGAAGTGCAAAAAGGGGTGGGGCGTTTCGGGCCTTTCATCAAATGGAACAGCATTTTCATCAACGTAAGTAAAAAATACAATTTCGATAATTTGTCCCAAACCGATATTACGGAATTAATTGAAGATAAATTGCAGAAAGATATCGATAAGGTGATCCATAATTGGGAATCGGAAGGTATCCGCGTGGAAAAAGCACGTTGGGGACGTTCGGTTATCCTTAAAGGGAAAATTAAAATCGAATTGAGTAAGGATGTGGATGCTTCCAAAATGACGCTGGAGCAGGTGAAGGAACTTATTGAGAAAAAAGCACCGGCTAAGAAAACTGCTGCCAAAAAAGCAACTCCAAAAAAGAAATAAGATATGGCTTTTGATTTTTTTCAGCCTTTAGAAGATGACTTTCTTGCTTTTGTGCAGAGTTTGAGCAATCAGACTTTGGGAAAAAAAGTGGCTTTTCATACCCGAACAGATTTTCCGAATATTGAAAGAGCGTCCATCGCTATTATTGGGGTTTTGGAAAATCGTGGAGCAGGCTTGGATGCTGAAAGACATGAACTGGCACATGTCCGCAAAGAATTTTACAGTCTTTTTCCGGGGAACTGGGAGACCGAAATTGTGGATTTAGGAAATGTGGTTGCTGGCAATTCGCTGGAAGATACGTATTATGTATTGAAAACGGCCGTTGCGGAATTGATACGAAACAAAGTGATTCCGGTGGTAATAGGTGGTTCCCAGGATTTGACCTATGCGATGTACCGCGCCTACGATCAGTTGGATCAGATGGTAAATGTGGTGTCGATTGACAGTCGTTTTGATTTCGCTAAAGAACAAAGCCTGCCGGCCCATTCGTATTTGTCTAAGATGATTGTCGAAGAACCGAACAATCTTTTTAATTATAGTAATTTAGGATATCAGACCTATTACAATTCGCAGGAAGAGATCGATTTGATTGAAAAATTGTATTTTGACGCGTACCGTTTGGGGGAAGTGTGTAACAATCCGGCTATCGCAGAGCCTGTTTTCAGGGATGCCGACCTGGTTACGCTTGATTTGAATTCAATAAAATCATCAGATTCGGGTAATTTTGTGAATTTTATTCCAAATGGATTTGATGGTAAAGAAATTTGTGTACTTTCGCGCTATTCTGGAATTAGTGATAAGGTTTCGGCTTTCGGGATCTTTAATCATAACGACTCTAAAGCAGAAGCTGTGCTGATTTCCCAGATCATATGGTACTTTATTGAAGGTTACCATTATCGTTCAAAAGAATATCCTTACGGAAGTAAAGAAGATTATTTAAGGTATATCGTTCCGCTTGAAGACGAAGAATTGATTTTCTATAAGAGTGATAAAACGGAAAGATGGTGGATTGAAGTGCCTTTTTTAACAAATATTAACAATAAAATAAAAAGAAGCGCGTTATTACCCTGTACCTACGACGATTATGTAGGGGCTACTAATCAGGAAATCCCTGAAAGGTGGTGGAAGGCTCAGAAAAAAAACCTCCTATAAAAAGGATAAAGTATTGATTTTACCTGAAAAAAGGATGATTGATACTTTTTTAAGTTTTTTTTAGGAAAAAAATTGTTTTTTTAAAAATAAATAGATAGGTTTACGCCCTTAAAAATGTGTATATAATTAACCCAAATTTATATGAAGAAGTTCATTGCGTTAACAGCACTTTTATCATTATTCTTTAGCAGCTGTCACAAGAACGACAGAGGCGAGCTAGTAGGAGTTAAAGGAAGAAAATGGCATCCGGAAAAACCTTTTGGAATGACATTGGTTCCTGGCGGTGCGTTTATTATGGGTAAATCAGATGATGATTTGGCCAATGTAGGGGATGCTCCAACCAAAACTGTTACAGTTCGTTCGTTTTACATGGATGAGACGGAAATTACTAATAGTGAGTATCGTCAGTTCGTAGAATGGGTGAAAGATTCTACTATCAGAACAAGATTAGCTATTCTTGCCGATGAGCAAGGACAGAAGCCTGGTGCTGGTAAAGGTGGTAAAGGCGGAAGCATTGGTGATTTTGCTTTTAAAGATCAAGATCCTGCAAAAATGTCTGCATACGATAAGTATATGTACGAAAACTATTACAGTATTGGTACAGATGAAGATCCGTATGCCGGAAGACGTTTAAATAAGAAAGTTAAATTACATACAAATGTTCAGAAATACCCGGACGAGTATTACGTAGAGGTAATGGACTCTTTGTATTTGCCTGCAACAGAATCGTATAATGGGTTAAGAACTTTTGATGTTTCTAAATTGAAATTCAGATATACTTGGATGGATATTCAGGCTGCAGCTAAAGATAAAACTGTTGGAAACAGCAGAAAGAAAAGAAGTAAGTATATGAAGACTGAAAATATCGAGATCTATCCAGATACTACGGTATGGATTAAGGACTTCGCTTACTCTTACAACGAGCCAATGCATAATGACTATTTATGGCACCAAGCCTATGGAGACTATCCTGTAGTGGGTGTTTCTTGGAAACAGGCTAAAGCGTTTTGTGCTTGGAGAACTTTGAATAAGAATGCTTATATCAAAAAGAAAAAAGGAAGAGATCAGGTGAACTCATTCCGTTTGCCAACAGAGGCAGAGTGGGAATATGCTGCAAGAGGTGGTCTGGAGTCGGGAACGTATCCTTGGGGTGGTCCTTATGCTAAAAACGACAGAGGATGTTTCTTAGCGAACTTTAAACCAAACCGTGGAGATTATGCGGCGGATGGAGCTTTGTATACTGTTGAGGCAAAATCATACGAGCCAAATGAATTCCACTTATATAATATGGCTGGTAACGTAGCTGAATGGACAGACTCTTCATACGATCCTGCAGCTTATGAGTATGTCTCAACAATGAACCCGAATGTTCCGGATTTATCCAACATGCGTAAAGTTACACGTGGAGGTTCTTGGAAAGATGTTGCGTACTTCTTACAGGTGAGTACTCGTGATTATGAGTATGCGGATTCTGCAAGATCTTACATCGGATTCAGAACAGTTCAGGATTACATGGGAACTAGTAACACAGCTACTGAGGCTAAATAACATTAGAAAAATTAACCAATTTTTATATTAACTTAACTATCTAAAATTTTATTATTATGGCATTACCTAAAAAAGTTATGAATTTTGCCTACGGTATGGGGGCAGCGGTTGTAATTGTTGGAGCTTTATTCAAATTGATGCACTGGCCAGGTGCTGGGCCAATGTTGATTATTGGTCTATTGACAGAGGCAGCAATTTTTGCTTTATCTGCATTTGATCCAGTTGAAAAAGAATTAGATTGGACGTTGGTTTACCCTGAATTAGCGGGTGGTGAAGTGAAAAAGAGAGACGCTAAAAAAGCTGAAAACCCAACTGAGGCTCAAGGATTGTTATCTCAAAAATTAGACGCTATGTTGAAAGAAGCTAAAATTGACGGTGCGTTAATGGAAAGCTTAGGAAACAGTATTAAAAACTTCGAAGGTGCTGCTAAAAACATGGCTCCTACTGTTGATGCTATCGCTTCTCAGAAAAAATATGCTGAAGAAATGGGTATGGCTGCAACTCAGTTAGAGACTTTGAACAGCATGTATAAAGTACAATTGGATAGCGCTCAGCGTAATGCAGAAATCAACAAAGAAGTTGCTGAAAACAACTTGAAATTGAAAGATCAAATGCAATCATTGACTGCTAACTTATCTTCATTAAACAACGTATATGGCGGAATGCTTTCTGCAATGAGTAACAGAGGCTAATTAGTTTCATTATTATTTTATTAATCTTATAAACTAATTAGAAGAAATGGCAGGAGGAAAATTAACCCCTAGACAGAAGATGATTAACCTAATGTACTTGGTTTTCATCGCGATGTTGGCATTAAATATGTCAAAAGAAGTTTTAACGGCTTTTGGTAACTTTAACGATAAATTTACTGAATCAAATAAATTAACTGAGGAAGCGAATGGTAATTTATTGTCTGCGTTAAATACTAAAGCAAGTGACGAGCCGGCTAAGTATGCAGAATCAGCAAAAAAAGCTAAAGAAGTTAATCAGATTTCAAAAGAATTTGTAGCTTTTTTAGAGACTGTTAAAGCTGAAGTTACAGATGGAATTGAGCCGGACGAAAATGGTAAATTGCCATTTGAAGCTATGGATAAATCTACAATCGATGAAAAATGGTTTGCAGGTGATGGCTATAGCCCAAGAGGAACTGAAATTGTTACTAAAATTGACAAATACGTTACGGATATCAAAAAGGTACTAGGTTCAGATGTTAAATACATTCCTTTTATCAAAGAAATTGAAAAGAAATTTTCAACAGCTGATATCACTAACAGAGAAGGAGTAAAAGTTAAATTTTTAGACTACAAAACTAAAGGTTTCCCGGCTGTATCTACTTTAACATTTTTAACTGCTATGCAGAATGATGTTAAAAACACAGAAGCTGGAGCTTATAACTTATTCTTAGGAAATGCATTGAAGCAAGCTGCTTCTATGAAAAACTTCCAGGCGATTGTAGTGTTAGAGAAAAATGCTTATTTCCAAGGGGAGCAGGTAAAAGGTAAGGTTGTATTAGGTCGTTATGATGCTAACACTCAACCTACATCTTTTAAAGGTCCTGGTAAAATTGAGAACGGGCAGGCTGTTATCTCTATGACTGCTGGTGGAGTTGGTGAGCAAAATATTGCTGGAGAATTCGGTTTCTTAGAAGATGGAAAAGAAATTCCATTGAAATTCGAAGGTAAATATGTTGTGGTACCTCGTCCAAACTCAGCTAACATATCTGCTGACAAAATGAACGTAGTGTACAGAGGTTTACCTAACCCAATGACAGTTTCATTTGCTGGTATTGCAGAAGATAAAGTAACTGCTTCTGGTCCTGGTTTAACATCAGCTGGAAAAGGAAAATATAACTTGAACCCGGGTTCAGGAACTGAAGTAACAATTACTGCGACTGGTAAATTACCTGATGGAAAAACGGTTTCTGATAAGAAAGTTTTCCGTATCAAGAATATTCCGGGTCCTGTTGGAGCTATCGGTGGAACTGATGGAGTGGTTAAAGGAACTAAGTCTCGTTTAGAAGTTTCGCAAGTTTCTGCGGTATTAAAAGATTTCTTGTATGACTTAAACTTCCAAGTTACCCAGTTTACATTTAAAGTGCCTGGTCAGGCTGCTGTAATTGTTAACGGTGACCGTGTTAATGCTCAGTGTAAAGCTGCGTTAGCTAGAGCTGGACGTGGAGATCAGGTTACTATCTCTGATATCAAAGTTAAAATCGTTGGGGTGCCAAGTACTGTAGTGCCTCCAAAAACTGCTCCGGTTATTTACGAATTACAATAATTTTTAAAACTGGATGTCCTCAAATAACTTATAATTTTTGAACATGAAATTGAGAAAACTTTTAGTAGTATTTTTTGCAGTGGCAGGAAGCTGTGCTTCATTTGCTCAGTCGAATCTATTAAATGCCAAAACTCCGGATGAGATTGGTAAGAAGACCGCTGCTCAGATGAATGCGGATAATGATAAACCGTTACCTTACGGTTACGTTCACGACCGTGATGTTTTGATGGGTAAAACTACTTGGGAAATCGTCGACTTAGATGAGCGTGTGAACTTCCCTTTGTATTATCCAATTGATACTGCTAATATTGGTAAGGATCGTCGTTCTTTATTCGATGTATTGTTGAAAGGAATCAAATCAGGTAAAATCACTGAAGTGTATACCGATGATTACTTTAATACTAAGAAGACTTTTAAAGATATGGCTTCTTCGTTCACTTATATTGATACGACTCAGGCGGGTAGAGATGAAATCAATACCTACTATGATGACTATATGGTTAAGAAGACAAGAACTTTGGATCCTCAGTTTATCGATAAGAGAGAATTGGCTGCCATTGATATTTCAGGTTACAAAGTAAAAGGTTACTGGTATTTTGACAAACGTCAAGGTGAATTGAAATACAGAATGTTAGGGATATGTCCTGTATCGCCTGAGGCTAGAGACATCGGTAATGATAATGCCGACGTAATCGAATTGTTCTGGATTTATTTCCCGTCAATCCGTAACGAGCTTCATGAGGCAAAAGCCTTTAACGACCGAAACTCTGCTATGCCGCTTACGTTTGACCACTTGTTAAATGCACGTCGTTTCAGTGGTGTGATTTATAAAGAAGAAAACGTTTATGGTGACAGATCCATCGAGCAATACATGAAAGAAAATGCTCAGATGCAGTTGTTAGAGTCCGAAAGAGTTAAGGAGAAGATCCGTAACTTCGAAATGGATATGTGGAATTACTAATATTCTCAAATTATATAAAAACTCCTGTCATTCGGCAGGAGTTTTTTATTTTTGCACTATGATAGATTATCTAATTGTTGGCTCCGGTTTGGCGGGTGTTTCCTTTGCTGAGACGGCTTATTTGTATAATAAGTCTTTTCGTGTATTTGATGATTTTAGCTTTTCTTCCTCCAAAGTGGCGGCTGGCTTGTACAATCCCGTGATCTTAAAACGCTTTAGTCAGGTTTGGAAAGCTACGGAACAGTTGGACTATGCCTTGCCTTTTTATAAAGAGATTTCAGTAAGACTTGGTGTGGAATTTGATTTTCTGTTGCCGGTTTACCGCAAGTTTGCTTCTATTGAAGAGCAGAACAACTGGTTTCAGGCAGCCGATAAACCTAAGCTTTCTCCTTTTTTGTCTGCCAAAATCATCAACAAAAAGTTTCGAGCTATAGAATCTGTTTTTGGTTATGGTGAAGTTTTGCAAACCGGATATGTGGATACGGAAGCCTTGTTACTGGCATACCGAAAATACCTTCATGAAAATGAGGTTTTGCAGCAAGAAACCTTCGATTATTCCGCTTTGATTTTTCATGAGGATTCGGTTGAATACAAAAATCAATTCTATAAACATTTGATTCTTGCAGATGGGTTTGGGATGAAGAGTAATCCGTATTTTATGGAACTGCCTTTAGATGGTACCAAAGGGGAATTGTTGGTCATCAAGGCGCCGGATTTGGATCTGGATGTGGTTTTGAAATCAAGTGTTTTTATCCTGCCTTTAGGGAATCATTTGTATAAAGTTGGTGCAACCTATAACTGGGATGACAAAACCGATACGCCTACCGAAGAAGGAAAACAGGAATTAGTGGCGAATCTGAAGGAAATTATTTCCTGTGATTTCGAAATCGTGGACCACTTAGCAGGTGTACGCCCTACGGTTAACGACAGAAGGCCTTTGGTGGGAACACATCCGGATCATCCTCGTATGCATGTGCTCAATGGTTTAGGAACCCGTGGCGTCATGTTAGGTCCTTGGTTGGCAAAAGAATTGTTCGAACATTTGGAATACGGTTCTGAATTGGACAATCAGATTGATGTCAAACGCTTTTATAAAAAAAGAGGAGCCTGATAGCTCCTTTTATTTTTTGTTCACCTTCCAGTTTTTGTCGTAATGGATGAAAAAATTGATCCAGATGTTGCGGGAAAGACGCATGATCACCGGCATAAAAGCAATTAATGTGGCAATGATGGTAATAAAAGCAGTTTTTAAGCTAGTCCCCAAAATAAGAGAACTGATTACGAAAGCCGCCACGCCAAACGCGATCCCAACTCCATAGCTCACATACATGGCGCCATAAAAGAAGGAAGGTTCTATCTTGTAACGGGTTCCGCAATGACTGCAGGTTTCATGCATTTTGAAAATATTCGAAAGATTGTATGGGTTTTTGTCCAGATACATGCTCTCTTCCTGACATTTAGGACAACTTCCTGTTAAAATGCTGTTGAGTTTCGATCCTTTTTTTAACATTTGCAAAAAATTTCAGTAAAGGTACTTCATTTTAGAAAGTGTCTTAATAATTATAGTCACAATTTATGCTTAATATTCACAATTTGTCGGTTTCTTTTGGTGGAACCTATCTGTTCGAAGAAGTAACGTTTCGCCTCGGTGCCGGAGACCGTGTAGGTCTTGTTGGTAAAAATGGAGCCGGGAAATCCACGATGCTGAAAATCCTTTCACGTGACATGCAGCCTGATACTGGAAGTATTGCAACCGAGAAAGAAGTCCGTATTGGGTTTTTACGTCAGGATATCGATTTTGTTCAGGGAAGAACCGTTTTGGAAGAAGCCTATCAGGCTTTTGAAGAAATCAAGCAGGCCGAATTCAAAATGGATGAGATCAACCATCAGCTGGCCACACGCACCGATTATGAAAGCGCGGCCTATTCTGAATTGATTGAGCAGTTAAGTGATGTGACGCACCATTATGAGATTTTAGGTGGGTATAACTATGTTGGTGATACCGAACGTATTTTGTTGGGATTGGGTTTTAAGCGTGAAGATTTCGAGAATCAGACCGATACATTTTCGGGAGGTTGGCGTATGCGAATCGAATTGGCGAAACTCTTGCTTCAAAGCAACGATATTTTGCTACTGGATGAACCAACGAACCACTTGGATATCGAGAGTATCATCTGGTTGGAAAGTTTCCTGAAAACCTTCCCAGGGGTAGTGATGATCATTTCCCACGATAAAATGTTTCTGGATAACGTGACCAACCGTACTATTGAAATTTCGTTAGGGAAGATTTACGATTACAACAAACCGTATACACAATATTTAGTGCTGCGCAATGAAATCCGCGAAAAGCAATTGGCTACACAGAAGAATCAGCAGAAGAAAATCGAAGAAACTGAAAAACTGATCGAGAAGTTCCGCGCGAAAGCTTCCAAAGCTTCCATGGCGCAATCCTTAATCAAAAAGCTGGATAAGGTGGAGCGCATTGAAGTGGATGAAGATGATAATTCCGTGATGAGCATTTCATTCCCCGTTTCCGTTACGCCGGGAAGGGTAGTGGTGGAAGCGGAACATGTGACCAAGAAATATGGCGATAAAACGATTCTGAAAGACATTTCGCTTTTGGTGGAACGCGGCAGCAAGATTGCCTTCGTGGGACAGAACGGCCAGGGGAAATCCACGTTTGTAAAAGCGATTCTGAATGAATTCGAATATCAGGGAAATATCAAGTTAGGACACAATGTGCAGGTTGGGTATTTTGCCCAAAACCAAGCTGAATATCTTGATGGTGAAAAAACGTTGTTGGACACCATGACCGAAGCGGCTACTGATACCAATCGTTCTAAAGTGCGCGACATGTTAGGGGCATTCCTGTTCAGGGGCGACGATGTGGAGAAAAAAGTGAAAGTACTTTCCGGTGGTGAACGAAACCGATTGGCGTTGTGTAAACTGTTGTTGCAGCCGTTTAACGTCCTGATTATGGATGAGCCGACCAATCACCTTGATATTAAGTCGAAAAACGTTTTAAAAGCCGCTTTGCAGCAATTTGAAGGCACCTTGCTTTTGGTGTCCCACGACCGTGATTTTCTTCAGGGTATGGCAAATATTGTCTACGAATTCAAAGATCAGAAGATACGCGAATATTTAGGGGATATCAACTTCTTCCTGGAGCAGCGCAATGTGCAGAACATGCGTGAAGTGGAAAAGAAAGACGTAGTGGTGAAAGAAGCGCCGAAGGAAAACAAATCGCTTTCCTACGAAGACCAGAAAAAGAACAAATCACTTCAGAACAAACTGAGCAAAATAGAAGGCCAAATCCAGCAACTGGAAAACGATATCCAAAAAGACGACAAAGCACTGGCGGAAAACTACGAAAAGCTAATGCAGGATGCTTCGTTCTTTTCGGCCTACGAAAAGAAAAAGAAAGATCTTGAACAATTACTTGAAGATTGGGAAGTCGTTCAGATGGAATTAGAGGCGTAGTTTTGCAGTATGCAGTCACAGTATTCAGTCGCGGTTATCAGTTATGGGTAACAATCTGAGACTGCTCACTGAGACTGTTCACTGAGACTGGGACTATTTAAAAGGATGCCGTTGTTGCCATTCCGTTTCCGGCTCTAAATTGGTGAAGATTTTTCCAATGTACCGGTTGATGAGTTGGTTGCGGTGATAAATGAAGCCGGACATCATTACCGGTTGCGCGCCAATGGAGCTCTTGATTTCCAGAGCGGTTCTTCCGAAAATGATTTTTTTATACTGTTTTTCAATGCCGTATTCCGTCATGTTGTAGAGCATGTTCAGGTAGAGCATTTTTTCTTTCTGCACTTCGGAATCATAGCCAAGGAAATACGTTTCCAAAACCGTTCCGTTCAATAGTAAAGTGTGAAAGCCGATTAATTTGTCATTCAGGAAATAACCGGTCAGTATGAACTGGTCTTTTAATTGTTTCTTAAAGGTTGAAAAATGGTTTTTGGCCAGAAAGAAGGTGTTGAAAGGGGCGTTTTTGGCCACATGATGGTACAATTCGTAAATGCGGTCTTCGTTGGTGATAATTTCTTCCAGGCTTAATTCACGAGTAGCCACAGTATCACACTTTTTGCGAGCCCTTTTGTATTGATCCCGGTATTTTTTTGAAAACGATGCAATATAATCCGCTCCGGTTTTCCATTCCTCCCGAAGTTCGAAAACCATATTGGGCTGGGTGTTGAATTCGTACACCGAAGCAAAGTCGTAGTGTTTTAATTCATCGGCACAGTGCTGGTAAAAATCCTTGAACGAAACCAGGTGGATGTTGATTTTTTGTTTTTTGAAGTAATCGGTGATTGCTTCCGCACATTGTACCAACACTTCACTGATGTGTTTGAATCCGATCTCTTTATTGAAAGTATAGCCGTTTTGTCCGGTAATCATGTTGTTGCCTAAAAACAAAACATGCGAGGCGAAGTTTTTGAAGACAAAATTCCTTACAGCGGTTTTTAAACATTTGTCCCGCTCTCCAAACGATTCCAGTTTGTTCAGGTTCAGGTATTGGGCTAAAGCCACGCCAATAAGTTGGGAGGCTTCATAAATACCGATGTAGAAACACTGCATGTTGGTAGGGGCCGAGGCTTCCAGAACTTTTAAATAAGGGGTTTGAAGGAAAGCATTGGCAACGGCCACCTCGTTCCAGTTTTCAGGAAGTTCGGAAATTTTCGAATAAACGGTAAAGGTAGTTGTGCTCAAGGTTAAAAAAATCGCCCTACAAAGGTAGAGCGATTGTCTTATAATTAAATGTTAATTCTTATTTCCAGCCGCAGATAATAGCGCCCATGATAGTCAGGGACACAACCCAATATCCGGCGTTTACCAAAATGTACTTCCATGATTTTTGCTCAAAAAGAGCGTTGATGGCTGTAATCGGTAAAGCTATGAACAACCCGGCAAAGAAACCGTGAAAGGCTCCGTGTTTGAACGTGCGGAAAGCATCTCCGTAATCTGCCATGAAAGCAGCGTAAGAAGGTTTTGCGGTAGCAACGAATTCCGGTCCTCCGATCATTCCCATAGCGCTCAATTGGTGAATGGTCAGTGCGGGTAATATAAAAGCAAGCATCAACGAGTAGAAAATCGTCAGTCCGAAAATTTTCACCATGTTGCCTTGTTTGGCTTTTTCGTCGGTCATGCCTGTTTCATTCATCCAGATGGTTCCGAAAACTTTAGGATTGTACCATACGAAACCAACCAATAAGGTAACCAAAGCGGCTACAAATACTGCTAAAAAGTTAAATTCCATAAATTGTTTTGTTTTTGGTTATCCTCAAATTTAACAAATAAAAACACATGAAACAAAAAACCACCAACTTTCGTTGATGGCTTTCTTTTATTTGTTGTTGCTGATTATTCTGCGGCAACTAATTTGCTGGAGCTTCTGTAGGCAAACTCGTTGAAGATATGGCGTTTTGCAAAACGGTTCGGGGAATCAGCGTTGATCATTTTGATATATGTGTTTTTCGGAACCCCAAAATACTCAAACTGATTGCCGTCCAAAAAACTGATGAACAAAACCCCGTTATCCATATAAAACTCCAAAATAGTTGAAGTTGAAATGGTTTTCAGGTATTCTTCTTTGTCTTTTTTAAGGGTTTCGGGAGCAATACTTACCAGGAAATGGTAGGCTTCAATAACGGCCTTGCTTCGCTCTTCAGCAGCTAAACGCTCTACAGGATCTGCGATGGTGTCCGGATGGTCTTCCTTCATGCTGTTTCTGTAAATCGTTTTTAACTCTTTCAATGTCGCTGTTTTAGTAACATTAAGTAAGGTGCGGTATTCTGCAATTTTTTTTGTGTTCATGTGTAAAAAATGAAATGTTTCACGGGTGAAACAATCTGATTAACAGTTGGGTAGTTCTGTAAATGCAGAAAATAGCCAACTTCGGTTTGTTTAAAAAAAAAGAGAACCAAAATGATTCTCTTCTTAGTAGCGGGAACAGGACTCGAACCTGTGACCTTCGGGTTATGAGCCCGACGAGCTGCCTACTGCTCTATCCCGCGCTGTACGGTTTGTATTCTCAATATTTTCTTAGTAGCGGGAACAGGACTCGAACCTGTGACCTTCGGGTTATGAGCCCGACGAGCTGCCTACTGCTCTATCCCGCGATGTTTCGGGTGCAAAAGTACAACGAATATTTGAATAAACAAGTTTTATTTAGAATAATATTCTTTTATTTCGTCTATTCGCTTGATATGACTACCTTTGTAGGCTAATTTTTTCACCATGTCGCATAAAGCAGGTTTTGTAAATATCATCGGGAACCCAAATGTAGGGAAGTCCACCTTAATGAATGCTTTCGTTGGGGAGCGTCTTTCTATTATCACATCTAAAGCACAAACTACCCGTCACAGGATATTGGGGATTGTGAACGGAGACGATTTTCAGATTATGTTTTCCGATACACCGGGGATTATTAAACCGGCGTATGAAATGCAGGAATCCATGATGAATTTTGTAAAATCCGCTTTTGAGGATGCTGATGTTTTAATCTACATGGTAGAAGTAGGTGAGCAGGAGCTGAAAGACGAAGCCTTTTTCAATAAGATCATTCATTCTAAAATTCCGGTGTTGTTGTTGCTGAACAAGATTGACAAATCGAATCAGGAACAATTGGAAGAACAGGTGAATCTGTGGAAAGAGAAAGTGCCGAATGCCGAACTTTTCCCGATTTCGGCTTTGGAGAATTTCAATGTGAAAGAAGTTTTTAACCGCATCATAGAGTTATTGCCGGAATCACCGCCGTATTATCCGAAGGATGCTTTGACGGACAAGCCGGAACGTTTCTTCGTAAACGAAACCATCCGTGAGAAAATCCTTTTGAACTACGACAAGGAAATCCCGTATGCCGTGGAAATCGAAACGGAAGAATTCAAAGAAGACGACGACATCATCCGAATCCGTGCGATAATTATGGTGGAGCGCGACACCCAGAAAGGAATCATAATCGGACACAAAGGTTCGGCGATTAAGAAAGTAGGGATCCAGGCGCGTGAGGATCTGGAGAAATTCTTCGGAAAACAGATCCACATCGAAATGTTTGTGAAAGTGAACAAAGACTGGAGAAGCAATGCGTTCCAATTAAGACGATTCGGTTATAATCAGAAATAAGTGATTGGTAATTGGTCGTTAGTAATTAGTGAAAAGAGGTGTTGGGTTAAAGTCTTCTTTTAAGATCCGGATTTCAAATCCATAAACCTTTTAAATATAAAAGCGTACTTTTGCGCAAAATTTGATAGAAAATGAACAATATCGTAGCCATAGTAGGACGACCGAATGTAGGGAAATCGACTTTCTTTAACCGTCTGATTCAGAGAAGAGAGGCCATCGTTGACTCGGTGAGCGGGGTGACGCGTGATAGAAATTACGGAAAAAGTGAGTGGAACGGAAAGGAATTTTCGGTAATCGATACCGGTGGTTATATTAAAGGTTCGGACGATATTTTTGAAGGTGAAATCCGTCGTCAGGTGGAATTAGCAATTGACGAAGCTGATGCCATCATTTTTGTGGTAGACGTGGAAGAAGGAATTACGCCAATGGACGAAGAAGTGGCGAAGTTGCTTCGCAAAGTGACCAAACCGATTCTTTTGGCCGTAAACAAAGTAGACAATGCCATGCGTGAGAAAGACGCGGTGGAGTTTTATAATTTAGGTTTAGGCGAGTATTTTTCCATTGCCGGGATGAACGGTAGCGGAACCGGAGAACTTTTGGATGAACTTGTACGCGTATTGCCGGAATTACCGGATGCCGTAGAGGAAGAAAATCCATTGCCGCGCTTTTGTGTGGTGGGACGTCCGAATGCAGGTAAATCCTCGTTTATCAATGCCTTAATTGGAGAAGATCGTTTTGTGGTTACCGATATTGCAGGAACTACACGTGATGCGATCGATACCAAATACAACCGTTTCGGGTTTGAATTCAACTTAGTGGATACTGCGGGAATCCGTAGAAAAGCAAAGGTGAAGGAAGATTTGGAATTTTACTCCGTAATGCGTTCGGTACGTGCCATTGAGCATTCCGATGTTATTATTTTAATGATTGATGCCACGCGTGGTTTTGAAGGGCAGGATCAGAGTATTTTCTGGTTGGCCGAGAAAAACCGTAAAGGCATCGTGATTTTAGTGAACAAATGGGATTTGATTGAAAAAGATACGATGTCGACCCGTGATTACGAAGCGAGAATCCGTAAAGAAATCGAGCCGTTTACCGATGTGCCGATTTTATTCGTTTCCGCATTAACAAAACAACGTTTGTTGAAAGCGCTGGAAACCGCGGTGGAAGTGTTTGAAAACAGAAAACAGCGCGTAGCCACTTCAAAATTCAATGATCTGATGTTGCCGATTATTGAAAGAATGCCGCCTCCGGCCCTGAAAGGGAAATACATCAAAATCAAATATTGCATGCAGTTGCCAACGCCAACACCTCAGTTTGTGTTTTTTGCCAACCTGCCGCAGTACATCAAAGATCCGTACAAGCGTTTTATCGAAAACCAGTTGCGCCAAAACTACAATTTCAACGGTGTGCCGATCGATATTTACTTCAGACAGAAATAATCTGTTAAATATTAGTGAACAAATAAAATTCTTACATAATAAAATCTTTATTTCGCGGTTTTTATGAGTAAATCATTTTAACCGCGTTTTTTATTTATGTTTCAGAAACTACTGTTCTTTGTTCTTGCGATGTGTTCTTTGTCTTCCCTGGCTCAGAATTCCATAACCTTAAAAGGGAAAATCATTGAAGAAAACACTAAGTTGCCTATAGAAGCCGTAACGGTTTATGTTTCGGTGGTTAAGGATTCTTCTTTGGTTGACTACACCATCACCGACAAAAACGGTAACTTTTCGTTAGGGATAAAAAAACTGGCCTATCCGGTATCCCTGAAATTTTCAATGGTAGGTTTTGAGGACCACAAAATTACCCTGAATGACGTTTTGGCGAGTAAGGATTTTGGTGTGATCACTTTGAAAGAACAGGCTAAAATGTTAGGGGAAGTAGTGGTGAAAACCGAAGCACCACCAGTGCGCATTAAAAAAGATACACTTGAGTTTAATGCGGCTTCGTTTAAAGTGCGACCGGATTCTAATGTGGAAACCCTATTGAAACAGCTACCGGGCGTAGAAATTGATTCCGAAGGGAAAATTACGGTAAACGGAAAAGAAGTAAACCAGATTCTGGTAAACGGAAAGCCTTTCTTTGATAAGGACGGTAAAATTGCGTTACAGAATTTACCTTCCGATATTGTCAACAAAGTACAGATCAGTGATACCAAAACCAAGAAAGAAGAACTTTCCGGTAAAGCAGCCAGTGGAAACAATGCCAGTATCAATCTGACCATCGATGAAAAAAAGAACAAAGGTTTCTTCGGGAAATTCATGGGAGGCCTTGGGACGGATGACCGTTATGAAAGTAGTGCGCTGGTCAATTACTTCAAAAACAAGCGAAAGCTGAGTGTATTGGCTTCCTCCAATAATATTAATTCTACCGGTTTTTCAATGGACGAGATTTTTGACAACATGGGAGGTGGCCGAAGCCGTTCGGTGAATTACAACGATAACGGTTCGTTTTCTATTAACGGAGCACGTTTCGGAGGTGGGGCTGGGATCACACAGTCGGACATGATCGGGGTGAATTATTCCGATGAATTGTTCAAGGATTTTGAATCGACAACGAATTATTTCTTTACCGACCAGCATTCTAAAAATAAGCGAAGAGCAAAACAAATTAACTTTTTACCGAACGGGACTTTTACCACAGAATCGAATTCACAGGCCAAATCCGATCGTTACAGCCATCAGGCCAATATGGAGTTGGCATATAAAATCGATTCGACGACTTCGGTAACCTATATCCCTAAGTTTTTGGTGTCGTCAGGAAAAGACAGGGAAGATTCTTATCAGGCTTCCACAGATGAAACAAACACGCTTCAGAATGAAAGTACAGCGAAAAGTCTTGACGAGAGTAAAGGGACATCCTTTGAGAATAAATTGTATTTCAACAAAGCGTTTAAGCGTAAGAGGCGTAATCTGGATGTTTCTTTCGAGCAAAATTCAAATAATGATGATATCACGTCGTGGAACCAATCGGCAACTATTTTTCATCAGGGAACCGATCCGGACGATATACGGGATCAGTTGAGAAAAAGCAATAACACGGTTGATAATTATTCGATTGATTTGAATTATTCGGAACCGATCGTGGATTCGCTAAATGTGGCTGTCGGATTGGATTACCAATGGAAAAAAACATCCAATGACCGAAAAACCTTTGATTATGATGCGGTTAGTGATTCGTATTCGGTAGTGAACGATAATCTTACCAATCGTATTTCTTCCTTGGCCCGTATTGCCAAACCTACAGTAGGGTTGACGCTGGAAAAGAAAAAATTCACGTTTTATTTTTTTACCGGGACTGCCGTAATTGATTTTGAAGGCAGATCCTTCTATTTGGCGAACCAGACCGATCTGCAAAAAAATTATGCGCTGCCGTTTGCCAGTTTGAACATGAATTACAAATTGGGGAAATCGAAACAGATTTGGATGAATTATTCTTATGATTATGATTTGCCGAGTGCCAGTCAATTGTTACCGGTTGAAGATTTTTCCAATCCGTTGAATACCTTTAGAGGGAATTCGGATCTGGATTTGAACAAGAGGCACTATTTGTATGCAAGCTTTAGTAACTTCGATCAGTCCAGAAAATCGTTTTTCAGTTTTTACTTAGGAGGGAATTATTATGAAAACCAGTTTGTATCCTCCACTATCATCGGGGCAAACGGGAAAAGAGAAACCAGCTACCGAAACGTTAAGGATAATTATTATACCTGGTCCGGAGTCAATTTCAGTAAAACCTTTAAAAGTGAAGCGCATACCTTCAAATTTGGAGGGGGAAGCGGGGTTAATTTTTCGATGAACAAAGGATTTGTGAACAATGAAATGTATGACGCTTTCGGAATCCGTTGGAGGCTTCGCGGCTATTTTAACTATGAATACGGCGAATTGTTTATGATCAATCCGAGTTACAGTTATGTGTTGAATAAGACCGATTACACCAATTATTCCGTGAATTCAGCCTCAAATTTCCAGCATCAGTTTAGTCTGCAAACAACCAATTACTGGCCTAAAAATTGGGTTTTCGGAAATGATTTCAGTTATAATTACAATTCCACCATTGCGGATGGTTTCAAGAAGGACTTCTATTTGTGGAACACGAGTTTGTCCTACAGTTTTTATGAGAAAAGATTTGTTGCGAAAGTAAAGGTATACGACCTGTTGAACCAGAACCAAAGTGCCACCCGAAACATTTCGGCCACGACAATACGCGACGAGGAAAATACGGTGTTGAAACGTTATGCCATGTTCTCGTTAACTTATAAGATTGAGAAATTTGCGGGTAAAGAGAAATCTTCCCGAGGTAGGGCCATGATGCATTTGTAGATAAAAAAAGAGATTGCATAGCAATCTCTTTTTTTTACAATAGGAAGAACTAAATCATAGGGTAATCTTCATACCAATCATCGAATGATTTTGAAGTGGTGTAATCGTCGGTCAGAACTTTGTAGACCATGAACGGAATCAATAGGAAACCCAAAAAAAGTAATCCTATCAACGCCGGAAGACTAACATTCAGCTGGCACAAAACCGCAAATGCGATAAGATACAATGTCGTTGCCCATACCATTTTCATTGCAACATTTTTCATGACATTCTAATTTCTGGTAAAGGTACGGTTTATTGGGATTTTTTACGGTTAATTAATTGGTAATAAGATGGTTGAATATAAAAAGGAGATTGCTATGCAATCTCCTTTTTATATTTCGCGGAATACTGTAAACTGTTTACGGGTTTTACCAACCGCCGCTGGCTCCACCACCGGAGAAACCGCCGCCGCCAAAACCACCACCGAAGCCTCCGCCTCCGCCAAAACCGCCTCCGGAACTTCCACCACCAAAACCACCGCGGCCTAAGCTGCTCAGGATAATGATGTCGCCCAAATCAGGTCCGGAAAAGCGTCCGCCGTTTCCGCCGCCTTTTTTGCCTTTGGAGATTATGATGATAATTAGGAGGAACACAATTACAAAGAAAATGATCTTTCCAAGGCTTATCCCGTCGGGTTTGTCCCCAATTCTGGTGCCTTTGTATTTGCCTTTCAGGGCGTCAAAAACAACATCGGTACCTTTGTCCAGTCCGCTGTAATAGTCTCCGGCTTTAAATTCGGGGGTGATGACATTTCTGATGATTTCCCCACAGATCCCTGCTGTAAGCCTGTCTTCAAGACCATATCCAGGACGGATACTCATCTTCCGGTTGTTTTTTGCGACTAGGATAATGAGGCCGTTATCTTCTTTTTTCTGTCCGATGCCCCACTTATGTGCCCAGTTGGTAGCCAATACGCCAATATCTTCGCCTTTTAAATCGTCAATAGTGATGATTACAATTTGAGTGGTTGTGGAATCAGAATATCTTACAAGTTTGTCTTCCAATTGCTTTTTCTGACTTGCATCAAGCAAATTGGCGTTATCGTAAACACTGGTCTGAAAACTCGGTTTTTCAGGGATGTCATACTGCGCAAATCCCAACTGATGCAATAACAGGAAGGTTATCACAACAGAGAGCTTTATCAATTTTAAAAGGAAATTTATCATTTATCCTTTGGATATTTCGTTAGATAATTCGTTAGTGTCGTCGCTCTGGTAAGGGAAGTACTGTTTCAGACGCTCACCGGCTCTTAAAATCCCGTCCACTAAACCTTGTTTGTAGCGTTTGTTTTTGAAGTGTTCGATAATGACATCTTTGGTACAGTCCCAAAAATCTGCTTCCACCATTTTATCAATGCCTTCATCACCAATTATGGCAAAGGTGTGGTCTTTTACACCAACGTAAAATAATACGCCGTTTTTTGCTGCGGTGTTGTCCATGTTCAGAGAATGAAAAACCTCCTTGGCCCTTTCGAGCGGAGGTTTTTCAGTATGAGCTTCTATGTGTACTCTAATCTCACCTGAGGTGTTTTTTTCCGCCTGGGAGATTGCCGCAACAATTTCTTTTTCTTCTTCCGGGGTTAGGAATTCTTCCGTTAAAGACATTATTTTTTCTCTTGATTGTTGTCAAAATTGAATTCCACCTCTACTGGTTTTTCAGCACCGGCTACTGCGTCGAAGAAAGGTTTCTCTTTGTATTCGGATAAGAACCAGTTGTTAGGAATTTTCAGGATGTAGTTGTTGTAGCTCTGAACCGATTCGTTGAAACGTGTTCTGGCTGTTAAGATCTGGTTTTCAGTACTTGCCAATTCGTCCTGTAATTTCAGGAAGTTAGCGTTGGCTTTCAAGTCCGGGTATTGTTCCACGGTTACCAATAATCTTGATAAAGCTGATGAAACACCACCTTGTGCCTGATTGAACTGCGCCAATTGCTCTGGTGTAACATTTGAAGGGTCGATGGTAACCTGTGTGGCTTTGGCACGGGCTTCGATTACCGCGGTTAAGGTTCCTTTTTCGAAATCGGCAGCTCCTTTTACGGTTTTAACCAGGTTTCCGATAAGGTCGTTTCTTCTTTGGTAAGCCGTTTCCACGTTACCCCATTCTTTTCCCACAGCCTGATTCTCACGGATAGCGCCGTTTTTTATTCCGATGTACCAAAAACCAAGGATTACTAAAAGTCCAATACCTACTAAAATTGGTGCAAATTTTCTCATGTGTCTAGATTTAAAATTGTTTTTGTATTAGTCTATCGTTTTGTGAATTGTTACTTACAATTCGTTTTTCATGTTGGTCAGCTGTACTTTGATCGCTTCCAGTTTTCGGATGATTTCGAATTTGTCCAGCGTTTTTTTCTGGCCTTCTTTCAGGTGCACTTTTGCGCCGTCAAGTGTGAAGCCCCGTTCTTTGACCAGATGATAAATCAGTTGTAGGTTTTTTACATCTTCCGGCGTGAACATACGATTCCCTTTGGCATTCTTTTTTGGTTTCAGAATGTCGAATTCCTTGTCCCAAAAACGGATCAGGGAAGCGTTAACGTCAAAAGCTTTGGCCAGTTCGCCAATACTGTAATATCTTTTTTCTGGTAAGTCTAAATGCATTCTTTAGTTATAGGTTATGAGTTAAGAGTTATAAGTGAAAATACAATATCTTTCCTCTTGTCTCTTGTTTCTTTTTTAATCCAACGACTGATTCTCCTGATTCGCAATCTGTGAAATCAACACATATTCTTTGGCGGAAATCGAACCGTAATAAAAATTCAATGGGTTGACTACTTTGCCGTTCTGATACACTTCATAATGCAAGTGCGGTGCTTCACTGCGTCCCGTACTCCCCACATAGCCGATAATATCACCGCGTTTCACCCGTTGGCCCGGTCGTGTTTTGTATTTGCTCAAATGTGCATACAAGGTTTTGTAGCCATAACCGTGACGGATTTCAATATGATTACCATACCCGGAAAGCGATGCGTCGGCTTTTTCCACTACACCATCACCGGTTGCGTAAATCGGAGTTCCGGTTCTTGCCGTAAAATCCATGCCTTTGTGGAACTTTCGCACTTTGGTGAACGGGTCGCTTCTGTAGCCGAAACCGGAAGCCATCTGTCGTAATTCTTCATTCTTAACCGGTTGGATCGCCGGAATTGCCGCCAGTAATTTTTCTTTTCCTTTGGCCAGTTTCACGATTTCATCCAATGATTTCGACTGGAACGCCATCTGGTTGGAAACCACATCCAGTCGTTTGGAGGTATTGATGACCAAATCCGAATTGTTGAAACCTTCTAACTGTTTGTAACGGTTGGCCTTTGTTTCTTCTCCTTTTCGTTTTTCGGTACCCACCGGCGAACTGTTGAAATACGCCCGGTACACATTGTTGTCACGGTCTTCCAGATCGCCCATTGTTTCGTTTAACGCTTCGATACGCTTGTTCAGAATCGCATAATTGATTTTCATATTGTCAATTTCGCGTGCCATCATCCGGTCTTTTGGCGTTTCAAAATAAGAGGTGTTCAGAAGCACCACAAAACACAAAAAGCCAAACAGTGCTGAAGCCACCAGGAACAGTGCAAAATAGCCGAATTTGCGCCCTTTCTTCGGTTTGATTTTCCGATAGGCTAATTTTTCGGGGTCGTAAATATATTTTACCTTCGACATGTTCTAAAATATACTATTTTTGCAGCTTGTAAAATGGTGCTTGCGAACCAGTTGTAGGGGTTATACGAACAAATTTAAAAAATGTTTCAAATTAATTGCTTTTTGAAGCGAAACATTTGGCTTATTTGGAAACCTTAATCCTGCCTTCGCTGCTAGTCCCGATTTTAATCGGGAGCTAAACGCTCTGTCAGGGCTAGGGTAGCAGCCGTTTTATTTTTTGTAATGTATAAATAAATTTGTGGATTCGTGGATTTGTTTATTTGTGAATTTTCCGAATAACCAAATTACCAAATCACCACATAAACGAATAAAAAAAATGAAATCACAAGACATTCGTAAGGCTTACCTTGATTTTTTTGAAAGCAAAGGGCATTTAATCGTTCCTTCTGCGCCGATCGTTTTAAAAGACGATCCGACTTTGATGTTTAACAATTCCGGAATGGCTCAGTTTAAAGAGTTTTTTCTGGGGAACGGAACACCAAAATCACCAAGAATCGCCGACACGCAAAAATGTCTTCGTGTATCCGGAAAGCATAACGATTTGGAGGATGTAGGTTTTGATACCTACCACCACACCATGTTCGAAATGTTGGGGAACTGGTCCTTTGGTGATTACTTCAAAAAAGAAGCATTGGCTTGGGCTTGGGAATTCCTGACTGAAGTTTTAAAGTTAGAAAAAGACCGCTTATACGTTTCCGTGTTTGAAGGAAATCCGGCGGAAAATGTACCGTTCGATCAGGAAGCTTTCGATATCTGGAAGCAATATGTGTCTGAGGACCGAATTATTCTTGGTAACAAAAAGGACAACTTCTGGGAAATGGGTGATCAGGGACCGTGTGGGCCTTGTTCGGAAATCCACATCGATTTAAGAACCGATGCCGAAAGAGCAGCTGTTTCCGGTCGTGATTTAGTAAACGCGGATCATCCGCAGGTAGTGGAAATCTGGAACAACGTATTCATGGAATTCAACCGTAAAGCGGATGGTTCTCTGGAAAAACTTCCGGCACAACACGTAGATACCGGAATGGGCTTCGAACGTTTGTGCATGGCGATGCAAGGTGTAACGTCCAATTACGACACCGATGTGTTCACACCGCTTATTGAGAAAATTGAGCAAATCACTGGAAAAAAATATACCAACAACGAAATAAAAAATATCAGCGAAGAGCAAAACAAAACCAATATTGCGATTCGTGTAATTGTAGACCACGTTCGCGCAGTGGCGTTTGCTATTGCAGATGGGCAGTTGCCTTCTAACGGAGGAGCCGGTTATGTGATTCGCCGTATTTTACGTCGTGCGATCCGTTACGGGTTTACGTTTTTGGATACAAAAGAGCCATTTATCTATCAATTAGTTGAGGTATTGGCGAATCAGATGGGGGCTTTCTTCCCGGAGATTGTAGCGCAGAAAAATTTGGTTTCGAACGTAATCAAAGAAGAAGAAGCATCTTTCTTAAGGACTTTGGATCAGGGATTACAATTGTTAGAGAATGTAGTTGTGGAAACCAAAGGCGCAGAGGTTTCAGGAGAAAAAGCATTCGAATTGTACGATACTTTCGGATTTCCTAAAGACTTAACGGCTTTGATTCTGAAAGAAAAAGGCATGTCGTTCAACGAAAGCGAGTTTGAGAAATCGATGGCGGAGCAAAAAGCACGTTCAAGAGCGGCTTCGGAAGTTTCAACCGAGGATTGGAATGTTCTGGTTCCCGGAAATGTTGAAACTTTCGTAGGGTATGACCAAACGGAAAACGAAGTAAAAATCACCCGTTTTAGAAAAGTTGATTCTAAAAAAGACGGTAAACTATACCAAATCGTTTTAGACAATACACCGTTCTATCCGGAAGGAGGAGGACAGGTGGGTGATAAAGGAACTTTGGTTTCTGCAAACGAGACTATCGAAATCATCGACACTAAAAAAGAAAACAACTTAATTCTGCATTTTGCGAAAAGCTTACCGGAAAACGTAAACGGAAGTTTTCAGGCAAAAGTAAATACGGATTTAAGAAACCATACGGCAAGTAATCACTCGGCGACCCACTTGTTGCACCAAGCCCTTCGTTCGGTTTTAGGAACCCATGTGGAACAAAAAGGATCGTTGGTAGCACCAAATTATTTACGTTTCGACTTTTCACACTTCGCAAAAGTAACCGATGAGGAATTGAAACAAGTTGAGGATTTCGTTAACGCAAGAATCCAAGAACAGTTGCCGCTTATTGAAAGAAGAAGCATTCCGTTTGCTCAGGCGATTGAAGAAGGCGCGATGGCATTGTTCGGAGAGAAATACGGTGATAATGTTCGTGCGATCAAATTTGGGGAAAGCATGGAGCTTTGCGGAGGAATCCATGTGAAAAACACTGGCGAAATCTGGCATTTCAAAATTACTAGTGAAGGAGCGGTTGCGGCAGGAATCCGTCGTATTGAAGCAATTACCAATGATGCGGTGAAACAGTTCTTCGCGGCTCAGGAATCAGCTTTAAAAGAAATTAAAGAGACGTTGAAAAATCCTCAGGATGTGATCAAGTCCGTGGTTTCTTTACAGGACGAAAACGCAAAACTGAAAAAACAGATTGAACAGTTGTTAAAAGAAAAAGCAAAAAACCTTAAAGGGGAATTGGCTTCTCAACTGCAAAACATAAATGGAGTAGACTTCTTAGCGATTCAGGTGGATTTGGATGCTAACGGGGCAAAAGATTTAGCCTACGAGTTAGGACAGAATAAAGACAACCTGTTCCTGCTTTTAGCAACAGCAACCGATGATAAACCAATGTTGACTTCCTACATTTCAAAAGAGTTGGTGGAAAGCAAAGGTTTGAATGCAGGGCAAGTGGTTCGCGAGCTAGGAAAGTACATCCAAGGCGGCGGGGGCGGGCAACCGTTTTTCGCAACAGCGGGAGGTAAGCATGTAGCCGGAATAAAAGAAGCTTTGGAAAAAGCGGTTGATTTTGTGAAATAAAAGTTTAAAACATAAGTTATTTGAAGCCCAAATCAGTAATAGGTTTGGGCTTTTTTTTAACAAAAAATAATGATTTTTATTTTTTTAAAACGAAAGAAAAGTGCTTTTTTTGTAAAAAAAATTTTAAAAAAAACCAAATGAGAAAACTTATTTATGCCTTCAGTGCTTTGGCACTTTTGTTTGCTTCGTGTTCCAGCGACAGTGACAGTTCTTCTAACGATGATTCAAGTAATGATTTGTTGACTAGAGTAGTTGAAACTTATGGAGATGGTTCTGAAGAAACCATTGCTTTTACGTATAACGGTAACAAAATTGTTAAATATACTTTAAGTATTGACGGTACAATTACTGAGGAAACTACTTTTACTTATACAGGCGATTTAATTACCCAAGAGAAGTATTACATAGACGGTAATTTGGACGAAACCATTACCTATGAATATGATGCTAATTCGAGATTAATTGGTTCAAATAGAAACGGTGAATTTATTCATGAAGAGGATGTTTTTACTTATAACACTAATGGAACTGTGTCGTTTGTAACAACTTCCGGTACCGAAACAATTGCAACTGGAACGATATACCTTAATGGGGATCAGCCTTATAAAAAAGAGATAACAAGAGATCCTGGAACAATGTTTGAGTACTCTGTTGTTGAGGTTACCACTTTTGATAATAAAAATAATCCTTTTAAAAACGTTACAGGTTTTGCAAAGACTGAAATTGCTTTACCTAATTATACTGAAGGCTATTTTGGGACGGTAAATAATATTACAGGGTATAGTGAAGATGGTGTAACGAAACAAACGTTTACAAATACTTACAATAGCGGAAATTATCCGACCAGTCAGACTTGTGATGATTTAGATAATCCGGATAATGATTTCACTGCCCAATATTTTTATGGGAATTAATAATTAATAGCTGCAAGAAAAGTAAATGAACCCAAAATCATCCGGTTTTGGATTAAAACCTTTCTGTGTTTAAATGCAGAAAGGTTTTTTGTTTTTCGGATGGATTATCAACAGGAAGTATCGCTATGACTGATATATTGGTAGTATATCGAAAGCCTTCTTTGTTTTTTGGTTTATTTGTTATATTTAACTGAAATTCAACATGTTGGGCATTTTTGATTGCTGAGTAAAGTTTGTGGCATATGAAAATAGGGGTTACTTTATTAGGAGTGACAGCGTCGTTCCTTCTGCTTTTTTGTTCTTGTACTTCTGAAAATGAAAACGATCCGGAGCAGTCATCCGTATTGCTGAAACAACTGCAGTATACAGTCATGGCAGATCATGCAGCCTATGATTTTTATTATAAAGGACAAAAAATAGACAGCATTGTCTATCAGTTTGAATTACCTTTTAAAGCGTATGATAAATATGTTTATTCCGGGGATTTTATTACTGAAATCCGGACGTATGACCATGGAGGCCACATCATCGAAAAAACCATTTTTTTCTATAATACTATCGGGCAGCTGACGGAAGAAGTAACATTGTATTTAGACCGCAACACTGCAACCAAAAATGTGTTTACCTATACCGGAAATGCAAGTGTGGAAGTGCGGAATTTTCATGGTGATTTGAATACCCAGACCAACTACCGCCATACCGAAGTGTTCCATCTGGAAAACGGTGAGATTTCGCTGATAGAGTACAATGTGGGAACGCCGTCTTTGTATACCCGGCAATTCGAGTACGATCAGGGTAACAATCCGCTGCGGAATGTAATCGGGCTGGACAAAATTAAATGGTGCGAATACATGAGCGACGGGTTGTACGGCCTGACCAGAAACATACAAACAACGACGACACATTTCTTCTCGGAAGAAATACAAGATTCTCCTTTAGTGTTTGAAATTGTTTATAATGATGAAAATTATCCCGTATCAGCAGTCAGCACGGTTGATTCACCGGGTGGTTTCAATTACCAGTACCGGTATTATGAGTAGTTGAGGCTTTAAAATAATTTGCGCTTCGATATTTCGTTTCGGGAATTAGTTTTTACATTTGAAATAAATCTTGAAACATGAACTTCCGAACCGTCATTCCCATACCAAAAACGGAGCTGCCTATCGATTACGATTCCAAAATCCTGTCATTGGGCTCTTGTTTTGCGGAAAATATGGGGGAGAAGTTTAATTACTATAAATTTCAGAACAGTGTTAATCCGTTCGGGATTATTTTCAATCCGGTTTCCCTTGAGAAAGTGATTCGCAGAGCGATAAACCAGGACTTTTTTAAAGAATCCGATATCTTTTTTCATAATGAACGCTGGAACTGCTTCGAAGTGCATTCCGAACGGAGCCATTCCGACAAAGCCATTTTTCTGCACGAACTCAACCAAATTGTTGAAAGTACTAACCGCTGGATACACGAAGCGAGTCACGTCATCATTACCTTGGGAACCGCTTGGGTATATAAAAACCTAACCGATGCTGAAATCGTAGCGAATTGTCATAAAGTGCCTCAAAAGCAATTTACCAAAGAATTGCTTTCCGTTGAGGTGATTGAAGAAAGCCTGCAAAACATACTATCGATGATCACTTCGGTAAACCAACAGGCGGCCTTTATTTTTACAGTGTCGCCCGTACGCCATATCAAAGACGGTTTTACGGAAAACCAACTGAGCAAATCCCATCTGATAACCGCTTTGCACAAAACACTGCAAAGGGAATCCGGCAGCCAAAACATGGTTTATTTTCCGTCTTATGAAATCATGATGGACGAATTACGCGATTATCGTTTTTATGCCGAAGACATGCTGCATCCCAACACAATAGCTGTAGACTATATCTGGGGACGTTTTCGGGAAACGATGATAGCTGAGGTGAGTTCGCCTGTTATGCACGAAGTGGAAGCCATTCAAAAAGGAATGCAGCACCGTCCCTTCAATCCTGATTCTCTGGAATTCCGTAAGTTTCAGGACAATCTTAAAGAGCGGATAACCAGAATTCAGGCACAAAATCCAACCATCCTTTTTTAAAAAATAGGGCAATTGTCGTATTGTTTGCCATTCTCTTTTTAGGCAATTTTACCTCGAAACTATTTGGGGTCAGCAATGTATGGGAAGGTAAAAAATACGATTAGGAAAGAACGACGACTGCTAATGGCGATAGTGTTTATCGCACTATTAATCCTGTTTTGTTTGCTGTTGAATGTTTATATACTTACTATAAACTAATGTTGATTGGTTTTTTAGTTATCCTCTTCGAGTGGTTTCGGAGAGGATTTTTTACTCTGAAGCACATGCGGTTCAGGCGTGTGTTCGGAATTTATTCTTGATAAGGTTATGATGATAGTGCTTGCAATACTTTTTGCGGTTGATTTTTTTATTATTTTTAGAATGCTTAAAAGTAATAAAGAGATGAACGATGTGCATCGTTTTAAGATGAAATCGTTAGCTGCCTCGTTTAAAGCCATGCAGCAGGAAAACAGGAAACTGGAAAACAAAAACCGGCTGGTGTCGGATTTTGAATCCCAATACCAAAGTGGCATGAAGAGAATCGGGAAGGAAATTGTCGATTTGCAGCATCTTTTTTTACAGCGCATCACTAAGAAAAACAACTAACGGTAAACGTATATGCTGAAAAAAAGAATGGCACTGCTTTGTTTTCTGATCACCACAGGTGTTTCGGCCCAGAACTTGAAAAAGATTTTAATTAAGGCATATACTTCTACAGATTCATCGGATTATTATTTCAAAGAAGCGAAAAAATTTATCAAAACCGAGGCAGACGAAGGCGAGTTCTACTTCTGCAAAAATGCCCGCCATGTGGATTTCGGGAACCCCGACAGCGCCGTTTTCTACGGGAAGAAAGCTATCGAAAAATTGAGTAAAACCAACAGCAGTGCTTCCTTGTACACGGTGTATAACAACATCAATAAAGTTTATAAAAAGCAAGGACAATACGATAAAGGACTGCATTATCTTTTTGAAGGGCTGAAACTCGCCGAAAAGGAAAGTGCCTCGAAATGGGTTCGGTTTTTCTATACGCAATTGTCCCTGAATTACCACGATTTCGAACATTACAACCGAGGTGTTTATTATGGCAAGAAAGCGGTCGATCAGTTTCTGAAAGAAGCCAAGCCTGATCCTTCATCGCTTTATTTGGCCTTAAATGCCCTGGCTATCAATTATGACGATTGGAACAAACCCAACGAAGCGCTGTATTACCACAAGATGGTTTTGAAGTATGTTAAAGGCAAAGATACCTTAGGTTTGGCTAGTACGTATAACAACATCGGGAACACCCTGCTCAAACAGAAAAAATTTAAGGAAGCGGAAAGCTGGATAAAACGAGCCATAGTAGTAACCGATCTGACCAAAGAAGGCAATGAGGCGTATTACGATTACGAACATGCTACGCATTATACTAATTTGGGGACGATTGCCAGCGAATTGGGGGATTATGAAAAGGCGGAAAAAATGTTTGCCAAAGCACATTATTATGCTAGGAAAAGCCAAAATGCCGAAAAGCTGCGGGATTATTATTATCAGAGTTTTCAGTTCAATAAAAAACGGAAAAACCTTCAGAAAACTGTTGAAGATCAGGATTTGTACATAAAGCTTCGTGATTCTGTTTACAAAGAAGAACGTGCCAAAACTGTAGCCGAGGCCGAAGCCAAATACCAGAACGAGAAAAAGGAGAAACAACTGCTGTTGGCTAAAAATAAACTGATTACGGAACAGATCGAAAACAAGGAGAAAACCAATTGGCTGATCATTATTTCGCTGCTTACTGTATCGGCAGTAATTGCAGGAGGCTTTTTCATTCGTCAGCAAAAGATGAAAAACAGGCAACAGGAGCAGGAGTTCGAATTGAAAAATGCGATTTCTGTCGTGGAAACCCAAAACAAATTGCAGGAGCAACGTCTGGGTATTTCCCGCGATTTGCACGACAATATCGGGGCGCAGCTTACATTTATCATTTCCTCGATCGATAACCTGAAATACGGCTTTACAATCGAAGATGAAAAACTTAAAGAGAAGTTATCCGGCATCAATATGTTTACCCGGAACACTATAGCCGAACTCCGCGATACGATTTGGGCGATGAACAAAGACGAAATCACGTTTCTGGATCTGAAAGCGCGCATAGCCAATTTTATCGACAGCGCTAAAACAGCTTTTCATAATGTTCAGTTTAATTTTGAAATCGACAATGCGGTGGCCGATGATGTTACCTTCACGTCTTTGGAAGGTATCAACATTTATCGGGTAATTCAGGAAAGTCTTAACAACAGTATGAAGTATGCACAGGCTTCCGTCATTGAAGTGAAAATTCAAAAAGAAGAAGCAAAAATCAGCGTAACGATAACCGATAACGGAAAAGGATTCAATACCAATGAAACCGCTTTGGGAAACGGGCTGAACAATATGGCCAAACGCATGGCCGAAGTGGGTGGTCAAATCCGGATTACTTCAGAAATTAACCGCGGGACTACCGTAAAAGTAGTGCTTTAAAATAGAAACGATGAGCCAGAAAATAAGAATCGCGTTAGCAGACGACAATACATTTTTACTGAAAACCGTCATGGAGAAACTGTCCTTTTTTGACGTTTTTGAAGTGCGGTTCCATGCCTTAAACGGAGAAGCGTTTTTGGAGAAACTTGCTAAACAAACTGCGGTAGATGTTATACTGATGGACATCGAAATGCCACTGATGAACGGCATTGAAACCACTGTTTTGGTAAAAAAAAGATATCCGCACATCAAAGTGATCATGCTGACAGTTTTTGATAATGATGAAAACATCTTCAAAGCCATTAAAGCCGGAGCAGACGGTTATCTGTTAAAAGAAATCGATGCCAAAGACCTGCACGACGGTATCCTTGAGACCTTGAACGGCGGAGCTGCGATGACGCCTTCCATTGCTTTAAAAACGCTAAGGTTGTTGCGCAATCCGATTGAAATTACCGATATGCGGGAACAGGAAAATATCCGTTTGTCAGAAAGGGAAATCGATGTGCTGGAGCAGCTCAGCAAAGGATTGAGTTATACCGTAATCGCCGATAATTTAATTCTCTCGCCCAGCACGGTTCGCAAACACATCGAGAATATCTACAAAAAATTGCAGGTACATTCCAAAATCGAAGCAATTCAAAAGGCGAAAGACAACAATTGGATTTAAGTTTTTGCTATCTTCGTAAGTAAATCCGTAAGTATGGCCACACGAAGAGATTCCTCCACCGAAACCGCAATCAAGAACATGCTGATTCCCCTGGTTCAGGCAATCGGGCGTTCCGGTAAATTGCTGTACCTGATTATTTTTCTGGTAATCGGGGTGGTTGCCTATAAATATTTTACCGCTGAAAAGAGCACCACTACTACGGAATACAACTCCAGTCTGATCCAGGAGAAAATTAAAAATGTCGGGAAACTGGTGGTTACCGAAGGCCATTTTGCTCAGGTGATGACTTATAAAGACCAGCAAAAATACCTGATGGATTTACTTTCCTTCGAGAAAAAAGCCTTGATCATTATTAATGCCGATGTGACCGTGGCATACGATCTGCGTCAGGTAAAATACGATATCGATGAAAAAAATAAAACCATCACCATTGTCAGCATTCCGAAAGAAGAAATAAAAATCAGCCCGGATATTCAGTTTTATGATGTGGAGCAAAGCCGCATGAATCCTTTTACCGGAGACGATTACAACAAAATCAACAAGAAAGTGAAGGCGGATCTGGCAGCCAAAATCGAAAAATCATCCCTGAAATCAAATGCTCAAAACCGTTTAGTGAGCGAATTGGCAAAAATCCTGATCCTGACCACGGAAATGGGTTGGAAACTAGAATACAAGAATCAGGTAATTGAAAGTGAAAAACAAATGGGCGAGACCCTTAAATTATAAAAAGAAACCCCAAGGAATTGGGGTTTTATTTTTTTTCAAAACTGCAGAAGATAAAATTCTGAACGGTGTCAAAAGGGGTGTTGTGGTTTTCAAAAAAGCATTCCAAAGGTGTAAAATCCTCTTTGAACGTTTCTTTCATAAGGTTCTCCGAATACTGTCGGATTTCAATGCCGCTGCATTTTTTAGGCCCCGATTCCGAAAACGTTCCGATGAGTGTCTTTCCTTTAGGTTGTAAGGCACTTACCGCAATTTTTCTGTAGGCTTCAATATCGGCTGCTTCTGTTAGAAAGTGAAATACTGCCCGGTCATGCCAAACAGCATATTGCTTTTCAGGGGTAAAATTGGTGATGTCACTTACAATCCAAGTTACCGATTCGGCTTTTTTTCCTAATCGTGCTTTGGCTTTTTCAATTGCTTTTTCGGAAATATCCAATACGGTAATATTCGTGTAGCCTAACTCCAGTAAATGGTCAGCCAGAAAACTGTCGCCTCCGCCTACATCAATAATCGCGTCATCCTTTTGAGCATATTTCTGAACAAATTCTAAAGAAGTTCTGGGAATAGGCTGGTACCAGCTCACTTCATTAAGGGCTTTGGTGTCATAAATGGTTTCCCAATGCTTTTTTCTGTTGAAGTTTTCCATTATAATTTTTGTTGAAGGGTTTCCCAGCCACCGCCATTAATTACGTCAACGCCTTTTTGCTTTAAAATACTGGCCGCCTGACCACTTCGCATACCCGAACGACAACAAACAATAACCGGTTGCTGAAGTTCTTTTATTTCGGAGGTACGCCCCGGTATAGCATCCAAAGGAATGTTTTTGGCTCCTTGAATATGGCCGGCTGCGAATTCGTTACCGGATCTTACGTCTATGATTACGGCGCCTTTTGCAACATACTCGGCAATAGTGTTGGATTTGTTGCTCAGCCCTAATAGTTCCAATAATCTCATGATTTAATTTTTCAACAAAGATACTGCCTCATAAGACGACAGTTTGTAACTTATGTTACGCTGTTGTCTTGTCAAAGATCAAATCCAGTCCGTTTGAGATTAAATGCGCTACTTCAGGACGGGAGATTTTTACGTTTTCAAGATGGTTTAAAACTTTTTCGGTTAAATCTGTATTGTCATCTTTTTGGGATAATTCCACAATTTCAACGCTTAGTAACCAGTCGTTATGATGGTTGGCCGAAACAGCAGCAAAAGCTTCCTTAAGAGTGATTTCGGCGTGTTTACCTTCGCGGATGTTACGCACGTTTTTGTATAAGTTTTCCAGTTCCTCGCGCTCCGGGGATTTTTTCTGTTTAATGGTTTTGGAAGACGGCACATGGCTGATCATGTCAAAGCTGTGCACATCCGCAGGGCCTGAAAAAGCAGAAGTTACTTTTTTACCTACAGCCATATCATAGGTTCCCCATTCTGGTTGGAAAAGAAGGGTGTCTTTATGTTTTACGGTACAGTTTTTAAAGCTGATGATGATGATTTCCCCACGCAGGTTACGAGATCCGGTTACTATTTCCCCGGATACGGTAATGTCGCCTTCGAATTCCAAGGTGATGGTTTCGCCTTCGTAGATGTCGTAAGCTTTTAAATCACGCGGGCTCATGTCTTCAATAGCCAGATTGATGCCTTTCAGTTTCCCGATTGGAGAACCGAAACCTTCTGCATGGTAATTTGTGCCATGTCCCACCAATTCTTTTTCACGGTAAGACAAAGCGGTTTTTCCGGTAGTCTGAACATAAACCGGTTTTCCTTCGTGTTCGATTACATTGGCGAAAACCCCTGAAATCTGTACACCGGTGCTTAATTCGATAGTTGCCAGAGCTTTGGATTTGATCACTTTTTGAATACCGCTTAAACCTCCGGTACGCAAAGCCATTTTATTGGCAAATTCTTCCAGAACTTCATTCAGGTACGCAAAATTTGGCGTCACGAACAATTGCGGTTGTGGTTTGGTGATGTCAAAACTCTGATTGGCAGCACTTATATCGTAAGGTAGTTTTTTTACGTTGTCGGTCATGCACCACGCACTTTCCCCGATAGAGGATAATAACCCGGCACCATAGATTTTCGGCTGATCAACGGTTCCGATTAAGCCGTATTCCACGGTCCACCAGTGCAGGTTTCGGATTTGGGCCATTTCCGATAATTCCCCCATGTCGTTTTGCAGTTCGTCGACGCGTTTTTCAGCGGCTTCAATTTCATCTTTTGGTGTACCTTCTGCTTCTTTTAAGATGGAAAGCAAACGGATGGCTTCGTACATTTCGTAATCTCGTGCCGATGAAATGGCTTTACAACCGATTTCTCCGAAACGACGCAAATATTCAGCATATTCCGGATTGGCAATAATAGGGGCGTGTCCGGCACCTTCGTGGATAATGTCCGGAGCGGGTGTGTATTCGATGTGTTCCAACTGACGGATGTCTGAAGCGATAACCAATACATTATACGCTTGAAATTCCATAAAGGCATTAGGCGGAATAAAGCCGTCCACCGCTACGGCAGCCCAACCGATTTCCTGCAGAATACGGTTCATACCATACATGTTGGGGATGCTTTCGATGTCGATTCCGGTCTGACGTAATCCGTCTAAATACGAGTCATGGGCAACTTTTCCGAGATAATCCACATTTTTACGCATTACATAACGCCAAACAGCCTGATTGATAGGAGTGTACTCGTTGTAATCCTGCGGTTTGATAAATTGTTTTAAATGCTTGGGTAATCTTTCGATTAGTGGGTTGGTCTCGAACGTTGTATTCATGGTTGTGGTGTGTTGATGTATTTCGGGGTAAAGTTATGAAATGTTTCAGGACCTTACAATGATTTTAGCATAGTCGCAACACTGTAATGCACTATCGAAATGCATTTCTTTACTGTACCTGCGATTCGAGTTGCTGCTTTTTCTGCACTCTGTTTTTTAATACGTTTAAATAGCGCAATGCCATTTTGTCGCCATAATCGGTATAGGATTTGGAAGCCCAGTTTACGGCTGCGTCCAGATTTCCGTTTATCTCGTTGATAATGGCCATGTTGTAACAGGCTCTTCCGGCAATTTGTGGGTTGACGTTGTTTACTTCTTTTTCCCAAAGCTCAGCCGCACCATCCCAGTTTCCGGTTTGTGCCCTGCGTTTGCCGATTTCAAAATTAGAGGTTCCTTTTACATAGTAATCTCTGGAAACCCTTATTTTATAGGGTAATGTTTTTAAAGCATAGTCGGCGCCTAAGTTGTTGCTCACCTGCAATACATTTTGCTTTCTGCCTAATATGGCTTCAACGGCTTTCATTGGGCTGATGCCCCTACCGACAGTTGTTGTTACGTTGTTGTTGCCCTGTTCGTCTAAAACGGTACGGTTTTTTACGTCATAAATGCGCCAACCGCTTTTGATCATAGTGGAGACAGTAGCCTGATGTTCAATTATAGGGATTTTTATACCCACCACATTCGCTTTCTCAACGGTTGCTGTTTTGTAATCGACTTTGGTGTCCGTGTCGTAAAAAGACAATTCAAACAGGTAATCTACTTTGTGCTGTTTCGAAATTTTATCTATGGTTTCCCATGGCAAAGTAGCCGGGAATACACTCATTCCCACGGATTTCAGATTGTTGTCCTCGACAAGTTTTACAGCCGTGAAGCCGTTGTTTTTTGTCAGTTCGTTTTGAAGCCCCAACAGGGATTCGTTGGCTCCGTCTTTGTCCAGGTCTTTGCCTTCTGCCGATAAGATTTTGTCGATGGCATCAAAGACTTCGTTTTCTTTGGCCGGAAGCGAACGGTTGATAATGCCGACGGATTTTCCTTTCGATTCAAGATATACAGGTGCCGGTTCGGTGACGTTCATCGTTAATACATTGGTGGAGCTGCACGAAAATAACAGCCCGGAAGCAAAAAGTATCAAGAATGTCTTACAGTAGTTTTTGGTCATGATTATCAACATATTGATTATTTACCAAATGTAAACTTTTTGCGAAAAAATCAAAATAAAAAATCAATTTCTTATGATAAAGGCTTCTGATTTGCCTTGCGGAAATATTCGATTTTGTAGTGGAACATTTCGGCCATTTTACCGGCACGCCATTTGGCTTCCTCAGCTATAGGTCCTGAAAATTGGTCGTCCATGTTTTTGGTGAAAATTTCTATCCAGCGTTCAAAATGCTCTTTACCTATGGGGAGTGTCGCATGCGGCGGAAACGGACTGCCGGAATAAGCACGTACATCCAGTAAGACGGTTTGCCAGAAACCATACATTCTTTCAAGGTGTACCGGCCAGCGGTCCTGTATCTTTTCATTGAATATAGGACCAATGAAATCATCCTCTCGTACTTTATCGTAGAAGGAGTTTACCATTAGTTTGATATCGTCTAAATTTTGTATGTCGTTCATCTGTGCTAATTTGCGGTAAAGATACTATAGTGCCGATAATGAAGATATGATAATTGTCAGCTTTCGGTTTTTTATTGTGATAAGAAAAAAAAGACTGCCCGAAGACAGTCCTGTTTTAATTTTATTTTTTTTCCGGAGGGAATTGCGCTAAAATTTTGGAGACAAATTCCTGAATTCGTTCTTCTTTTTTAGAGTTGTCTTCAGCTAGGTAGCCGCTTCCTTTTCCCTGCCAGATCAGTTCTTTTTTCTTGGCATCTATTAAATCGATGTACAAAGTGCCTTCAGTGGAGGTGGAAACATAGGTTCTTCCGCCCCAAAAGTAAGGGTTCCAGCCCCAGCCCCAACCGTAACCCCATCCGGCGTTGTATTGGTTGACATCAACACGTTCTCTTTCTTTGGTGAAAATATTAACCAACAAGTCCGGTGCATCATTTTTGGTGTAGCCTTTTTTGCCCATTTCGGTATCAATGGCGCGAAGGATTCTTCTTTTGTCTAAATCTGATATTTCGGCTTTGTCAATACCGCTTTTCTGAAAAGCATACGTTTTATACTGGCTGAAATCAACATTTTTGTCAAAATCAGAATCTACCCTTACGGAACTGCAAGCGCCTAATACCAAGAGTAGTGATAGTGCAAGTAATCTAATTGTTTTCATATTTAAATTGTTTCAGGTTTCTAATTACTTGGTTCAAGTTTTAAATCCCGGTCATAATCCGAAACCTGAAACTTGAAAACTAGCTATTCAATAAGGAATCATCCACGATGTTCGGGATGGTTACTTTTAATAACGGTTGAACCTCCATAGCGCGTTTTATGGCAAACATGGCGCCTTCGTTTCTGGCCCAGCTTCTGCGGGAAATTCCGTTGTTTACGTCCCAGAAAAGCATTGATTCTAAGCGTCTTGAGGCTTCTTTACTACCATCAAGAACCATGCCGAAACCACCGTTAATTACTTCGCCCCAGCCAACACCACCACCGTTGTGGATGGATACCCAGGTAGCGCCACGGAAACTGTCTCCGATTACGTTGTGGATGGCCATATCTGCTGTGAAACGGGAACCGTCGTATATGTTGGAAGTTTCTCTGTAGGGTGAATCGGTGCCGGAAACGTCGTGGTGGTCACGTCCCAATACCACATAACCGATTTCGCCTCTGGCAATCGCTTGGTTAAAAGCTTCTGCAATTTTGGTACGGCCTTCCGCATCGGCATATAGAATACGAGCTTGGGAACCAACTACTAATTTGTTTTCCTGAGCCCCTTTGATCCATTGGATGTTATCCGCCATTTGCTGTTGGATTTCAGCCGGTGAGTTTTTCATCATTTCTTCTAAAACATCGCAGGCAATTTTATCCGTTTTGGCTAAATCTTCCGGTTTTCCCGAGCAACATACCCAACGGAAAGGTCCGAAACCGTAGTCGAAACACATCGGTCCCATGATGTCCTGAACATAAGAAGGATATTTGAATTCTCTTCCTAAGGTTGGATTTTCAGCCATAACATCGGCTCCTGCTCTGGAAGCTTCCAGTAGGAAAGCATTTCCGTAGTCGAAGAAATAGGTGCCTTTGGCTGTGTGTTTGTTGATGGCTGCCGCATGACGACGTAACGTTCTTTGTACTTCAAGTTTGAATTGTTCCGGGTTGTTGGCCATCATCTCGTTAGCCTCTTCGAAACTAATGTCTACAGGATAATAGCCTCCCGCCCAAGGATTGTGTAGGGAAGTCTGGTCGGAACCTAAATCAATGTATAGGTTTTCCTCGTCGAATTTTTCCCAAACATCCACGATGTTTCCTAAATAGGCGATAGAAACCACTTCTTTGTTTTCTAGTGCTTTGCGAACGCGGATTACCAATTCGCTTAAATCTTCCACAACTTCATGGATCCAGCCTTGTTCGTGACGGATTCTGGTGATTTTCGGATTCACTTCGGCACAAACGGTTACACATCCGGCAATGGTTCCGGCTTTTGGTTGTGCGCCGCTCATTCCGCCTAAACCGGAGGTCACGAATAAATGCCCTGAAGGATTGGTTTTGATTTTACGGAAACCGTTCAATACTGTAATGGTGGTTCCGTGCACGATACCTTGCGGCCCGATATACATGTAGCTTCCCGCGGTCATCTGTCCGTATTGGGTTACGCCTAACGCGTTGAATTTTTCCCAATCGTCCGGTTTGGAGTAATTCGGGATCATCATACCGTTGGTAACGACTACTCTTGGTGCTTCTTTATGCGAAGGGAACAAGCCCATCGGGTGGCCGGAATACATCACCAAAGTTTGTTCCTCGGTCATTTCGGCTAAATATTTCATGGTCAGACGGTATTGTGCCCAGTTGCTGAACACCCCTCCGTTGCCGCCATAAGTAATCAATTCGTGCGGATGCTGTGCTACGGCGTAATCCAGGTTGTTCTGGATCATTAGCATGATCGCTTTTGCCTGTTCGCTTTTTCCCGGATAATCTGAAATGGGACGCGCCTTCATTTCGTAATCGGGACGAAGACGGTACATGTAGATACGGCCGTATTTTTCCAGTTCTTCCTTGAATTCAGGGATTAAGGTAGCGTGGTGTTTTGGTTCAAAATAGCGTAAGGCGTTTTTGAGAGCCAGTTTTTTTTCCTCGTCCGTTAAGATTTCTTTACGCTTCGGGGCGTGGTTGATTGCCGCTTCGTAGGCTTTTGGTTGTGGTAAAACCGATGGAATTCCTTCCAGTATTTGTTCTTGAAAAGTCATTTTTGTGTTTTTGAGTATTCGTTAATTTGTTCATTCGTAGGGAGAATGACGACTAAGGGTAACGAATGTCAGACCTGTGATAGGACTTGTGTATTTTGACTCTGTATTTTTGTAAATGGATGTCCATTTTTTATTGTTGTGTTGTTTTGTAGCCGGATTGCGTTAGGGATAAAAGCAAAGTACTGTGTACTTGCGGATAGCCCGACCTCGTTTTTTTTAACGAGGGAACGCCCAACTATTTTTTAGTAATCTGTCCTGTTTTTTTGTCAAAGCCATACGGACAATGACGGCAGCCACTTTTGCAGCAGTATCCGCGTTTTAAATGGTACTTTTCAGTAAAGCATTTATAACCTTCGGGCGTATAATAAAAATCTTCCCCTTCTTTTAAATTATTCGGGTTAATTTGTTCATTCATAAAGGCAAATTTAGGAACTTTACCGTTAATGATTATACTTGTAGTTAAATATTTAACGCCGAAAGGTTTCAGAGGTATCACTTTGTTTCCGTTTATCCTGCTGACCCGCAAAGAGGATAGGGAAGATGCGGTGATTGTCAACCACGAAATGATCCATATCCGACAACAGCTCGAGTTGCTTATCCTTCCTTTTTTTATTTGGTATTCCCTGGAGTTTTTGTTCCGATGGTTTCAATATAAAAACCGAAAGACGGCTTACCGGAACATAAGTTTCGAAAGAGAAGCGTATGCCAATGAAAAAGACCTTCACTATTTGAAGCAAAGGTCTTTTTGGAGTTTTTTGAAATTTCTTTGATTTATCTGTACCAGTTTACGCCATCTGACCAAAATTGAATATTGATACCCGCACCAGCCGCTGAATGCGCCGGGAGCGAAGTGGTAGCTGTAAGTGTACCATCCAGATTTTGTACGTTACTTGCTCCTACAGGATCTATGGTTATGGTTTTTGTGCCGGTTCCTCGGGAAATGCTTATCAAACGACCAGTGCACGTGGTGGGATCGGGCAGCTCTACAGTCAAGGTGCCCCCTCCGCTGGCATCAAGGATTACTTTGCTGATGGTGCCGGGTATTGTGTAGGTTGCACCTCCGGCTCCAACGGTTACCCTGACAACTCCAACGGCTATGGATCCGTTTACCTGTAATGTTGATGTTGGCTGTATGGTGGCCGATAGGTTTGTCGGATTTGTATTGATGCCGACTCTTCCGTCTTGGGCAATAATCATTCTTTCCAAATATGTTTCCGCACCGGAATTAGTGCTGAAAAGCATATGTCGGTTTCCGGCAGCTAACTGATAAGACCCTTTTCCTCCAAAAGTAGATGCTCCGCCCGTATTGACATAGCCAATATGGCCTCTGTAGGATGTATTTTGCATAAAGTATATTCCGCTGAACCCACCTGAAGTGGCATTGTCAATTGACATTACCCCATAACCATCCTGATCGTGACGAACCGATAATTTATAAGAAGCCGCAGTGGTTCCTATGCCCACATCGCCGTCTGCTTCGACTCTCATTCTTTCATTTCCGGCTGTTGCGGCCCCTAAAATATCGGCTCCGGGGCTGAAAAGCCCTGTGTTGGTGTCCGTTTGCCAAGAATAGGTTGGGAGGGCTGCCGTTCCTAAGGAATAGGATTGTAATTGCCCGCTGTTTGCATTGGAGATGTTCCAACGATCCACTCCACCGACTCCTGTTTTGATTCGTATGTCCTGAGCATCTGTGGTTCCTAAGAAATTCGTACCGACAGTTGTACCGGCATTTCCGCTTAAAGACCAATCCAATCCTCCAGGAGATCCTTCAAAAGAAACCCAACGGGTTCCGTCCCAGTAGTATAAACCCGGGATAACATTGTTAGGTGAGGCTCCGGCAGTAGCGGTGTTCCAGACGATTGTTCCGGAAATGGGAGCACCTCCCTGCGGATTTACTACAGGTGCAGATGCTGTTGTAGCGGTTAAAGCAACTTGAGGAGGAACAAAACCGTTTGTTGTGGAGTTGATTTCCAAGGCACCACGCGGCGTAGTTGTTCCAATACCAACCTGTGCGTTTGACAATACAAATGCAGATGTTGCTAATAGCGTAAAGAGTAATTTTGCTCGTTCCATATCCATATCATTTAGTTTAAACTTCTATGGGAGGCATGCGAACACTTTGGGTTTTTTGGAAATGTAAAGATATTTTTATTCCATGTGTTTTTTCTTAAATTTTATCTAAATCAGATGAAGTTGAAAAAAATGTCGATGAAGTAATATTGAGATGGTAAAAAAAAAGAGTTCCTGGAAGGAACTCTTTAATTGAAATATCTAATTATTTTTTCTTAGGGCTTTCTTTTTTCTGACTTTTAACAAAACCTTCCGGAATTCTTTCGAATCTCACGTTTTGACCGTCGTAATAAATAGGTGTCCCTTCTTTTTTAGTACCGTCGTCTTGCATTACACCGTTCATTTTCTCGTCAAAGTTGTTAGAAAGAACTGTGTTTGAAATTTCAACACCATTTTCAAAACCAGCTCTTGTTCCAATAGCGGTCCAATTGAAAGAAGCATTGCTGTTTCCGTTTCTGTTTTCTTTGATGTAGAAACCTTCAGCCGTTACTTTGCTTACATAAACGCCGTTAGTTTCCTGAGTTGGTGTTACGGTAACGTTGATTGCTTCTGATTTGGAAACATTGTTTTTGAAGGCTTGTTTGAATGAAATAAAAGCTTCGCCGTTGCTTAACTGACCAACACCTCTAGTGGTAATGTCCACTTCAGTAGAAGAAGCTAAGTACATTTTAGTTCTTTCGGCACCATTGCCTTCGGATAATTGAACAACCGGTTGGTTTACGATCGTGTTTCCTTGAACGTATATGCCAAATTCTTTACCGCTTGAAATCATTCCATATTGGTTACCTTTTACATAACCACCCATGAAACCACCGTTGATACCAAGTCCTACATGGTTGTTTGGGGAAGTGCTCTCTGAACCGGATTTACCAGTGTTGCCCGTTGCTATATCATCGTTTGCACCACCACCATAAACACTGTATCGAGTACCGGCTAAGCTGTTATAGCCTAACATACCGAATTGACCTGAACCTCCTGATCCGAAAACCCCTCCGGCTCCATCAGGAATTGAACCGCCTAGTGTTAGAAGGTCTCCGGCCACACCAAATGCATACATGTTTGTTCCTGAACTAATTCCAATGGAAGCATAGTTTCCGTAAGAACCACAGGTTACACCACTTGCAGTATATGGACCTCCGCTGAAACCTACTCCAGGGGTAACGTTGTTGTTTTCACCAGCTGTTCCCGTTGCTCTCCAAGTACCTGTTGTAGTTTCGTGGATGATACCGTGAACCCCAAGAGGAATGGTTGGTCCTCCGGTTGCTCCGTCAGTTTGACCAAGTACTCCTTCTCCTGTTTGTACGAAGTTGGAAATCGTACTTGGCTGTGTAAGTCCTACAACACCATACCCTGTTCTGTTTGCAAAACCAAACAATCCGATTCCGTTTGAATCAGCGTATCCGGAAACAGCTCTGTTTGCTGTGCTGTTAGGGTATCCTGTAATATTTTGATAAGCTGTTGCTGATGTGTGAGCAGAAATTTTATCTCTTGAATCTTCACCAGAAGCTTTCCCGACTACAGTTTGCCCTTCAATTCGTAATCCGCTTGTTGGCGCAGCATTGGCAGTTGCATACGTAGCTCCAACTGTTAAGTTGCTGTTGTTTCTTAATCTTACTCCTTCTACACCATTTGTTGTAAGTGAGATGTTGTCTGCCGCCGGTCTGAAAATACCGGTGTTTGTATCGCTATTCCAAGTAAAGGCCGGAGTTCCAGCTGCACCGGATGCATAAGTTTGAATCTGACCTGTTGTGTTTGAAATGTTTAAACGATCTGTGCTGTTTGTTTTGAAACGTAAATCTTGAGCATCCGTTGTTCCAATAAAGTTTGTTCCAGCTGCTGTTCCTCCGTTACCGGTTAAACTCCAGTCGCTTGAATTGCCTGTTGCGATTCTGATCCATTGCGTTCCTGACCAATAGTAGAAACCAGGAGTTACATCATTAATAGTAGCTGTATTGTATACAATTTCTGATGTAGTCGGTGTAGATACTGTGGCTGTTGTTGTGTTTACTAAAGCAACTCGAGGAACTAAAAGTCCGTCTGTAGTTGAGGTAATGTCCATAGCTCCCTGTGGGGTAGTAGTACCCACTCCAACCTGTGCTTGCGATGCAAACCCTGTAAGAATCAGAGAGAAAAATAACAATTTTTGGGATAAAAGTTTCATTATTTCAGTTAGTTTTATAACGCGCGAAAGTAGTGGTAAAACTCCAATATCAATTGTTAATATCGATAAAGTGCATTAAAATATCGATGAAATACACTTTTGTAAGAAAAGTAATCTAATATAATTCACAGTTGGCACTGTGAGTGTTATATTTTTACGAATTAATACATTGGTTAATTGATGAATAAATAACAAGAATCAATGTGTATGTGAAATATTTTCAATTAGTTAGCATAAAAAAAGGCTCCGAAATTCGGAGCCTTTTAAGGGTAGGTAAGTAGGTTTGTTAGTAGATGATCTTTTTACTGATTTCCATATCATTTTCCAATGTAATTTTGATAATCAAAGCATTGTTCGAAGAAGTTAATCGGAACAATTCCATTTGATTAGCAGCAACATTTTTGTATTCGTCAATCTTTCTTCCCAAGACATCATAAACCACAATGTTTTTAATAGGCTCAATAGAGGAAGTGATTTTAACAGTATTGTCGGTGAAAACATTTACCGATGCTGCAAGGTTGGCCACTTCTTCGTTGCCAAGGGTAGTTTGAGTGTAACGTAAGTAGAAACGATTATCAAAAGTTCCCGCTTGTGAAGAATAACTGTAAGGAGCTAACTTTAAGTTGTGAACCACATTTAAAAGTTTATCTTCAAGATACACATCAGTATTGCTAAATTCTGAGTCTAAATGATCGATTCCGATAGTGTAAGTACCCTGTGAAGTCGCTTTATATCCAAGAGGAACAACATCTTGCTGCTCAAATGGTAAAGGTCGTCCCTGAATGGTCAGTTTTCGGTTTTCAATCAAGGAATAGAATTTCACAGCATTACCGGCTAAAGACTCACCGTCCAATCCGCGGTCCCATCCTAAAGTGGCACTTTCGGCATATCCTACAAGAATCTGGCTGAAACCTCCGTTGTTATTCGAAAGGTTTAACCATAGACGCTGCTTGGTGAACGTGTCAGTCGTGTTTTCACCAGCAGTATTTCTGTAGAAATTCGAGTTGTTGTTTAAAACACGCATACTGTTATTGAAGGTAACATTTCCTGTTGTTCCGTTTGCCATGGCATTGTCCGCGCTGATAAAGAAGGATTGACCTGAAGCGATATAGGTAGTTGGCATAGTACCACCTGTCGTTGCTGTAGCAGTAGCTCCTAACGAGTTGACAGTAGCATAATCATTTACCGTATAGTTGTATGAATAGTTGCCATAGTACGGATCTGGTGAAGCAGCAGTCGGCAATGTATTGTGTGTCCACAGATAAACTGTTCCGTCAATAACCGGTACGTTGGCCGGATGGTTCAAGAAGCTTACAATGTCTATAGCAGAAGGGTAAGGGTTCCCGATAAGATTCCATTCGTCATCTGCATCTGTTACAACCGTTGAACCACCACTCGGCGTTGTGCTTCCGATATTGGCATTGGTTCCTTTTGAAATTGGCATGGTTACCGTTCCGTTGTTTGGTGTTCCGGTGAACGTAGCAGTATAAGTTTGTTTTGCTCCAGAGGTCGGGAAAGTTCCCGGTGCTCTTGCAATTACACCATAAGTAGGATTCATAACAGAACCTGCGCTTAAAGAGGCCCAAGTACCGTTTCCTCCAGCTACAGTTGGGGTGTAACGATAAATATAAGGAGAGTTTGCGTTAAGGTTTCCAACTGTAAATCCTGAAGCTGCAGTAACAGGGGAATTCCAGTAGGTGTAGTCCAAACGGTACATCGGTTGAGAATTTCTTCTGATGTGGGCAGTACCTGTGTTGGCAACGTTGTTAGTCTGTACCAAACTCGCCGAGTTTTGTAACACTAAATCTCCACCGGCATTGATGTTTACATAATCAACGATTGATAAGTTGTTGGCTGTATTAACCGTTAAAATTGCTCCGGTTTGAATCGTAAGGTTAAGTCCTAATCCGGTATAGCCTGAACCGCTAATAATTGGGTCGTTAGTAACGTTTGGAATTATTACACAGTCGGCAACTGTTGGTACTCCTGCCGGTGTCCAGTTGTTTGCTTTGCTCCAGTCTGTATCTACCGAACCATTCCATGTTTTAGCTGCTGAAACCGTAACAGTTGTCTGATCTGTTTCTTTTAAAGTAGTCCCGTTACATAAAGTGTAAGTTACTTCTGCTGTATAAGTTGTTGTTGCCGTTGGACAAACATTTAAAGTAGCTGTGGTTCCCAAAACAGGACCTGTGGTCCCGGCTCCTTCATACCATTTGAATGAAGTGATAGAAGTTCCGGACGGCACAAAACGCCAAGCTTCATTGGTTACGGTCCAATCTGTATCAAGACCGTTTCTTCCAGGTGCAGTAACAGCCTGTGTTCCCGCTGCATTTTGAACTCCAACGATTGCGTTTCCACCATTCCAGGTTCCGTCGATTCTTTTCTCTTTGATGTAAACTTCGATAATGTTTGTGTTTTCGTATAACACCATCATTCCTGTATATAGGATTGAGTTGTCTGAGAACATCGGAACATTACTCCAAGAAGCTACTAAGGCTCTACATCCTGAATTTAAGGTGATTAATTCCCATCCCACTTCACCGCCTACACTTGGGTCAATGTCATGATAAACACCATAGATGGTGTTGGCGAATAAAGCGCCAGTGGTACTAGGTAAGTTATTGCTGAAAGAATAGCCGGATGCTGTTCCAGCTCTTGTAGCATCGAAAGTTAAAACACCATTCGAACCAATCGAACACGTGTTGTAAGTGTTACCATAGAAACAGAAGTTGAATGGTAAGTTGATTAGCGGCGACCATACGTCATCCTGATTCACACTCACCGGATTGGCTAAACAGCTAAACTGGTAAGGAGGGTTGTACGGGATGGATTGCGCAGTATAGTTAGTAGTGCTTCCTAATTGTAAGTAGGTTGCTTCCAGATTCACACAGTTAGAACCTGATGTACATGTAATAGGAGCCGGATCTGCACCGTTCAGGCCAAGTCCTCCTGAAATTACATTCGGACATCCTAAAGTACTGGTTCCTGTTCCGCCTCCAGGCATACATGGAGTTGTAAAACTAACCGGCCCGATCCAAAGACCTTGACCTAATCCACCTCCGCAATTTGAGCGAACCCAAACATAATAAGTAGTAGATTGTGTTAATGCTGTTAAACCAGTTGTTAATACACCTGCTCCTGTTGATCCCGTTGGGGTAGTTCCTGCTGTAGGAGCCGTCGAACTCGTTGAAAGATAATATTGGTACCCGCTTGCAGGCGCTGGCGCTGCTGCAGTCCAGGAAACGGTTGCTGTTGTTGCGGTAATAGCTGAAACAGTGATATTAGAAGGAATTCCGGCACATGGTAGTGGTGCGGTTACCGTTAATTTGTAGTCTTTTGCCTCTCCATATGTAATGCTGGTACATGGATCAGGGTTGTTGTTGTTATACCAAGCTCTGATTCTCATTCTGTAGTCGCCAATTGGTGTTCCTCCGGGAACTGTAAAACTTCCGGAATGTCCGCCTGCGATGGCTGCAGATCCAAAAACTTTTTCACCTGCATCGGCAAAATCACCGTCATTGTTCCAGTCTACCCAAATGTTGAAACCGTGTGAACCACCTACATAGGTTTCGGAGAAGTTTAAACTTGCTCCAGCTGCCTGAGAAGCGCTGTATGTTGTATAGAAATCACCATAGCCTGCTGGTTGTGAAGAGGCTGATGAATGGCTGAAGTTTGAGAAACCGCCAGTGGTGGTGAAATTAGAGATGTAATCAAGTGTTGAAGTGGTAACAGGGGTACAATAAGCAATCCCCGTAGTTGCATTTCCTGTTAATGGCGTTGTGGTTAGATAAACAGGTCCTGCACAACTGCTGTTGTTATATGAAAACACAAAGAAATAATAAGTAGTGGAGGAGTTTAATCCTGATACTGAAAAGCTTGTGTTTGTGTCAATATCTGCTACAATATTTCCGGCTCCCACTGTTCCGCCAACAGTATACGTAGTATTGTTAGCAGGTGAAGGAGTAGCTCCGGTTGTGTTGTAGACCACTAAATAATTTGAAGGGGCCGGACTTGCCGCTGTGAAAGAACCACTGATGTTGCCGCCCGCTGGTGTTAAACTTAAAGCAGTTGGTTGAGCAGTTGGTGTAGCACATATCGGTCTGGTAGATGCACAAATGCCAAAAGTTCCGTTATTGTCATTTCCGTATTCCCAAAATCTAACGTAGATGGTAGCGCCAGGGGTTAAACCTGTACGGGTGATATACGGCATTAAGCCATTGGCACTGTCGTCGTCGTCACACTCTAATAAAGTTAACGAGCCACATGCTCCGGTATACCAAGCCATGCCACCGTCAGTCATTACGCCGGTTTGCGTGTCAATTGTTACTTCACCTGAAGCCGGTACTACGAATGAGAACCAAACGTCTGATCCTAAGTAGCTGGAGCAACCAGGAGCAGGAGGTGTTGAGGGTGTGGTTGAAGCCGTTGAATTTGCATTCGAATAAGTAGTGTACGTACAAGTTCCTGATGTATTAACCGTTAATGGAATTGCTCCCGTACAATCGTCGTTTGCCGGTGGTGATACTACACATAAACTGTTAAGTATCATGTCGTTGTTATTTCCAACGTTGGATACCTTAATATAATAGGTTCCGTTGTTTAAGGAAACGTTTGAAATGGTTTCTGTTTGTGCACTGTTTGTATTAGTGTCATTGTTGGCACATGCAATTTGAGCAATTCCAGCACATGCTCCAGTCTGAGAAATAAGTTGTATATATAAATTTCTGTCGGCTGAAGAGGCTGTTATGGTTACGTTTAGTGGACCACCGGTTACCGTAAAGGTGTACCAGCCTTCTCTTCTGAAAGTACCTGTTGCGCATACTGATCCATTTGGACCTGTTGATCCAACATTTGGTGCATTTTGACCGGTGTCAACAATTGTATGGTTTGTAATACAGGCACCATTAATTGTTATCGGGGTCGCATTTGAACATTGCGTTCCCTGTCCCCAAATCTGAAATGTAAAGAGCAGAAAAAAGAATAATAATAATAGCCTGCCCTTTTTGAGAAATGCATAATCCTGCTTATTCATTTCGTTTGGATGGCTGATAAAATAGTAGTTTTCCTTCATTTTGGTTGATTAATTTTTAATTTTTAGCAGTTAGTAATTGTTGTGAAAATATCGAAATCTCGCTAAAAGTATTAAATAAATCGATAAAAACTAATTTTTGTTAACATGTTGTGGTTAAATTATCGATGAAATACATGTTTTTTTGAAAAAATAACAAAATTTAAAATAATGTTAAAAAAACGTAAAAATTACCAATAAAAAAAGGCCTCAAAACTTTGAGACCTTTTTTTGTGAAGTTTTAGGATTTAGAAAATGACCTTTTTGGATACTACAACACCATTTTCAAGGGTGATTTTTACAACCAATGTACTCATTGTTGGAGCCAAGTTGTTTACCGTGAAATTGTTGTCGTTGATGTCGTTCTTCTCAACAATCAGTTTGCCCAGAATGTCGTAAACGGCAATTTCCTTAATTGGTTCCATTCCGGATTTGATGTTTAATTTAGAATCTGTGTAAACCAAAACACTGTTCGTTAGCTCACTTACATCGTTGTTACCCAAAGTGCTTTCTGTGAAATGCAGTTCGAAGCGGTTGTCATTTACTCCTGAATTAGTTGTGAATGAATATGGAGCAACTTTTAAATCGTGTGTTACATTAAGTTGCTTGTCTAACAAATAAATTTTTCGGGTTGTTTCTGCAAACATTCCGTCTACTGTTCCAATGGCAATTGTGTAATTTCCGCTTGTTGGAGCTTTGATTCCCAATGGAATAACATCAGCGCTGTCAAAAGGCAATCCTTTTCCTTGGATGTTGAATCTTTCATCGCCAATTAACGAGTAGATTTCAAAATCTGTTTTAACATCTAGAGCCGGAGCATCATAATAATGGTCTTTACCGTGCGTAGCGCCAGTGGCATAGCCTACAAGGGTTCTGCTTCCTGCATTGCTAGGAGAAATCAGGTCTAACCAGATACGGTGCTTTTCAGAAGTTCCTTCGCTATCTCTGAAAAACTGATCGTTACGATTAGCATTACTTCTTAATGTATTTGTAAAGGTTACATTCTCGGTTGTCGCGGCTGAAGTGTGGTTCATCAAGACAAAGAAACCTTGTCCGGCCGCAATCTTACCGTCAAATATTGGACTTAATGATCCCAGGTAGTTGAAAGTAATGTAATCCGCAACAGTATAATTGGCTACAAAGTTCTCATAGAACGGATCTGCAATGGCAGATGATGGTAAAGTTCCGTGCGTCCATAATTTGATAAAACCGGCTATGTTTGTATTGTTTGCCAAGAAAGTGTTCGCATCAATGGCAGACGGATATGGGTTACCGATCAGGTTCCAGTTGTCATCATCCTTAGTAGCCGGCGTTGTGGATACTCCTGTTGCATAATTGGCGCCGTTATAAGTTCCTCTCGAAATTGGTATCGTGATGGTACCGTTATTTGGAACTCCTGTAAAAGTGGCAGTGTAATTCTGCAGGGTCGTGGTGTACGCATTCGGTCCTCTTACAATATATCCTTTACCTAAAGTCATGGTTTCGCTAGTGCCTAACCAGTTTCCGAATCCGTTAGTGTTGGTAGGGATAGTCGGGGTCCATTTCCATTTGTAGCCTGTAGTTCCAGGAGATACATTGTTTAGTCCGAAGTTAGCAACCGGTGAAGACCAGTATACATAATCTAGTTTACGGATGTTAACATTGCGCTTCATGAAAATGTTGCCGGAATTGGCCACGTTGTTCACCTGGATTAAGCTTCCTGCATTTTCGATGTTGAAAATACCGCTGGCGTCAACAGTAACTCCGTCAGTCACTGTTAAATTATTGTTTGATAAAATCTGAAGATCACCATTTGGTCGAACCGTAAGTGTTCTTGCAAAAGCGTTACTTGCGGCAGTGTTGATTTTTGAGTCAAAAGGACCATCATAGATGAATACACAGGTATTAGCATCCGGAACACCTGCTGGTTCCCAGTTGTTTGGATTGTACCAGTTGCCATCCACATTACCTTTCCATAATTTGGTTTTATTGTTTACGGTAATTAATTTAGAAACCGGACATCCGTTAGAAAGCGTCGCGGTTGCTGTGAACGACCATGATGGACTGGTTAACTGTGCTCCGGTTGGTTTAACGTAAACAGTTGAAACGCTTTGCGCAACATATGGAATCGTACAAGCGGCATCAATAAAAGCGTTTACGGAACCTCCGCTCCAGGTGAAAGTCGTGTTCATCGGTCTTGTGCCGTATAGGCGAACATCATCAATGGCCCATCCGTCAGCCCATGCTGAACCACCTGCCAAATGATATCGGAAACGAACCATTAAACTTGGTGCTCCGGCATAAGCGGATAAGTCGAGGGTAACTTCGTTAAATAAACCTGCATATCCCTGAGTGGAAGTGTAAGACTGGATAGTTGTCCAAGCGCCACCTCCGTTAGTTGACACATCGATATCGGCCCACTGAGACGGCTCTCCTGCGTAATAAGAGAAATGATGTTTGAAGCTCAAATGTAAATCCGTGTAGACTGAAGCATTCAGAACAGCTGTTCTTAGAATCATGTCTTTTGGATTAGGGCTGGCAAAATCTGAAACTGATAAAGCGAACTGATCTCCTACGGTTCTGGAAGTTAAAGCCGGCTTCCATACGGCTCCTGTTGGAATGTATGGACTTGTTCTTACGGTCCATTGTGTATTGGCATCCGCAGCAACATTTTGTCTTACTAAGCTTCCGAAAGTACCGTCGTTGAAAGTTACGTTAACTAAGTCTTCGACCATTACATCTCCGGTTGCGCTAATGGATACAACATTGTTTTCGCCACAAACTTCCGGAGTGGAAGGGGTTACGCTGATTACGGATGAAAGGTTTACGGTTGCCACAACTTTCTCTCGGAATAAAGATTCGCAAGTTCCGTTGAAAGCAGCAACATAATAAGTTGTTGTGCTACTGATCGATGGTGTAGTCCAAAGGTTTGTATTGGATGTTCCAACCAATGCGCCGCCTGTTAAGGCATTGTACCATCTGTATTGTGTGGTTCCGGCTGTTCCGTAAGCATATAGATCTACAGTACCCGGCTCACATCTTGAACCGTCTGTAACGGATGTGATTTTAGCAGGGCAATCTGCAATTACGGTAACTGAATAGTCTTCGGTTTCTCCGTTTATTAAAACTCCGCAAGGGCCAAAAGTTTGGGAAGTCTCGTAAGTTCTGATTCTCATGCGGTAGGTCCCCGGTGCAGTCCCCATCGGAACTACAAAACCAAATGAACCGGCAATGGTTTGAACACCTCCCGTTGTGTAGACAAGTTCCGGTGCAGCATCTGTAAAGGTGCCGCTATTATTCCAGTCTACCCATACTTTCATGAATTGTCTTGATACGGCCAAAACATAATCTACGTTGATACCGCCTCCAGGGATTTGGGTTGTGGTAGGTAATCCGGTATAATCCGCGTATCCAGAAGCGGCTCTTCCGGTATTTAAGTTCGACATATTGGTTAAGTTTCCGATTGTCTGAACGCTGTTGATATATCTTGTGCTAACGCTTGAAGTTGCGCTGCAATATCCAGGGTTGGTTACACAAACCGTAAAGGTGCCCTGATTTGTTCCATTTGAATAACTGTATACTCTGATGTAGTAAGTTGCTCCAACGGTAAGTCCTGTTGCTGATGCGGATTCTGCACTGGAGCCTAATGTTGCGTCAATACATCCCATAGATGATAATGTGCCGCAAGTACCTGAGAATACCTGGAATACGACATCGCTCATGGTTCCCGGTGTAACAGTGATGTCTTGTGCAGTGTTTGCGGCCACAAAGCTAAACCATACGTCATCATCAGCTGTTCCTGCACAGCCGGCTTGTGACTGAGTTGCGGTAACTGAAGTGCCTGAGGTTGTTAAGGTACAACTTCCGTTGGTGTTTACGGTGATAGCAGTAGCGCCGGAGCAGTTGTCGTTTGCTATTGGTGTTGTGATGCAGATGTTGAAAGTTCCCTGGCCGGATCCGTTAGCGGCGCTGAATACTCTTACGTAATATGTGTTTCCTATTGTCAATCCGCTTAAGGTGGCTGTTTCTGCAGTAAATCCTGTTGTGGCATTTGTACATCCCAAGTCTGTTAATCCAGCGCATGATCCGCTAAAAGACTGAAATACTGCGTTGCTTAGAGTTGTAGGTGTAACTGTTACAGTATGGGATGTGCTTGTGGCAACGAAACTGTACCAAATGTCATCATCTGCCGTTCCGGTACAACCGGCTTGTGACTGTGTTGCACTGGCGGTCGTTCCAAATGTTTGGGTTGTACAGGTTAAGCCTGAGTTGACGGTTAATCCTATAGCTGCGGCACAATTGTCGTTGGCGGGAACTGGAGGTGTATATGTAATACGAAGTTCGCCTCTGGCGCCATTACCTCCATTATTTGCTCCTCTGGCTCCACCACCACCACCGGCTAAAGTTGATCCGGCGCTTCCGCTACCGTTCGTTGTTCTTCCGGCTCCTCCATTTCCACCACCTGTAGTTCCTCCGGTACCTGCAGTTGTTCCTGAACCACTTGTTCCTGGGTTGGCATTTCCGGCACCACCGCCACCGCCACCTGAATCTCCACTAACTACATTACCACCGCTACCGCCGTTGTAAGCGGTATCGGCTACGCAGTTTGTTGCCAGACCTCCTGCGCCTCCTGTGGCAGCATTTGTAGCTGGGCCTTTACCTCCAACTGCTAAAAATATTGTTGCATTGTTGAAATAGGAATCGCCTCCGTCTGTGGTTGTGCTTGTTCCGCCTGCACCAACGAACAGGTTGTACGTTACTCCTGGTGTTACGGCAATTACTTTTCTGGCGTAAGCGCCTCCACCACCTCCGGCACCTGCATTACCTCCGGTAGAGGATGCTCCGTGACCACCGCCTCCCCAGGCCTCTACAGTAATAGAGTTTACTCCAGGAGGTGCTGTCCATGTTCCTGCTCCTGTAGCTGTAAAGTTGTCTGTAACTGATTGGGCATTAGTTAATAAGGTAAAAAAAGTCATAAGTAGTGTTAAGACTAATTGACTCTCTTTTCGATTAAAAAGATTTAACTCTTTTAGAAATGCTGTTTTTGGTAAAGTAAAATTGGGGTAATTTTTTCTCATAAAATAAAATATTACATGTATTGTAAATTTATCATTTTTATCAAATAATTATTGCTTTATTCGGTATGGTTGCGTCATATTTCAATCATATCCTTAAATTTTTTTATAATTTGTTGTGAAAAACCCGGTTGCTTTTTGAGTCAAAGCCTTTGCGGGTCTTGATTCCTGTGTTTAAATAGATGCAAGCATAGTAAAAAATGAGGGGTTGCGTTAAATTAAAAAATGTTTTCACTGTAACAAAAAACATTGAAAATCACAATATTATAACAAAAAAAGTAAGATTGCACCTTCTTTATGTTATTAAATAGTTAGGTTTATACCTACAAAATTCAAGCTGTTTTTTCTACCGTTGCATCTTACTATTGAATAAGGGAATGAATTATTGTTTTTTAAGCGCCTGATTGTTTGAACTTTGTATTTCAACTGTTTTTTAAGCATTTTAAATAAAAAGTTAAAAATGGTTTGGTGTATAGAAAAAAATGCGATATTTTTGTTTTTAAGTGTCGAACCCTACTAAATTTTTAGCGCTTATGAAGTCAAGATTACTTAAAGGTTCATTGTTGCTGTTGGCGGCAATGTTTAATCAGGAGCAGGTGTCTGCTCAAATGTACGTGAGTCCGAACAGCTATGTGTTTGTTAATAATGAACAATTGTTCATTAAAGGCGATTTAGAACTGAATGCTGCGACAAGTAATATGTATCTGAGGAGTAACGCGCAATTGTTGCAGGGGACTACTGGTTCCGGAGTAAACAAAGGTGTGGGTGCTTTGTCTGTGTATCAGGAAGGTACTGCAGACGGGTTCGATTACAACTACTGGTGTTCTCCGGTAGGGAATGTGTTGTCCTCGACAGCGGTGAATAATCCTTTCGGTATTGCCCAATTGAAAGATGTTACCGGAATCACGACTGCTAACAACCCTGTTATTACATCAGCACTTAATGGTTTGGCATCTCCGCTAACTATTTCCAACCGATGGATTTATAAGTTTACTACTTCCAATGCCTATTCAAACTGGGTGTATGTTGGAAGCGGTAATACCATCAATGCCGGTGAAGGATTTACAATGAAAGGAACTGACGGTACCAGTGCGAATAACCCTGGAGCCAATCAACGATATGATTTCAGAGGAAAACCGAACGACGGAAATATTAATGTTTCAGTTGCCCCGGGGATGAGAACTTTAACTGGTAATCCTTATCCGTCAGCCATCAACCTTAACCTGTTTTTAAGAGATGCTGCTAACTTGGCATTTATTAACGGTACGGCTTATTTCTGGGAACATAACGATGCGACCAATTCACACTACCTTGTGGATTACCAAGGAGGTTACGGAACATATATCGCTAACAATGGTGATTATTCTCCGGGAACTTACACTGCTGCAACTTGGAATACTTATAATGGTGACGGTACTTTAAATACAACCGGAGCGTCAACAGGAAGTACATATAAAAGAATGTTTACTCCAATTGGGCAAGGATTCAAAGTGGAAGGTATTGCTTTAGGTAATGCTCAAATGAAGAACTCTTACCGCGTTTTCGTAAAAGAAGGAACTCTTAATAATTCCGACTTCGAAAGAGACGGAATGCAGGAGCGTGCAAACTGGGATCCTATTCAGAGTGTTCAGGGAGTGGATTATACTCAATATTCAAAAAGAGAGTTGCCTCAAATCAAAATCCATACTGTTATAAACAATCAGTATTCAAGAGAGTCAGCGTTGGCTTTCAATGATTTGGCAACTGATAATATTGATTTGGGAATGGATGCTAAATGTCCTGAGTACAATTTACCAAAAGATGCTTATTTTCCTTTAGATCAAACCAATCAGTACATCATTTCAACATTGCCTTTCGGTATTAGTAAAAGAATTCCTTTTGCTTTCAAAGCAAATGCTCAGACAACATTCAAAGTGACTGTTGGTAATCTGATCAACTTTGATATGGCTGAAAATATCTATATTTATGATAAGGTGGTAGATAAGTATTTTGACATCAAAAATGATTTCTTTGAAATTACATTGCCAGCAGGTACGGTGACAAACCGTTTTGAAATCACGTTTACTGAAGGAACATTATCTAGCAACGATACTGAAATTTCTCAGAGTTTTGTAGTGTATCAGAACAACAATACTAAAAATCTTGTAATCAGCAATCCTGAGATGATCAGTCTTAAAACATGTTCAGTGTACGATATCGCTGGTAAACTAGTGCTTACTAAAGCTGATTTGGGTAACAATACTGAGTATGCTCTTCCAACATCTTCTTTGGCAACAGGGGTGTATGTTGTAAGACTTAATACTGAGGATAACAAAGAAATTGGTAAAAAAGTGATTATCAACAACTAATAGTGTGATATCTAAATAATATAAAGTGCAGCCTTAGGTTGCACTTTTTTTATAGTTTAAAATGCAATCGACCAATCAGGAAGTTTTTTACGGTTTAAATGATGATGTAACGCTTTTTATTAAACGTGAAGATTTGTTGCATCCGTTTATTTCCGGCAATAAGTTCAGAAAACTTAAATACAATCTGGTAGAAGCTCGGGCTAAAGGTTGTAAAACGCTTTTGACTTTTGGAGGAGCATATTCCAATCATATTGCGGCAACAGCGGCGGCCGGTAGATTAAATGGATTTGCTACTATCGGAGTGATCCGTGGAGAAGAACTTGAGTCCAAAGTAGATGAAAACCCGACTTTGTCTTTTGCGTTGTCGCAGGGGATGAAACTTCATTTTGTTTCAAGAGACGAATATTCAGATAAAGAATCAGCTGCATTTCAGCAAAAATTGAAGGAGTATTCCGGCGATTTTTATCTTTTGCCTGAAGGAGGTTCCAATGCTTTGGCGGTAAAAGGCTGCGAAGAGATTTTGACGGAAAGCGATGCCGGTTTCGATTTTATATGTTGTTCTGCGGGAACGGGGACTACGGCGGCCGGGATTATAAATGCTTCAAAGGCAAATCAGAAGGTGTTGGTTTTTCCTGCGTTAAAAGGTTCGTTTTTATCTGATGATATTTGTAGATTTGCCAAAAATGATAATTGGGAACTGATTGAATCCTATCATTTTGGCGGGTACGGGAAAATTGATGAAGAATTGGTGCGGTTTTTGAACGATTTTTACCATCAGACCACTATTCCGTTGGATCCGGTTTATACGGGGAAGATGCTGTACGGTGTTCTGGATCTTGTTAAAAAAGGATTTTTTCCGAAAGGCTCTAAAGTGCTGTGTGTGCATACCGGAGGACTTCAGGGGGTGGCAGGAATGAATCAGTTGCTGAGTAAAAAAAAGATGCCCATAATAAAGTATTAGAAGTTGATGAGAAGAATTATTGTTTTGCTGACCGCCGTTGTTGTATACAGCTGTGGTTCCTCTAATAAGGTAAGGACAACGACTAAAATAACTAAGCCTACCGTAACGGTTAAGAAACCTGTGGTTCATAACAAGCCAAAACCGCAGCCGGAAAATAATACAGAAGTACTGGAGGCGACTTCCAAAGTGGGGGTGACCACAGAGTTGGTTAAACAGTATGTCGCGCAATACAGGGAGATAGCCAATGACAACATGCGAAAACATGGAGTTCCCTCAAGTATAACTTTAGCGCAAGGTATATTGGAATCGGGTGCCGGAACCGGTACTTTAGCACAAAAAGCTAACAATCACTTCGGAATAAAATGCCATACCGGATGGACGGGCGAAAGTGTGCGTCATGATGATGATGCCGAGCAGGAATGTTTCAGGAAATATGAACATCCGTCTGAATCGTATCGCGACCATTCCTTGTTTTTGACTTCGCGCAGCCGTTATGCTACCTTGTTTAAACTTGACAAAGGAGATTATGCAGCTTGGGCTAAAGGCTTACGCGCGGCGGGTTATGCGACAGATCCAAAATATCCGGACAAATTAATCGGTCTTATCGAACGTTATGAGCTTTATAAATTAGATGAAGAGGTCATCGGCAGCGGATATAAGCCCATTGCTAAAATATCGGAATTGCCTTTAGATGAAAAGTCTTATCGCGTAACACAGGGTGATACTTTGTATTCTATTTCCAGAAAATTCAATTTATCGGTTGATCAGTTAATCGAATTAAATAATCTATCTTCCAATGCTATTTCCATTGGTCAAATCCTAAAAGTTAAATCGTAATGTTATACCAAAGAAGCAGCGAACTTTTTGTTGAAGCTGCAAAAGTTATACCTGGTGGTGTGAATTCACCGGTTCGCGCCTTTAAGGCAGTAGGGGGAACGCCAATTTTTGTTAAAGAAGCCAAAGGGGCTTATTTATATGATGAAGACGGTAACCGTTTAATTGATTATATCAATTCCTGGGGGCCGATGCTTTTAGGGCATGCTCACGAACCCGTTGTTAGTGCAGTGATTGAAAAGGCGAAGAAAGGAACTTCTTTCGGTATGCCGACCGAGTTGGAAACCAAAATTGCAGAATTAGCGGTGTCGATGGTGCCTAATATCGATAAAATCCGTTTTGTGAATTCCGGTACCGAAGCTTGTATGAGCGCTATTCGTTTGGCCAGAGGATATACCAAGCGTGATAAGATTATCAAATTTTCAGGTTGCTACCACGGACATTCCGATTCGTTCCTGATTGCGGCCGGAAGCGGATTGAGTACGTTTGGAGTTCCGAATAGTCCCGGTGTAACGGAAGGAACTGCTAAAGATACCCTTTTGGCGAAGTACAACGACTTGGAGAATGTAAAGGCATTGTTTGAAGCTAATAAAAATGAAATAGCGGCCATCATCATTGAACCGGTTGCCGGGAATATGGGTTGCATTCCTCCAAAAGAAGGTTTTTTGAAAGGTCTGAGAGAAGTATGTGATGCGAATGGTACCTTGCTTATTTTCGATGAAGTAATGACCGGATTTAGACTGGCAAAAGGCGGAGCGCAAGAGTTATTTGATATCAAAGCGGATATTGCCTGTTTTGGAAAGGTGATTGGTGGCGGATTGCCGGTTGGTGCTTTCGCGGCCCGAAACGAAATCATGAATTATCTGGCGCCGGTAGGGCCTGTGTATCAGGCGGGAACTTTGTCAGGAAACCCGTTGGCTATGGCGGCGGGGTATGCCATGTTGAATGAAATTAATGAAGATGCTGAATTGTTCAAGCGATTAGAGGAGAAAACAGCCTATCTTGAAAAAGGAATCCGTGCAAAATTAAAGGAGCACCAAATCGTTTTTACCATTAACAGAGTGGGGTCGATGATTTCGGTTCATTTTGATGCCAATCCGGTTTATGATTTTCAGACGGCGGCCAACGGCGATAATGATACCTTTAAGAAATTCTTCCACGGTTTGCTGAAAGAGGGGGTGTATATTGCACCATCCGCCTATGAAACCTGGTTTATTACCGATGCGTTAAGTTATTCGGATCTTGATTTCACTATAGAAGCTGTGGGGAAAGTAGCTCAGGAATTAAAGTAAAACATATAAAAAAAACCACCTTTAAATAAGGTGGTTTTTTTATAACATATTTTTGTAATTATAAAGAAGTATCTGAAACAAGTTGCTTGTAAACCGATGGGTGGTTGCCAAGTTGTTTTAAGATATCCGGCCCTAATACTTTTTGAAGTTTTTTCTCGATGATGGCTTTGATTTCGTCTCTGCGTGCATCGGTCATGTTCGGTTGTGACAGGGCATCGTATTTTTTTCTAAGTACTGCAATTAAAGCATCTTGTGTTTCAGGAGTTAACTGAATTACTGCTGCAACCGCTTCGTAGTCTCTTTTGGCATTTACTTCATTGGCATCCGCAGTGTTTTGTGATTGCGCAGCGCCTTTGTTCTGTGTTTGTGCAGCAACACCAGAGGTGAAGGCTAAAAACAAAACGAAAAATGCAATTATTTTTTTCATAATTTTTTAGTGGTTAATAGTTATAGTTGTCAAATCTAAACTAAAAATGCAATAATTCCAAAATTACGTTAAAATAATAACATTATCTGCCTGATTTGTGATGCATCATTCTGCGTTTGTCCTGTAGGTGTTCTCTGCGGTTTTCCATGCGTTCTTCTTTGTTTTCTTCCCACTTCTGCATTTGCTTTTCGTTTAAGATTTTTTTCATTTCTCCTTTGAAAGCAATCTGTTCGTCCAGCATTTTGTTTTTCATGGCAAAACGTTCGTCGCTGGTTGGTGTTTTACCATCTGTTATGGCAGCCTCTCTTTTTGCTTTGGCTTCTTCTCTTTTTTTGCTTTGCGCAGTTAATAAGGACTTAACTTCTTTTTGTTGTTTGTCATTCAAATCCAGATCAAGGGTCATTTTTTTAACCTGAAGTTCCACGCGTTGCTCCGGAGTTAAATTTACCTGTTCCATTTTTCTTTCCTGTGCCTGAACGGTTAATCCGATAAAAGCAATTACTGCCACTGCTAAATTTTTCATGTCTTTATTTTTTTTGAGTTACAGCTATAGGACAGAGAAAGTTTAAAAAGGTTTAATCCGGGTAATGGAAAATAAAAAAGGCTGCCTTTCGACAACCTTTTCTTTGTATGTATGTTTGGCATTACATAGTCAATTCCACTACTTTGCTTTCCCCGTTAACGGCTACTTTTGTTAAGCCGTGTTGGGCTAAAGTTTTCATGGCTTTGTCCCATTTTTTACCGCTTAAGGCAGCCTGGGTTTTCAAATCGGCCAGTTCCATAGTGTTTTCATTTTTCTGTAACAACTCCACGATTAGTTTTTCTTCGGCTTCCAATTCTAACTGCGGTGTTTTTTTCTCCGGACGCATTTGTGGGAAGAATAATACTTCCTGAATTGACGGATTGTTGGTTAAGAACATGATCAAACGGTCCATTCCGATTCCTAAACCTGATGTTGGCGGCATACCATATTCTAAAGCTCTTAAGAAATCTTCATCGATAATGCCGTTGGCTTCGTCATCTCCTTTTGCTGCAAGTGCCATCTGGGCTTCGAAACGCTCACGCTGGTCAATCGGGTCGTTCAATTCCGAATAGGCATTGGCGATTTCTTTTCCGCAAACCATCAACTCGAAACGCTCGGTCAATTCCGGATTGTCACGGTGGGATTTACACAAAGGCGACATTTCTTTTGGATAATCCGTAATGAAGGTCGGCTGTATAAAGTTACCTTCGCATTTTTCTCCGAAAATCTCATCGATTAATTTTCCTTTACCCATGGTTTCGTTTACTTCGATTCCCATAGATTTTGCTGCTTCGCGTAATTCCTCTTCCGATTTTCCGGTAATGTCAAAACCTGTGAATTGTTTGATGGCATCGGTCATGGTAACTCTTGCATACGGCGCTTTGAAGTTTACTTTGTGTTCTCCGAAAGTAGCTTCAGTTGTTCCGTTCACCTGAGTTGCGCAGTATTCCAAAAGGCTCTCTGTCATATTCATCATCCAGTTGTAGTCTTTGTAGGCTACATAGATTTCCATTGCGGTAAATTCCGGGTTGTGGGTACGGTCCATTCCTTCGTTTCGGAAGTTTTTTGAAAACTCATAAACCCCGTCAAAACCACCTACAATCAGTCTTTTTAAATATAACTCGTTGGCAATCCTCATGTATAAAGGAATGTCTAAACTATTATGGTGTGTAATGAATGGTCTTGCTGCTGCACCACCAGGTATCGACTGTAAAACCGGAGTTTCTACTTCCATATACCCGGCCTCATTGAAGAAGGTTCTCATGGCGGTGAATAACTTGGTTCGTTTTATGAAAACATCTTTTACCTGTGGGTTTACCACTAAATCTACGTAACGCATACGGTAGCGTAATTCCGGGTCCACGAATTCGTCATAAACGTTTCCGTCGGTATCGGTTTTTGGTAATGGTAACGGGCGTAATGTTTTGCTTAAAAAAGTAAAGCCGGAAACACGGATACATTTTGCGCCTACCTGAGTAGTGAACAATTCGCCTTCCACACCGATAAAGTCGCCTAAATCGGTCAGTTTTCTGAAAACGGTGTTGTATAAGGTTTTGTCTTCATCCGGACAAATCACATCACGGTTGAAATACGTCTGGATTCTCCCTTCGCTGTCCTGAAGTTCCGCAAAACAGGCTTTTCCCTGATCGCGAACACTCATCAAACGTCCGGCTACTACAACCTTCTTTCCTTCTTCAAAAGTGTCCTTTATCTGTTTCGACGTATGGTCTACGGGAAACAAATTTGCGGGATACGGATTGATGCCAAGCTCTCTCAACTTGCTCAATTTCTCTCTTCTGATGATTTCTTGTTCTGAAAGTTGCATATAGTATTGATTTTTAAGGGTGCAAAGATAGGTATAATTTAAAAATGAGGCAATGGGATATTTTGGAAATGAGATAATAACGTGATTTGGTTTAAAACCACAGATCTGGTTGCTGCTAACTGACCACCGCTTTCTTTTCTTCGGAAACTATTTTGTACTTTTGTGTTCTGAAAAAAAATAATTTTTTTTAATACTGTCATGAATAAAAAAGTAAGCCTTCAGGATCTGGGGCAAAAAGATTATAAAGAAACCTGGGATTATCAGGAAGTGCTTTTTGCGGATATTGTTGCGCAGAAAGTAGCTAAGCGGGAACGTCCTGAAATTGCGACCAACAACCATTTTTTGTTTGTGGAACATCCGCACGTCTATACTTTGGGGAAAAGTGGGGATCTCTCGAATTTACTTTTAAGTGAAAAGCAGCTTATCGAAAAAGGTGCTACCTTTTATAAAATCAATAGAGGAGGAGATATTACCTACCATGGGCCCGGTCAGATTGTGGGTTATCCGATATTGGACCTGGAGAATTTCTTTACTGATATCCATAAGTATTTGCGTTTGTTGGAAGAAGCAATCATCCTGACTTTAGCAGAATATGGGTTGGAATGTGAAAGAAGTGAAGGAGAGACCGGAGTTTGGTTAGGTGTGGGAACGCCTTTCGCTAGAAAAATATGTGCAATGGGAGTGCGTGCCTCGCGTTGGGTGACCATGCATGGTTTTGCGTTAAACGTAAATGCAGACCTGGGTTATTTTGATAATATCATTCCGTGTGGGATTAAAGGAAAAGCGGTAACTTCTTTGCATGTGGAGCTGGGTGTGGATAAAGTAAACGAAGAAGAGGTGAAACAAAAAATCCTGGAGCACTTCGCTGCTCTGTTTGAAGCGGAAATTGTATAATATGTGTATTTGTATATATTAAGGTAAGGAAGTCGAAAGGCTTCCTTTTTTTATAGATCTAAAGAAAGTTGTTCCGGTAATAGGCGAAAGGACATTCTGTGGTATTTGGTTACGCCATATTTCTTAATGGCTTCGCGGTGTTCTTCGGTGGGATAACCTTTGTTTTTCTTCCAGTTGTACATAGGGAATTCTTCGTGGATGCGATCCATGTATTGGTCGCGATACGTTTTGGCTAAAACCGAGGCTGCTGCAATGCTAAGGTATTTGCTGTCGCCTTTTACGATACAGCTGTATGGAATGTTGTTGATAGGTTTGAACCGGTTGCCGTCTACTATAATATACTCCGGAATCGGGTTTAGCTGCACGATGCATTCCTGCATGGCTTTTATGGAGGCGTTTAAAATATTGATTTGGTCAATGATTTTGGGTTCCAGATGTGTTACTTTAAAACTAAGAGCTTTTTCTTCGATTAAGGGTTTTAGTTTTTCTCTGATTTTTTCGGACAATTGTTTGGAATCGTTCAAGAGTTCCAGTTCGAAATTTTCGGGGAGAATTACTGCTGCTGCGGTTACCGGGCCGGCAAGACAGCCGCGGCCGGCTTCATCTGTTCCGGCTTCTAATATGAAGGTGGAGTGATTGTTAAGTAGCATAATTGTTTTTTGCAAATGTAAAAAAGTTGCTTGTCTTTAGTGTTTTTTAATGGAATAAAAGTGGTGCATTTTTTTAATGTGGTATATTTCTGTAAAATATTTAACACATGGTAAAATGTATAAACCTCTAGTATTATTTGGTTATTTAAGAAAAATTTAAGAAGTTTGCGAAATAACTAACTCAAATAAAATTAATATGAGATCGAAGTTTAAATGGATTTTTGCGCTGTTATTGGCGTTTTCAATGCAGTTTTCCTTCGCACAAGAGAAAACTATTACTGGTACAGTTACCGAAGGTGGTATGCCGTTACCAGGTGTGAGCGTTGTTGTTAAAGGTACAACAAGGGGAGCACAAACTGACATGGATGGAAATTATACCATCAAAGCTAAGAACGGAGAGTCTTTGGTTTTTTCATTCATCGGGATGAAAGATCAGACTTTGGTTGTTGGCGCTGCAAGTAAAATGAATGTAGTGATGCAACCTCAAGCTACACAATTAGAAGATGTGGTTGTTTCTGTGGGGGTGTTTAAAAAAGATGTTAACAAAATTACATCTGCTATTTCAACAGTTGCCGGAGAAGAGTTTGTAAAACAGGCTCCATCATTATCTTTCCAGAATGCTTTACAGGGTAAAGCTGCCGGTGTACAGGTTACTGCAAGAAACGGACAGCCTGGACAAGGTGGTTACGTAACTGTACGTGGTAACGTAAGTATCACTGGAGGTTATAGTGGTGCTACTTATGTAGTGGATGGTGTTTTCGTAAGTGAGTCTGAGGCTACTGCGATCGCTCCTCAGGATGTTGAGTCTTTAGTGGTGCTTAAAGACGGTGCTGCTGCTGCTATCTACGGTTCAAGAGGAGGAAATGGAGTTGTGGTTATTACTACTAGAAGAGGTAAATTGGCTACTAAAACTTCATTCGAGATCAACAACTCATTCGGTTTCACTGAAAGAATTAAAGATCCGTTCCGTTTGATGAACGTTGATGAGAAAATCCAATATGAGACAGAGTTAGGTGATGGAAACATTATCGGTATGACTCCTGCTCAATTAGAAATTGCAAGAGGTTACAATGTGGATTGGCAAGATGAACTTTTGAGAAAAGGTTCATTGCATAACTTTACATTCTCTGTGACTTCAGGTGGTGAGAATACAAATCATTTCTTCTCTATCGGTTATAACAAAGATACTGGTATCATTGATAACATCGATGGTTACAACAGAATCACATCTGCTTATAACGGAGAGTCGAAACTTAACAACTATCTTAAATTTGGTTTAAATGTAAGAGGATCTTATGAGACTAATACTTTACCAAGGGATAGATATAACGCTCAGAACCCGTTTGCTGCAATGATGTGGTACAACCCTTATGAGCCAGTTTATGACAGAGATCCTAATACAGGTGAGTTAATTTTGGATGTTAACGGACAACCAAGCTACAACTTGACTCATACAGGTTTCCCTATTGCTGAGGCGATGATCAACAACCCGGAAGAAACTAGATTCTTCAGAGGGTATGCAAGACCTTATATGGATGTAAACATCCTTAAAAACTTAGTGTTCACAACTAGATTAGGTTTGAACTACGAAAGATACCAAAGAGAGTATTTCGTTAAGCCAGGATCGGTATTAGATGGTTACGTAGGTGACCCTTCTGCTCCAGGTAGTAAAACAGATAACGGTTGGGATAACTTAGACTTACAGTGGACTAACATCTTAAACTACAAGTTTACTGTTGCTGAAAATCATAACTTCAACGCAATTGCGATGTATGACTATCAGAAAATCAACTTCAGATCTCACACTCAAACTAGAAAAGGATTTATCGGTGATTTCCCAACTTCAGGAACTACCCCAACTGCAGCGGGTGTTGCTAGAACTGAGGAGCTTCAGTACGGTATCTTCGGAAACTTAGATTACGATTACAAAGGGAAATATTTATTGTCTTTGTACGGACGTCATGACAACTCATCTTTATTAGGTGCTGAAACTAATGGAGCTTTCGCAAAAGGTGCTTCAGCTGGTTGGGTTGTAACTAAAGATTTCTTTACTTCTAGCCAGTATTTGAACTACTTGAAACTAAGAGCTTCTTGGGGTCAGTTGAATAATACTAACGGTGCTACAAGATACGGTGTTATTGACACGTTCTCTTCTACTAACTACGCTGGTGTTCCATCTACTATCCTTAACGGAAGCAGAATCGGTAACCCTGAGTTGAAATTCGAGCAAGTTGAGAAATTGGATTTAGGTTTTGAATCAAGAATGTTTAACGACCGTCTTGCTTTAACAATGTCTTATTTCAAAGATAAGAGAAGTGATTTCTTATATGCTGACGTTACTCCAGGTGAAGGTTTTGCATTAACTAGAAACGTTGGAGATTGGGAAGCTAAAGGTATTGAGGTTGAGTTAAAAGGTTTCGCTATTAAAAAACAAGATATGAACTTGTCTTTCTATGTGAACGCTGCTCAATTCGATCGTAACATCAACAGCTTAAACCCTCCATTCAGTGATGAGATTTTAAGAGGTTATACAACTAATAAAGTTGGATATGCACCTGATACATTCTTCTTAGTAAGATATGCTGGTGTTGACAGTGCAACTGGAGAAGCTTTATATTATGATGTTGACGGTAACATCACTAATGTATATTCTACTGCTAATAGAGTATTGTTAAAAGATAAAACTCCATATGCTAAATATGAAGGAGGTTTCGGTATGGAATTCAGCTACAAAGGATTTGATTTGTCAACTGATTTCGTATTCAAACAAGGAAACTACATTTATAACTTAAGATACAGAGACTTATTGTCTGATGGTGTTGCAGTTTATGACAACCAGGTAACTGAGGCGTTAGATTACTGGACTCCAACAAACACTGGTGCTTCTCAACCGGCTCCTATTCAATTGAATGGTGGTGTTGATACTAACCAGGATTCTGACAGATGGTTACAAGATGGTAGTTATATCAGATTTAGAAACCTTAACGTAGGTTATACTTTTGGTAAGAATGTATTAAAGAATTTACCATTAGAAAGTGTTAGATTCTACACTCAGATCCAAAACATTTACACTTGGTCTAAATTCCAGGGAGATCCTGAGATTGGTATTGGTAACGCAGAGTCTGGTACAGTAGTTCCAGGAACTTATGCAGGTTACTCTTATCCAAATACTAAGTCTTTCTTGTTTGGAATTAATGTTAAATTTTAAAAATAGCTCATTATGAAAAAGATATTATTGAGTGGATTAATTTTAGCGTCTTTGTTGACTTCTTGTGATAAAGAGGACTTAAAATTATACCCATACAATGCAGTAACAGACCAAACAGTTTTGCTTACTGATAAGGATTTCAATAACGCTATCCTTGGAGGATATAGTTATATGATCAAAAACTTAGGAGCTGAAGGTTACGGGCAAGAATTGCTTATTGATTCTGAGGTTGCTACTGATAACGTTATTATTAACACTCAGGGACGTTTGTCAAACAGAGACGGTTACAGATTTACTTCTACTCCTAACAGTTCTCACTTTGATTTCTATAATTCAGCGTACAGAGCTGTTTATATGGCGAACTTAGTAATGGAAAACCTAGGTAAATTACCTGAAGGAGCAAGTAAAGATAACTATGAAGGTGAAGCTAGATTCATCAGAGCTATCAATCACTTGGAGTTGTTGAGAAACTACTCTAAAATTCCAACTCAGTCTGGTGATGCTTTAGGGTCATTAGGTGTTGTTTACAAAGAGTCAACTGATATTACTGAGAGACCTTCTCGTTTAACAGTTCAGCAGTCTTACGATAAAGTTTTAGCAGATTTAATGATTGCTAAAGACAAAATCGGAGCTACTGTTGTTCAGGGAAGAGCTAACAAAGCAGCTGTTTACACTTTGTTATCAAGAGTTTACTTGTATATGGGAGATTATGCTAACTGTGTTGCAAATGCAGATTTAGCTATCGCTAATTTCTCAGGAACTGTTTCTACAAGAGCTCAGTTCTACACAAGTGCTTCTTCTGGTTTATGGGAAGATTCTAACACTGGTGGTGTAGTTTTCAAATTGAGAATTGATCAAATTGATGCAACTACTCCTGGAGTAGCTTATTCTCAGGCTGTTGGAGCGTCTATCCGTTCTGAGTATGTTATCACGAAAGAACTTTTTGATTTATATCAGGCTACTGACGTTAGAAAAGCTGCTTATATTAAAACGGCTCCTTTCTCTGGAAACAACTACAACAATATTGCAAAATATGATGGTAGAGGTTCAGGTTTAAGAAACTTAGTAGATATTAAAGTATTAAGAATCGAAGAGGCTTATTTGAACAAAGCTGAGGCTGAGTACAGACTTTCAGGTGGTGGTTTAGCTGCTTTGGATGCTGTAAGAGCTCAAAGATATTTGCCTTTCGTATCTGGAGGTGAAACTGGTACTGCTTTATTAGACGCGATCTTACTTGAGAGACGTTTAGAGTTTGCTTTTGAAATGGATAGATTCTATACATTAAAAAGACTTAACTTGCCAGTACAAAGAAGTTTAGTGGATGGTCATTTTGCTGACGGTACAGGAACTCCAAGTGAGGCTCCAACTTTGGCTGCTGGTGATTTCAGATGGCAATTCCCGATTCCTCAGAATGAAATCGATTTGAATAACAATATTCAACAAAACCCTGGTTACTAAGAATTAGTAGCTATATTAAAACCCCGCATTTGCGGGGTTTTTTTATTTTTAAAAATTTGCCTATTTCTCTTACCTTTGTCATCTAATAAAAAAATATGAGGCAAGGTTTTATTTGTTTACTGCTTTTCTTTTTTTCACTTCCGGTGTTAGCGCAAATCAATCAGGATTTGCAAGTTCCAAAAAAATCAGCAACGGCAGAGGGCGAAAAAAAGGCTCCTGTAGATCTGTATAAGATTATATCCCTGGATAATGATACCACTTATGTAGATACTACTTTGACCATCCAGCGGGAGTATAAGTTTAATTACTTGCGAAAAGATACTTTTGGACTGCTTCAATTTCTTAATGAAGGCCAAACCTATAATGTTCTTGATTTCGGTTTGAAAAACTTTAACCCTTATCCGGAGTTCGGTTTTGCCGCGAAACATTTCGCGTATATGGAAGTCAAGGATATTAACTATTATAACGTGCCGACTCCTTATTCGGATTTGTATTTTAAATCGGTTATGGAACAAGGGCAGAATCTTGATGCCTTCATTTCGGTGAATACATCCAAAAACCTTAATTTTTCGGTTGGTTATAAAGGTTTACGTTCATTGGGTAAATACACTAATCAGCTTTCCAGTACCGGTAATTTCCGTTTCATCACCAGCTACAACACGACGGATAAAAGATATTTTCTTAAGGCACATCTTACGGCACAGGATTTTCTTAACCAGGAAAACGGTGGAATCGTCACCCTTTCGCAGTTTGAAGACGGTGAAAATCTCTACAGCGAAAGGCCTAGGGTTGACGTGTATTTCAGCGATGCAAATTCCTTGCTTAAAGGTAATCGCTTTTTTGTAGACCATTCTTTCAGACTGAGCAAGTCAAATCCAAATGGTATAGTGCTGCACCATCAGTTCAATTTCGAATATAAATTTTTCGAATTCAACATGACCGCAAATGACCGCTTTGGTGATAGTTTCAATACAACGATCAACAATAAAACCCGTTACAACAGGATGTACAACAAAATAGGGGTGGCCTATTCAAATGTCTCGTTGGGGGATTTTCAGTTTTTTGTGGACAATTTCGAGTACAATTACTTCTATTATCGAACCGTTACACTTACCGACGGAAGTGTGATTCCTAATAAAAATAACGATCGTATCAATACCTGGGGTGCGCAGTATGCTTATCAGAAGAATAAGTGGAAGGGGAATGTGATGTTCTCCAATTCTCTGACCAAGCAGTCGTTGGCTAACATTGAAGCAAATGTCCGCTATGCTTTGAACGATAAAAACACGTTTTCCCTGAAGTACCAAAACATGAACAAGTTGCCGGATTTGAATTATGTTTTATACCAAAGTGATTACGTAAACTACAACTGGTACAACAATTTCAAGAACGAAAAAATCAACAGTTTTGAAGTAGAAGCGAGAACCCAATGGCTGAATGCTTCGTTGCAATACACGGTTATGAATGATCATTTGTTCTTTGCAAATGAAAATCCGGTTTACACTTCGGAAGACGTTGCTGAGCAATTGCTTGTAAAACCGTATCAGTACGATAAAACCATCAACTATTTATCGGTGAAAGCTTCCAAGGAAATCAAGTTCTGGAAGATGGGCTTGGATAATACCGTTTTGTTTCAACAGGTGGAGCAAGACAATCCGATCCTGAACGTACCGAAATTCGTAACGCGCAACTCCCTTTATTTCGCCGATCATTTCTTTAAGAAAGCGCTTTATATCCAAACCGGGGTGACTTTGAATTACTTTACCAAGTACAAGGCGAACGATTACAATCCGTTGTTAGGAGAGTTTTATATCCAGAACCAAAAAGAGATAGGCGAGTTCCCGATGCTGGATTTCTTTATCAACGCCAAAGTGAAAACTTTTAGAATGTTTCTTAAAGCCGAGCATTTTAATTCCAGTTTCACCGGCTATGACTATTACACGGCGCCTAACTATCCTTACCGCGACTTTATGGTGCGTTTTGGGGTGGTCTGGAATTTCTTCAGTTAATTTTTGGAGCGAAGGGTTAGGATTTATCAGTAAACCATTTTCCCGCTGTCCGTTATATCTCCGCCAAAAAAAGACGGAGGATACCACTCCCATCGGGGCTAAAAAGGAATCCATTTTACTTTTTGGAAACAGGTTAAATATCAATACATTTGCAGTTCGCAATTTTTAAAAAATGAAATACGTAGAAAACATATTAGGGACTATCGGTAACACACCGATGGTAAAACTAAACAAGATCACCGCTGAAATTCCGGCTTTGGTTTTGGCAAAAGTGGAATACTTCAATCCCGGACAATCGTGTAAAGACCGCATGGCCTTAAAAATGATCGAAGATGCGGAAGCAGACGGCCGTTTAAAACCGGGCGGAACCATCATCGAAGGGACTTCCGGAAACACAGGGATGGGTTTGGCTTTGGCAGCGATCATCAAAGGCTATAAATTAGTGTGTGTAATCACCGATAAGCAATCCAAAGAGAAGATGGACATTTTACGTGCCGTAGGCGCAAAAGTAATCGTATGTCCAACCGATGTGGAACCAACCGATCCGCGTTCGTACTATTCAGTATCCCGAAAATTAGCAGAAGAAACACCAAACGGCTGGTATGTGAACCAGTACGATAACTTATCCAATACCAAAGCAAATTACGAGCAAACCGGACCGGAAATCTGGGAGCAGACCGACGGTAAAGTGACGCATTTTGTAGTGGGTGTTGGAACGGGAGGAACAATCTCAGGAGTAGCTAAATACCTGAAAGAACATAACCCGAACGTGAAAGTATGGGGAATTGATACCTATGGTTCGGTTTTTAAAAAATATAAAGAAACCGGCATCTTTGATGAAAACGAAATCTATTCGTATGTAACCGAAGGTATTGGGGAAGACATCTTACCGGAAAACGTAAACTTCGACCTGATCGACGGTTTTACTAAAGTAACGGATAAAGATGCTGCGGTTTACACGCGTAAACTGGCTTTGGAGGAAGGACTTTTCGTAGGGAACTCTTCCGGAGCAGCCATCAAAGGATTATTACAGCTAAAAGATAATTTCGGACCGGACGATGTGGTAGTGGTGTTGTTCCACGATTCAGGATCCCGTTATGTTGGAAAAATGTTCAACGACGACTGGATGCGTGAAAGAGGTTATCTTGAAGATGAAATCACCAAAGCGGAAGATCTTATTCAGGATCACATTGACAAGCCATTGGTTGTCGTGCGTACCGAAGAATTAGTGTCACACGCTATCGACCGTATGCGCAAACATAAAATCTCTCAAATCCCGGTGATCGATGTAAACGGTTTTGTGGGCTCGGTAGATGAAACCGATTTGTTTCAAAGCTATGTAGCTGATAAAAACGTGGCGGAAAAACCAATCCGTGAAGTGATGGGAGCGCCTTTTCCTGTTGTGAAATTAGGCACTCCGGTTGATGAAGTGTCCAAGTTGATCAACAAAGACAATCAGGCCGTACTGGTAGATTTAGGAAACGGAAAACACCACATCATTACCAAGCACGATGTGATTAATTCTATAAAATAATACTATATAAAAAAAGCCGTTCAAACTGAACGGCTTTTTTTATATATGTATGTCTAATTCCCAATCAAAGCACCGGATACATTCCAGGCACTGAAACTACCGCCTTCCGGGGTGCCTTGCGGTATTTTAATGCGTATGCTGTGCTTTCCGGCTTTCAAATCACCTATAGGGATAATGGTCGGATTGGTTACCATGCCCGGGCACCAGTTGGAACGGCTGTAATCCGATGAGGATAATCCGTTGTTGAAATTACCGGAAGCTGGGTTGAATAAACGATAACTTCCGCAATCCTGACGCCATGGAATAAAAGCGTGAATTTCTTTTCCATCCAAAAGAATGGTGTTTTTCTTCTGCAGGTATTCGTCGCCGTTTTCCCATCCGCCGTGACCGGTTGTGGTGTAACGCAAACGTGCATCTTTTACATCTTTGTCCAAAGTGAACTCTACCACTAAGCCGTTTTCGCTGTTGAACATGGTACTGTATTCCTGTCCGGCCATTTCCATGACGTTGGTAGTGTTGAACAGCGGCAAAATGAAATTGTCTTTTGCGGTTTGGTTTTCTTCACTGTGAATGGTAATGTTTAAGGAGATTTTATGACCGCCTTTGTCATAATTTCCGATGAAAGCACCAATCCAGACTTCTTTATCGCTTAACGCAGAATGCAGTTCCGAGATGTCCTGACGGTAAGGAACGACTTCATGCCAGGTTTTGTCTTTTAACTGGATGTGATTGTATTGTTTGATACCAAATGGGGTAAAGAAGCGCATCAGTTCCAATAAAGGAGCATACGAATCGGTTCGGACTACGCCTTGGTATTGTTTCCCGTTTCCGTTTTCATAAACCGGAAGTGTTTTAGAGCCGTTTTTTAAACCGTCCAGGAAGGAGATTTTCTGATCCGTTGGAATCATAAAGACGGATCCTGTGCGGTCATACGCATCACCGTTGGATTGTTCGGTTGCATCCACAAAAATCTGGCTGCCGTTTTTGATGGCCGGGAATTTTACTTTTCTAAGGATAATGGTTCCGTTGGCAAAACGCAAAATGCTGTCGTTCGATTTAGAAGCATCCGAAAAATTGATGGTTTCGTTTTCGAAAATTTTCAGGGTAGTGAAGCGACTTTTCCAAAGTAAATCACGATAGCTTAACAAATCTACCTGTTTAGCTTTGTCGAACGATTGCTTTTTATCGGTTTTTGATATTTTCTCAATTTTAGTAGCGGTTACCAGGAAATTGTTGTTGCGGTTTGTTTCCAGTACCAGTCCTAAGCTTTGTCCTAAAACCGATGGAGCCCCTTTGATTTTAAGGTCTTCGGTAAACCATAAATCGATATGGTTGGAATTGATAACGGTCTTTGCTTTTCGGCACTTGTAGCCTAAAATGGTTTTGGTTTCATTGGTGATTTCAAAAGACTGTTTGGTCAGGGAAACACTGTCAATGGTGCTTACCTGGTTTGTTTTGGAAAGTTGGCCAATCTGAAGGTAACTTTTCTTGTTGTGGCGAACAACGGTTTGTTCGTATGGGAATTCGGCCTTGTCTGAAATGATATTTTGAGAAGTGATTAAGGTTTCGTTGTTGTTGGTATAGATTAGGATAGGGTCCTGGTTTTCTAACAGCTTCCCGTTTGAACTTCTTAAATACGTGATTTTGTAGTTTGGGTTTTCTTTTTTTTTGTCTTGAGCGTAGGAAATTCCCAAAAGGGATAAAAATAATAATGTAAGAATTTTTTTCATTTTTTGCTTAAGTAGTTTCCGCAAAGATAAAAGTTTCCTTATATTAGCGCTTTATTTATAAGCCATATTAACATAATTACACGCCATGAGTGAAAATTTTCTGCATTACGTCTGGCAGCATCAGTTATTTGCTGTCGATCAGCTTCAAACCGTTCAGGGGGAAGCCTTTGAAGTCCTAAATGCCGGCGAATGCCTGCAACACACCAAACCTTATTTTTTTAATGCACAGCTGCTTGTCGGGACTTTACGATGGGCCGGGAATGTTGTCGTTCAATTGAAATCATCCGATTGGTTTTCTCAAAAGGAAGAAATCAGGTCGTTCGAAAATAACTGTATACTGCTGGTGGTTTATGAACATGATATGCCAAAGGATTCAAGTGGAGATGCCAAAGTGCCTATACTGGAATTAAAGCACTATCTCGATCAGAAACTTATTGATCGTAGTGAATGGCTAAGTGTTAAAAAAATAATTAAATTTGTGGCTGTACTATGGGACTAATCACCAACATCCGTCATTTTTTTGAGAAACATGGTTTCGAAGTGTCGTCGCGTCTTGCTGATAAGCTGGGGATGCGTACCACGAGTGTCCGTTTGTTTTTCATCTACATTTCATTCTTTACCGTAGGATTGTGGTTTGGTGTATATCTGACTTTGGCTTTTTTACTTCGCCTGAAAGATATGGTCTATACGAAGCGCAGTTCGGTTTTCGATCTGTAATTTCCGTGTTATGCATAATGAGGTTGTACTCAGTGTGAAATTCACACGGGAGCAGCGTGCCGGTATAGCAACGTTGCTGGTTTTGATGGTGGTCATCCAATTGCTTTATTATTTTTATTTTTCAACGGTTTCTCCCGAAGTAGTACAGCTTTCCAAAGAAGAGCGGGAATGGCTGGCGTTGCAGGAAGAAATCGATAGTCTGAAAGCGGAAAAAGGCTTGGAAGGAAATAAGATTTATCCGTTCAATCCCAATTTTATATCCGATTATAAAGGATATGTGCTTGGCATGTCTGTGGCGGAAATCGACAGATTGCATAAATTCCGTGCCGGTAACAAGTATGTGAATTCCGCGGAAGAATTTCAGAAGCTTACCAAAGTTTCGAATGCTTGGATGCGTAAATATGCGCCTTATTTCAAATTTCCGGATTGGGTGACCCGGAAAAAAACAACGTCTTTTAACCGGGACAGTTTTACTGGGTTTGAGACGAAGAAAGAAAAAATAGTTATTGTTGATATTAATAAGGCTACTCAGGAAGAACTTATGAAAGTTTACGGGGTCGGGCCAGGTTTGTCGGAGCGGATTTTGAAAGAACGTGATAAGCTTGGGGCTTTCGTCAGTATGGAACAGCTACAGGATATTTGGGGGTTGTCCCCTGAAGTGATTGGTAATCTGAACAGGTATTTCAAAGTTGTTTCGTTGCCGGAGATTAAAAAGATAGCAATTAATAACGCTTCATTGAGGGAACTTCAGCAACTACCGTATTTTAGATATGCGCTGGCTAAGGAGATTGTCACGTATCGAAGTATGAGCGGGGAAATTAAGTCTAAGGAGGATTTGATGAAAATTAAGAATTTTCCAATTGAAAAAGTTGATATAATTGCTTTATATTTGGACTTTAAATAACACATCAACAATAATACAACAGAAAAACAATTCAAGCCGTATGGATTCAATGTACTTTACAGAAGAGCATCAATTATTTAGAGAAAGTTTTCGGGATTTTTTACACAAAGAAGTCGTTCCGCATATTGAAAAATGGGAAAAAACAGGAACCATAGAACGATTTATCTGGAAAAAATTCGGAGAAATGGGCTTTTTTGGTTTGCGTTACCCTGAAGTTTACGGTGGATTGAACCTGGATTTGTTTTACACTGTTATTTTTTTGGAAGAACTGCAAAAAATTAAATCATCCGGTTTTGCTGCCGCGATGTGGGCGCATTCTTATTTAGCGATGACCCATTTAAATGCAGAAGGGGATGAGCGTATTAAACAAGAGTATTTAGCGCCAAGTATTTCCGGGGATAAAATAGGTGCTTTGTGTATTACAGAGCCCTTTGGTGGTAGTGATGTAGCCGGGATGCGCACGACAGCTGTTAAAAGCGGGGATAAATATATCATCAATGGTTCTAAAACTTTTATAACCAACGGAGTGTATGCGGACTATTATGTAGTTGCAGCCAAAACAAACCCGGAGTTGGGGAATAAAGGGATAACCATGTTTTTGGTGGATGCCAATCTTAAAGGGATATCTGCTACAAAGCTTGATAAATTAGGATGGAGAGCCTCCGATACGGCTGAAATCGCATTTGATAATGTGGAGATTCCTGTGGCGAATTTAATGGGTGAGGAAGGAAAAGGATTTCCGTACATCATGCAGCATTTTGCATTAGAGCGCTTAATAATGGCTATCAATGCTCATGCAAGAGCGGAGTATGCTATTGAATATACTATTGGGTATATGTCCGAGCGTGAGGCGTTTGGAAGAACTATCGATACGTTCCAGGCTTTAAGACATACCATGGTAGAGCATGCTACTGAAGTTGAGCACTGTAAATTGTTTAATTATTCAGCAGTTGCCCGATTAGATAAAGGTGAATATGTGGTGAAAGAGGCAACCATGGCTAAATTGAAATCCACAAAAGTAGCCGATCAGGTTATTTACGATTGCTTACAAATGCTGGGCGGTTATGGTTATATGGAGGAATATCCGTTGGCGCGCTTGTTCAGAGACAGTCGTTTAGGGCCAATCGGAGGAGGGACCTCCGAAATATTAAAAGAGATTTTAGCGAAAATGATAATCGACAAACAGAATTATCAGCCCGCAGTAAAACACAAATAAAATATTTTAGAAAATAGGGTATAGAAAATAGAAAGAAGAGCCAAGATGCAAGAAATTGTGACTTGGCTTTTTTTGTGTGGATTTATAATGTTGACTTGAAGAGAAAAATAATTCAAAATTTATAATTCATAATTAAAAATAAAGTCATAAGTTTGCGGCCTAAATGAGAGGAGGTGTCTAAACTATGTTAATTATTCCAATTAAAGACGGGGAAAATATCGATAGAGCATTAAAGCGCTATAAGAGAAAATTTGATAAAACTGGTACAGTTCGTCAATTAAGAGCACGTCAGCAGTTCACAAAACCATCAGTGGTTAGAAGAGCTCAGATCCAAAAAGCACAATACATCCAAGGTTTAAGAGACTCTTTAGAGAGCTAGTAGATTTTTGAATGATTCTATAACCGTTAGTAAACGAAGTTTTATAACTTTGTTGCTAACGGTTTTTTTATGCTTACTTCCCAACAGGCTTATCACGATTATCTTTTAAAGGAGAAAAACTATTCTCTCCATACTATTACGGCCTATCTGAAGGATATAGTCGAATTTGAATCTTTTTTAAAATCGCAGGATGAAGCCGTGGTTTTGGAACAGGTGAATTACGGGCAGATCCGGAGTTGGATTGTTGATCTGGTGGAAAAAGGGATTTCGAACAATTCTGTAAACCGTAAAATTTCGTCACTTAAATCTTTTTACAGGTTTCTGTTGAAGTCTAAACAGCTTGAGGTGAATCCGTTGCAGAAGCACAAATCGTTGAAAACGCCTAAAAAGGTTCAGATTCCGTTTTCTGAAAAAGAACTGGAAATGGTTTTTGACGAGAATGATTATCCGGATGATTTTGAGGGAATCCGCAACCGCTTGATCATTGAGCTTTTTTATACCACAGGTATGCGCCGTGCAGAATTGATTGCGTTGGAAGTGTCAAATTTCAGTCCTTATGCTAAAACTTTAAAAGTGTTAGGGAAGCGAAACAAGGAGCGGGTCCTTCCGCTTTTGGAGTGTACGGCGGTGTTATTGAATGGTTATCTGGAGGTTAGGAAATCGGTAGTTGGTAGTTCGTCCGGCAATTTGTTAATTTTAAATAAAAACGGTCATAAAGTTAGTGAAACGTTTGTGTATCGTTTAATAAATAGTTACTTTAGTAATGTCTCTGAAAAAGTAAAGAAGAGTCCGCACGTTCTTAGGCATACCTTTGCGACGCATTTGCTGAACAATGGTGCCGATTTAAATTCAGTAAAGGAATTGTTGGGTCACGCCAGTTTATCTTCCACTCAAATCTACACGCACAGCAGTTTGGCTGAACTGAAGCGAGTTTATCAAGATGCCCATCCGCGCAACCAAAAATGATTCTAAACGTTTAACCCAAATAAAATTTTTAATTATGAAAGTAAATGTTCATGCTGTCAATTTTAATATTGATAAAAAATTAGTAGATTTTGTACAAGAGCGATTAGATAAATTAGAAAAATATTATGACAGGGTGGTCTCATCCGATATTTTCTTGAAGGTTGAAAATACGAGCGATAAAGAAAATAAAATAGTCGAAGTAAAAATTAACGTGCCCGGAGATGAATTTATGGTTAAAAAACAGAGCAAATCTTTTGAGGAAGCGGTTGATTTATCTGTAGATTCTTTAGAGCGACTTTTGTTAAAGCGAAAAGATAAAATCAGAGCGCATAGCTAAAAATAAAAAAAAAAGAAAAATTATTTTGATTAAAAAATAAAATCCCTACATTTGCAGTCCGTTAGAAATAGCGGACTTTTTTATTTTCAATGCCGGTGTAGCTCAGCTGGCTAGAGCAGCTGATTTGTAATCAGCAGGTCGTGGGTTCGAGTCCCTCCATCGGCTCAAATATGATAACGTATTGAAAATTAAAAAGTTGGGGAGATACTCAAGCGGCCAACGAGGGCAGACTGTAAATCTGCTGACTAAGTCTTCGCAGGTTCGAATCCTGCTCTCCCCACAAAGTTTTGATTGTAGAGGTGTCAAAAGCTTGCTTTTGTAAAGCTTGGAAATCAAAGCTTTGAGTAAGTTCACCCTTACGGATCACAAGTTTTCTTGTAATCCTGAACGGTTGAAACTTGCAGTCCTTGCCGGTGTAGCTCAGGGGTAGAGTGCTTCCTTGGTAAGGAAGAGGTCACGGGTTCAAATCCCGTCATTGGCTCAAAATTGAATTTTGAACACTAATTATATAACTAAGATTAAATTATTAAATCATGGCAAAAGAAACCTTTGATCGTTCGAAGCCCCATTTAAATATCGGAACTATCGGACACGTAGATCACGGAAAAACAACTTTGACTGCTGCTATTACTAAAGTATTAGCTGATGCTGGTTTATCAGAAGCAAAATCTTTCGATCAGATCGACAACGCTCCTGAGGAAAAAGAAAGAGGTATTACTATTAATACTTCTCACGTAGAGTATTCAACTGCTAACCGTCACTACGCTCACGTTGACTGTCCAGGTCACGCGGATTACGTTAAGAACATGGTTACTGGTGCTGCTCAGATGGACGGTGCTATCCTTGTAGTTGCTGCTACGGATGGTCCAATGCCACAAACTCGTGAGCACATCCTTTTAGGACGTCAGGTTGGTGTGCCTAGAATGGTTGTTTTCATGAACAAAGTAGACATGGTTGATGACGAGGAGTTATTAGAGCTTGTTGAAATGGAAATCAGAGATTTATTGTCTTTCTATCAGTATGATGGTGATAATGGTCCTGTTGTTAAAGGTTCTGCTTTAGGAGCTTTAAATGGTGAGCCAAAATGGGTTGCTACAGTTATGGAATTGATGGATGCTGTTGATAACTGGATTGAGTTACCAGCTCGTGATGTTGATAAGCCATTCTTGATGCCAGTTGAGGACGTGTTTACAATTACAGGTCGTGGAACTGTTGCTACAGGTCGTATCGAAACTGGAGTTGCTAATACTGGAGATGCTGTTGAAATCATCGGTATGGGTGCTGATAAATTGACTTCTACAATTACAGGAGTTGAGATGTTCCGTAAAATCCTTGATAGAGGTGAGGCTGGAGATAACGTAGGTTTATTATTACGTGGTATCGATAAAGCTGATATCAAACGTGGTATGGTTATCATCAAACCAGGTTCTGTAAAACCACACGCTCACTTCAAAGCTGAGGTGTATATCTTGAAAAAAGAAGAAGGTGGACGTCACACTCCATTCCACAACAACTACCGTCCACAGTTCTACGTACGTACAACTGACGTAACAGGTACTATTTCTTTACCTGCAGGAGTTGAGATGGTTATGCCAGGTGATAACTTAACTATTGACGTACAATTGTTAAGCCCAATCGCTTTATCAGTAGGTTTACGTTTTGCTGTTCGTGAGGGTGGTAGAACTGTAGGTGCTGGTCAGGTAACTGAAATTTTAGACTAATTATTAGTTGAATATAAAGTCGGCAGTTTTTGCTGCCGGCTTTTTAACAAACGGGCGTAGTACAAGGGCTAGTATAGTGGTCTCCAAAACCATTGATGGGGGTTCGAATCCCTCCGCCCGTGCAAAATAAAAATACAATGACAAAAGTTGTTAATTACATAACAGAAGCATTTGAAGAGTTAAAAACGAATGTGACTTGGCCAGCATGGTCAGAGGTGCAGCGTTTGACAATCATTGTTGCTGTATTCTCAGTTCTATTTGCTTTGGCTACTTGGGGTGTTGATACTGTGTTTGCTAAAGTATTGGGAGTTTTCTTTAATTGGTTAAAAGCTTAATTTTTTTGATATGACGGATAACAATGTCAAAAAATGGTATGTAGTTAGAGCTGTTAGCGGACAGGAAAACAAGGTGAAAAACTATATCGAAACGGAAATTAACCGTTTGGGTATGGCTGATTATATCTCGCAGGTGTTGGTGCCGACTGAAAAAGTGGTACAGGTGCGTGACGGGAAAAAAATTAGCAAAGACCGTGTCTACTTTCCAGGCTATGTAATGATTGAAGCTAACTTAACCGGAGAGATTCCTCACATCATCAAATCCATCACGGGTGTGATTGGTTTTTTGGGTGAAACTAAAGGAGGGGATGCTGTGCCGTTACGTCAGGCGGAAGTAAACCGAATGTTAGGGAAAGTGGATGAGCTTTCAGTGAAAGTGGATCACGGTGCTATTCCATATTCGGTTGGAGAAACAGTTAAAGTAATTGACGGACCTTTCAACGGTTTCAACGGAACGGTTGAGAAGGTGAATGAAGAAAAGCGTAAACTTGAAGTGATGGTGAAGATTTTCGGAAGAAAAACACCATTGGAATTGAGCTTTATGCAAGTTGAAAAAGTATAATAACGTTACATGTATAAATCCACATCAATCGCTTCCAATTGATAGATGTGCTAAATTTTTTTAAAAATGGCTAAAGAAATTAGTAAAGTAGTTAAACTACAAGTTAAGGGAGGTGCCGCGAATCCTTCGCCACCGGTTGGACCTGCTTTGGGGGCTGCTGGGGTTAATATCATGGAGTTCTGTAAGCAGTTCAATGCTAGAACACAAGATAAACCCGGCAAAGTTTTACCAGTACAGATTACTGTGTATAAAGACAAGTCTTTTGACTTTGTTGTTAAAACGCCGCCGGCTGCTATCCAGTTAATGGAAGCTGCTAAATTAAAGTCTGGTTCAGGGCAACCTAACCGTAAAAAAGTAGCTAGCGTTACTTGGGACCAAATTAGAACTATCGCTGAAGACAAAATGGCTGACTTAAATGCTTTCGAAATCGAAAAAGCAATGAGTATGATTGCCGGAACAGCTAGATCTATGGGTATAACAGTATCAGGAACAGCTCCTTTTTAATCTTTAATAAGAAAAAGACATGGCAAAATTGACAAAAAAGCAAAAAGAGGCTGCAGCAAAGATTGAGAAGAATAAATTATACTCTTTAAAAGATGCTTCTGCATTACTTAAAGAAGTTGCTTCTGCAAAATTTGATGAGTCTGTTGATATCGCAGTAAAATTAGGTGTAGATCCACGTAAAGCGAATCAAATGGTAAGAGGTGTGGTTTCTTTGCCACACGGTACAGGTAAAGACGTGAGAGTATTAGCATTGGTTACGCCGGATAAAGAGGCTGAAGCTAAAGCTGCTGGTGCAGATCACGTAGGATTAGATGACTATTTACAAAAAATCAAAGACGGTTGGACAGATGTTGATGTAATCATCACGATGCCTGCGGTTATGGGTAAATTAGGTCCATTAGGTCGTATTTTAGGACCTCGTGGTTTAATGCCAAACCCTAAAACTGGTACTGTAACTATGGAAGTAGGTAAAGCAGTAGAAGAGGTGAAATCTGGTAAAATCGACTTTAAAGTAGATAAAACGGGAATCGTTCACGCTGGAATCGGAAGAATCTCTTTCGACGCTCAGAAAATCCAGGAGAATGCTCACGAGATTATTCAAACATTAATTAAATTGAAACCAACTGCAGCAAAAGGAACTTATATTAAGTCTATCCACATCTCAGCTACAATGAGTCCTGCAATTGCTTTAGATCCTAAAGCAGTATAATTGGTAGTTAAAAGTTTTTAGTATGACTAGAGAAGAAAAATCAATCGCTATTGAAGATTTAACTGCACAGTTAGCTGGTGTAAATGTTGTGTACTTGGCAGACATTTCCGGACTTGATGCAGATACTACTTCAAACTTAAGAAGAGCTTGTTTTAAAGCAGGTATCAAATTAGAAGTTGTTAAGAATACTTTGCTTGCAAAAGCTATGGAGTCTTCTGAGGCTAACTTCGGTGACCTTTCTACGGTTTTAAAAGGAAACACTTCAATCATGATTGCAGATACAGCGAACGCTCCTGCAAAAATCATTAAAGAATTCCGTAAAAAAGGAGACAAACCTTTATTGAAAGGAGCTTACATCAATGAAGAAATCTACATTGGAGATAACTTACTTGATTCGTTAGTATCAATCAAATCGAAAGAAGAAGTTATCGGAGAAATCATCGGATTACTTCAATCACCAGCTCAAAGAGTTATTTCTGCTCTTCAAAACCAATTCAAAGACGAAGAGGGAGCTGAATAAATTGCGCACTAATTAATTATTATATTTTACAAATCATTTTAAAAGATAGAAAAAATGGCAGATTTGAAACAATTCGCAGAACAATTAGTTAACTTAACAGTTAAAGAAGTTAACGAATTAGCAACAATATTAAAAGACGAGTATGGTATCGAGCCGGCTGCTGCTGCTGTAGTAGTTGCTGCAGGTGGTGGTGATGCTGGTGCTGCTGAAGAGCAAACTGAGTTCACTGTAGTATTGAAAGATGCTGGTGCTTCTAAATTAGGAGTAGTTAAAGCGGTTAAAGAATTAACTGGTTTAGGTCTTAAAGAAGCTAAAGATTTAGTTGATGCTGCTCCTGCAAACGTAAAAGAAGGAGTTTCTAAAGATGAGGCTGAAGGTCTTAAGAAAGCTTTAGAAGAGGCTGGTGCTGTAGTTGAGCTTAAATAAGCTTACTTAAGTTATAAAAGCAAGGTTTAGGCCCTGAGAAGAACTCTCAAAGGCCTAAACCATTTTGCGTATAATAAATTATTATTTTAAATAAGTTTAAATACGCATTATTTTAATCTATACGAAGAAAGAAAATGAAATTACAACTTTCTGTTCATTTTCAGAGATGTATCGGTTATTTGAAGAAAGTATAATTACACTGTGTTTTCACACAAAAACTACTTTTTTAATCAAAATTTTGTCCATTGATGTTAGCAAATCAGACTGAAAGATTAAATTTCGCCTCGACGAAAAACATCCCTGATTACCCGGACTTTCTGGATATTCAGGTAAAATCTTTTAAGGATTTTTTCCAGCTGGAAACCAAGTCCGACGAAAGAGGAAACGAAGGTCTCTATAATACCTTCATGGAAAACTTCCCAATTACGGATACAAGAAATCAGTTCGTATTGGAGTTCCTTGATTACTTTATTGATCCACCAAGATATACAATTGAAGAGTGTATAGACAGAGGTCTAACCTACAGTGTGCCGTTAAAAGCACGTTTGAAATTATACTGTACAGACCCGGAGCATGAGGATTTTGAAACAATTGTACAAGATGTATATTTAGGTACCATCCCTTACATGACACCAAGCGGTACATTCGTGATCAACGGTGCAGAGCGTGTGGTAGTATCTCAGTTACACCGTTCTCCTGGTGTCTTCTTTGGACAGTCTTTCCATGCCAATGGAACCAAATTGTATTCAGCTAGGGTAATTCCTTTTAAAGGTTCTTGGATTGAATTCGCTACCGATATCAACAGCGTGATGTACGCGTATATCGACAGAAAGAAAAAATTACCTGTAACGACTTTATTCCGTGCCATCGGATTCGAGCGTGATAAGGATATCTTGGAAATTTTTGACCTTGCAGAAGAAATCAAAGTTTCCAAAACCGGTCTTAAAAAGTATATCGGACGTCGTCTTGCTGCGCGTGTATTGAACACCTGGCATGAGGATTTCGTAGACGAGGATACTGGAGAAGTAGTATCGATCGAGCGTAACGAAATCATCTTAGACCGTGATACGCTTTTAGATAAAGATAATGTAGAGGAAATCGTAGAAGCTAACGTGAAATCGATCTTGTTACACAAGGAAGATAACAATCAGGCGGATTATGCGATCATCCACAATACGTTACAGAAAGACCCAACAAACTCTGAAAAAGAAGCTGTTGAGCACATTTACCGTCAGTTGCGTAATGCAGAACCGCCTGATGAGGAAACGGCTCGCGGTATTATCGATAAATTGTTCTTCTCGGATCAACGTTACAACTTAGGTGATGTAGGTCGTTACCGTATGAACAAAAAATTAGGTTTGGATATTCCTATGGACAAGCAAGTGCTTACCAAAGAGGATATCATCACTATCGTGAAGTATTTGATTGAATTGATCAACTCTAAAGCAGAGATTGATGATATCGATCACTTATCAAACCGTCGTGTTAGAACAGTTGGTGAGCAATTGTCTGCACAGTTTGGTGTTGGTCTTGCACGTATGGCAAGAACAATCCGTGAAAGAATGAACGTTCGTGACAATGAGGTGTTTACGCCAATCGATTTGATTAACGCGAAAACATTATCGTCGGTAATTAACTCATTCTTCGGAACCAACCAGTTGTCTCAGTTCATGGATCAAACGAATCCATTAGCGGAGATTACACACAAGCGTCGTTTATCTGCACTTGGACCTGGAGGTTTATCCAGAGAAAGAGCTGGTTTCGAGGTACGTGACGTTCACTATACGCACTACGGACGTTTATGTCCTATTGAAACTCCAGAGGGACCAAACATTGGACTTATTTCCTCATTAGGGGTATATGCGAAAGTAAATGGAATGGGATTCATTGAAACACCTTACCGTAAAGTTGAAAACGGTGTGGTGGATCTGAAAAACGAACCGATTTATTTAAGCGCTGAAGAAGAAGAAGGTAAGTTGATTGCTCAGGCGAACATCGACATGGATGACAACGGAAAAATTACTGCTGAGCGTGTAATTGCACGTGAAGAAGGAGATTTCCCTGTATTGGAACCAACCGCTGTTCACTATACCGACGTAGCACCGAACCAGATTGCCTCGATTTCCGCATCGTTGATTCCTTTCTTGGAGCACGATGACGCGAACCGTGCGTTGATGGGATCAAACATGATGCGTCAGGCCGTACCATTATTACGTCCTGAATCACCAATTGTCGGAACCGGTTTAGAGCGTCAGGTAGCTTCGGATTCAAGAGTCTTGATCAATGCTGAAGGAAACGGAGTTGTGGAGTACGTAGATGCTAATGAAATTACCATCAAATACGACAGAACTGAGAGAGAAAGAGCGGTAAGCTTTGATGCAGACGAGAAAACCTATCAGTTAATCAAGTTCAGAAAAACCAACCAGAGTACGTCTATCAACCTTAAACCTATCGTAAGAAAAGGGGACAGAGTTGTTAAAGGACAAGTGCTTTGTGAAGGATACGCAACGCAAAACGGAGAGTTAGCTTTAGGTAGAAACCTACAGGTAGCGTTCATGCCTTGGAAAGGGTACAACTTCGAGGATGCGATCGTGATTTCTGAAAAAGTAGTTCGTGACGATATCTTTACTTCCATCCACGTAGACGATTACTCATTAGAGGTTCGTGATACGAAATTGGGTAACGAAGAGTTAACGAATGATATTCCAAACGTTTCGGAAGAGGCTACTAAAGACTTGGATGAAAACGGTATGATCAGAATCGGAGCCGAGGTAAAACCTGGTGACATTTTAATCGGAAAAATTACACCAAAAGGAGAATCAGATCCAACACCGGAAGAAAAACTATTAAGAGCGATCTTCGGTGATAAAGCTGGTGATGTGAAAGATGCTTCATTAAAAGCGTCTCCATCGTTACACGGTGTGGTTTTAGATAAAAAATTATTCGCGAGAGCGGTAAAAGATAAACGTAAGCGTTCTAAAGACAAAGACGATTTAGCGGTTCTTGAGTCTGAATTCGAAGTGAAATTCGTTCAGTTGAAAGACAAGTTAGTTGAGAAATTGTTTGAAATCGTAAACGGAAAAACTTCTCAGGGTGTAATGAATGATTTGGGTGAGGAAGTATTGCCAAAAGGTAAGAAATACACGCAAAAAATGTTATACGCTGTGGAGGATTTCGCACACTTAACAAAAGGTCAGTGGACTACCGATGACGAGTCAAATGCTATGGTAAATGACTTGATCCACAACTATAAAATTAAGTTGAACGATTTACAGGGAGCGTTACGAAGAGAGAAATTCACGATTACTGTTGGGGATGAATTACCATCAGGAATCCTGAAACTTGCTAAAGTATACATCGCTAAGAAACGTAAACTGAAAGTAGGAGATAAGATGGCAGGTCGTCACGGTAACAAAGGTATCGTTGCGAAAATCGTTCGTCAGGAGGATATGCCATTCTTAGAAGACGGAACACCGGTAGATATCGTATTGAATCCACTAGGGGTACCATCTCGTATGAACATCGGACAGATTTATGAAACGGTATTAGGATGGGCAGGTAAGAAATTAGGAAGAAAGTATGCAACGCCAATTTTCGACGGAGCATCTCTTGACCAGATCAATGCCTTGACTGATGAAGCAGGTGTACCAAGATTCGGACATACGTATCTGTATGACGGAGGAACCGGAGAGCGTTTCCACCAGCCGGCAACTGTGGGTGTGATCTACATGTTGAAATTAGGACACATGGTAGATGATAAGATGCACGCACGTTCTATCGGACCTTACTCGTTGATCACGCAGCAGCCTTTAGGAGGTAAAGCACAGTTTGGAGGTCAGCGTTTCGGAGAGATGGAGGTTTGGGCTCTTGAAGCGTACGGTGCATCAAGTACTTTACGAGAAATCTTGACAGTTAAATCGGATGACGTAATCGGTAGAGCAAAAACTTACGAGGCAATCGTTAAGGGAGAAACTATGCCAGAGCCAGGTTTGCCGGAATCATTCAATGTATTGATGCATGAATTGAAAGGTCTTGGATTAGACATCAGATTAGAAGAATAACAAACAAAGCAGTATTCAGTTCCGATGTATCGGAGCTGAATACTTATTTATAATACGTTTTTAAGGATTTATACCCGTAACCCGTTCCGATTTTTTATAATAATGCACGGCATTTTATAACTAGCACTTCAAATGAGAGTTTGAGGTTTAGAGAAGTAATTCGAGGTGGCAGCGTAATGATTTAATCCTTCTTAAGGATAAAACATAAGTCTAAATCAAATTTTAATTGCAAATAAATCAATAGTAAAAACTATGATGAATAATAGAAATAAAGATAAAAATACGATCAAAAGATTTAACAGGATTTCCATTGGTCTTGCTTCTCCTGAGTCGATTTTGGCTGAGTCAAGAGGTGAGGTTCTAAAGCCGGAAACCATCAATTATCGTACTCACAAACCTGAGCGTGACGGTCTTTTCTGCGAGCGAATTTTCGGTCCTGTAAAAGATTACGAGTGTGCTTGTGGTAAATACAAAAGAATCCGATACAAAGGAATCGTTTGTGACCGTTGTGGGGTAGAAGTAACAGAGAAAAAAGTACGTCGTGACCGTGTTGGACACATCAATTTGGTGGTGCCAATTGCTCACATCTGGTATTTCCGTTCACTTCCGAACAAAATCGGTTATATCTTAGGTTTACCGTCTAAGAAATTAGACATGATCATTTACTACGAAAGATACGTAGTAATCCAGCCGGGTATCGCTAAAGGACCGGATGGAGAATCTTTAAACAGATTAGATTTCCTAACAGAAGAAGAATACCTGAACATTCAGGATTCCCTTCCGATGGAAAACCAATATTTGGATGATACAGACCCGAACAAATTCATCGCTAAGATGGGTGCGGAATGTATCATGGACTTGTTAGCCCGTACCGATTTAGATGCTTTGTCATACGAATTGCGTCACGCTGCTAACAACGAAACTTCAAAACAAAGAAAAACAGAAGCGTTAAAACGTCTTCAGGTAGTAGAATCTTTCCGTGAGGCTAACAACAACAGAGAGAACCTTCCTGAGTGGATGATTTTAAAAGTGATCCCGGTGATCCCGCCAGAATTACGTCCGTTAGTGCCGCTAGATGGTGGTCGTTTCGCGACTTCGGATTTGAACGACTTATACCGTCGTGTAATTATCCGTAACAACCGTTTGAAACGTTTAATGGAGATCAAAGCGCCGGAAGTAATCTTGCGTAACGAAAAGCGTATGTTACAGGAATCTGTAGACTCGTTATTCGACAACACAAGAAAAGCTTCTGCTGTTAAAACAGAATCGAACAGACCGTTAAAATCGTTATCGGATTCCTTAAAAGGTAAACAAGGACGTTTCCGTCAGAACTTACTAGGTAAACGTGTGGATTATTCAGCACGTTCGGTAATTGTTGTTGGACCTGAGATGAAAATGTACGAATGTGGTCTTCCGAAAGATATGGCTGCTGAGCTGTACAAACCATTCGTTATCCGTAAGTTAATCGAGAGAGGAATTGTTAAGACCGTTAAGTCAGCTAAGAAAATCATCGATAAGAAAGAGCCGGTGGTATGGGATATCCTTGAAAACGTAATCAAAGGACACCCGGTACTACTTAATCGTGCTCCTACTTTGCACCGTTTAGGTATTCAGGCTTTCCAGCCAAAACTTATTGAAGGAAAAGCGATTCAGTTGCACCCGTTAACGTGTACGGCGTTCAACGCGGATTTCGATGGTGACCAGATGGCAGTACACTTACCGTTAGGGCCAGAGGCTATTTTAGAGGCACAATTGTTAATGTTGGCTTCCCACAATATCCTTAACCCTGCCAATGGTGCGCCAATCACGGTACCTTCTCAGGACATGGTTTTGGGTCTGTATTACATGACCAAAGAACGTTTGTCGACTGAAACGCACAAGATTTTAGGGGAAGGTTTGACTTTCTATTCTGCAGAAGAGTGTAACATTGCGCTAAACGAAGGAAGAGTTGAGTTGAATGCTCGCGTTAAAATCAGAGCTAAAGACTTCAATGAGAATGGAGAATTAGTATACAAAATCATCCAAACTACTGCAGGAAGAATCTTGTTTAACGAGGTGGTTCCGGAAGCAGCAGGATACATCAATGACGTATTAACTAAGAGAAACTTAAGAGATATTATCGGTCACATTTTAAGTGTAACTGATGTACCTACAACAGCAGCTTTCTTGGATAATATGAAAGATATGGGGTATAAATTCGCATTTAAAGGAGGATTGTCCTTCTCTTTAGGTGATATTAGAATCCCGGAACAGAAAAATCAGTTGATTGCAGATGCCAGAGAGCAAGTTGAAGGTATCTCTATGAACTATAACATGGGTCTTATTACCAATAACGAGCGTTACAACCAGGTTATTGATATTTGGACTTCAGCCAATGCGCAATTGACAGAATTAGCAATGAAAAATATCCGTGAGGACCAACAAGGTTTCAACTCGGTATATATGATGCTTGATTCTGGAGCGCGTGGATCGAAAGAGCAGATTCGTCAGTTAACCGGTATGCGTGGTTTGATGGCTAAGCCTAAAAAATCAACTGCTGGTGGTGGTGAAATTATTGAAAACCCGATCTTATCGAACTTTAAAGAAGGTCTTTCGATCTTAGAATACTTCATTTCTACCCACGGTGCCCGTAAGGGTCTTGCGGATACGGCACTTAAAACGGCGGATGCGGGTTACTTAACGCGTCGTTTACATGACGTTTCCCAGGATGTTATCGTGAACTCTGTAGATTGTGGTACCTTAAGAGGTGTTGAAGTTTCTGCTTTAAAGAAAAACGAAGAGGTTGTTGAAACCTTAGGGGAAAGAATCTTAGGACGTGTTGCGTTACAGGATGTGATCAATCCACTAAACGGAGAAGTTATTATTCCTGCAGGGGAGCAGATTACTGAGGCAATCGTTAAAGCAATCGATGTATCTCCGGTAGAAAGAGTAGAGGTTCGTTCTCCGCTTACATGTGAGGCAGAAAAAGGAATCTGTGCTAAATGTTACGGAAGAAACCTTGCAACAGGTAAGATGACGCAGAAAGGTGAAGCGGTTGGTGTTATTGCAGCACAGTCAATTGGTGAGCCGGGTACACAGTTAACACTTCGTACGTTCCACGTTGGAGGGGTTGCTGGAGGTATCTCTGAGGAATCAAGCATCATTGCACGTTTCGGAGGTAGATTGGAAATTGAAGATCTTAAAACAGTTAAAGGAGAAGATAACGAAGGAAACGTTGTGGATATCGTAATCTCCCGTTCAACTGAATTAAAATTAGTAGACGAAAAAACAGGTATTGTTTTAAATACCCATAATATTCCTTACGGTTCAAGCATTTTCGTAAAAGACGGAGACGTAGTTGAAAAAGGTGCGACCATCTGTAAATGGGATCCGTATAATGGTGTAATTATCTCTGAATTTACCGGTAAGGTAGCTTACGAAGATATCGAGCAAGGACAATCGTTCATGGTTGAAATCGATGAGCAAACCGGATTCCAGGAGAAAGTTATTACCGAAGGAAGAAATAAAAAATTAATCCCTACTTTATTGATCTACGGAAAAGACGGCGAACTGATCCGTTCGTACAACTTACCGGTAGGAGCTCACTTAATGGTGGACAACGGAGAGAAAATTAAAGCAGGTAAGATTTTAGTTAAAATCCCACGTCGTTCTTCGAAAGCGGGAGATATCACGGGAGGTCTTCCAAGAATTACCGAGTTGTTAGAGGCTCGTAATCCTTCGAACCCGGCTGTAGTATCTGAAATCGACGGTGTAGTATCGTTTGGAAAAATCAAACGTGGTAACCGTGAGATCGTTATTGAGTCTAAATTTGGTGAGATCAAGAAATATCTTGTGAAATTATCGAACCAGATCTTAGTTCAGGAGAATGACTTCGTAAAAGCAGGTATGCCGTTATCAGACGGGGCAATCACTCCGGAAGATATCTTAAGAATCCAGGGGCCATCAGCTGTTCAGCAGTATTTGGTGAACGAGATTCAGGAGGTTTACCGTTTACAGGGGGTAAAAATCAACGACAAACACTTTGAAGTTGTTATCCGTCAGATGATGCGTAAAGTACAGATTCAGGATCCGGGTGATACGTTGTTCTTAGAAGAGCAATTGGTTCACACGTCTGATTTCATCACTGAAAATGACAAATTATACGGAATGAAAGTGGTGGAAGATGCCGGTGATTCTCAAAACCTAAAAGCAGGTCAGATTGTATCACCAAGAGAGTTACGTGATGAGAACTCCTTGTTGAAACGTAACGATCAGAACTTGGTGGTGGCAAGAGATGTAGTTCCTGCAACAGCTACTCCGGTACTTCAAGGTATTACAAGAGCATCGTTACAAACGAAATCGTTTATCTCTGCGGCATCGTTCCAGGAAACAACGAAAGTGTTGAACGAAGCAGCTGTAGCTGGTAAAGTTGACGATTTAGAAGGATTGAAAGAGAACGTTATCGTGGGTCACAGAATCCCTGCCGGAACCGGTATGAGAGATTACGATAACACTATCGTCGGTTCTAAAGAAGAGTTCAACGAATTGTTGGCTGCTAAAGAAGAATTTAACTACTAGTATTTAATTTCTTAGTATATTTATAAATCCTAACAGTGTTTTACTGTTAGGGTTTTATATTTTAGCACTAATATTAAACTACTACTTAAAAGTATCACAATGAGCGACAAGAACAATCCACAGGGGCAGATCAATATAGAATTAGACGAGCAGACTGCAGAAGGTACGTATTCAAATTTGGCAATTATTAACCATTCCAATACCGAGTTTGTTTTGGATTTCGTTAGTATCATGCCGGGTGTTCCTAAGGCGAAAGTAAAATCAAGAATTGTGTTGACACCACAACACGCGAAACGATTGTTAAGAGCTTTGGGGGAAAATATCCATCGTTTTGAAGCAGCACATGGAGAGATTAAAGAAGCGGAACAACCGCCAATCCCTTTAAACTTTGGTCCGACCGGGCAGGCTTAATTCAAAATGAAATATCAGATACAGACGATTCAGGATAGTGGTTATTATTCTGAGTCGTTTTTTTTTTTTTTTTGCTTCATTGCTAGTAGATTATGCTTTAAAAAATCTTCTTTTTTTGTTCGAGTAAATAGTTTTTGATATTTTTACATACCCTAACCCCAATTTTATGAATAAACATTACTTTAACCTGTTTGGTTTGCTTGGCTGCAAATTGAACACAGCTCTACTGATACTGGTTTTTTTGACATCTTTTTCGCTTCAGGCACAGGTTGTTTTTACAAATGATCTGGATGAAATTACCTCCGAGATATGTACGGGTTCCAATAAAAAACTGGCGGTAAGTGTTACTAAAGGAACCTGCGCTGATTTTTTAGGCAATGTCGATGCTACGGCGTTTGTCTGGCAGGTTGAATCAGCTCCTAACGTTTGGGTGGGAATCAATGAGTATCCTGTAACAGGGGTTTCGTACAGCATTGAAAAAAGAATCAATACCAACGGAAACGTAATCACCAATATTTTAACGGTTAATACTACAACGTCAACTCCGGAAGTCAGCCTGAAATACAGAGTACTTGCTCAGGGCTCAGGTGGCTGTGCACAGGCAACTTCGCTTACGGAATCCGTGGCAGTTAAATATTACAGATGGAACGGTTCGCTAAACAATGCCTGGACGGAAACTGCCAATTGGAATTGCGGTAAGCTGCCAACTTCAACCAGTGTTGTGGTGATACCGGCTGCGGCAAATCCTGCGGTAATATCCACTACGGTGCAGGTAAAGGAAATTATTGTGGAAAATGGTGGGGAGCTTACGGTAACTACCGATCATAACCTTACGGTTAACGGTCCTGTTACTGTTCTGGGAACCGGAAATTTCACCTTGCAGAACAACGCAAACTTATTGCAGGGTTCTTATGCCGGGGGAAATACCGGTAAAATTAAAGTAGCCCGAAACAGTTCGGCACTGGTGCGTTTGGATTATACGCTTTGGGGTTCTCCGGTTGTCGGACAAAACCTTTTGAATTTTTCGCCCTTAACCTTGACCAACAGGTTTTATACTTATAATTCAGATACGAACCTATACAACACCATTGATCCGGCTACCAATGATTTTCAGCTGGCTAAAGGATATTTGATTAGAACCCCTAACAACCATCCGACCACGGCAACGGTTTGGAACGGAATTTTTGCGGGTACACCCAACAACGGAACCATTCCAGTAAGCCTTTATAACGGAGGGGTGGGCAAAAAATTCAATGCGATTGGGAACCCATATCCTTCGCCTATCCGAATGAGCTCTTTCGTAACGACCAATATCGGAAAAATGACCGGGACGATTTACTTCTGGAGAAAAAGCAACAGTACTGCTACTGAGCCGGGTTATTGTACCTGGACTTCTGCCGGATTTGTTAGTAATGGGGAAGCGCAGGTTTTCGATCCAAACGGCATCATCAGAACCGGACAGGGTTTCTTTGTGGAAATGTCCAATAATGAGACCAATATCGTTTTTAACAATACAATGCGAATTGCCAACAATGCCAATCAGTTTTTCAGAAACCAGCAAGAAAAAAACGAAGCCGAAGGAATTTTGTCCGGTGATAAAATAAAACTGAACGTTGACGGGGGAAAAGGTTACAGAAACCAAATGCTTTTGGGGTATTTTGACAATGCTACCAACGGTGTGGATTTTGCTATCGACGGAAAAGAACTTATGGAAACGCCCCTTGCGCTTACCATGACACTTGATGGAGAAGATTACACAATTCAGGGGAAAAACAAATTTGCTCATGAAGATATTGTGCCGTTGAAATTTAAAACGCATACAGCCGGAGAATTTGAGATTTCAGCAGAATCTTTGGAAGGTGTGTTTGCCGGAAATCAGCAAGTGTTTCTTAAGGATAATTCGGTCAATAAAATTCATGATTTGAAAATGTCAAAATATCGTTTCGTGTCGGACTCCGGTGTTTTTGAAAACCGTTTCGAATTATTGTTTGAAAAATTTGAAATGAAATCACGTGTTCAGCTTGATAATGTGACCGTTTATAAAGCAAACAATCAGTTGGTTATCACCTCAGACAAAAAGATCCTTGATGTGAAAGTTTTTGACGTGCAGGGAAGACTTTTGAAAGAACTGAAGAATCTCTCGTCTGATCAGACTAACATACCATTGCAGGTTGATAATCAGGTGCTTTTGATTCAGATTCAGACGGAAAGCGGCTCGTTACAAAGTAAGAAGATTGTTTTCTGATAAAAGATTTAAATAAGAGAATAAAAGAGCCTTTCCGTTTGGAGAGGTTTTTTTATTCTCTAATTAGAGGGAATTGACTGTTAAAATTAAAAATAATGTGTATTTGGTCGATTTTTTTTCTGAAAAACGAGCCTCTTATCTTATAAATAGTTAACTTTAAAAGTGAACTTTAAATGTAATGGTATGGAGTATACAATTACGCAACTAAAATCGGCCTTTGCCAAAATCGATTTTAAAGCGGCATTACTTCTAATGCTGCTTTGCGGTTTGTCAATGAAAGGTCAGACAATCCAGGTCAATACTGTCGCCCCTAATCCGGTTTGCGGCGGGCAACTCGTTACCTTAACTTTTACGGCAACCAACGGAAACGGGAATAATAAGCATTATAAAGACACTACTGTTTTTTCGGCTTATTTAAGTACGAATACAGGTGCTGCTCCCTTTACTTTATTAGGAACCGTTGCGCTACAGCCTTATACGTTTCAAGGTGGTAATGGAGTAGTGAATGCCAATGTTGAGGGAACTATTTTGTTGCCGGTTACTGCTTCGGGTGCCTATAAAATAGCAGTCGGGTCCACAGGGCCTGATTTTGATGCCAGTACCGGTGCCGGCGCATCTTCCGATTTTACGGTTAATGCTGCTCCAACGGGTGGTGCAATCTCAGGAAGTGCCACTGTATGTCCCGGAACCAATAGCACGCTTTTGACTTTATCCGGGTATACCGGGAGTATCGTGAAATGGCAATCGTCCACGGTAAGTGATTTTTCTTCCGGTGTTGTTGATATCAGCAATACTTCTGCAAGTTATACTGCTGTTAATATATCGGTTTCAACCTATTACAGAGCGGTGCTTACTAACGGAACCTGTCAGTCGAATAGTGGGGTAGGAACGGTTACGGTAAATCCGAATGCAGGAACTGCGGCTTCAAATCAGTCCATCTGCTCCGGAACGCAACCGGCGAATATTGTTTTGTCCGGAAGTACAGGAACCATACAGTGGCAATCGTCCACAGATAATGTTGTTTTTAATGCTATTACAGGAGCCACTGCTGCGACTTTAACATCTGCTCAGATGGGGAACTTAACGGTGACGACCTATTATCGTGCCATGGTTACCGGAGGTTGTGGTACGGTGAATAGCAATGTGGTGACTGTTACGGTTAGCCCGCCTTCTGTGGGTGGAACGGTAGCCTCAGATGCGACAGTGTGTTCCGGAAACAACTCAACAGTCTTAACACTTAGCGGACATACCGGGACAGTGATTAAATGGCAGTCTTCTACGCAGCCCAATTTTAATAGTCCTACGGATATCGCTAATACAACCACAACTTTAACGGTTGTGGATTTAGTATCAACCACTTATTACAGAGCTGTAGTACAGAATGGAGGTTGTGCCGTTGCGAACAGTGCCAATGTGAAGATTACGGTTCAGAACGGACCGATGGGAGGGACTTTGTCGGGTAGTGCGACAGTTTGCTACGGAGCAAATATTACCAACCTGACACTTACAGGCTATAGTAATACTATTCAAAAGTGGCAATCGTCTCCGGTAAGTGATTTTTCTTCCGGAGTAGTCGATATTGCTAATACAACTGCAAATTTAACGGTGTCAAACTTAACCGCAACAACGTATTATAGAGTGGTGGTGGTGAATATGAATTGTACGGCCTTCAGTACAGTTGCTACAATAACGGTTAATCCAATGTTGGTGACATCCATAAGCGGTACAAACAGTCCGGTTTGTTCGGGAAATGATGCCGTGTTCAATTTGACCGGAACTTCCGGAGCTACCGTAACGTATAATATTAACGGCGGAAGCAATCAAACGGTTGTGCTGACTGGAGGAACGGCTGCTGTAACCGTTACAGGAGCGAGTTCGGATCAGACTTTGAATTTAGTTTCCGTTGTCTTGTCAGGATGCTCTCAAACTTTAAGCGGAAGTTCTACAGTTACTGTGAATCCGGCGCCGGTAGCTTCAATAAATGGTAATAACAGTCCGGTTTGTTCCGGGAATGATGCTGTGTTCAATTTGACCGGAACTTCCGGAGCTACCGTGACGTACAACATTAACGGCGGAAGCAATCAAACAGTTGTGCTGACTGGAGGAACGGCAGCTGTAACCGTTACTGGAGTGAGTTCGGATCAGACTCTGAATTTAGTTTCCGTTGCCTTATCAGGATGTTCTCAGGCATTGTCAGCAAGCTCTACGGTCACCATAACGTCATCGCTTTTTGTCTCAATAAGCAGTAACAACAGTCCGGTTTGTACCGGTAATACGGCAATTTTCAATTTAACCGGATCTTCAGGGGCTACCGTGACGTACAACATTAACGGCGGAAGCAATCAAACGGTTGTGCTGACCGGGGGAACAGCTTCTGTTACGGTTGCAGGCGCTACTTCGAATCAGACCTTGAATTTGATTTCCATATCATTATCTGGATGTTCCCAGGCCTTAACAGGAAGTTCTACCGTTACGGTGAATGCTGTAAATAGCTGGACAGGTGCTGTTGATACGAACTGGAACCAGTCAGGCAATTGGAGTTGCGGGACTGTTCCTAATGCAAATTCCAGCGTAATTATTAACTCTGCAACGGTAGTTGTTTCTTCTGCCAATGCTTTTGCCAATACGGTGTCATTAAACGGAACGGCTTCTTTAACGGTTAATTCGGGATACAATATCACCCTTACCAATAACATGGCAGTTGCTTCTGGAGCGTCTATGGTTTTGCAGAATAATGCTAATTTATTGCAGATCAACAATGCACCGAATATCGGAAACATAACCGTGTATCGAAACAGTTCAGCCTTAATGCGTCTAGACTATACCTTATGGTCTTCACCGGTTGCCTCGCAAAATCTCTTAGCGTTTTCGCCTTTAACAGTAGCGACACGTTTTTATGTTTACAATTCCGCGACTAATGTGTACAGTGCCATTACGCCAAGTTCCAATAGTTTTCAGACGGCAAAAGGTTATCTGATCAGAATGCCGGACAACCACCCGACGACACCTACCAAATGGGGAGGGGTTTTCAGCGGAGTTCCTAATAACGGCAACATTTCATTCAGTGCTTATAACGGAGGTTCCGGATTTGGGTACAATGCGATAGGGAACCCGTATCCGTCTCCGGTGGATTTGAACAGTTTTGTAAATGGTAACAGCGGTAATATAACCGGTACACTTTATTTCTGGAGAAAAACGAATAGTGCAACGACCGAACCGGGTTATTGTACCTGGACCACGGCAGGTTTTGTAAGTAACGGAGAAGCACAGGTGGTGAATCCAAACGGTATTTTAAGAACAGGACAAGGCTTCCTTGTGGAGATGTCAGGTAGCGCCACTACTGTTTCGTTTACCAATAGCATGAGAGCTGCCGATAATGCCGATCAGTTTTTCAGAAGTACTGCCGGCAGAGACTTGACCGGTGACCGAATCTGGCTTAATGTGGATAGCACTTCCGGTGCCAACAACCAGATGTTGCTGGGGTATTTCAACAGTGCAACTTTAGGAGTGGATTATGGTATCGACGGAAAAACAATAGAAGATGCCCCGGTTTCCCTTACCATGGATATTAACGGCGGGAATTATATCATACAGGGAAGACCTGCGTTCGTGAATACAGATGTGGTTCCGTTGCGCTTTAAAACCTCGTATTCAGGTGCTCATTCGATTGCCATAGATCATGTGGACGGTGTTTTTTCAGGAACTCAGAACATTTATTTGCGAGACAATCTTTTGAGCGTAGTGCACGATTTGAAAGCGGCTCCGTATTCGTTTACATCCGCGGCGGGAACTTTTACCAATCGTTTCGAAGTGTTTTATGATACTACTTTAGGTGTCGGATCAGGTAATGCGTATGCAAATACTGTGGTGGTTTACAAGAACAGCCCGACCAGTCTTGCTATTTCAGCCAAGAATATAACTATCGCGGATGTTAAGATTTACGACTTGCAGGGAAGAGCGATTCAGGGACAGTCGGATATCAATGCATCTGAAATTGTTATCTCGAATCTGAACCTGGCCAATCAAATCCTATTGCTGGAAATTAAAACCACAGAAGGAGTTGTTATCCATAAAAAGATACCTTTCTGATAAGATGAAATAATAAAAAAGCCGACTACATGTAGTCGGCTTTTTTATTATGCGTTTTCTTTTTTACGGTTTCTGAAATAGTTGAAAGCGAATAAAATCCCAAACAATCCCAGCCAGATCAGTTTGCTATTGATTGGTGCTGTCGGCGGATCATCGTCTTCCAGTCCTCCGCCTCCGTCATCGGTACCGGGCTGTGCGAAAGCAACAAAATCCGATAGGAACAGAAAGCTGAAAAGGTAAAGTTTTATTAGGTTCGATTTCATGCTGTATACGATTTGGGCTGTAAATATATAAATTCTTGTTATGGTTTTGATTTTCAAAATGTTAATTATTCAAATTCCGATGTGAAAAGCAATTTTACACTTGGGTATTTGCTCTGCGTCATCTGAATGGAAAAATCTGAATCGGCAAGAAAAACCATCTGTCCGTATTTGTCTGTGGCAAGGAATTTCTGTTTGATGCGCTTAAATTCTGAAAATTCCTCGTTTTTAGGGTCTTCCGGTTTTACCCAACACGCTTTAAACGCCGGGAAGTTCTCATAAGAACATTTTGCACCGTATTCGTGCTCCAAACGGTATTGGATAACTTCATACTGTAATGCTCCAACGGTTCCGATTACTTTACGGTTGTTCATTTCCAAAGTAAACAACTGTGCCACACCTTCGTCCATTAACTGATCGATACCTTTTTCCAATTGCTTGGCTTTCATCGGATCGGCATTGTTGATGTAACGGAAATGCTCCGGAGAGAAGCTCGGGATTCCTTTGAAATTCATCACTTCGCCTTCTGTCAGCGTATCACCGATTTTGAAATTTCCGGTATCGTGTAACCCGACAATATCACCGGGATACGAAATATCAACGATCTCTTTTTTCTCGGCAAAGAAAGCATTCGGGCTGGAAAATTTTAAATTTTTTCCATGACGCACGTGCAAATAAGGTTTGTTTCTTTCGAAAGTTCCGGAAACGATTTTTATGAAAGCCAGACGGTCACGGTGCTTCGGGTCCATGTTGGCGTGGATTTTAAAGACAAATCCTGAGAATTTATTTTCGTCCGGTTTTACTTCACGGGTGTCGGAATCTTTTGGTCGTGGCGTAGGAGCGATTTCAATGAAACAGTCCAGTAATTCACGTACACCAAAATTATTTAAAGCCGAACCGAAGAATACCGGCTGTAAATGTCCGTTCAGGTATTCGTCACGGTCGAACTTCGGATACACTTCGTCTACCAATTCCAGTTCTTCACGAAGTTTGTTGGCCGGTTTTTCTCCGATGATTTTTTCCAGTTCCGGATTGTTTACATTGTCGAACGCGATGGTTTCTTCAATATTTTTACGGCTGTCTCCTTCAAAAAGGTTGATGTTTTTCTCCCAAATGTTGTAAATCCCCTGGAAATCATACCCCATACCGATAGGGAAACTTAACGGGGTTACATGAAGTTTCAGTTTCTTTTCGACTTCGTCCATCAAATCGAAAGCGTCTTTTCCTTCACGGTCTAATTTGTTGATGAAAACAATCATCGGGATGTTGCGCATGCGGCAAACTTCCACCAATTTCTCAGTCTGTTCCTCAACCCCTTTTGCAACGTCGATTACTACGATTACGCTGTCAACGGCGGTTAAGGTACGGAAGGTGTCTTCGGCAAAATCCTTGTGACCCGGAGTGTCCAGAATGTTGATTTTTTTGTCTTTGTAGTTAAAAGCCAATACGGAAGTGGCTACCGAGATCCCTCTCTGGCGCTCAATTTCCATGAAATCGGAAGTGGCTCCTTTTTTGATTTTATTGCTTTTTACGGCTCCGGCCTCCTGAATCGCACCACCAAATAAAAGCAGTTTTTCAGTAAGGGTTGTTTTACCGGCATCGGGGTGGGAAATAATCCCGAAGGTTCTTCTTCGCTGTATCTCTTTTTGAAAACTCATCAGACAAAATTTTGTGGGGGCAAAAGTACTTATAATAATTGTTTTATGAAATCTTTACGTAAGATGTTATAAAGTAGTAACCTTAGAAACCTGTTTTTGGTGTCTAAAACAATAATTAAACATGAATAATTGCCTTGAATGTGTAATGGATTGGCTTAAAAATCCTATTTCGTTTATAAATATCTAAAACTCTTGTTAATAATTTTGTATTTATCGCCTAATTACTACATTTGTGAATTGCAAAAAATTCAGGAATCAATGAAAAACATTAAGCTGTTATTAGCCTTATTAGTTGGATTTACCGTACACAGTCAGATACCGAACTCAAATTCGAAAGTTTTATTTACAATCGACGACAAACCGTACTATACAGATGAGTTTGCGAGGGTTTACAAAAAGAACCTCGATCTGGTAAAAGACGATTCCCAAAAAGATCTGAATCAGTACTTACAGCTTTTTATCGGATACAAGTTAAAAGTGAACAAAGCCAATAGGTTAGGTCTGCAGAATAATGTGGCCTATCAGAATGAATTGCGTTCCTATCGTACCCAGTTGTCCAGAAATTACACTACGGATACCAAGGTTACCAAAGAGCTGATTCAGGAAGCCTATGAGCGTTCCTTAAAGGAAATTAACGGCTCCCATATTTTGTTTACTGTGGATGAAAATGCCGCACCTGCTGATACCTTAAAGGTTTACAATCAGGCTTTGGATGTGCGTAAAAAGATTTTAGGCGGAGAAAATTTTGAAGAAGCAGCCCTGAAATATTCACAGGATCCGTCTGCTAAAGATAATAAAGGAAATTTAGGCTGGTTTTCAGTGTTCCGAATGGTGTATCCTTTTGAAAGCGCGGCGTACAAAACGGCTAAAGGTCAAATTTCAATGCCGGTAAGAACCCGTTTTGGGTATCATTTGGTAAAAGTGAATGATATCCGTGCTAACAGAGGACAGGTTAGTGTGGCGCATATCATGACTTTGAAAGGAGAGAATCCGGCAGAAGCGGAAACAGCAAAAACCACCATTGAAGAGGTCTACAAAAAGCTGAAGCAAGGTGAGAGTTTCGAAAGTTTGGCCCAACAGTTTTCTCAAGATAAATCATCGGCCGGTAAAGGCGGTCAGTTGCAACGTTTCGGTTCAGGGGAGTTAAGCTCTGAAGCCTTCGAAAATGTTGCTTTTTCATTAAAGGACAACGGTCAGATTTCGGAACCTTTTAAAACGGAATTCGGTTGGCATATCGTAAAACTGATCGAGAAACACCCGGTTAAACCAATCGAGGAAGTGGAATCTGAATTTGATTCTAAAATTAGAAAAGATGATCGTTCCAAACGAATCAATGCTTCTTTAAACGAAAAATTAAGCAAGAAGTATCCGGTAAAACGTGATGATAAAGTTTTTGCTTCGGTTAAAGCGTTGATCACGGATAAGTATTATACACAGGAGTGGGATCTTCCAACAAATATGAAAGATTTCAATATTAAGTTGTTAACGGTGAATAACGATAAAAACATTAATGCTACGGCTTTCATCAGTTATATCAATTCCCAGCAAAAAAATAATATCAAAATCAAACCGGTTGCAAAATTGGTGGATCATTTGTACACGAAATTTGTGGAAGAGTCGTTAGCTAATTATTATAACGATAATCTTGAAAAAGAATTTCCGGATTTTTCCAATGTAATGGACGAGTACCGCGACGGGTTGTTGTTATTCGACTTAATGGAAAGAGAGATTTGGCAAAAAGCGAAAACCGATACATTGGGGCTTCGTCAATTCTACGAAACCAACAAAGCGAATTATCAGTGGAAAGACAGAGTTCAGGCCAATATTTTTTCGTCTACCAAAGAAGATGTAGTGAAAAAAGCACAGGCATATCTGAAGAGTAAAAAATCAATCGATTTCATCAAAGAAAAGCTGAATACCAAAGATGCGGTGGAAATCATGGTGAAATCAGGGATTTATGAGCTTGACGGCGATGCTTTACCAAAACACAAAAACCTGAATAAAGGCGTAACCGACATCGTAAAAGAAGGGAATTATTATTTTGTGACCCAGATTAACGATAAACTTCCAAGGGCGACCAAAACATTAGATGAGGCCAGAGGAAGAGTGATTAACGATTACCAACAATATCTTGAACAGAATTGGGTTAACGAACTGAAAAAAGAATTTTCCGTAAAAGTAAACGAGCAGAATTTTGCCAAGGTTAAAGAAGAATTGTTGCAGACGAAATAGAGAATAAAGAACGGCTTCGGCTATAAAAATGAAATAATGAAATTTACGATTAATAAGATTGCCCTGATTTTTGGAATTACGATTGCTTTTTTGAATGCTGCTTATGCGCAGCCTAATTCCAAAAAGAAGTTAGATGGTGTTGTAGCGGTAATTGGGGATTATGTGGTTTTGGATTCTGATATCGATAAAACCTTTGTTGAACTTCAGGCGCAGGGAATGCCAACCGGAAGTATCACCAGATGTGAGATGATCGGAAAGTTGATGGAAGATCGTTTGTATGCGCACCAGGCCATTCAGGACAGTATTGTAGTTACAGATTCGGAAGTAAACGAATACATGAACAATCAGATTGACGATATGGTGGAGCAGGTAGGTTCCATTGAAAAGGTAGTGAAGTTTTACAATAAAAAGAATGTGGAGGAATTCAAAACGTACTTTTTTGATGTGATCAAAATGAATAAACTGGCTTCCCAAATGCAACGAAAAATTGTTGACGGTGTAGAAGTGACGCCTGAAGAAGTACGTACCTTTTTTAAAGCTATTCCTAAAGAAGACCTTCCGGAATTCGGCGCTGAAATGGAAGTGGCTCAAATTGTGGTAAAACCGGCTATTTCCCAGGCGGAAAAGCAAAAAGCGATTGATCGCTTGAGAGAGATTAAGAAAGAAGTGCTGGAAGGAGCAAGTTTTTCAACGCGTGCCGTTATCTATTCAGAAGACAGAGCTTCCGGGGCTTCCGGTGGTTATATTAAAGTGACCAAAAAAGCAGGTTTAGTTAAAGAGTTTAAGGAAACCGCTTTCAGTTTGCAGGAAGGTGAGATTTCCGAACCGTTTGAAACCGAATTTGGTTATCATATCATTTACCTGGAAAAAATCCGCGGACAGGAATTGGATGTGCGTCACATTCTGATCGCACCAAAAGTGACCAAAGAAGCGCTTGCCGAAGCGAAAACAAAAATTGAAACGATCCGCAAACGTATTGTTGACGGGGAGATTACATTTGCAGAAGCTGCTAAGCAGTTTTCAGATGAAAAAGAAACGCGTAACAACGGAGGGGTTTTAATGAATCCGAGAACGATGGAAACCCGTTTTGAGTTGACCAAGATGGATCCGGCTTTGTACAGCCAGGTTTCGGAGCTGAAGGATAAAGAAGTTTCGTTGCCTTTGATCGATCAGGAGCAAAACGGAAGCAAGCATTATAAGCTGATTACCGTAACCAATCGTTTTGATGCCCACACGGCTGACTTTGCTACCGATTATATTAAGATCAAAGAATTGGCTTTGAAAGAAAAACAGATCAAAGCGATCGGTAAATGGACCGAAGAAAAAATCAAAGAGACGTATATCAAAATCAACGGAGAATACAAAGATTGCACCTTCACCAATAACTGGTTGAAAAAATAACTGTAAATTATGCATTATAAGTTATGAGGGACAAGTTGTTTAACTCATAATTCATTAACGCTAAACTCATAACTTTTAAGAAGATGTCAGACGTAACTGCAATTCAGAATCTGGTTGAAAAACAAAAAGCCCTTAAGGCGGAAATTGCTAAAATCATTGTGGGTCAGGATGACGTGGTCAATCAGATCGTATTGAGTATTTTTTCCGGAGGACATGCTTTGCTTGTAGGGGTTCCCGGCTTGGCCAAGACCCTTATGGTTAATACGATTTCGCAAGCTTTGGGATTGGATTTCAAACGGATTCAGTTTACTCCGGATTTGATGCCGTCTGATATTTTAGGAAGTGAAATTCTGGACGAAAGCCGCAACTTTAAATTTATCAAAGGACCGATTTTCTCCAACATTATCCTGGCAGACGAGATTAACCGTACGCCTCCGAAAACTCAGGCTGCCCTTTTGGAAGCCATGCAGGAGAAAGCGGTAACGATTGCCGGCCAGCACTACAAACTGGATTTGCCGTTTTTCGTTTTAGCAACACAAAACCCTATTGAGCAGGAAGGAACCTATCCGTTGCCGGAAGCGCAATTGGACCGTTTTATGTTTGCCGTGAAACTGGATTATCCGAGTTTTGCCGAAGAAGTTCAGGTGGTGAAATCCACTACGACCGATAATGATGTAACGATCAACGCCCTTTTTACGGCTCAGGAAATTATCGATTTTCAGCATTTGATACGAAGAATCCCTGTGGCGGATAACGTGATTGAATACGCTGTGACTTTGGTGTCGAAAACCCGTCCTGATAATGCTTTGGCAACAGATTTTATAAAGAATTACCTGGATTGGGGAGCAGGACCGCGTGCCTCTCAGAACCTGATTTTAGCCGCTAAAACCCATGCGGCCTTAAACGGAAAGTTTTCACCGGATATTGAAGATGTTCAGGCGGTTGCAACGGGTATCCTTCGTCACCGTATCATCAAAAACTACAAAGCGGATGCGGAAGGTATTTCAGAAGAAATGATTATTAAGAAATTGTTTTAAATAAAAAGGCTCATAATTATGAGCCTTTTCTTTTAATAATATTATACTCTGCCCGTTTCATTCAAGAGCCTTATCGGTTCGTTGTAAACGAGTTTCATGAACATTACTTCAAGGAATGAAGTGTATTTTTTACGGCCACATTCATACCACCAATACGAATAATACGCAACGGAATTTTTCTCCATTTTGGCTACCCATATTTTTTCATTACCAACAGCTATTTCTTTGGACTCGGTAATTGTATAGCCGGCACCGGTCCAGCATATTAAGGGTTTATGCGACGGGGTTTTGATGTAAATGAGTTTCTCAGGGGTAGCAATTTTAAAAACCTCTTTATTCACCCAAACGCCTTTCGTGGTGTCGTATTTAGGATCCAGATTGCTGAGGATGTCGTCGTTTTTTTCTTTTCTCATTTCCAGGCTTGTGAGCAATACAATGCCAAAAGCAGCAGTTAGTGGAAATAGTTTTGATGTGATAGCTGCAGGGACAGTTTCTTTTAGTTTGGGTTTGAAATATCGTATTAAAAACAACATCGGGATCACCTGGTACAACACGAAACAGAACAAGCCTACGGTATGATGCAGTAGGTTTTCTTTTGTGCAATTCAATAGCACCAAAGTCATAATCCTGAAATAATTCGAAATGATATTCAGCAGTATGATGAGGGTGCAGAATGCCGTGATTTGCAGTATTCCGAAATAGAGGCGTTGTTTTTTTTCTTCTAAAGTGAGTAACAGAGCTCCTGTTAATAATCCGGTTTTGAACATCGATAATCCCATGCAAGCGGTGTCAATGGTGATTTTAGAATTGTTAAGGTAAAAGTTTACACCTTCAATGCGGTCAATCGGCATGAAGTTTTTTAAGGTTGTGAAAACCGCATAACACAAGGTCTGTTTGATTTCTGTCGTTAAATGTTCAAAAAACTTATTGAACAGTGACGAAAACAATAAAATACAGATAAGCGCTATGAACGAAAATTTTCCCGTGAAGTAATAATACAGCAAGCAGACCAGCAAAGTCAGTGACAGAAAATGCAGGGATTTGGTATGCAGCCGATAGCTTATGAATTCAAAAAGGACAATTAAAAAAAGGAGCAGGTAGCTGATTTTGAAAGTGGTTGCTCTTCCGCCGATAACAAATAATCCTACTGAAAAAAGGACTCCGAAAAAATCGTTTTCGAGGCCAAAGGCAATACTGCTGCCGTTCAGTGCCATAAGGCAAATAAAGGTCAGTACAGCAACAGTATTTTTATTTTCAGTAAGGAAATTCATTTATGAAGTTTGTTTTTTGTGTTTTTTGTAATAGAAAAACGCAACAGTTAAGGTAATTACGATCATCGCCCATTCATGAGGTTCAGGAACGGCCCCATCATTGTTTATGGAAGCATTTCCCAAAGTGTTTACATTTTTCTCAATACCGTTCTTTTCATAATCGGCATCGGTTTCCAGTACGATAAGTGATGAAATCGGTGTTACGATGTTGGCATCTGTTGCTAAAGAAACGTATTTGTTGTTGGCCAATGAGTCCGATTGAATGGCTATCTGTTCGTCCAGAACTTTTCCAAAAGCATACATTCTGTAAAGATGGTTTGAACCATTACTGCCTTTTTCGTCTGTTTTTGAATTTTCTTCGATGGCAATGTCAGCAGGTTCTATGTTGATACGGTTCTCTGCCTTCTTTAAAGTGATAAACTGATTTTGCTCGATAAGTTTCAGGCAGTTTTTCAAATCGGTCTGGATGAAATCCACATACTTTTGTTCTTTTACGGTTTGCCAGTAAGGATTGATTTCTTCTGAAATATTGATTACCCTGATGTTCTTTTGTTTAGTGCCGGATTTTATTTTTTTAAGATAGTCGGAGGTTTCCAATTCTTCAAAATTGGCCGAAAATGTTCCGCATTTGGTCACAATCAGACTGTTTTCCTTTAGTTGGTATAACGGAAGCAGGGAATAGTGCAGGTTCTCAAATTGCGGTAGGATGTTCTCGGGATTTTCAGTGTTTATTTCCTGTTTCTCGTTGTTGATGAAAACATAGTATTTGGTTTTGTTTTTAGTTGCAAAGGCTTTTATGTCTTCTTCAGTCCAAGTGCTGGTGATGTCCAAAATGATTTCCGATGGCACAAATGAAACCGTGGCCTTTTCAATCGGCTTAACTTCATAAATATGGTTTTTCCAGGCAAAGGATTTTGTGGAACCGGTGTTTTTTAAAGGCAGCACGGCTTCCCATTTGTCAAGGCCTTCAGATTCGTTGATATAATAGTTGTTCTTTACTTCGAATTCTTTGTCGGCTTCGAATTTTTGGTTGCCCACTACCTGGATTCTGGAGATGGTTTCGGCATTAGAAATGTTCGGCCCTTTAATATTGAGGCTTTGGTATTTCATTTCGGTGTTGTTGACGCTTAAAGGTGTGGTGAAACCGCATTTAAAAGTTCTTGGCAGGTCTTTGCTGATCGGAAATACTCTTACCACCACTTTGTTACCTTCTTTCCATTGCATTAAAGAGGGGTCCCGAGCTTCAACACCAACAACTTGATCGTATGCTTTTTTTGCTTTTTCTTTTGTGGTCAAAACCCCTTTGCGCTCTATGCCGTTTACCCATAACGAGAGCGATGTGGCCACGGAGCCTTCCGGAAGTTGAAAAGAGTAGATGGCTTCTTTGTCGCCCCAGGAATCTTTCTCACAGATAATATCCATGGTGATTTCGGTATAGGCTAACCTTTCGTCGGCGTATATTTTTACATCTTCTTTTATGTTTTTGGTAACCAAATCCCTGCCGCTCCATAACTGTTCTTCGGTTTCAAGGCGTTTGTCGAAATTTGATTTTAGGATGTTTATCCGGTCATCTTCACTTAAAGCAAGGTTGTCGGTTAAGGAATAAGCTATGTTTATAAAAGGGTTGTGTGTTTTTCTTTCATTGTATTGTTTCGTGCCAAAGGAGTCAAAGCCTCTGAATTCGAAGAAGTTGTCTGCATCGACATAGACTAAGCCTTTTTTGAGTAATATTTCGTTGAAGAAATTAGGTTTAAGATTTTGGGATACCGTTATATAGGCTGGAAGGTCGTTGTTGTTATCAAATGATTTGGTGATCATGTTTTCACTCATCTTCTTGCTTTCTCTGTCGAGTTGCATGGCGAAGAGAATCTGGCTCAATACAATTACTGAGACACCGGCGCCAAACCAAATAAGGTTTTTTCGGGACAGGAACGTGACTTTTACAAGGGTAATCGTGTGGCACACAAATACGATAGCTGGTACTAAACCGTAGAATCCCAAACCTAAAGCCATAATCCCTATAAATGATATTGGCCCGTAAGGAAGCAGGTAAGTCATGTAATAGACAATCAACAGGAAGGAAACACCATTGATGAAATAGGAAATCGGTGTGAGAAGCCTGTCTTTGTGAGTGGTGTAGATGAAGAAGTTTGAGAGGCAGAACGCAAAGGTCGCAACATATACCCAAATGGGTAAATTTTCAAAAATATTGATGAAGATATTGGTGCAGAAACAGCCGATAAACCAGTTCAGGAACAGAAAAGGAATTAAATGAAGGTACTTTGTTCTGTTTCTTAAAATTTTAAACGACAGGGTTACTCCGTAAACGAATTCAATAATCAAGCTTAAAAAGCAAATCGATTCCAGAACATCATTCTTGAATTCTATTCCCAGTAGCGAAACGGCAAGCATGGTTATACTGAAAATAGTTACGACAATACTGATTGTGACCCCTGTTTTTTCAGTGTAGGTTTTTAGTAAGGCAAAGCGGTGATCCATAAAAATTATGATTAACATTAAAAGTACTTTGAATTACAAAGTTATTTAATTTTTCATTCCCACCTAATTTTTCTTACTTTATTTTTTAAGTGTATTAAAAAGCAATGTTTTGTACGAAGGAGATTAAATCTTCTTCTTCTGAAAGGCCCAGTTTTTTCTTCAATCGGTAGCGTGCTGTTTTGACGCTGGCAAGTGAAATTCCCAAAACGGCTGCAATTTCATCGGATTCCATGTTTAATTTGATAAGTAATAAGGTCCTTAATTCAGCAGGAGTGAGGTTGCTGTATTTTTTTTTGATTGAAGGGATATAGCCTTTGTGTACTTTTTCGAAATGTTCTTTAAAAGTAAGCCAGTCCGTATTGGTCAAAATTCGCATTTGTGTTAGTTGGGCGATTTTTAAAGACTCCTCTGCTTCAGCATGATTGGTGGAAAAAAGGTTTAATCGTTCTTCCATTTCATCAATCAGTTTGGATTTGTTTATCAGGTTGTGGGTGAAATATTCTAATTCGGTTTGGTTTAATTTTAATTTGGATTCATACAGCCTTTGGTTCGTTTCCAACAGTTCTTTGTTTTTCTTATTTCTGAAATGAAAATAAGCAAACGAACCACTACCGATAACGAGTAAAAAAACAATAAAAGTCAGGTATATTATTTTTTGCTGATTGGCCAGTTTTTTGTCTTTCTGCAAGGAAACAATCTTTTCTTCTTTTTGTTTGGTTTCATATTTAGTGGCTAATTCCTGTATTGTTTTTTCTTTTTCAAGATTATAAATAGTGTCTTTTGTTTTGATGGATTTTTTATAGTAATCGAATGCTTTATTCGGGATGTTTTTTAAGTTGTACAATTCTGATAACTTCATTAAAGCAATCCTCGATTCCTCAATTTGCTTGTTTTTATGCGCTATTTGTAAAGCTAAATTTGTTTTTTCAATGGCTAAATCTATTTTTCCCTGTTCTTGTAAACAGCGACTGATATTTAGTAAAATAGCAGGTATGTCATTCTTTTTACCGGTAGTTTCATAAATGGATTGTGCTTTTTCCAGGAAAACCTGTGCCTCTTTCCAATTGGCTTTTCCCATATACGCTATTGCAATGTTATTGTTGTCATCTATTTGGCCTATCGTATCTTTTAATTGGACTTTTATAGCCAATGCATGTTTTGATAATTCAATAGATTCATCATATTTTTTTTCATAAAACAACATTGATGATTTAGACGATTCTAAGAATGAAATGCTTTCAATGTCTTTTATTTTGGAGCTGTTTTGTAAGGCATTGTTTATTACTGAATTTGCGGTTTTAAAATTTTTTGACAGATATAAATCAACAGCGAGTCTTCCAATTTGATCATAATGTTTTTTTTCTTTATCTAAAATTGTAGATTTTTCCAATAATGAAAGGGCTTTATAACGTAATGAAATGGCTTTGTCGAATTTGCCCAAATACGAATTGGCTTCAGCATTTTGGGCTAGTGCTAAAAACAACTCTCTGTTTAAACCCTTGTTGTTAAGATTGACAATGGCTTTTTCATAATAGATTTGCGCAGAATCCATTTTAGAATCCTTTTCAAAAATGCAGCCGGAGTACAAATTGTAAATTCCAGTTTTTACTTCAGATTCTGGAGCTGTTTGGTTATAGGTACTAAGTTCTTTTTTTAGCGACTTAAAATTCTTTTTTTCATAAAGAGAATACAGCCTGTTTTGAAAAGCGTCAATTTCACTAATTTCAGAAGTTGTTTCATTTTTAGAAACACTGTTTTTTTCTTCTGATTGTTTACAGGAAAACAACAAAAGGATAAAGCAAACAGGTAAAATGATGTTTTTTAAATTCATCTTAATTGAAATGTCTTGTATACTGCAAAATTATTACAATTATTGCTTAACCCTGTTATTTACAGCGCTTTTTTAGGTCGATACAGCTTCTTGTATACCCTTTTGTAGTCGCTTGATATCGGCGGCGTATTCAATTCTTCAATACTTTCGGCCCGTAAATAAATTAATACTACGTTATGAAAAAGATATTTATTTTGTCTTTAGTTTTATTTGGTTTTCAATCCTATGCACAGGTGGGAATCGGGACAACAGCCCCAGGTGCAACGCTGGATATTGTTGCCGCAAATCCTGCAGGAGCGACCACCGGTGTAGATGGTATTCTTATTCCCAGAGTTACCAGACAAAGAGCTCAGTCCATGACTGCAGTTCCTACGGCTACCATTATTTATGTAAATGAAGTGGTTACCGGAACCGCAACCGGAACCGCAGTGAATATTACGGCTGTAGGTTTTTACCATTATGATGGTGTTTCAAATACCTGGAAAAACCTGTCTACTTTAGGTGTTGTAGATGCAGATTGGTATAAAACAGGAACTACAGCTACACCAACAGCTATTACAGATGACATGTTCCATACGGGTAATATATCTGTAGGGAAAAATACGGCTTCTGTTTCTAAAGTGGATATTTTAGAAACTGCTGCTGCTAAAAGCAAAGTAGTTAATGTTACTTATACAATTCCATCTGCTACAAATGTAGAGGCAAGTTTAATAAGTACAAATACCAATGTGACTGTAACTCCAACAAATGCAAATCCTACTAATATAATTGGTTTAAAAAATAGTTTATTGGGGTCGGCTTCACATGCTTCTTCTCCATGGGTTCATACAAGGACTGGTGTATATAATGATTTGTCAAGTCCAAATGCAACAGGTTTTTATTATGGAACGTACAATAAATTTGATACAACTAATGGGTCTGGTTTTTTAGCTTGTTCAAAAACGGGAGTGTATAATTTATTTGCAGGAACAGGCGCTCCGGGTTGTACAGGTATGGAGAGCAATTTTACCACTTCCAGTTTTGGAAGTTCCCCTTTATATGGAACCAAAAATACTTTTTCCAGTGCACAAGGTGGGGCACCTGCTTATGGTTTGTATAACGATTTTAAATTTACGGGTGCAGTTGGAGCAAGTTATAATGCATCTCAGTATGGTGTGTACAATAGTTTAACCAATAAAGAATCTGGCTCCAATTATGGAGTTTATACAACTATAAACAATACGTTAACCGCTTCTTCATATGGGGAATATATTGATATTACTTCTACAGGAGCAGGAGCTGGTTCGAAAACTGGTGTAGCGGTAGTAGCTGGTGGTACGCCAGGAACAACTCAGCCTATAACGGGTATTTATTCAAGTGTGCCTGGAACTACTGCAACTAACAATAGATATGCAGCTCGCTTTTTTGGAAATGTATCTATCGGTTTTGCGGGTGGTGATGATTATTATCTTCCGGTTAGTAGAGGGACAAACCCTTTATTTGGTCAAATCCCTATTACCACTTCGGTTAATTCAGGACGAGAAACAATTTGGTCTCCGTTTTCATTTCAAAATACAGCTGCTACAAGTGTAATTGCTAAATATTTTGGAGCATTTGCTTCGGCTACGGATTGGGTTAATGGTGCAACAAGGGTTTATACCATCACCGACCCCGATTGTAGAACGAGCAGTTCTGTTACTGTGTCTATTACAAACGGGACTGTAGCGGCAGCAGATGATTTTAAGATTGAATCGGTTTCTGTTGCTAACGGAGAATTTTATGTTACCGTAACAAATGTTTCCGGAGCTGATATTGCCGGAGGGTATTCCATTCCGTTTTCTTTTACGGCATTTTATTAATAGTAAATGTATTGATGATGAGAATAATAATTTATTTGTCACTTTTATTAATAGCCGCTATTGGATACAGTCAGGAAAAAGTGTCCGCGAAATCGAATACACCAATAGCTGCTGTTGTGGTGAAAATGTCAAAGCCTGTCGTTGGAGCCAATCTGAAGAAATCTGTTGAAAGAAATGATATTACGATAACAAAACAAAGCACGCCTGTAGGAAATAGAGTTGTGAACTATATCGGGACGCCTAAAACAACTTATGTGGAATCCATTGCGGTTGTTAAGAAGGAAATGCCATAGATAAATGGCAGTTTGATTTTTTTTTGTTGGTTAAAATGCTACCTTTTAGGTAGCATTTTTTATTTCTGCAGTTTGTTATCTAACTCGGCATCGTAGAAGAAAAGGAACATACTGCCCATCATGTCCTGATCGATTTCAGAAGTATTGTTGCAGGTCATGACCAGTTCGTATTGGTGGTTGCCGTAAAACCAAACTCCATGTTCAGAACTAAAAGTTTCGATTTTCTGTAAACCGATTTTGTTTTTGTAATTGGTGATGTCGCAGGTGAAAACCGTCTTGTTTTCAGTTTTGTCAAATACACTGATGGAAGTCGCAAACGGGTGCACGTGCGGGGCAGAAAAATGCAGACGCAGGCTGTCTTTAATCTGAAGTTGTTCGTCAATTGAACTGCGATAGGTTTTAATGCCTTTCGGAATTACCCAATGTCCGGATAACATGTTTCCTGCTTTATCGCAATACGTATGATTTTTAGTTTCCACAGGAATACATTGATTGCTGGCCGGATCTAGCGGTTCTTTAAACGGATTGTTTTTGTTAAACGGCAGCTGGATATAAACCGTTTTACTCATCAGTGGTTTTTGAGAGCGGTCGTACTGCTGATACTTGACATTTATTTCGTGTTTTACTTTCTGATAAATGTTAGGCAGATTATGGTTAAGCGTTTGCGTGGTCACAAAAAGAAAATCTTTACCAATTACCGGAACACCGTAGCCTTTTGGGAAGTCAAAAGCTTCCAGTCCGTGCGAAAGCGAAGTCATTCTCGGGTATTGTTTTCCGATTCGGTCTTGTAAATCCCATTGTTCGTAATACTGAACATCATTAATGTCAACATTCATATGACAGATGAAATCGTTGGAAAGCGGCTTATCGGTTTTAGAATCAAAAGCCTTTACGCTGAAACCGGTAATCCATAACAAGCGATCAGAGTTTTCCAATTGGATATAGCGTGATGCTTTCGGGCCTTCCATGGATTTGTAGATGCCGTCGATCACGAAAGTAGGGGAAAGCATTTTGTAGACCTGCGCATCGTTTTCCACCAGCCAGTTTTTGTCCACCAAACCGGTTTTCTGATAAACGAACGTTTTGATAATCGCCTGATGTCTGTTCGACAGATTGCAATATACCAGCGTTCCAAAAAGACTGGAAAGGATAAAAGTAAAGAGTAAATATTTGTATATATTTGAGCGATTAAGCATAGCAGACTGTATTCCAAACAAATGTACTATAAATGAGAGGAGAAAACCAAAAAACAACCCGAATATTCGGGCTTGATTTCGTAAGGGCTACGGCTATTTCTTTTGTATTGTTTTCGCATCTTTATTACGTGATTGGGAGTCAGGATCCGCTGTTGATTTCTTTTAGCGGATTGTTCGGTTATGCCGGTGTGGAACTTTTCTTCGTATTGAGTGGTTTTCTGATCGGGACCATTCTTTTGAAGCTGTTTCTAAAGGAAAATGTTCAGTTTTCAGACCTTTTTACTTTTTTTAAACGCCGATGGTTTCGAACCCTTCCGCTGTATTATCTGGCCTTGCTGCTTAATGTGCTTATTGCGTTTTTGATGGGGTATTCCAAAGAAGGGTTGTGGCGCTATTTCTTTTTTCTTCAGAATTTCAATGCAAGCCGTATTACAATCTTCCCGGAATCGTGGAGTTTGTCCGTAGAAGAATGGACGTATCTGCTGCTGCCGCCATTGATATTTTTGGGATGGAGGCTGTTCGGGAAAAAGATGAAACTTGGTTTTCTGTTGGTTTGTCTAACGGTGGTCGTCTTGTCGCATTTGTTGCGCTACGTTTATTTTCTGGAGCATCAGACCTCGGACATGGTGGTCTGGAATGCCGATTTTAAATCCATCGTCCTGCTGAGGATTGATGCTATCGTGATAGGGTTTTTGGTGGCTTGGTCGTACTATTATTACAAAGATTTTTTAAAACGCATTGCCGTGTATCTTTTAATAGTTTCGGTACATCTGTTTCTGTTGCAGTTTATAGTACTGAACCTTATGGGAGTGGATCTTCTTACCAGTCCGGTTTACCTGCATGTGTTTTACTTTACCCTGTCTTCCTTAACCTTTGCGTTTGCGATTCCTTTTTTTGTGTTCTGGACCACTTCGGACAATCTTATTGGGCGCTTTATTACTTTTTTGAGCAAGGTGTCTTATGCGGCTTATCTGGTGCATTATTGTATTATGAGCGCTGTGTTTAAATTTCTTATGGATTGGACCGGGTTACAGTTGCCGACTTTTTTATTGATAATTGCCTATCTTTTTTTAACACTTTTTGTTTCTTATTTGTTGTATCGTTATTACGAAAAACCGATTATGGATTTGCGCGACAGATATTAGAAAACTGCCAAATTGTTAGTTTTGAAACGCGTTTTTTTCGAAATCGACAAAATATTTTTCAAAAATTAAGAAATCGTAAAAAAATTAGCTAATTCCTGTGTTTTGATGAGATAAATTCATTAAAATAGAATCTTTATAAATAATATTCTTTTGAAATTAATGAAATGCTAAATATTTTTTAATTCACTTAAGAATGATTAGATTTGTGCAACTTTTTAAAATAAACCAGTAATAACATAACTTTTTCAAATACTATTGCAATGAATATTTATAGCGATTATATCAAAGAAATCGAAGAAAGAAAAGGGCAGGGGCTTCATCCTAAACCTATTGACGGTGCGGAATTACTAAGTGAGATTATTGCACAGATTAAAGATCAGAATAATCCGAATCGCGAAGATTCTCTTAAGTTTTTTATTTACAACACATTGCCTGGAACTACTCCGGCTGCTGGTGTTAAGGCAAAATTCTTAAAAGAGATTGTTCTTGGAGAAGCAGTGGTGAGTGAAATCACGCCTGCTTTTGCTTTCGAATTATTATCCCACATGAAAGGTGGTCCTTCTATTGAAGTATTGCTTGATTTGGCTTTAGGAAATGATGCGGCTATCGCTAACAGTGCTGCTGAGGTTTTAAAAACACAAGTATTCTTATACGATGCTGATATGGATCGTTTAAAAGTTGCTTATGAAAATGGTAATGCTGTAGCAAAAAACATATTAGAAAGTTATGCTAAAGCAGAATTCTTTACGAAACTTCCTGAAGTAGCGGAAGAAATCAAAGTGGTGACTTTTATTGCAGGAGAAGGAGATATCTCAACCGATTTACTTTCACCCGGAAACCAGGCGCACTCACGTTCTGACCGTGAATTGCATGGAAAATGTATGATTACGCCTCAGGCTCAGGACGAAATCAAAGCTTTGCAGGCGCAACATCCTGATAAATCCGTGATGCTAATTGCAGAAAAAGGTACAATGGGTGTAGGTTCCTCTCGTATGTCAGGGGTGAACAACGTAGCACTTTGGACCGGTAAACAAGCCAGTCCGTATGTTCCTTTTGTGAACTTTGCTCCGATTGTTGCAGGAACAAACGGTATTTCTCCAATCTTCCTTACGACGGTTGATGTTACCGGTGGTATTGGTTTAGATTTGAAAAACTGGGTAAAAAAGACAGATGCTTCTGGTGAATTAGTTCGTAATGAAAGTGGCGATCCTGTTTTAGAAGAAGCTTATTCTGTAGCAACAGGAACGGTACTTACCATCAATACAAAAACAAAGAAATTATACAACGGCGATAAAGAACTGATTGATATTGCTAAGGCATTTACGCCTCAAAAAATGGAATTCATCAAAGCAGGTGGTTCCTACGCAATCGTTTTCGGAAAAAAAATTCAAACCTTTGCTGCCAAAACTTTACGAATTGAAGCGCCGTTGGTTTATGCACCTTCAAAAGAGGTTTCAATTGAAGGGCAAGGTCTTACGGCTGTTGAGAAAATCTTCAATAGAAATGCTGTAGGAACTCTTTCTAAAAAAGCACTACATGCAGGTTCTGATGTTCGTGTAGAAGTAAATATTGTAGGTTCTCAGGATACTACAGGATTGATGACGGCTCAGGAATTAGAATCGATGGCGGCAACGGTAATTTCGCCAATCGTTGACGGTGCTTACCAATCGGGTTGCCACACCGCTTCGGTTTGGGATAAAAAAGCGCAGGCAAATATCCCGAAACTGATGCAATTCATGAACGACTTCGGTCTGATCACGGCTCGTGACCCGAAAGGAGTTTACCACGCAATGACCGATGTAATCCACAAAGTGCTTAACGATATTACTATTGATGAGTGGGCCATCATCATCGGTGGTGACTCGCATACCAGAATGTCCAAAGGGGTTGCTTTCGGAGCAGACTCAGGAACGGTTGCGCTTGCTTTGGCTACGGGCGAAGCTTCCATGCCAATTCCGGAATCCGTGAAAGTTACCTTCAAAGGAGACATGAAAGGGTATATGGACTTCCGTGATGTGGTGCACGCTACACAGTCTCAGATGTTGAAGCAGTTTGGTGGTGAGAATGTATTCCAAGGTAGAATTATCGAGGTACACATCGGAACCCTTACGGCGGATCAGGCTTTCACATTTACAGACTGGACTGCGGAAATGAAAGCAAAAGCGTCTATCTGTATTTCGGAAGATGATACTTTGATCGAATCCTTAGAAATCGCGAAAGGCAGAATCCAGATCATGATTGATAAAGGGATGGATAACGCTAAACATGTTCTTCAGGGATTGATCAATAAAGCGAATAAGAGAATCGAGGAGATCAGATCAGGTGAAAAACCGGCTTTAACTCCAGATGCAAATGCTAAATATTACGCAGAAGTTGTGGTGGATTTAGATCAAATCGCAGAACCAATGATTGCAGATCCGGATGTAAATAATGCAGACGTTTCAAAACGCTATACACACGATACTATCCGACCGCTTTCTTTCTACGGAGGAACGAAAAAAGTAGATCTTGGTTTTATTGGGTCTTGTATGGTGCACAAAGGCGATATGAAGATCCTTGCGCAAATGTTGAAAAACGTGGAAGCTCAAAAAGGTGAAGTTAAGTTTAACGCGCCTTTAGTAGTTGCTCCTCCAACATACAACATCGTTGACGAATTAAAAGCGGAAGGTGACTGGGAAGTTTTACAGAAATACTCTGGTTTCGAATTTGATGATAATGCTCCTAAAGGTGCAGCACGTACGGAATACGAAAACATGTTGTATTTAGAGCGTCCGGGATGTAACCTTTGTATGGGTAACCAGGAAAAAGCAGCAAAAGGAGATACTGTAATGGCGACTTCAACCCGTCTTTTCCAGGGAAGGGTTGTAGAAGATTCAACTGAGAAAAAAGGAGAATCATTGCTTTCCTCTACACCGGTTGTGGTATTGTCTACCATTTTGGGTAGAACTCCAACCATGGAGGAATATACTGCAGCGGTAGAAGGTATTAATCTGACTAAGTTCGCACCTTCTCATAAGTTGTTGGTGAAATAATTGAAAGAATATCCAATCGTAATTCAAAAGCCTAAGTTGAAAACTTAGGCTTTTTTTATTATAGCTGCTCTATTTTTTGTAAATTGTAGGATTAAAAAGGAATAACAACATAATTATTTAACTACTATGGCATTTGATATAGAAATGATTGAAAAAGTGTATGCCAGCATGGCTTCCCGCGTGGACAAAGCACGTGAATTGGTTGGCCGTCCGCTTACACTGTCAGAAAAGATTTTGTATTCCCACCTTTGGGAAGGAACGCCGTCACAAGCGTTTACAAGAGGTAAAGATTATGTGGATTTCGCTCCGGACAGAGTAGCGTGTCAGGATGCAACAGCGCAGATGGCCTTATTGCAGTTCATGCATGCCGGTAAAAATAAAGCTGCTGTCCCGACAACCGTACATTGTGACCACTTAATCCAGGCGAAAGTTGGTGCCAAAACCGATTTGGCCGTTGCCAATACACAATCAAAAGAGGTTTTCGATTTCCTTTCTTCGGTGTCAAACAAATACGGTATCGGATTCTGGAAACCGGGTTCAGGGATTATTCACCAGATTGTATTAGAGAATTATGCTTTCCCTGGCGGTATGATGATCGGTACGGATTCGCATACAGTAAATGCAGGAGGTTTAGGAATGTTGGCTATAGGTGTCGGAGGTGCCGATGCGGTAGACGTAATGTCCGGAATGTCCTGGGAGTTGAAATTCCCGAAACTTATCGGCGTTAAATTGACCGGGAAATTAAACGGTTGGACCGCTCCAAAAGACGTGATCTTAAAAGTGGCTGATATTCTTACCGTAAAAGGTGGAACAGGTGCTATTGTTGAATATTTCGGAGCAGGCGCGGAATCGATGTCCTGTACCGGAAAAGGAACGATCTGTAACATGGGGGCGGAAATCGGAGCGACAACTTCTACTTTTGGTTATGACGATTCCATGAGAAGGTATTTAACCGCTACCGGTCGTCAGGATGTAGTAGATGCAGCGGATAAAGTGGCATCTTACTTAACTGCGGATAAGGAAGTCTATGCTGATCCGGCGCAATATTTCGACCAATTGATTGAAATTAACTTATCTGAATTAGAACCCCACATCAACGGGCCTTTCACTCCGGACCGAGGCACTCCGGTTTCTAAAATGAAAGCAGAAGCAGCCGCAAACGGATGGCCCATCAAAGTAGAGTGGGGACTAATCGGTTCTTGTACGAACTCTTCTTATGAGGATATGTCCAGAGCAGCTTCCATCGTAGAACAAGCGGTGGCACACGGCATCACGCCAAAAGCGGAATTCGGAATCAACCCGGGCTCGGAACAAATCCGTTACACTATCGAGAGAGACGGTATCATTGCTACTTTCGAGAAACTTGGGACTAAAGTGTTTACCAATGCCTGCGGACCCTGTATCGGACAATGGGATCGGGATGGGGCAGACAAACAGGAAAAAAATACTATCGTTCACTCGTTCAACCGTAACTTCTCTAAGAGAGCGGACGGTAACCCAAATACCCACGCTTTTGTAACCTCACCGGAAATGGTAGCGGCGTTAGCAATTTCAGGGCGTTTGGATTTCAATCCAATTACGGACACCTTGTTGAATGATAAAGGGGAAGAAGTAAGATTACAGGCGCCCAAAGGAGATGAATTACCAACCAAAGGTTTTGATGTGGAAGATGCAGGATTTCAAGCTCCCGCTGCAGATGGTTCATCTGTACAAGTGGTGGTTTCTCCAACATCGGATCGTTTACAGTTGCTGGCGCCTTTCGATGCTTGGGACGGTAAAAATATAACAGGAGCAAAATTGTTAATCAAAGCATTCGGTAAATGTACGACTGACCATATTTCAATGGCGGGCCCTTGGTTACGTTTCCGTGGCCATTTGGATAACATTTCCAATAATATGTTAATCGGTGCAGAAAATGCTTTCAACGGAAAAGCAAATTCGGTTAAAAATCAATTGACTGGTGAATATGCAGAAGTTCCTGCGGTTCAAAGAGCGTATAAAGCGGCTGGAGTTCCGTCTGTCGTTGTGGGAGATCACAATTACGGTGAGGGTTCTTCTCGTGAGCATGCGGCTATGGAACCACGTTTCTTAGGTGTGAAAGCGGTATTGGTGAAATCCTTCGCCCGTATCCATGAAACCAACCTTAAAAAACAAGGGATGTTGGCCTTGACCTTTGCTAACGAAGCGGATTACGATAAAATTCAGGAAGATGATACCATCAACTTCTTAGACTTGACTGAATTTGCGCCGGGTAAACCGTTAACCCTGGAATTTGTTCACGCCGACGGTTCAAAAGATATCATCATGGCGAACCATACCTACAACGCCGGTCAGATTGGCTGGTTTGTGGCTGGTTCTGCTTTAAATTTGATTGCGGCTGGTAAAGCGTAATTTTAAAGATATAGAATGTAATAAAAAACCTTGCTTTGGCAAGGTTTTTTATTTTTGGTAAACTTTTTAGATAGTAGTTATAACCGAGACTATTCTTTTTTTAGTGGAAAAAGTCCCTTTCTATTTTTCAAATGAAACCGGTGAATAAACAACAGAGAACAGCATGCAAGTGAGAAATACTAAAATTGATTTTTTTGCATGATGTGTTGATTTTAATGGTTTTTTAGGATGAATACTAATTAACATCACCGTTTTCGGTACTGTAATGATCATTTATTTCGGTTAAAATATCAAACACCTGTTCTTCATTTCCTTCATAGTGTCTGCGGATCCAGAAGCTGTAGGCCCAAGATATTACATTGTCAAATTCGCCGAAATCGGAAGAATCATTGCCTAATGTTGCTAAAATTTTAGCCGTGGCGGCTTCTGATCTATACGATTTTATTTTGTCTAATCGGGTACCCGGTCCCTCATAGTCAGGGTCATTAGGGTCAAGACTTTCATTGTAAGCGTATTTTCGGTATAATTTGTCTTTATCTTCATCTGAAATTTTAGAAGACTTTAAATCTTGATGTGTGATCAATAACAATTTCAGGGTTCTGTCTAAAGAGGTTTCGTGGTATATTTTTTTATCGATCAAGGTGTATAATAAAGGCTTGTACTTTTCAAAGTAACTGGCTATATTTTCAGGTTGCTCCTTAGCCTCGATCATTATCCTTGCGAGAGAATAAACGTCCTTGTTTTCATCGTTTTTGAACCAATCGTCTTCCAGGTCTTCACTGGAATAAATAGGGAATTGTCTGAGGTAGTGAACGATTTCCATTGATTCCGGTAAGTTGTCTAGCAAAAAAGTATTCATTTTTTCTAAATCTCCCCGTTCTTTAATAGGGTCAGGTTCGTCAGTGTCGGATGTAGTCTGGTATGGAAAAACAAACAGATGTAAGAAGAATTCTTCAAGTGCTGCCGAAACATTTTTCTCATCCTCAGATGGATCCTCCCACAAATAAGCAAAACTGATTTCTCCGTCTTCATATTCTCCTTCCCCGTCCCCTTCTTCTTCAAAAAAAGTGAAACTTCCGATAAAGAATCAAGCACCACCCCTGGTTTATAATCTTTACAATATTGATGGTATTTTGTAACCGCCAAAAAAGGAGAAATAAAAAACAGGACAATAATGATCGTTAGGATAAAAGCAGAAAGTTTATTGTTTTTTCGCAGCGCAGTGGTACCCAGAAACAAGGCTCCTGTAACAAAGCTGATGAACAAAACGGCTACCATAAAAACGGCGAAATTTTGAAAAAAGGCTTTTGTTTCATAGATTAAAACCGGTTTTTCCGAAGTAAATCGGGTAAAAAGCGAAAAAATAAATAATCCGAAGGAGAAATAAAAACTGCTGAAAAAGGTATATTTCCAAAACAGTGACTGCTTGTTTTTTTGAGCTCCGGTTAACTCAGTCGAATCTTTCGTGGTGTCTTTTCTTTTGAAAAAAGATGTTAAGAACAAAGCAATCAGAAAACTGATCGGAACAATGAAAAACAAAAGGCTTAAGGCTATGTAAAATTCATTCGGGTGTATGGTGTCAATCTGTAGAGGGGTTTTTGTTACATCAAACGGATTCAGGTAATAGATTGCTGCTAGAATCAGCAGTGTCAGTATTTCAATTAAAACGGCTAATTTATAAGGTTTTGAATTCATTTGTCGGCGAGAGTCAGGAAGTTGTTTTTATGTATGAATAATCTTAGCAAACATAGGTAAAAAAGTAGGTTTTGCAACTCTTAAGTAGGAAATTTTCTCAAAGTTCAGTCGGTGACGAATGGTTCGTTAAAACACAATTTTATCAGAAAGTTTAGCACGTTCCAAGGAAAGGTTAGCAATGTTCTCTTTACGGACAGACAATCTTTAGTAAGACTAATACAGCAAACTAAATTTAAAAACGATTTTTTTTGTAGTTTTTTATGTATAATTTGGCTGACAATACTAAACTTTTATCATCAATTGTAAATAATTTATGTGTTTAAAACAGCAATCAGTATATCAAAAACTTTTCGGTGTATTGGTGTTGCTTTTTTTGAGTGTTTCTTGTGGAAAAGAGACGAAAAAAGAAACAGCAACCAATACAAAACAAGCGCCTGCTAAAGTAGAGCCTACTAAAGTAATTCCAATTTCAAAGCTGGAAACCGAATTGCTGAAAAAGTTCATCAAACAGGAAATTGAGGACACCACAGAAGGAGAGCCAACAATCAATTTAAAAGAATATCCGTATTCCGTTGATTTTTATGTGGAAGGGGACAGTCATACGGTCTATTTTTCGATTATAGCTTCCGATGATTTCAATGACGACGGGATTACCGATTATATTGTTGACCGGACTTCCGAAGGGATGCTGGGTGGAAACGTCAATTCCAATTCAGAATTCATTTACGTTATCATGAAAGATGAAAGTAACATAGCGGAACAGCATTCGGTTTTGACCTATGCGCCGTTTTCCTATAATATTTTAGACGAACTGGAGTATAAAGACGGGAAAATTAAAATCGGGGCAACCAAAAATTTCAGGACCTACATGACAAATGAAGGTGAAACCACGGATCTTGTTTTTGAATACCAAAATGGAAATCTCTATGAGGAATCGTATCTGTCAAAATGTAAACTGGCCGAATTGGAGGATAAAGTTATTTTTAAACCGATAGCCGGCGTTACAAAAAGATCCAGAAGCATTGAAATGCATAATTATACGGAAACCATCGAAGAAACGTATTCGTTGAAAGATACTATTATTCATGCAGGGCTTTCGGGTTGTGATAACCGACTGTTTGAGTATAGAATTATCATACCTTCCACAAAAAGTAAAAACAGAAATGCTGCTTTTGTAAAACAAACCCTGATTGCCAAGTTGCAATTTTTAGCTGAAAACACGCTGTTTCCGGAAGATATTGAACCGCTTGTGGATTATCTTGCCGAAAATGAGATTAAGAAAAATGAATTTGTGGTGGATGAAAACCTGTACTGTCATTTTTATGTTGATAAGGATGTAACGACCACGTTGTCAATAACGGTGAATGTAGAAAGACGTGACAATCCCTATCAGATTGAAAACTGGGACATCACCACCCGAAATAAATTGCCAAAAGAAGAGGGGTTGGAAGAGGGGTCGGAAGAGGAGGAATGATAAGTTGTTTTTGTCTTGCTAAAGAGTAGGAATTTTGCCATTCCGTTAAAAAGCAACATTAAAATAAAGTTAAAACGCCCTCATTTGCCGGGAGTTTTTTTATCTTGCAACCCTTTCGAAAATTGGAATTCCGGTTCCCCATAAGTATATGCAGATGAGTTTTTTTAGATTTTATACAGCACTGTTTTTAATAATTTCCATGTCGGTTTTTTCTCAGGAAAAGGTGAAACACGTCGTGGTTAGTGGAGAATCGGTATATAGTATTGCTAAAAAATACAACGTGACGGAAGCTGAAATTTTCGAACTCAATCCAAAAGCTAAAGGATTGCTGCAATTGGATATGGTGCTTTACATTCCTAAAAACGCAAAGAAAAAAGGGGAAGAAAAAAAGAAGAAAGCCACACCAAAAGGACCGTCCCATAAAGTGGAATCCGGAGAATCCCTGTACACCATTGCCCGTAAATACGACACTACTGTTGAAAAACTGCGTGATGCTAATCCGCAATTGGATTCAGATAACCTTCAGTTAGGAGAATTGTTAGCATTGCCAAAAGGAGCTAAGAATCAGGAGGAAGAGCAGCTTTCAAAATCAGAAAAAAGAAAAATCGCTAAGCTTCAGGGTAAATTGCAGAAGCATACGGTGGCTTCTGGAGAATCGTTTTACGTTATCGCCCGAAAATATAATGTTTCAGTCGAAGAGCTTAAGAGAGCAAATCCACAAATCGTTAACAATAAACTTGATGTTAAAGACGTAGTATTTATTCCGGGAACGGAAGATGAGGTAAAAGAACAGAAAAGCAATACGGAAAACACTGATCCTGTTGCTGGGGTTAAGCCGAATCCGGCAAACGAAAATGCGCTTTTTCATGAAGTTTTGCCTAAAGAAACCAAATACGGGATTTCCAAACGTTACGGAATATCCATTGCAGAACTGGAACGGTTAAATCCTCAAATTGCTAATGGTTTGGAAGTTGGGCAACAGCTTAAGCTTAAGGAAGTGCTGAGAATTGACGAGGCAAAAGACGTGGCTGTAAGTGATGATACAAAAGATATTGCATCCGCTTCAAATGAAGAAGAGTCCAGAGTTAAAACTGAGGCATTGCCATTGTCCGCAGACGCTGCCATGAAAGCCGATTTTCTGATTGCTAAAGCTTCGGATTACCTTGGAGTGCGTTATCGTGGCGGCGGAACCGACAGAAATGGTTTCGATTGTTCAGGGCTTATGTTTACTACGTTCAAAAATATCGACATGACTTTGCCGCGATCGTCTTCAGATATGGCTGCCAATTCAGGTGTAAAAATCGACAGGAGCCAGGCGCAAAAAGGCGATTTGATTTTCTTTGCCACACGCGGAAGATGGGTTGGTCACGTGGGTATGGTTACCGAAGTTCTGGAAGATGAAATCAAATTCATCCATTCCTCAACCAGTTCAGGTGTGATTATTTCTTCAACGAAAGAACCTTATTACGCGAAAAGGTTTGTACAGATTAATCGCGTTTTGGAATAATCTTTCGTTATTCTCTCCAATTTTGTTTTTCGATTACATATTCAAAGTTTAACTTCTCCGGTTCACCGTGATAAGCCACTTCAATGGTTCTTACTTTTGCGGCACCTAACCTTTCAATGGCTTTCTGGGAACGGATGTTGAGTGCTCCAATATGAAAATACACTTTGTCTAAAAACTGAAAGGCGTAATCCAGCATGAGTTTTTTAACCTGTGGATTGTACGTGGAGCCCCAATACGCTCTTGCATAAAAAGTATAACCTATTAGAATGCTTTTTTCTGATTCGTTGTAATCATAAAACCTAGTGCTGCCGATTGCAACATTTTTTTCTTTATCCAAAATAAGAAAAGCGCCTCCCGAGGCCATTGCGCCTTCAAAAAAGTTTTGAAAAACCTCTCTTTTGTAGCGGTCTTTGTTGGGATGTTGTTCCCAGATGGGCGGGTCGGAAGCTACTTGGTACAAGGCTTCGAAATCTGTTTCTTTCAGCGGTGAAAGTTTTACGATATCGTTTTCTAATATAGGTTGCAGGTTCATTAGTTTTCTTTTTTTGGATACAGAAATCTTAAAGCGTTAAATACCGCAGGATGCGTAACTGTGGCATGGTCTTCTTCGGGAATGTAGTCGAAATAAACCTTTGCGGATTTGCTCTTGCCGGATTTGATTTTCTCGTAGAGCAAATTGGCATCTACTTCCATTACATGGTTATCGAAAAAAGGCGATAAACCTTCCTTGCCCACACCAATATAGATTTCTTTTTTAGCAGTGAAATTTTCTGTCAGGATACCGGGTGTTGTTTTTAGCAATTCGCCGTCATTCCACCATAGGCTTGGGCTTATGATTATATATTGATCAAATAGCTGTGGTTTTTTGAAAAGAATTTCGGTAGCAAGTAATCCGCCTAATGATTGTCCGATAATCATTTTGGAATTTGACGTTTTGTACTTCTTTTCGATATAAGGCTGAAGTTCTTTTTCAATGAAGTTGATAAAGTTTTCCGATTTTCCGGCAGTTGGCATTTGCTGTTTAAGGATTTCAAGAGTGGCGGGTGATGTGAAATCCCTTTTTCGGTCAACATTGGCGATCCCTACCACTATAGATTCCGGTATACGGTTAATCCATGGAAAAGTATTGTATTGTATAAGTCCGGCAACATGAATGAAATCTTCATCAGCAGCACCATCCAATAAGTAAATTACGGGATATTTTACCGTATCGTTTGTTTTATAAGATTGCGGTAAATAGATGTTGAGGGTTCTTTTCTCTGATAATATTTTGGACTCGATTTCCCGTATTTCGCCTAAAACGAAAGATTTGGTCTGTGGTTCTCTTTTGCTGTTTTTTTTCTGGGCGGATGTGATGGTTATTCCGCAAATCAGCATAATAAATAATAGGATTCTTTTCATCTGAAAATGATTGACGACGATTTTCAAATGTAATAAAAAATCCGCCTCAATTTCTCGAAACGGATTCTTTACTATAAGTTGTATGACTACTAGTAGTACATGTAACGTCTTACTTTTGCAATGTATTTTGCTAAACGGATTACCTGGTGGCTGTACCCGTACTCGTTGTCGTACCATACGTACATTACCACGTTTTTCCCGTCTGCGGAAACAATCGTAGCGTTGCTGTCGAAAATAGCCGGAGCTGAAGTTCCAACGATATCCGAAGATACTAACTCATTGTTCAGGGAATATTTGATCTGCTCTACCAAGTCGCCTTCCAAAGCATATTTTTTCATGATTGCGTTCAAATCTTCTCTTGTGGTTTCTTTGCCTACTTCTAAGTTTAAAACTACTAAGGAGCCATTAGGAACCGGTACACGGATGGCATTTGAAGTTAATTTTCCAGCAAGGCTTGGTAACGCTTTTGCAACCGCACTTCCAGCGCCAGTTTCGGTGATTACCATGTTTAAGGCAGCAGCTCTACCACGACGGTATTTTTTGTGCATGTTGTCTACAAGGTTCTGGTCGTTTGTATACGCGTGGATAGTTTCCAAATGTCCTTTTACTACACCTAACGTTTCTTCAATAGCCGCTAAAACCGGAGTGATCGCGTTAGTAGTACAAGAAGCTGCTGACCAGATTTTTACTTCGTCCGGGTTGTAGCTTTCGTGGTTCACACCGTAAACGATGTTCGGTACACCTTTACCAGGAGCGGTTAATAAAACTTTGTCAACACCTTTTGAAGTTAAGTGACGGCTTAAGGCTTCCTCAGTTGTGAAAGCACCTGTGTTGTCAATCACTAAAGCATCGTTGATACCGTATGCCGTATAGTCAATTTCTTCCGGAGTGTTAGCTGTAATGATGTGAACTGTTGCTCCGTTGATTGTTAAAGCGTTGTTTTCCACGTCTGCAGAAACAGAACCTTCAAAATCACCATGCACTGAATCGTAACGTAATAAAGAAGCACGTTTTTCCAATAAAACCGCATCACTTTTATCACGGGTAACGATAGCTCTTAAACGCAATTGCTGTCCTTTACCTACTTTAGCCATCATTTCACGAGCCAATAAACGACCGATACGTCCGAATCCGTAAAGAACTACGTCTTTAGGTTTGATTTCAGAAGTGTCTTTGGCATCTCTTAATTTGTCGATTACGAAAGCAGTAGCGTCGTTGTATTTGTCGTCTTCCAGGTGGAATTCGTAAGTCAATTTACCGATATCAATTCGGGATGGCGGTAAGTCCAAAGCCTGAATAGCGCGTGCAATTTCCACAGAATCGAAAACGTTAATCGGTTTCTGAACGAACTCTCCCGCATACTCATGCAAGTTGATGATGTCGCTAACGTTTCGGTCAATCAACTGGTTACGGAAAAGCACCAATTCGATTGATTTATCGTACCATAAATCACTGATAATTTTGATGAATTCTACACCGGCTCTTCTTCTGTCTGCCTGAAAAGCCAATTCTTTTTCGTATAAAGCGGAATTGTTCATGTGTTATTTTGTGTTGTTAAAATTTGGTGCAAAATTATTGATTTTTAATCAGATTACGGAAAAATATTTTGTGAAAAATAAATAAAAAACCCGATCACAGGACCGGGCTTGAGTATTTGGTTTTGAATCCGTTATAAAAACATTTGTAAGTGTTCGCCTCTTTGGGTGATCAGCTCTACTCTGGATTTCTGATTGTTGGATTTCGAGTTCAAAAGTCTGGAAGCCTGTTCCATAGAATTGATTTTGTTGCCGTCGATTCTTAAGATGACACTTCCGCGCAATACTTCGGCATATTCCACATATTCTTCGTTGGAAACTTCTTTGATTTTTACCCCTTCATTGATACGGAAACGTTTTTTGTCTGTGGCATCAAGGTCTTCAAATTCAAAGCCGTTATAATCGACGTTTACCAATTCCTTTTTGGTTAAACGGACCGGTATGGTTTTCGAATCGCCGTCGCGGATAATGCCTACCTGAACCACGTCGTTCGGTCGTTTGGAATTGATGTAGGATGTTAAATCGGTATAACTGTTTACCGGTTGGCTGTCTAAACGAACAATGATGTCGCCTTCTTTCAGCCCGGCATTGTGAGCTCCCGAAGCTTTGGAAACGGAATTCACATAGAAGCCCTGGGTTTGTTTCACGCCGAATTCTTTAGAAGCCACACTGTTCAGTTCTCTTCCTTCCACACCTAAAACCCCGCGTTGTACGTTACCGTATTCCATCAAATCTTCAATGATTTTTCGGGTGATGTTGGACGGCACGGCAAAGGAATACCCGGCATAACTACCTGTAGGCGAAGAAATCATCGTGTTGATTCCGACCAATTCCCCACGGGTGTTTACTAAAGCACCACCGCTGTTCCCCGGATTCACCGCCGCATCAGTTTGAATAAATGACTGGATGCCGTCTTTGCTTAAATTTCTGGCTTTCGCTGAAACAATACCGGCCGTAACCGTCGAGTTTAAGTTATACGGATTTCCTACCGCCAATACCCATTCGCCAACGCGCATGCTATCGGAATTTCCAAAAGTGGCGTATGGCAGTTTTTCTTCGGCAACTATTTTTAATAACGCGATGTCCATTTTGCTGTCCGTTCCGACCAGTTTAGCTTTATAGGATTTGTTGTTGTTTAAGGTGACTTCCAGTTCAGTGGCGTTCTGGATTACGTGGTTGTTGGTCACAATGTAGCCGTCTTCCGATACAATCACACCGGAACCGGTTCCGATTTGTGTTTGCTGTTGTCCGCCACGATAGCCATAATAATACTCCAGCATTGGGTTGGTAGGGATTTCGGAAACCGTTACGTTTTTAACGTGTACCACATAATGTACGGCGTTTTCCGCAGCGGTTGTAAAATCGGAATTTTCAGCGCCCAGGCTTACATTTCTTGCATAAGAATCGGAGGCTACCGAAAGTTTGCTTTTTACCCCGGAATTTTCCTCCAGAAATAATTTGTATGCGCCAAGCGTTATTGTTCCGCTTAACAGAGATACGACTAATAAGCTTGAAAATTTATTCATAATGTAAGGTTTGTTTAAAGATTTAACAGTAAAATTAAAAACTTCACGAATTCAAAAAAAAGGTTTAACGCCCGTTTAACACACTTTAACGTGTCATTAATATTTGTACTTTTGTTACTTATTACAACTTCAGATGCACTACGTATTTTACAAATATCAGGGGACAGGAAACGATTTCGTAATGATCGACAATCGTGACTTACATTTTCCCAAAAATGATACCAAACTTATTGAACAACTGTGTGATAGACGTTTTGGTATCGGAGCTGACGGTTTGATCCTGTTGGAAAACGATGAAACTACCGATTTTCGCATGGTTTATTACAATTCGGACGGTAACGAAAGTTCCATGTGCGGGAACGGCGGCCGCTGTCTGGTGGCTTTTGCCAAGCAATTGGGAATCATAGAAACGGAAACCACTTTTATTGCAACTGACGGTTTACACTACGCGACCATCAATTCGGAAGGGATTGTTTCGCTTCAGATGAAAGATGTCGATGAAGTACAGGAGCATGAAAATCACGTTTTCTTAAACACGGGCTCACCGCATCACGTTCAGATGGTGGAAGACCTGCATATTTTTGATGTGAGGAATCAGGGCTCAAAAATCCGTTACAGCGATTTGTACGGTCAGGTCGGAAGTAATGTGAATTTTGTATCCCAAACTGATGAAAATAAATTTGCCCTGCGCACTTATGAAAGAGGTGTGGAAGATGAAACCTTGTCCTGTGGTACGGGTGCAACGGCAGTAGCAATCGCGATGAAAGCCACCGGTAAAACGAATAGTTCTGTTATCGAATTGAAAGTTGAAGGTGGAACACTTGAAGTTTCCTTTACGGAGAAAAATGGGTTTTATACCCACGTTTTTCTGAAAGGGCCTGCAACATTTGTTTATTCGGGAGAAATAAATATTTAATTACGAATTACGAATTACGAATTACGAATTACGAATTACGAATTACGAATTTTAAACTTAATAATCTGAATTGATTACCTTAAAAGGAAATACGATCCATTTACGAGCGCTCGAACCGGAAGATTTGGAGTTTGTCCATGCTATTGAGAACGACGAAACCATTTGGGAGATGAGCAATACGCAAACCCCGTACAGTCGTTTTCTGATTCGGCAGTATCTCGAAAATGCACATCAGGATATTTATGAAGCCAAACAATTGCGCCTGGCGATTTGTAAAAACGAAACTGCTGAGGTAGTTGGTCTGATTGATTTGTTTGATTTCGATCCTAGAAACCAGCGGGCAGGTATAGGAATCGTTATTCAGAAACCCGAACACCGAAACCAGGGAATCGGCAGGGAAGCATTGGATTTACTGATTAAATTCTCCTTTACCCAATTGCAATTGCACCAGTTGTATGCAAATATCGGAACCGAAAATGTGGCAAGTATCAACCTTTTTACTAATTTTGGCTTCCAATGTGTCGGGATAAAAAAAGACTGGATCCGTTTCCGGAACCGGTATACTGACGAAGGCTTGTATCAATTAATTAACCCAACTAACTAATATAATTTTGAACCCAAAAAGACTTATTTCAATCATTTCCGTAGTGATATTGCTAGCTGCAACGGCTGTTGGTGTAGTGGTATACATCAAAGCATTTACGGGAAACACTAAATTTAACGAAGACGAAGTTTTTGTATATGTTCCAACGAATTCCACTTATGAGGATGTGAAAAAAATCATGGAGCCTTATGTGGAGAACATGGATAAATTCAGTTTTGTAGCTGAAAAAAGAGGGTATGCGGCCAACGTAAATCCGGGAAAATTTTTGTTGACTAAAGGGATGAGCAGTTTTGGTATTGTCTCTTCGTTGCGTCACAATGTTCCGGTTAAATTGGCTTTCAATAATCAGGAATCGTTGTCAAAATTAGTGCAGCGCATCTCTACTCAGTTAGAGCCTGACAGTTTAACCTTAACGGAGGTTTTTACGGATTCGACTTTTATGGCTGAAAACGGTTTGAACAAAGACAATGTTTTAGCGATGTTTATTCCGAATACGTATGAGTTTTACTGGAATGTTTCACCGACTAAACTGCGTGATAAATTAGCCAAAGAATACCGAAAATTCTGGAACGAAGAACGTCAGGCAAAAGCTAAAGAACTGAACATGACGCCGGTTGAAGTTGCTACTTTGGCTGCTATTGTTCATGAAGAAACTACAAAAGCGGACGAAAGACCAAAAGTGGCTGGTGTTTACCTGAATCGTTTAAAACAGGACATGCTTTTACAGGCGGATCCGACTGTGATTTATGCTGTAAAAGAAAGATCCGGGGATTTTGATACCGTTATTAAAAGGGTGATGTATAACGATTTGAAAATCAATTCGGCCTACAATACCTATATTCATAAAGGCTTGCCTCCGGGACCAATCGCGATGCCTGATATTTCCGCGATTGATGCGGTTTTGAATGCTGAAAAACACGATTTTGTTTATTTCTGTGCAAGTGTGGAGCGTTTCGGATATCATGATTTTGCGAAGACTTATGAAGAGCATCAGGTGATTGCTAAAAAATATGCCGACTGGGTAGCCAAACAAGGGTATCAACGCTAATTTTTTGAAGCGGATTTTAAAAAAATATAATACTGTATCGCAAGTGTTTTTCGAAAGAAGAGTACTTGCGATTCTTTTTTTGTTGTTTTCGGTTGCGGTTCATTCGCAAAATGCAGTGGAGTCCTTTTTAACACCGGCTGATTCACTTGATGTAAAGCGGAGAAGTACGGTGTATGTAGGTGAAACAGTTTTGTTGGGCGGAACTTTAGTGGGCTTGAATCAAATCTGGTACAAAGATTATCCGAAAGCATCCTTCCATTTTATCAACGATAACAACGATTGGCTGCAGATGGACAAGGCAGGGCATTTGTTCTCGACGTATCATCTCGGTCGGTTTGGAGCTGAAACCCTTGCGTGGAGCGGAGCTAATAAAAAACAACAACTAATTTATGGAGCGACTCTGGGTTTTGCTTTCCTGAGCGTAGTGGAAGTTTTTGACGGATTTTCACAGGAATGGGGTGCTTCCTGGGGCGATGTGACGGCCAATGTCGCCGGGACCGGTTTGTATGTTTCTCAGGAGTTGCTTTGGAAAGAACAACGGATCACACCTAAATTCTCGTTTCATACCACTAAATATGCTTCGTTGCGACCTAATACATTGGGGGATAGCTGGAACGAACAGTTGTTGAAAGATTACAACGGTCAGACCTACTGGCTTTCGGCTAATGTATATGCTTTTACCAAATCGAAATATGTTCCGCAGTGGCTGAATCTTGCCTTTGGTTACGGTGCAGATGGGATGGTTTACGGTAGTTCTGAAACGCCTTCGGATGAAGTTGTTATCGAAACACGAAGAACCAGACAGTATTATTTAAGTTTCGATGTTGATCTTACCCGAATCAAAACAAAATCGCATACGCTTAAAACACTTTTCTCTGTTTTTAACACAATTAAGGTGCCGGCTCCTACTTTGGAAATCAATCAGTTCGGCAGTGTTAAAGGGCATTTTATCTATTTTTAACAAAGTTTAACTTATTGATTTTCAGTTTTCTATTTTCTGGCTTATCTTTGTAGCCGGATAATTCATCACGGTGACAGCGTATGAGAAACAAAAATTTATGACAAAAAAATGGACTTACTTTACAGGGTTAACACTTTTGATTACGTTGATTAGCTCAGGTTTTAAAGCATTTGAACCGGAAAAATTAGAAGGCTTTCACGTAGAAGAAGACGAAGTGATTAACTACCTGGTTCCTACCAAAGAAGAAACTGAAAAAGTTTATTATGATTTACCTTTTACCGGAAAATCATATGTAGGGTTTAAGCAAGCCATAGCGGTTAAAGAATCTCTAGGGATGTACAGATTGGTAAACCCGTTCGGTTATATGGGAAAATACCAGTTTGGAAAAAGTACTTTGAGAACGATTGGGATTAATAATACTTCAGAATTTTTGCGTAATCCCAGACTACAGGAGAGGGCATTCAAAGCACTTTTGGCTCGAAACAAATGGGAATTGAGAAAAGAAATTAATCGTTATGATGGGCGAATTATAAACGGCGTTCGTATCACGGAATCCGGTTTGTTGGCTGCTGCACATTTGGGCGGCGCGACTTCGGTGAAAAGTTTTTTACGAACAAACGGAAGAAATGGTTTTACAGACGGTTTCGGAACTTCACTGAGAAGTTATATCAAAAGATTCGGAGGTTATGATACCTCGAACATTTTGGCTAATCCGAATGCGAAAGTAAAATTAGATTAAGACATTTTGTGAATAATGAAAATACAAGGTCGGTTGTGTAAATCGGCCTTATTTTTTTTCCATTGGTTCACGGTCAGTGTTTTGATGTATTCGGTAGGAAGTGTGATATCGCAGGCCACACATAAATGAGTGTTAGGCTGTAAAATCTGCAGTAAGTCTTCCATTAATTTATTGTTGCGGTAAGGTGTTTCAATGAATAACTGCGACTGATTTTTCTCAAACGAAAGCTTCTCAAAATTCTTTAAAGCCGATTTCTTATCCGACTTGTCTATCGGCAGATAGCCGTTAAAGGCAAAACTCTGTCCGTTCATACCGGAAGCCATAATTGCCAGTAAAATAGAGGAAGGACCAACCAGTGGAACCACCTGAATTCCTTTTTCATGTGCGAGTTTCACGATAACCGCGCCGGGATCGGCAACGCCCGGACAACCAGCTTCACTCATCAATCCCATATTTTTACCTTCCAGCAAAGGCTTGATGAACTCGTAATGTTCGGATTCTTCAGTATGCTTGTTTAAGGCGAAAAGTTTTAATTCCGGCTGTTTTTTCTCAGGATGAACGCTTTTTATGAAACGACGTGCTGTCTTTTCATTTTCCACAATATAATGGTCAATAAAATCAAGGGTTCGCTTTATGGTTAACGGCAAAACTTCTTCAGGGTTCATTTCGCCTAAAGTGGTCGGTATCAGATAAAGTTTACCAAGCGTATTCATGATTTATGAGTGTTTTGATAATAATTTTTCAGCAATAAGATTACAGACATCGTCCAGCATATCGTAAACGTCTTCAAAACCGTTTTGTCCGCCGTAATAAGGGTCTGGAACATCAATGTTTTCACCCGGGAACCTTTCGTTCAGAATCATGGCGACCTTTGTTTTAGAAGCTGTATCCGGAGCCAATACGAGTACATTTTTGTAATTGGAATTGTCCATCACATAAATGTAGTCAAAATTTTCAAAATCGTTTTTGCTGAATTGTCTCCCGCGCTGGTGCGTGATGTCAAGGCCTCGATTTTTTGCTGTCAGGATGGAACGCTTATCCGGTTCTTGTCCAACATGCCAACCACCGGTTCCTGCGGAATCTACGATAAATAATTCTCTGGGTAATTTGGATTGTAGTATGCCTTCTGCTAAAGGGGAACGGCAAATGTTCCCCAAGCAGACCATTAATATTTTTACGGGCATTTTATAAGGAAAGCTTTTTGTGAATGTCTTCCACGTATTTTTTGAACTGTTTGTCCGTTGAAACTAAATTATCAACGGTTTTACAAGCGTGTAAAACGGTAGCGTGATCACGGTCTCCGATTTGGGAGCCGATAGTGGCTAACGACGATTTGGTGAATTTCTTAGCAAAGAACATCGCCAATTGTCTCGCCTGAACCACATCGCGTTTTCTGGTTTTCGATTGTAATGTTTCCACATCTAACTGGAAATAATCGGATACCACTTTTTGGATGTAGTCGATGGAAACTTCGCGCTTGATGTTCTTTACGAATTTCTCTACCACCTGTTTTGCCAATTCCAACGTAACTTCTCTGTGATTGAAAGATGATTGTGCGATTAAAGATATAATGGCACCTTCCAGTTCACGGATGTTGGATTTGATGTTTTTGGCAACGTATTCCACGATTTCTTCCGGCATTTCCACTCCGTCACGGAAAAGAATGCTTTTTAAAATTGCAACTCTTGTTTCGTAATCCGGTTGGTGAATTTCGGCCGAAAGACCCCATTTGAAACGGGATAACAAACGCTGCTCGATGTCCTGCATGTCTACAGGAGCTTTGTCGGAAGTCAGGATAACCTGCTTTCCGTTTTGGTGTAAATAATTGAAGATGTGGAAAAAAACATCTTGGGTTCCTGCCTTACCGGAAAGGAACTGTACATCATCAATAATTAATACATCTATTAATTGGTAGAAATGAATAAAATCATTTCGGGTATTTTTCTTTACGGAATCCGTGTACTGTTGAGTAAACACTTCGGCAGAAATGTACAACACTGTTTTCTCCGGATGTTTTTCTTTGATCTCAACCCCGATGGCGTGAGCCAAGTGTGTTTTTCCTAATCCAACACCACCAAAAAACATCAATGGGTTGAACGAGGTGCCTCCCGGTTTGTTGGCAACGGCCAAACCTGCGGAACGGGCCAAACGGTTGGATTCGCCTTCCAAAAAGTTATCGAAGTTGTAATTGGAATTTAACTGCGATTCGATTTTTACATTTCGGATGCCCGGGATTACAAAAGGGTTTTTAAGTTCAGGGTTTTTATTTTGGATAGGAGCATCCACTTCCTGTGGTTTTACGGCAGGTCGACTGTTACTTGGTAGCTGCTCCGTGAACGGAAGTTTGTTACCAAGTTTGTTCTCCATTTTAATTTTATAAAGTAACTTTGCACCCGGTCCAAGTTCTTTGGTTAAGGCAACTTTTAACAATTTTACATAATGCTCCTCAAGCCACTCGTAAAAGAATTTACTGGGTACCTGAATATACAGAGCATTATCAGTAAGCTCGACTGCCTTGATTGGTTCGAACCAGGTTTTATAGGCCTGATCCTGGATGTTGTCTTTTATGAAAAGAAGACAGTTATTCCAGACCGATTGCGCAGTTTTGTTCATATATTCAAGCATAAAATTGATTATTAATTGTCTTACAAAAAGTTAATCGAAGGTTACCTTTTTAAGATTTGGGAAGACAAATATGTGGACAAAATTTTTTAAAAAAAAATCATTTTGATATTGATTTTGTAAAAAAAAAATTGTACGCAATTTTAAAATATAATTTAGAATAAATTAACATAAAATTAAGATGAGAAATTTCGAGTTTCAGGTGAGGGTGCGCTATGCGGAAACAGACCAAATGGGAGTGGTTTATCATGGGAATTATGCTCAGTATTTTGAGATGGGACGCGTGGAATGGCTAAGAAACATGGGGATTTCCTACAAATGGATGGAAGAAAACGGAATTATGCTGCCGGTTGTCTCGCTGTCCTTTAATTTTAAAAAACCGGCGCGGTACGACGACCTGCTGACGGTGAAAACACTCTTCAAAAAACAGGCTTCCGTTAAGATAGAATTTGACTATGAAATCTACAGTGAAAAAGGAGAGTTATTAACAACCGGCCACTCGATGTTGGTGTTCGTGGATGCCAAAACCGGACGCCCAGTTTTGCCACCGGAATATCTTACAAAAAAATTAAACGAATTGGTATAAACGGATTTATTCTTTTTCTGAAATTTCCACCTCAAATAAAGTAGAAAAAATGTCGTATACCATTTCGGCATTTTTTTTTCGGGTAGCGATTTCGATTTCGCAGGCCATCTCCATTTTCTGGGAAACGATATCTAGGTTTTTTTCCTTAATGATGCGCATGACTTTGTTCATGTTCTTATAGTCAAACTTTATAAGGTAGTGGATGTTGATTGTTTTTTCTACAATGTCAGAAACTTCAAGCGCCATCTGTGCGGCAGTTTTGTATGCGGTTATTAAACCTCCTACGCCTAATTTTACACCACCGAAATAGCGGACAACCACTACAAGTACATTGGTGACATCAAAAGACTGGATCTGTCCGTAAATGGGCATGCCGGCAGAATTGTTCGGTTCGCCGTCGTCGTTTGCCCGGTACTGTATTTTGGAGGTGCCCAACTGAAACGCATAACACCAATGTCTCGCGGAATAGTGCTGTTTGCGTAAATCCTCTAAAATGGCTTTGATTTCCTCTTCCGAAGTAACCGGATAGGCATAGCCGAAAAACTTACTGTTTTTTTCTTTGTAGAGCGCTTCTTCCGAAGGCGCGGAAAGGGTTTTAAAAGTATCTTTTTCCAAAAGCGATTACCAACTTTTTTCAAATAAATCTACAACATCTTCTTTGCCTACCTGTAAATTCCAGACGTGCATCCCTAAATTGGCGGCTACATCGGTGTTGTGTTTGTTGTCGTCTATAAAAAGGGTTCTTTTCGGGTCAAGGTCGTGACGGCTAATAATATAGTTGAAAACTTCAGGATCGGGTTTTCTCAGACCGGTTTCAAAAGAGAAATATACTTTTTCGAAGCATTGGTAAAATTCCCGGCAGAAAGTCATACCTACTTTATGTTCGAATTTGTCGATATGGGTTCTGTCAGTATTACTTAAAAGGAACAAACGGTATTTGCCCGAAAGACGTTGTAAAAATTCCAGACGGTATAGTGGGAAATCTAACAGGATGGCATTCCAGGCTTCGCGGATTTCATCCAATTCCTTGTTGGGGATATAGCGCTGAAAACCGGTGAAAAACTGAAATTCGTCAATTTTGCCTTTTTCGTAGCGTTTGTTAAGGCTGTCCAAGTCTTCGTTCCAGCATACCAAACCGATTTTTCGCATATGATCAAAGGGAGCCTCCTGACTCAAATTGATAAACACATTTCCGAAATCAAAAATAATTGTATCAATCATACATTTCTGAAAATTAAAAGTTCGTCATCCAAAATCACTTGCTTTTTAATCAGTTTTCCCAAAAGATTTGGTGCCGATATTCCGTTTGTAAAACTTGCTTTTCCTTTAAAAACCAATGCTTCATCCCAAAGATCGGCATCGATAAAGGTTTGCAGGGTTTTTCTTCCGCCTTCCACAATGACCGACTGGATTCCATGTCTGAAAAGAATGTCGGAAATGGTGTAAGCTAAAGAAGTATCAAAGTTACAACTTTCGTAAAAAAGATTGTCAGAATTCGTAAAATTTTGATTCTCCGTGATGAAAATTGTTTTGGTTTTATTGTCTTTTACAAAATACTCGTTTGTGATTTTACCGTTTCTGTCCAAAACCACACGGATTGGGTTTTCCCCAGACCAGTCGCGAACGTCTAATTTGGGATTGTCATCCAGAACGGTTTGGGTGCCGACTAAAATCGCCTGCTCTTCGCTTCGTATTTTGTGTACCAATTGTCTGGAAAGCGTGTTGGAAATCCAGACCGGTTGTTGTTTGTCTTTCGTTAAAGGAGCAATGAAACCGTCTTCGGTTTCCGCCCATTTCAAGATAATATAAGGACGTTTTTTTTGATGAAACGTAAAAAAACGTTTGTTGAGTTCATTACACTGGTCTTCCAGAATGCCGATGGTCACATTTATGCCGGCTTCCATCATTTTTTTGATACCGTTTCCGGCTACTTTGGCAAATGGGTCGATGGTGCCGATAACGACATTCGGGATTTTGTGTTTAATAATTAAATCGGAACACGGTGGTGTTTTTCCGAAATGGCTGCACGGTTCCAGGCTTACATAAATCGTCGATTTTGAAAGTAAAGATTTGTCCTCTATGGAATTGATCGCATTGACTTCGGCATGAGGCTCGCCTGCTTTTTGATGCCAGCCTTCTCCAATGACCTTACCTTCATATACAATCACACTGCCGACCATTGGGTTAGGGTAAGTGGTTCCCAAACCATTTTTGGCCAGTTCAATACAGCGACTCATGTATTTTTCTTGTATCTTCACACTGCAAAAATAAGTTATTTCCTGACAATGAATGAAGTGATTATCCGAGAAATACAAAAGGCTGATAATATAACGGTTGCTATGGTAATTCGAACGGTTCTGGAAGAATTCAACGTACCGAAAGTCGGGACTGCCTACGCTGATCCGCAGTTGGATTGTATGTTTGAAACGTATTCCGAACCCAATTCGGCTTATTTTGTAGTGGAAAAAGACAGCAGAATAATAGGTTGTGCGGGAATAGCTCCTTTAGCCAATGGTTCTCCCGAAGTTTGTGAATTGCAGAAAATGTATTTTCTTCCGGAAACCCGCGGCCTTGGAATTGGCGCTGCGATGATGGAAATATGTCTGCAAAAAGCCAAAACGCTTGGGTTTAAAAAATGCTATCTGGAAACCATGCCTTATATGGAAGCCGCACAGAAACTGTATCTGAAAACCGGGTTTGTCTATCTTGAGGCTCCCATGGGATGTACCGGCCATTCTTCCTGTCCTGTATGGATGATCAAAGACTTGTGATTTTTTGATTAGAGATTAACTGTTTTGGAATTTGGAATTTCCACTCCGTAATTCGTACTTTGTCATTCGTAATTCAACCCAAAATGCTTCTTAAAGAATATAAAATCAATTTTGCCCAGGAACTTGCTTCAATTTATGACGAGCAGGAAATCGACAGTTTCTTCTTTATTTTATTGGAAGCTTTTCACGACATGAAGCGTGTCGATTTGGTTTTAAACCCGGATTTTGAGTTAGACGGAATGCAAGTGCTGCAATGGGAAACCGTTTTGGATCAACTGAAAAAACAAAAACCGATACAGTATATATTAGGAGAGACAGAATTTTATGGCTTGCCCTTCTTTGTTAATGAAAATACCCTGATTCCGCGACCTGAAACGGAAGAACTGGTGGATTGGATTCTTAAAGAGTCAAAAGTCAAGAGTCAAGAGTCGGAAGTCAAAATTCTGGATATAGGAACCGGTACGGGCTGTATTGCGATTGCTTTGGCCAAAAACCTTCCCAATGCAAAAGTATTTGCGATAGATGTATCCGAAAAAGCGTTGGAAGTCGCCCGAAGAAACGCTAAGCGCAATGGGGTAGAAGTTGAGTTTTTGCATCAGAGTGTTTTAGAAACCAATGATTTGGGGCAAACCTTCGATATTATCGTTTCGAATCCGCCGTATGTGCGCGAACTTGAAAAAGAAGAAATCAAAAAGAATGTCCTCGATTACGAACCGCATTTAGCCTTGTTTGTAGAAGATACCGACGCGTTAGTGTTCTACCGGAAAATATCTGAATTGGCCATAAAAAACTTATCCGAAAACGGACAATTGTATTTTGAAATCAATCAGTATTTAGGGAATGAAATGAAACAACTTCTCCAAAGGCTGAACTTCAGAAATATTGAACTTAGAAAGGATATTTACGGGAATGACCGGATGGTTAAAGGAACTCTACAGTCTCAGTCCCGGTAATCAGTCGTAAAATAACTGTAAAACTGTGACTGAAAACTGCGACTTTTTTACTCATACCTAAGCGCCTCCACCGGATCCAGCTTAGAAGCCTTAATCGCAGGATACAAACCGGAAAACAAGGCTACTACAAGAGAAGTAACCACCGCAGCAAAAATGGCCATCCAGGGAATCGAGAAGTTAAAACTCAGAGCCGCCGATAAGGCATATCCGATTAAAACCCCTAAAATAATTCCAACCAATCCGCCTAATTGCCCGATAACCAGGGTTTCGGTAAAAAACTGCCAGGCGATGGTACTCTTTTTAGCTCCCAACGATTTGCGGACGCCGATCTCACGGGTACGTTCGGTTACGGAAACCAGCATGATGTTCATAAGGGCGATGGAAGAACCGAATACAGTAATGATCCCGATTACCCAGGCACTGATGCTTAATACTTCGGTGTTGGAAAGCAAAGTGTTGATGAGTTCGTCGCTGCGTTCAATCCCGAAATTGTTTTCTTCCACCGGATTTAGTTTGCGCACGCGTCGCATGGTAATGGTTGCATTGTCCACGGCCTGATCCATCAAATCTTTGTTGGCGATCATTACGCTCAAATCGTAATTAATGTTCGGTGCCGAAAACAAGGAGCGTGCAACCTGGATCGGGATCAAAACCCTGAAATCCTGATTGTTGCCAAACGTTGCGCCTTTTTCTTTTAAAACCCCGATTACCTTAAATTTTGCCCCGCGGATAGAAATGGTTTTGTCCAGCGAATTAACGTCTTCAAATAAATCTTTATCAATATCGGAACCTAAAATGCAAACGGCATTGTTGTTTTCAATGTCGAATCCGGTGAAGTTTCTTCCTTTGGTGGCCACTAAACCCTTGTTCGGAAGGAAAATATCGTCCACGCCCATAACCGTTACTTTCGGGTCGGTCTTATCGGATTCGTATTTGATTTCTGCCGTTGAAGTAGCGGTGAACGAAAGCGAAGTCGAAGTAAACGGGTAGTCGTACTTGTCCTTAAATTCTTTTACCTGCGGATAACTGATAATTGGGTTTATCTTTTTCTCACCTTCATTTCGGTTCATGCGTTCGGAAAAATCATACTGACTGATGGAAAACGTATTGGCGCCCATCGAGGCAAAATCCTTCATGATCGTATTTTTCAGTGCCGAAACCAATGTAAGGATCCCAACCAAAGCGGTAATCCCGATGGCGATGATCAATACCGTTAAAACCGTTCTCAGTAAGTGGGTTTTAATGGAATCGATGGCGATTTTTGTGTTTTCTCTGAATAATCCGGCGTTCGACATAGTAGCAATTTGTCACCAAAATACGGCATTTGTTACAAGTTTCCTAAAACAGATTTATAAAATTCTTTAAAAAGTAAGATATTTGCAAAGTATTTGGAGCGAAACTTTAGGGTTTATCCTGATACGCTGTTCCCGTTTTCCGTCTCGTTTTCATAACGAGACTGCAACCGGGGCTAAAGAAAAACTATTGGGTGTGTTTGGAACCGAATAACCAAATAACCCATCAACAAATAACCCAAAGTAATGGCTCAAAAACCAAGCATACCAAAAGGAACCCGTGATTTTTCGCCAGCCGAAGTAGCTAAGCGTAACTATATTTTTTCCATTATCAAAACGAATTTCGAGAAGTTCGGCTATCAGCCTATTGAAACCCCGACCTTTGAAAACTCGGAAACCTTAATGGGGAAATACGGTGAAGAAGGCGACCGTTTGATCTTTAAGATTTTAAATTCCGGGAACTTTTTTTACAATAAGAATAAGATCGAATTGCCGAAATCCATAGAAGAACTTCAGGTAAATTCCGCAGAAACCATTACTTTGGAGCAGCGCATCGAACTGAACAAATTTACCGGACGAATTTCAGAAAAAGCTATGCGTTACGATTTAACGGTTCCGTTCGCGCGTTACGTGGTACAGCACCAAAACGAGATAGAGTTTCCGTTCAAACGCTACCAGATCCAACCGGTTTGGCGTGCGGACAATCCACAGAAAGGACGTTTCCGCGAATTCTATCAGTGTGATGCGGATGTGGTAGGTTCTAATTCACTTTGGCAGGAAGTAGAACTGGTACAATTGTACGACAGTGTGTTTTCCGCTTTAGGATTGGAAGGTGCGACCATCAAAATCAACAACCGAAAAATACTTTCCGGAATTGCAGAAGTAATCGGCGCATCGGATAAACTAATAGATTTTACGGTAGCCTTAGACAAGCTGGATAAAATCGGTGAAGACGGGGTGAAAAAAGAAATGTTGGCGAAGGGTATTTCAGAAATCGCATTGGAAAAAGTACAGCCGTTGTTCCACTTTACAGGTACGATTGCGGAGAAACTGGAAAAACTTTCGACTTTATTAGCGTCTTCAACGGAAGGAATGAAAGGCGTGGAGGAACTAAAATTTATCTGTGAGAACGTGATAGTTTTAGGCTTGGACAAATCTGTTTTAGACCTGGACGTTACCTTAGCGCGAGGGTTAAATTATTATACCGGAGCTATTTTTGAAGTAGCGGCGCCAAAAACCGTTGCCATGGGTTCTATCGGAGGAGGTGGGCGTTACGACGACTTAACCGGCATCTTTGGTTTGAAAAACATGAGTGGTGTGGGCATCTCCTTCGGATTGGATCGTATCTATCTGGTGCTGGACGAACTGAAGCTTTTCCCGGAAACCGTTACATCAACCTCGAAAGCGTTATTCTTAAACTTCGGTCAGGAAGAAGCCTTGTATGCCATGAAAGCTATTACCCAATTAAGGAAGGCTGGTATCAAAGTGGAAATGTATCCGGACAATGCCAAAATCGGGAAACAATTCCAACATGCTGACAAACGTGGTATTCCATATGCCATTATTGTTGGCGGTGATGAAATTGCGAACAATCAATTCGCTTTGAAAGATTTGGCTTCCGGTGAACAAAAGAAAGTAACTTTTGAGGAACTGAAAGAAATACTTAAATAAAAACAAAGGCTGTCGAAATGGACAGCCTTTGTTTTTTGTACTTATCGTTCCGATCTGAAAATCTCCCGAACCGCTTCCTCATAATGTTTGCTGTTTCCGGCTTTCTTTATCTTTTTAAAGGTTTTTTGCGGATTGGAAAAGGATTCCGAAAAGTATTCCCAAAACCCTAACATTTTCATTTTTATCGGCGTTGGACCTTGTAAATAAGCGTCGTAATCGCGGTAAATCGTGTCGTGGAATTCCTCGAAAATCTCAAATCGGTTTTTAGGGTATTCGGTAGTATTGTTTTTGATCATGCTTGGGAGAAACGGATCGGCAATCAAACCCCGGCCAATCATAAAATGATTGATCGAAGGAAAACGCTCCTTAAGCATCCGGAATTTTTCCACCGAGGTGATATCGCCGTTATAATACAATTTGTGTTTGGAAACGTCAAGGCATTTTTGAAACGAATCCAGATCGACGCCGCCTTTGTACAATTGCTTTCCGATGCGCGCGTGAATGGCAATGTTCTTTATCGGATATTTTTCAAGGATCGGGAACACGTCTAAAATCTCGGTCGGGTTTTCATAACCCATGCGCATTTTCATCGAAACAATGATGTCTGTTTCCGTATGCGCCCTTTCTAAAATCTGATCAATACGCTCCGTATTGCTGATTAAACCGGAACCCATTCCGCATTTGGCTACCATGGGATACGGGCAGCCCAAATTCCAGTTGAGTTCGTTATAGCCTAATTGTTTTACATACTTGGCCACGAACAAAAATTCCTCGGCATCATTAGTAATAATCTGCGGGATTACCTGTAATGTATTGTTGTTCTCAGGAAGGATATCTCTCTCATAAGAACCTTTTACTACTAATTTTCCGTTCAGTTTTATGTACGGAGAATAGAAAGTGTCAATCCCTCCAAAATAGTTGTGAAAAGCATTTCTGAAACGAAAATCCGTAAAACCCTGTAAAGGTGATGATAGAAGCGTAATGTCTGACATGTGTGTGAATTACAGTTGTTCTTTCTTTTGCTTAAATAACCAATCATACAAGGCGTCTTCATGAAACAGACGTTCCACATTGCTGTGATTGCCGCCCTCAATGACCGTAAAGGTAACATCGGCATCCGGTTTACATTTTTTAATAGCATTCACCACTTTTTCCGATTCTGATATCCGAACGATATAATCCTTATTGCCATGCTGAATCCACAACGGAAGGGTTGCCAGTTTACAGCCATCGGCGACATTTCCGCCTCCGCAAATAGCAACGGCTGCAGTGATTTTATCGGCGTGTTTTCCGGCGAAATGTAAAGTGCCGTAAGAGCCTAAACTCATCCCGCAAACGTATACTCTTGCTAAATCGGTATTGTAATTTTTCTGCACATATTCCAAAAGCTGTAAGACCTTATCCGGGTTCCAAGGGCCGGAAGCCAATTGAGGGGCCACAACAATTCCGGGTATTTTTCGACCTCTTTCAATGGCACGCAGTACCCCGTAACGTTTTACGCGGTTTAAATCCGTACCGGACAAACTTCTGCCGTGAAGAAAAATCAATACGGGTTGTTTTTCGTTTTTTTTATTTTCGGGCACCTGAATCCAAAACGGATAATCGGTTTGACCAACAATGGTTTTAAGCTGTGCGAAGGTGTTGCTGTAGGCAAACAAAATCAGCAGGAAAAGGAATGTTTTTTTCATGGCATTTAGGAATAGGCGCAAAGGTACTTTTTTTATTTTAAAGGCCTAAGTGTGTTGCTGTAGGTTATTTTATAGGGATTCGGCAAGGAATTGTCTTTCATTACATAAATGAATTTGTGTTTTTTGGTCTGGCCGCTTTCAAGCAGAAGTTCCCGTTTGCTTTTTTTGTCCGATATTTTGGTGTTTGCAGCGTTTTCAATTCTGAGATAGCCTGCAATTCCGGTACCTAAATTGGTAATCGGGTTTCCTTTGTAGAGTTGTTTTGTTTCGTTGGTAACCGCCAGATCTTCGCCTGTAAAGCCTTTGGTCAGGATTATCACGGAATATTTTTTGTCTGTCGCTTTCATTTCGCTTAGGAAAACCGATTTACTTTTTTCAGAAACCGATTTGAAATCGTCACGGTACTGCACAATAGGTTCGTTAACGGCCTTTTTTGAAGAACAGTTTACAAGAATAAAACTGAAAAATAGGAGTAGCAGTGCTTTTTTCATGGTCATTTGCAATCTTCTGTTTTAAATTTAACGAACGGCACTACAATCTATTATCTTTGCTTAGTTAAATAAATGTCAAAGTTGAAATGGTTCATAAAATAGGACATCGCGGCGCAAAAGGATATGTGGCGGAAAATACGCTGGAATCTTTTCAGAAAGCAATCGATTTAGGTGTTGATGCTATAGAACTTGATGTGCACGTGGCGGCCTGTGGTGAATTGGTTGTGTTTCATGATTTTACGGTAGACAGGATGACAGACGGCAAGGGCGAGGTTCATAAATTGACGCTTGAGGACCTGAAACAACTGAAAATATCCGGCCAGTACCAGATTCCTACTTTGGCTGAAACTTTCGATCTAATTGACCGTAAATGTTGGCTCAATGTAGAATTGAAAGGACACGGAACCGCCGAACCTGCTGCTAAACTCATTGAAGAATACGTAAACCGTAAAGGCTGGCAGTATGAAGATTTCGTGGTGTCGAGTTTCCAGAAAGATGAATTGGAAAAGGTTAGGGACTTAAATCCAAAAATACGATTGGCAGCACTTTCGCAAGCGAGCGTGGAGCAGGCGTTGGAATGGGCCGATGAACTTTCCGCGTATGCGATTCATCCGCATTTTTCCTTATTGACTGATGATAATATCGCCGAAGCCAAACGAAAAGGCTATAAAATAAATGTATGGACCGTGAATCATGACGAAGATATCCAACGCTTGGAATCGTACGCGATTGATGGTATAATTTCCGATTTCCCAGACCGATTATGATTTCCAATTACGACATACTTATTGTCGGCGGTGGTGCTGCCGGTTTTTTTACGGCCATCAATATTGCTGAGAACAATCCCAAATTTAAAATTGCGATTCTCGAACGCGGAAAAGAAGTTTTGACCAAAGTGAAAATCTCCGGAGGTGGCCGATGTAACGTGACACATGCCTGTTTCGTACCTAACGAGTTAGTAAAATTTTATCCGCGGGGCGAAAGAGAACTTAAAGGGCCTTTCCATCAGTTTTGTTCCGGGGATACAATCGAATGGTTTGAAAAACACGGTGTCGCATTGAAAATTGAAGAAGATGGCCGTATGTTCCCCGTTTCGGACAGTTCCCAAACCATCATCGACTGTTTTATGACGGCTGTAAAACAATTGGGGATTGATGTTTTGACCGGACAAAGTGTGCAGTCGCTATTTAAAGGGGATAATTACTGGAAAGTGGAAACCAACCTGCAAAGTTTCAAATGCGATAAACTGGTAATGACCACCGGGAGCAATCCGAAAATGTGGGAGCTGATGGAAACCTTGGGACATTCAGTAATCGAACCGGTTCCGTCGCTTTTTACCTTTAATATAAAAGATAATAGAATTAAAGATCTTATGGGGGTTTCGGCATTGGCTTCCGTAAAAGTAAAAGATTCCAAACTGAAAGCTTCAGGGCCATTGCTGATTACGCATTGGGGGATGAGCGGCCCTGGTATTTTACGCCTTTCAGCTTGGGGAGCCAGAGAATTGGCGGAAAAAAAATACAACTTTATTCTGCAGGTAAACTGGTTGCATGAAACTGATTTCGAATCGGCATTGGAAGCCCTTAAGGAGTTAAAAGAAGAAAATGCCAAGAAACTGGTACTGAAGTTTTGTCCGTTTGATTTTCCGAAGCGTTTATGGGAAAGTTTGCTTACTGCCTCTGCGATTTCGTCGGAAACCAAATGGGCGGATGTTTCCAAAAAACAGCTTTCGGACTTGGCCAATCAGCTTACCAACGGTCAGTTCCAGGTGAACGGTAAAAGCACGTTCAAAGAAGAATTTGTAACGGCCGGCGGTATCGATTTGAAAGAGGTTAACTTCAAAACCATGGAAAGCAAATTGCACCCGAACTTATTTTTCGCCGGAGAAATCCTGAACATTGACGCCATTACGGGAGGTTTTAATTTTCAGAATGCCTGGACCGGTGCTTTTTTAATTGCACAATCAATCGCTTAATTGTAGTAAATTAATTACTTTTTGTAGTTTTGCGCAGTAAATTCGTATAGATTCATGCGTTTAAACTATTTTTTGACACTTTTTTGTGTCTTTTTTTGTATAGCGTCAGGGCAGTCACAGCAAGGGAAATTTGTAAATTTTACCCAGGAAGACGGCTTGCCCAGCAACGAGGTTTACGATGCCTTTCAGGATAAGAAAGGTAGTGTGTGGTTTGCTACAGACAGGGGAATTGCGCATTATGACGGCTATGAATTTAAAAAATTTGAACCAAAAGAAGGGCTGACCGATATAACCGTTTTCGATTTTTTTCCACAGGAAGACGGAAAGGTTTGGTGCTCTACCTTCAGCAATAAGATATTTTATTTCAAAAACGGGGAAACTAAATTTTATACGTATAAGTTCAATGTTTTGCTTGAACAGTATTTGAAAAAGCACAAGTATTCTACCTTTTTTCTTAAAAGTATCGTTACAAACGCTAAAGGAGAAGTGTTTCTTTCGAATAATGAAGTACTTCTTAAAGTAGATGCCAACGGGAAAGTTTCCGCCATCAAAGGAAGAAAAACGGATGCTAACGGAAAAGCCGTAAATGATAAAAAAGAGCGTTATGTGCATACTTGGCGCATCAATAATGAGCAATCAATCAGTTATCTTTCACCTGAAAAATCAGATTTTCTACAGCCGTATTGTTCTGCCATGCATAGAGGGATTGTAACGGTTTCGCCCACTATTAAACTAGTTGTTACCGATCGATTGGTATTTATGCACAAAAAAGGTAGTCAGTTGAAGAAAATCAGTTTTCCGAATCATGAACCTATCGAGGCCGGCACTTATGGCAAGTCACTTTTTTGGATAGGTTTTAGAGGGAAAGGAGTTAAGATTTTTGATTTTGAAGGCAATTTGAAAAAAACTTTTCTGGAAAATCACTCGGTATCAAAAGTGATGAACGATTGCTTCGGAGGACTTTGGGTGACTACAATAGATTCGGGCGTTTTTTATTTAGCACCTAATCAGATCACTACCCGTGTTTTTGACAATTCCGGAGTTAGTTCGCTTACCAGTGATGCTGACGGGGCTTTGTTTGTAGGCGTTTATAATGGTGATGTCTACCGAAAAACATCCAGCAGTGCTTTTGAAAAAATCCACAAAGGAGTGATTAATATTCCGGGACAAGTGCAGTTTTTTCCGGAGCAGAACAAAGTATATTGCTATTCAGATAATAAAGTATTTACTTCAGAGGGGGAGCAGAACGATAAAATAGCCGGAGTCCTCAAAATTTCGGATGATAATTCAAAGGCCTTAGTGTTTTCACAATATGGTGTTTATACTGTTTTGGAAGCCGGTAAGGTCATTTCGGACACCTTGAATTTCAGGATCCATGACATTTCTTTTGCTAACAATAAGTTTTATTTAGGAACCATTAACGGGGTTCGAGTTTTTGAAAAAAACAAAGTCTATCAGAAGAACCATCCTCAGTTAAACTGCCGGATCGACGATTTGGACTATGTGGCTTCGAAAGGCGTTTTTTATATGGCTACTTTAGGAAAAGGCGTTTTGGTTTATAATCCTACTACGAACAGCGTTTTTTCAATTAATAAAAGCAACGGGTTGTCAAACGACTTGGTTACCGAGATTTATGTGGAAGACCAGAATACTATTTGGGCCTGTACCAATTATGGTCTGAACCGGATACGCTTTGGCGGGCCCAAAAACTATACCATTGATTATATTACATCATCCAACGGCTTGATGGGGAATCAGGTAAAGGATGTTGAGGTTGTCAGGGATATGATCTATGTAGGAACAGCTAAAGGGCTTTCCATGTTTTCAAAGGCTCAGTTTGAGAAAATATTTGCACACAAAAAGTATTTTTTAGGGCTCAAGAAATTGGTCGTTAATAATGAAGTTCAAAACGAAGTTGCCGATAATCTGGAATTAAAACACAATGAAAATCAAGTTGATTTCTTTCTGGATGCAGTTTCTTTTTCAGACAATAAAGAACTGCTCTATCGTTACAAATTACAAGGATTGGATAAGAATTGGAGGTATACCAAAGAGCGGAAGATTTCGTATGAATTCATCCCGTCGGGAAACTATAAATTTATAGTGCAGATAGTGGAAGGAGGAAGGCTTTTGTCTCAGGAAAAATTAATTGTTCCTTTTTGTGTGAACAGTCCTTTTTGGAAAACCTGGTGGTTTGTCGGATTGATTGTCGTACTGTTAGGGGTGTTACTGTATGTGTTTTTTAAAATCAGGGTCCTTACGTATAATAAAGACATTGTCAGGGAGTTGCTGCGGCTTGTGATGAAAAAAATCAAACGGAAAGAAAAATATTATTCGTTCAGGGAATCCGGTAAGGAAATTCGTGTAAGAACATCAGAAATTATGTTTGTTAAATCGTCCGGGAATTACATCGACATACTTGCAGATGGTAAGAACCACACGGTGCGTTGTAAAATAAGCGATTTTATCGATCAGGTTCCGGATTCACTCGAATTTCTCCGGGTGCATCGCTCTTACATTATTCGTATTGACCGGGTGGAACAGAAAACCAGAAAGGCTGTTTATATCGGTTCGCATGAAATTCCCGTTGGGGAAACCTATTTGGAAGAACTTGATAAAATTGTTTTTTAATACTTCTAAATATAGTTTTTAATGTTTTTATAATGTAGTTTATGGATTACGAAAATTAATTCATCACTGAAAACAATAATTTCATCACTTAGCTTTTTTTCTTACAGGAAATCTATAAGGTTTTCGTCACTATTTTATAGGGTTTTCGTCACAAATTGTTGTTTTTTAGCTTTTTATGAACTATTGCATCTTTAGTTTTGTAGGAAATTTAAAACTAAAAATATTATGAAAAAAACTATTCAGAAAACTTCAAAGCAGTTCATGATCGCTTGCCTGCTTTTAGTTGTCTCCATTGCTTCGCAGGCACAAACCCTGAGTATGACAGGCAGTAATGCAGTGAGTTTATCCGCACCAGTGGTGTCAGGGTCTACTTATACTTACAACGTAGTAATCCCGTTTTATGAAACGAATCTGACCGGGACCTATAATCTAACCTACAGTGGTACATTTAGTTGTGGGTTAGGGTATTACAAACACATAACGTTGCATAAAGGTTCTATGTTTGTTGCACAGTCCTCTTACAGTAATGCTGTGTCCTTTTCAGGTGCAATACCTTTAGGAAGCAATGTTTATACGATGAAAGTTTACTGCGCAAACAGTGCTCCGGATTTACCCTCTCAATTGATTGCTACCCGTTACATCAATATTAATGTTACCAAAGAGGCTACACCTGCTGTAAGTTTGAGTCTTTCCCCTTATTGTAAGACAGCTGCACATGTATCGCCTCCTCAGTATAATGGCTATATCGGATTTAATGTGTCCGGAAATTATTCCAATGCAGGTAAATTATATCTAAGAGTAATGCCGGCAGGTGCTTGTCCGCAGTATGATTATCCGGTGGTCTATTTAAATAATTCAGGATTAGCCACGGCAGTTGTTGGCCCGGGGATGAATTTTTACGATTGTTCGGCTAATACAACCTACAATGTAAAAATGGTGTATAAAAGTTCGGGAGTGTCTGGAAATATTGAAGTTGAGTTAGGAACCGGATCGATCGGAACCTATGGTTGGACTAATTATTCCTGGACAAAAACCTTTAAAAGTTGTTTGAATAAGTTGGAGCCAATACCGGATGAACCAATTGAATTGAAATCAGCAACTGTAGTATATCCTAACCCGGTTAAGGATGTGGTAAACGTTAAAGTCGGAGAAGGAGAAAAAATACTTTCGGTTTCCGTTCTTGATTTTTCAAATACTATCCAAAAGAATGTTGCTGCAAAAAGATCAGTTTCCGAGCAATCCATTGAAGTAGCAAATCTGAGAAACGGAATCTATATTCTGGAAATTGTAACCGATAAAGGTGTTAAAAGAGAGAAATTCATCAAAGAATAACGTAAGCAAACAGCTGTCGTGCTCTTGAATTTTAGATAATTAAAAAGGTTCTTGTATACAAGAACCTTTTTTTTATTCAAGACCGCCAACCAGGGAATCCTGCCAGGCTTTCAGATCCCGCCATTTGCCTTCATATGCCAAACGCGCTTGTCTTGGCCAGGTTGTTGGATTGTATTTTGCGAAGCGTTCACCGGCTTTGGCTAAGATTTCATTACAACGGTCTACGGAAGTTTCGGATAATGCTTTCCAGCTTAAAATACCGGAAGTGGTAAGAAGTTCTTCAACCTTGGGCTCTATGCCTTCAATGACTTTTAAATCGTTTTCCGATACATGTTTGCCAATAACAGAAGAGGCTAGCTCTTCATCAAAATCAGCGTGAATGGGAGGTCCTGCCGAAAACCCTAAGATGTGTGCTCCGGATTCGCTTTGGGATTTATAAGCATTCAACTCTGATGACAGCCTTGCGGCTTTCGATCTGTACTTTTCAAGTTCTTCTTCAAGATAAGTTAGGCTGCTGCCTCCAAGGACACCGGATCTTCCTATCAGATAACCTAATAACACACCAATCAGGGCAATAATAACGACTACTAGTGAACTCATAGACTTACTTTTTTAATTTGTTTTTAGTGAAATTCTTTTTTGTTAAGATAGTCTATAAAGTTACTTAAAATGTTATATATTAAACACTTATAAAGTATTGAAACAGATGAAAAGCGTAAAAAAACGATAAACGTGATTAGCGGTTCAGCCAGAAGATTGCTGCGTTCAGGATTCCGGCAAAGGAAACCCAGATGAGGTAGGGGATTAAAAGCCATCCGGCCAATTTATCCACTCTTTTGAATACGACAAAGGTTTCGTAAATCATCAGCCATAGCAAAGCTAATTCTGCCAAAGCTAAAAGCGGATTGTGTAAACCGAAAAACAGATACGACCATAAAAAATTAAGGGTCAACTGAATTGCAAAAAACTGTAAGCCTTTGCGAACATTTATCCGATCGGTGTCCATCTTGTTCCAAACCAAGCCGGCGGCCACTCCCATCATAATATATAAAGTTGTCCACACCGGTGCGAAAACCCAGTTGGGTGGATTAAACCCTGGTTTTTCAAGTGTTGGGTACCAGGTGGTAATGCTTTCTTTTGTAATGATTCCTGAAAAATAGCCGACACACAAACAAGTGGCGACTACCATCAGTACTTTGGTTATTCTTTGGTTCATAGTTTAGTTTCTCCCTTCAAAAATAGGAAATTATGAAGAATATGAAAGAGAAGAGTGTCAAACAACCGAAAATAGTATCTTTGCTCAAATTTTCAAGTGTATGATTTCGGAAAAGGATTTTATCCAGAACGACTATGTTTTAACAGCAGAAAGCGGAAGTTTTCAGTGGAGTGCGCCCAGCAATATTGCCTTGGTAAAATACTGGGGAAAGAAGGACAATCAGATTCCTGCCAATCCTTCCGTCAGCTTTACATTGAATAACTGTAAAACCATTACAAAGCTTGCTTTCAGTAAAAAGGAAAACGACGGAACTTTTTCCTTTGATTTGTTTTTTGAAGGGAAACCGAAAGAAGATTTCAAACCGAAAATTTTAAAATTTTTCCAACGCATCGAGGCATATTGTCCTTATTTAAAAGATTTTCATTTTACGATAGATACGGAAAACACGTTTCCGCACAGTTCGGGGATTGCTTCGTCAGCTTCCGGTATGGCAGCTTTGGCAGTGAACGTGATGAGTCTGGAAAAGACTTTGAATCCATCGATTTCGGAAGATTATTTTATCCAAAAAGCATCTTTTTTAGCGCGATTGGGTTCCGGAAGTGCCTGCCGCAGTGTAAAAGGACAAGTAGTGGTTTGGGGAAATCATGCGGAGATTAACGGAAGTTCTGATTTGTTTGGGGTGGAATTTCCATCAGCATTGCACGAAAGTTTTAAAAACTATCAGGATACGATTTTATTAGTGGACAAAGGAGAAAAGCAGGTTTCCAGTACGGTAGGTCACGATCTGATGTTCGGGCATCCGTTTGCGGAACAGCGTTTTTTACAGGCGCACCACAATTTATCTGCCATGAAAAGCGTTTTGGAAAACGGCGATGTGGAACAGTTCATCAAAATTGTGGAAAGCGAAGCTTTAACCCTGCATGCCATGATGATGACCTCGATGCCGTATTTTATCCTGATGAAACCTAATACCTTGGAAATCATCAATAAGATATGGAAATTCAGAAACGAAACGCAAATCCCGGTTTGTTTCACACTGGATGCCGGTGCCAATGTGCACGTTTTGTACCCGGAAAAGGTAAAAGAAAGCGTGTTGCAATTTATTAAAGACGAATTAGTTGGCTATTGTCAAAATGGTCAGTACATTTGTGACGAAATTGGCAATGGCGCTGTAAAATGTAATTGATTTTTTACTACATTTACCTTACTTAAAGACCAAAATAAAACTAAAGCAAAAAATGAAAGGACCGCTTTTTTATTCTAAGATTTTACTTTTCGGAGAGTATGGGATCATCAAAGATTCCAAAGGTTTGTCTATTCCTTATAACTTTTATAACGGCGCTTTGAAAGTGGATGAAAATCCATCGGAAGAAGCTGTAAAGTCTAACATGAGTTTGAAAAAGTTTGTGTCCTATCTAGAGGATTTACAAGCCGAACAACCGGAATTGGTAACTTTTAATTTTGCAACTTTAAAAGCCGATGTGGTTCGCGGCATGTATTTCGATTCCAGTATCCCGCAAGGGTACGGGGTAGGAAGCAGCGGGGCATTGGTAGCGGCTATTTACGATAAATATGCCAACAACAAAATCACGGTTTTAGAGAATTTAACCCGTGAAAAATTATTACAGCTGAAAGCGATTTTCTCACAGATGGAATCGTTCTTCCATGGAAAAAGTTCCGGTTTGGATCCGCTTAACAGTTATTTGAGTTTACCGATTTTAATCAATTCCAAAGACAATATCGAACCAACGGGGATTCCTTCGCAAAGTACGCAAGGTAAAGGCGCCGTGTTCTTGATTGATTCCGGAATTGTGGGTGAAACAGCACCAATGGTAAGCATCTTCATGGAGAATCTGAAAGAAGAAGGTTTCCGCAAAATGCTGAAATCCCAATTCATAAAACATACCGATGCCTGTGTGGAAAACTTCCTGCACGGCGATATGAAATCCCTTTTCGCCAATACCAAGAAATTATCAAAAGTGGTGTTGAACCATTTTAAACCGATGATTCCGGAGCAATTCCATCAGGTGTGGCAAAAAGGAATCGACACTAACGATTACTACCTGAAATTGTGTGGTTCCGGAGGTGGCGGTTATATTTTAGGTTTCACCCAAGACCTTGAAAAAGCTAAACAATCGTTAAAAGATTACAAATTGGAAGTGGTGTATCAGTTTTAAAAGGTAATTTTAAGCTTTAACCCAAATTTCAATTTACAAACCATGCTCACAAGAAAAACAAAATTACTGCTGATGAAAATCCTCAGTTTGTTTTCCGTAGTGCGCGGTTATAATATCCCCATTATTGTTTTAGCGCAATATTTATCTTCAATATTTATTCTGGCTCCGGAAAAAAGAGCGCTTGATGTGCTACTGGACTGGCGTTTATTCATTTTAGTTTTCGTTTCGACCTTGACCATTGCTTCGGGGTATATCATTAATAATTTTTACGATTCTGAAAAAGACCTGATCAACCGTCCCAACAAATCGATGCTGGACCGTCTGGTGAGTCAGAAGACAAAATTGCAGGTGTATTTCGTAATGAATTTTTTGGCTACTGCTTTAGCTTATATCATTTCCTGGCGGGCAGCTTTATTTTTCGCGGTATACATTTTCCTGATCTGGTTCTACTCGCATAAACTGAAGAAGTATCCGATGATCGGAAATTTAACCGCTTCCTTGTTGGCAGTGTTGCCTTTCTTTGGTATTCTGCTTTATTTTAAGAACTTCTATCATGTGATATTTGCCCATGCTACTTTCTTGTTATTGCTGATTCTGATTCGGGAAATGATTAAGGATCTGGAAAATATCAAAGGCGATATGGCGAACAATTACCAGACCATTCCGGTACGTTTCGGGGAAAAAATATCCAAGCAGATGATTACGGCTTTGACGCTTTCCACGATTATTCCGGTATTCATCCTGATTGAAAAATACGATGTGGGCTACATGGATATTTACTTTTACATTAGTCTTATCGTGTTGATTTTTTTCCTGCTGAAACTCTGGAAATCACAAACCCATAACGAATACCTGCAACTTCACAATATCCTTAAATCATTGATTGTGGCGGGTGTTTTCTGTATTGTACTGATTGATCCTTCGGTTTTGGTGCACGGCAGAACTGTATTGAAGCTATAATTTTACTTAAAAAAAACCGAAACAACTTTCCAAGGTACTTCCGAAAAGTTGTTTTCTAATTTACAATTTCAACAAGAACTCAGACACTCCCATAGCTGCCATTTTCACCTCGGCAGTAGCCGGTTTGTTGTCTCCTGATTTCATCTCGATGAAAGAAACTGGTTTTAAGGCTTTCCAAACAAATTTAGTTTGCTGTACAGACTGTTCCGGATTGAACAAACGAATCAAATAGGTTCCGTCTGCATTTGGTGTAATGCTGCTCACCACAATTTGTTGATTGGTCAATTCAAAAAGGGCCATAGGAAGGGAGAACTCTTTTTTAACCGGCAAAGCAATTAACGGCTGTGTAAATTCCGCCGCAGCTTTTTCCATAGCGATATCTTTAACATTGTCATGTGGGCGCAAAGCGTAGCGGACATGAAGCTCTCCCTCCTGATCTGCCTTGTAATTGGTGTGCCAATAATTGTTCATCACATAGCTGAACCAGGTCGAAGTTGGTTTTCCTTCTTTTTTCCATTCCTTATGTCTTTGCTGAACGGTCTGTCTTTCGTCTATGATATTGCCCGGTTCCATCAAAGGTATTTCAAGTAACATCAATTGCATCCCTTTGTCGGCTTTGGAAACATCCAGCCATCTTCGTCCGTATAAATAATCCATGTTCGAACCCGGCAACTGATCCTTTAAATAATGCATAGTGCCGTAGCCTGCATCGATAGTGGTTTGGGTTAATGAAGCATTAAACGGATACCCAAAATGAACTGCTTCTTTGGTTCGAACCGCTTTTTTATCTAAAATGTTTTCAATTAAAACTGCATCGCTTCCGGCATACAATGACACTATTCTTTCCAATTTATTAGCTCCCGGTGCATCCGAAACAATTGATATTGTAGTGACTACCGGTCCATTTTCTATGATTTTTATTTTTACGTTACCGTTAGTTACGGCTTCCTCCGGATTCATGCCCGGAACATACCAATAGCTATTCAACCCTTGATTGTTAAAACTACCAACATAGTTGAAATTTGTTCCCATATTCAAATCAATAATACTGCCGTTGTTTTTATCCCAACGGAACCCTATTTTTCCATTTGACACCGAATTCTCGGTTAGCGTAAATTTAGAGACAGATGATGAAGGTGCTTCATTTACAATTTCATAGGTAGCCGTTCCAAATGCCGGCACATCAGTGGCCATAAAAACATAGTTTCCGTTGCTCAATTTTTGTAATGGTAATCTATTACCCGCCTTGTCTTTTACTGATTTTCCTGTAACTGTCGAGGCAAAGAACACTGGCCCGCTTCGTTTCCAGGAAGAGGTGTTCAAAACGGCAATTTTTTTGGATTCCGGATTGCTCAACGGTTGCAACAGGTTTTTCTCCAAAGCATTGATCTGCTGGTCTCCATCGAGCATGAATTGTTTTTTAATACGCCATTGTTCCGTTACAAATGGGACATCAGGTTCTGTAGTACTATTGTGTGCGCCCCATGTATGCTCATGAAACAGGATAACATTAGTCCAGGCTTCATAAAACTTTTGAGCGTTGTATTCTTTTGGGTTCAGCATCGAATACAGTGTAGTCAATTGTTGCAGGCGCAAACTGTTAACCCTGTTTTTGCCCTCTTCGAAAGCGGTAGAAACAGCGCCATCTTCCCAATACGGGGTTATGTCTCCTTTTACGGTCGGAATCCTATTTCCGTATTTTTTTTCAAAAGTTTCAAAAAGCTGGTCGGTTGTATTCAGTACAATTTTTGGTGAAGCATATTTTTCGTTCCATTGTTTTACAAAATCTGAAATTCCGGTATCAATTGGCCCGTTATCAGCAACTACATTATAGCGCCATTGTACCATTTCATAAGGATAACTCGTTTGAGTAAGCTCTTCCAAATAGGTTGCAATTTTTTTAGGTCCTCGGTCGAATACCCCTCCGGCCAAAGTTCCGTGCCAAGAAGAATATCCTCTGGCTCCCGTCCAAAACAATACTTTTTCCTCTCCTGAAGGCGAAGTCCACCACACCGGCTTATCTCCCCATGTCTTTACAAAATGCCCCACTCTGTCTCCCAAATAAGGATGATCGTTCCCTATAAAATTTGGGCCGCTTGAAAAATATTTTACTCCTCCTTTGGATAAAGCCGTCACGGTAGTCCATGCAAATCCCGGAATATCCGAAATCATGGCGCTGTTAATCTTGAATCCAAATTCTTTTCGGAGTTGCGCTGCGTAGTCTGTGTAATGAAACATTTCCTCAGGCTGGCTCAAGCCGGTAAGGATATTGGCGTACAAAGCCGAGAGACAAATGCTTCCCTCTTTTACAGCCGCAATAAATTTTTCTTTTTGTATTGGCGAAGCCTGCTTCAGATAATTTTCGACCGCCCAAAGCGATTCGATATTCCATTTGAATTTTGCCTCTAGAGGGAAATCTTTGGTTTTTTCAATCATCACCAAAGCATCGTCGATATTCTTAATGTGAATTTTCAATACCTCAGGCTGAAGGTGGGAATAACCAATATCCGTATGGGAATGGTGTATAAAATTCAATTCCCGATAGACAACCGGTTTTAAACGTATGAATTTGTTAACCAATATTTTTCCGGCAGAAGAAACAAAAAACGGTATACTGTCTTCTTTTGTTACGGCATCGACCGGTATGTCAAAACTATTCACACCGTCTTTAATTGTAAAGGAATAGGATTCTTTATTGTTGATTTTGATATTTAGTTTTTCAACTTTTCCGAAATGCAAGGCTGTCAGTACGATAGGCTGTTTTCCGTTTTTTAAAAGAAAAGGCATCAGATTTACTTCTACTTTTTCTTCGAATGAAAATTTGAAAGTCATGTACCAATCATTGCTGTTTTGTGCTTGTCCCACCACCTTAATCCGAATTGCTTTTCCGGGTTTTACTTTATTTATCGGTAAACGAAGAAACGCCAATCCATGAGCATCATACGCCCCGTCTTTTTTGGTTTGCTGAAAAACCAAGGCAGAACTATCAGAAGCCGTGAAATTCCAATCAGGCATTTTGTTTTCGGGCAATGTCGTAAAGGTTAACAATTTCTGATCGTCAACATATAAATCGAAATTGCGGTTTCCTTTGCTTGTACCCGTCGAATGCGCCGCTACCCAACTGAAATAAACGTAATCCCCTTTGCTGTTTTTAGGAACCGGGGCCGTTTCCCATTCGATTGTTTTTTTTCCATCGGTACATCGGGTTAACAAAGCGGTAGTGGCATAGTCCGGAAAAGCTGAAAAATAAGTAATGTTCTCCCCACTGATTTCTTTTGTAAAACCATTAATCCAATTTATTTTTCCAAAATATGGAACCGTAGTTTGTGATTGTCCCTGAAAGCAGATTACAAGCAGGAATATAATCCGGAATATTTTTTTCATTTGTATTTTATTTTGAGGCATTCAAATGATAACTATGAATTTTTAGTAATGTATAGTTTTGTAAATATACTTTATTTAATGTTTTGTTTATAAAGCGCAACGAAGCACCCTCCCAAATTCCTGATTATTAATTCTCATTTACCAAATCCTAATTGCGTATCTTTGCAAAAATTTTACTGAAATGAACAACGGAAAAGGAAATAATAAAAGAGGCGCGTCTGCTGGAAAAGGAAAAACCGGATTTGGACCAAAAAAACCAAGTGGTAGCGGTAAACCGGCCTTCAAAAAAGACGAGAAGAAAACGGGTTTCCCAAAAGCCAAACCTTCTTTTGATAAACCAAAAGGACCGAAAGCACCTAAAAAGCCATCCAATCCTGATGAAATCCGCCTGAATAAATATATTGCCAATTCCGGAGTGTGTTCGCGTCGTGATGCGGATATCTACATCCAGTCCGGTAACGTAAAAGTGAACAACGAAGTGGTGACCGAAATGGGGTACAAAGTAATGCCCGGTGACGTAGTAAACTTCGACGGATCCATCATTACGCCGGAGAAAAAAGAATACATCTTATTGAACAAGCCAAAAGGATTCACGACTTCCAAAGAGGAAGATATGAATTCCAATAACGTGCTGGATTTGGTGCGTAATGCTACCCGTGCAAAGTTGCAGGCGGTAGGGCGTATGGACAAAACTACAACCGGTTTGTTGCTGTTCACCAATGATACAGACATGGTTCGTAAGTTTACGGCTCCGAATCAGCGTTCTTCGAAAGTATACCAGATTTCTTTGGATAAAAACCTGAAATTTGAAGATCTTGAGAAAATTTCTTCGGGATTGACCATTGATAATTTCCGAGTTTATGTGGAAGAAATCAGTTATATCGAAGACCAGCCGAAAAGCGAAATCGGTCTGAAAATGAAAACATCTAATGTTAAGGTGGTGCGCTCTATTTTTGAACACTTAAAGTACGATGTGCTTAAGGTAGACAGGGTAGTGTTTGCAGGATTGACCAAAAAGAATTTACCACGCGGTAACTGGAGATTCTTAACCGATCAGGAAATCATCAATTTGAAAAATATATAACAACCCAAATCCCGCATTGTCGGGATTTTTTAATCAGAATATGAGTCCAGAAACTTTACAATCTATTGCCTTTCGTTGGTTTGATGCCTTCAATACCCAACAACTTGAGAAATTATTATCCCTTTACGATGACGAAGCGAAACACTTCAGCCCGAAACTGAAAATCCGTCAGCCGGAAACCAATGGGCTGGTCGTTGGAAAACAGGCCATGCGCGTTTGGTGGCAGGACGCCTTTGACCGTTTACCAACGCTTCATTACAAAGTAACCTCCTTAACTGCTAACGGCGACAGGGTGTTTATGGAATATATCCGTCAGGTGGAAGGAGAAGAAGATATGCTGGTGGCTGAGGTACTGGAAGTCCGTGACGGAAAAATCATTGCCTCTAGGGTGTATCACGGATAAAATTTGTAGCTTTACTCTTCAATCTTCAACTCAGATACATGAAAAAAACAGTTTTTCTTTCCGTGGCTATGGCCCTTTCACTGCTTTTGGTGAATTGTAAAAAAGAGGAAAAAATGGTAGATTTTAAATCGATAACCGAAAACTATTTCAAAGGAAAAAACGAATTGAACCCGTTGGATGCCACTTTGAACGGGCAAAACGAATACAACGATCAGTTTGTTTTTGAAATGACGGATGCCTATCGTAAAAAGCAGGGTGATTTCTTTAATAGATTCGAAAAAGAGCTTTCAGAAGTGGATACGGTAAACCTTTCCCCGGAAGAGAAAATCAGTTATCAGATCATCAAATGGGAAACGTCCATCGGAAAAGATTTACTGAAACAGGAAGCCAATCTGATGCCGGTCCAGCAATTCTGGGGAACCCATTTAACGATGTCGCAGTTTGCCAGCGGTTCATCGGCACAACCGTTTAAAACCGAGAAAGACTATCGCAATTTCTTAAAACGAATGGAATCCTATTCGATATGGATTGATTCGGCGATGATTTATATGGAAAAAGGTATCCAGAAGCGAATGGTTTTACCGAAAGCCCTGACTGAAAAACTGATTCCGCAATTTGAAGAACAAATCACCCCAAAAGTAGAAGACAATCTTTTTTATTCGACTATAAAAACCTTCCCGAAAGATTTTACGGAAGCGCAAAAAGCGGCCCTGCTAAAAGACTATTCAAAAGTCATCACGGAAAAACTGATGCCACAGTACAGCAAAATGGTAGACTTCCTGAAAACGAAATACCTTCCGGCTTCCCGTTCCACCAGTGGGATTGGCAGCTTGCCAAACGGTAAAGACTTGTATGCGGTTTATGTGAAACAATGGACCACTACCGAAATGAAACCTGATGAAATTCATGCGCTGGGGTTGAAAGAAGTAGCCCGTCTGAAAGCGGAAATGGAGAAGGTGAAAGAACAGGTTGGTTTCAAAGGAACAATTGTGGAATTTTTCGATCATGTGCGCAACAAGCCGGAACTGAAACCGTTCCAAAAACCGGAAGAAGTGATTGCCAATTTTGAGGCCATCCACAAAAAGATAAAACCGAATGTAGATAAGTTTTTCTCGTTACAGCCTAAAACGCCTTTTGAAATAAGAAGAACAGAGGCTTTCCGTGAAAAAACCGCAAGTGCCGAATACGTGCAGGGAACTGCTGACGGTTCTAGACCGGGTATTTTCTACGTGCCGATTCCGGATGTGAAAAGCTATAATTATTACGGAGACGAAGATTTGTTCCTGCATGAAGCGATTCCGGGACATCATTTCCAGATTTCCTTACAGCAGGAAAATAAAGAATTGCCGGATTTCAGAAAGTTTAATTGGTTTGGTGCTTATGGCGAAGGCTGGGCATTGTATACCGAAAGTTTGGGTAAAGAATTAGGATTGTATTCCGATCCGTACCAGTATTTCGGGATGTTGGGCAATGAAATGCACCGTGCTATCCGCTTAGTGGTGGACACCGGTTTGCACAGCAAAGGCTGGACTCGCGAACAGGCCATTAAATATTCCCTTGAAAATGAAGCGGAAAGTGAAGCCAGTATTATTGCGGAAATCGAACGCTACATGGCAATTCCGGGACAGGCGTTGTCGTATAAAATAGGGCAGATGAAATTGCTGGAACTGCGTCAGAAAGCACAAACGCAGATGAAAGCGAAATTCGATATCAAAGTGTTCCATCAGAAAGTATTGGAATCAGGAGTAATGCCGTTGGCTTTACTTGAAAATAAAATCAATGCATGGATTAAAACGGGAAATTAATTTCCCGTTTTTTTGTGCTTAAAACTTATTTAACAAATATTTATGAGCAATTAAGTAAGTGAATACGTTATAAAATGAAAGTTGCGTATTAATTTTGTACTATGAATGCAAAGTCAAAGAAAATAGCACTTAAGTTGTTGAAAATTTCAGGGATAACCTTTGGTTCTGTTATTGCCCTGATGTTCCTGATGCCTATACTTTTTCCGGGGACCATAGCCGAACAGGTAAAAGCTTTTGCCAACCGTAAGTTAAATGGTGAACTGAATTTTAAAGAAGCCAAACTTTCTTTTTTCAATCATTTTCCGTCCTTAACGCTAACCTTAACGGATTTCTCGCTTAAAGGTTCCGCGCCCTACAAAGACAAAACGTTGCTGGTTTCAGATGAAGTTGCTTTTGGGATTAATCTTGCCAGTTTGGTAACAGGCGAAGTGAACATTGATGAGATTTTCATTTCCAATGCCGATATGAATGTTCTGGTGAACGAAAAAGGAGAAGCGAATTACAACGTTTATGTTTCGGATAAAAAGAAGGTCGAGAAAGATTCATCGTCCGTTTCGTTGCGTTTGGACAAAATATTGATTGAGAACAGTCATTTGGTGTACAACGATCAATCAGCTAAAATTCTGATGGACGCCAAAGGTTTCAACTACAGAGGGAAAGGCGACTTGGACAAAGCGATTTTTGATCTGAAAACCAAAATGGATATTGATTCCTTTGATTTTATTTTCAATGGCGAAGAATATCTGAAGGATAAAAAAGTAAACGCCGATTTGCTGACCCAGATCAATACCAATTCCCTGAGTTTTATTTTTCAGGATAACAATCTGATCATCAATAAACTTCCGATAGATTTTAAAGGACAACTCGATTTCCTCAAAAGTGGTTATGATATCGACATCAACTTAAAATCGGAAGACAGTGAACTGCATGATTTCTTTACCGCAATGCCTCCTCATTATGTGAAATGGCTGGAGAAAACCCAGCTGGAAGGAAAAACCGATTTGCTTTTAACGTTCAAAGGCCGTTATAATGTGGCTGAAAACAAAAAACCAGACCTGGCTTTCAATATGAAGGTACGTGACGGATATGTTGCGCACAATCAGGCTCAGATTCCCGCTTCTAACATTTATCTGAATTTTGAAACGAAGCTTCCGTCATTAAACACAGACAAACTGAATGTGAAAGTGGATTCTTTGTTTTTCAATTTAGGCAAAGATTATTTCAGCGGCATTGTTGAAACTAACGGAATCGAAAGCCCGAATGTAAAAGCTAAAATCAAATCGCAACTGGATTTAGGGAAACTGCATCGTGCCCTTGGGATTCAAAATATGGATTTTAAAGGTGTTTTAAATGCCGATATCAACATGAACGGTGTTTATAACAAGGAGAAGCATTTCTTTCCTGTAACCAAAGGAAATCTGGTATTGCAGCATGCCTCTTTGAAAACCGATTATTATCCAAATCCAATCGAAAATATCAACCTTACTGCAAGCGTTTTGAATACCAGCGGGAAATATAAGGATTTGACGGTACGTGTAAAACCTGCCCAATTTGTTTTTGAAGGCAAACCGGTTTTTGTGGATGCCAGTTTTACGAATTTTGATGATATTCTGTACGACATCAATGCTAAAGGTGAAGTGGATTTGGCGAGGATTTACAAAGTGTTTTCCCGAAATGATCTGGATGTGAAAGGCTACGTGAAAGCCGATTTAACCTTGAAAGGAAGACAAAGTGATGCCACCAACGGTAATTACAATAAACTGAATAATAAAGGAACGTTAGTGTTGCGGGATATTCATACGAAGTCTGATTATCTTCCGAAACCGTTTGTGATCAAAGAAGGGGTTTTTACGTTTCATCAGAACAATGTGGCGTTCCGAAATTTCCTTGCTACTTACGGACAATCCGATTTTAAAATGAACGGACAGATGCAGAACGTGATCAATTTCATCATGTCGGATAAGTCGGTTTTAAAAGGGAATTTTAAAGTAGATGCCAATTATATCAATGTAGATGAGTTTATGGCGAATGCCTCCGCTTCCGAATCAAAAACAGCTTTGGAATCGGACACAAAAAAAACATCTGCAGAAACCGGTGTGGTAATTATTCCATCAAACTTTGATTTCAATCTGACCACGAGTATTAAAAAAATCAATTTTGAAGGACTTAATATTGACAATCTGAATGCCAATCTGCAAATGAAAAGCGGCGTGATGAAACTCAGTAATACCATTTTCAGTCTTATCGGAAGTACGTTTAGAATGGATGCTACTTACGGAAGTTTAAGTCCGCAGAAAGCAGCGTTCAACTATCAGATAAAGGCAAAAGATTTCAATGTAAAAAAAGCCTACAACGAAATCAAAATGTTCCGCGACATGGTATCGGCGGCTGAAAATGCGGAAGGAATCGTTTCCGTGGATTATAAAATAGCCGGGCATCTCGACGGCAACATGAAACCGATTTATCCTTCGTTAAGCGGAGGAGGTGTTTTGTCGGTTCGCGATGTGAAGATGAAAGGCTTTAAACTGTTCAACACGGTAAGCAGTAAAACAGGAAAAGATGCTGTGAAAGATCCGAACTTAAAAGAAATCGACATCAAAACCACCGTGAAGAACAACATCATGAACATCGAACGCTTCAAGTTTAAAGTAGCCGGTTTCAGACCAAGGATTGAAGGACAGGCCTCTTTAGACGGAAAACTTAATCTGAAAATGCGATTGGGCTTACCACCTTTCGGGATCATTGGAATTCCGCTAAAAATTACCGGTACTTCCGATAATCCGAAAGTTAAAATCGGGAAAAATTCAGAAGATTTGCAGGAAGCCGAATACGAAGGCGCAGCAAATGATACCATTACAAAGGTTTATCCTTAAAAGATTTATAAATAAAAAAAGCCCTTTTCAAAAGGGCTTTTTTTTATTTATTTAACTACAATTTTTTTGCTGAGCAGGCCATCGGAAGTTTTCAGGTTCACGATGTAAACGCCGGATCGTATGCTTTGCACCGGCAGTAAGATGTTCGGTTGGTTTTCGTCTTCAACGTCCCATTTTTTTATCGATTGCCCAATCAGGTTGAACAGTTGTACTTCCTCAATGCGTAAATCGGTTCGGTTGTTTTTGATGTTCAGAATATTGTCAGCATCTACAAAAACATACAGTCCGTGTGTTAGTTCAGGATTATCATCGCCCAAAGTCACATTGCTGAAGCGTATCGAAAAACGATTGTTGTATTCGGCGATTGGAAGACTGGCTTCAAAAGCACCCGCTCTCAAATCATGGTAAATACCGGTTTGATTGTCATACAAATAAATCTGGGTTTGCTGCGGAATGTTTTCCAGGTCATCCAATTTGATTTTACTTACACCGCTCTGCGCTACTTTTAAGCCGATTGGAAGGATTTGTTCCGGATTGAAGTCTTTCACTGCCTGGATTACGAATTTACCCCCTAAAACGTTCCAATACATGTCTTCGCGATTAGGATCGGCCATTGGCGCGTCGTATCCGATGTCAAACTGATTGGAAGCGATGTTGTCGGCTCCAAGTAAAAGCTGTCGGCGTAATCCGGAAGGGGATTCATAGGCCAGCCTGATTTTAGATCGGTTATCGGTATCGGCAATTTCATTTTGATTTCTGAAGAATACCGAGTTGGCAGGTGATTCATTTCTGAAAGCACGCTGACTGTTTTTTAGCACCACATTACCACCTGTAATTGGACTTGTCATACCGGATGCTCCGGCAATATCGGTGCGGATGAAAAAACCTTGTGCCACTGGGATGTAACGTCTTGGGATTTTGGATCCGGTTGTATTGTTGTCGTTAATCAGCGGATCGTTTGAAATCGCCACTACGCCACCCATTAAGGTATAGGTTGCATAACCGCCTACATATTGGGCCAGATAATGGCTTTGTCCCCCGAAATGATCCCAAAAATATAAAGCGCCGTTGAAAACATTGGTGGCCGCGTTTCCGCCATCTTTAATGTTATCCATGATAAAGGCATTGGCATCTAAAGCAGAGGCATACGGATTACCGATCAGATACAACTGATTCAGCGCAATGTTAAGTGTGAAGGTTCCGTTATTCGGTTTTCCTGCAAAAATATAATTCTGATATTCCGTGTTAGGAGCTGTTCCGGTTACGCCTTTCATGGTATAGCCTTCGCCCACTTTAACACTTCCGGTGCTTCCGATAAGTTGCCATGAGTAATAACTTGTGCTGGCAATCGTATATTTGTAAATCCAGTTATTGCTTAATCGGATCGGGTTGGTTAAGGCGCCATCGGCAAAAGCCACTCCGTTGCCAAAGGTTATATTTGGCGTCCCGAATGGGTCAGCTCCAGAATTGGTTCCGTCCCTTAAAACTTCACCAACCGTGTAAGTCGTATTGTTAGAACTTACCGGAGAAGACCAGTAATTGTAATGGAAACTGCTTTTTGTTCCCTGTTGGTCTTTAATCAGTTTTCCGGTTCCGCCGGCAGGATTGGCCACTGTTCCGTTTTGTACCAATTGTGCTTCTCCCACCAAACGCAAGTCGCCGCTTGTCAGTGTTAAATCATTGGCAACGGTAAGGCGAAGGAAATTAGGAGCATAAACACCTATGGCGCTGTTGGTACAATTTAAAGTGAGGTTATAATAGTTTTCAAAGAAATTATTTTCGGTCGCATTGTTCATGTACTGAATCATGCTGGCAGTGCTGCTGTTAAAAGTAACTGTTCCTGTTCCCGGTACAAAACTTCCGCTGTTCATCCAATTACGTTTGATATGCAAATTGGAATTGGCTGCCATGGTAACCGAAGCCCCAGGACTAATTGTGATGTCACGCGCTATTGCAAGAAAACTGTATGTGGCTGCAAAAGGGCTCAACGGATCAATAATAGGCATTCTTGGCATTCCGGATGGAATCAAAGCATCTATCGTTGCGGTAGGTAAGCCTCGTTGCCAATTGCGGCAGTCAAACCAATCGGTACTTACCAAACCTGTCCAGACACCCGGCGTTCCGTTTAGTACGGTAATGGTTGCCGAACCGGTAATATCTGCAGGTAAGGCGGTACATCGGGAATCATTTAAGGCAGTTATTGTATAAGTCTGGTTAGAGGTTACGTTGGTTATGTTGAAATTATATGGATTTGTATTAATGTTGCTTACTGTGGTTGAGGTGGTTCCGTTGGTATAAGTAAAGCGCCACGGACCTGTACCAGTAAAAGTAACGGTCAAAGTTGCAGTGCCTCCGAAGCAAACATACTGATCGGTTCCTAATACGGCTGTTGGTCTCGGGTTAACAGTTACTGTTACATAAGCCGTTCCGTCAGTGCCAAAACTGTTACATCCGTTTAAGAAAGAAGTAACGGCATACGTTGTAGTCACGGAAGGTGTAACTGTTACGGTAGTGTTGTTGCTTATTAGAGTACCAGTAGTGGCATCTACCCATTGTGTTGAAAGGTTTAGAGGTGTTTCCGGAATAGCGATATTATCTACAGCCCATGAGCTGTTAGTGTTCCCGATATAAGCAAAACGGATTCTTATATTAGGCTGTCCTAAATAAGCGCTTAAATCAATTGAACGAGTATTGGTGTTGAAATTAAGGTAAGGTGTTCTTGATGCTGGACCTGTTGCAGACCACAAGGTCGTGTAAGTTCCTCCGTTTACCGATATCTGTATAGAAATAGACGCTCCGGCCTGGAGGTTATAGGCATCTGCAAAAGTTAAACTGGCTGAGGTTAGTCCAAAAGTGTTAAACGTTGGCGTATAAAGATAGGATGTGTTTCCAGGGGCAAAGGCACCGTTTACTATTGCAAATTTACCACTCGAAGTATAAGTAACTCCGGAATACGTTCCACCATTGGTGGCACTTAATTGCCAAGGATTAGGGTTGGTATTGCTGGATCCTGCATTTAGACAGTTACCGCAACCTCCAACCATCCATCCGGTAGGGTTTGAATTGCTGAAATCACCGCCAGTCGCAACATTTCCGCTTGTGGCAAAACCGCTTTGCGCAGTCAATACTGAAGAATCGCCATTACATATGGTGGAAGGTGTTGCTGTAACCGGGTTCGGTTTTATGTTAGGAATCACATTGATCATGCTTGAGCTTGAATAGGCTAGTGCGCACAGCGGTCCGTTTTGTACCACCGCTCTGAAAACCGTAGTTTGCGTTATGTTGGCGTAATTATAAGTGTCGCTAGTGTTGTTAATAGCTGTCCAGTTTATTCCTGCGTTGGTGGAAAATTCCCAACGGACAACATTGCCTCTGTGGCCGCTTAAATATAAAGTTCCATTGCCTACATGGCATACGGTTGTAACGTTGATAACAGGTGTTATATTCGGCTGTGAGATTGTTACGGCTCCTCCAACAGATATTGCTTCCACGGTAACTGTAGCTATAATCGGTGTGCCGGAACAGCCACTGCGTACCGGTGTGATCGTAAACTGAACGGTTTGCTGTACTCCGGTTGTATTAGTCAATGTTCCTGTAATACTACCGCTGCCACTTGAAGCGATACCTGTAACATTGGCGTTATTGTCTCTTGTCCAATTATATGATGTTCCTGAAATTCCGGTGAAGGCAATTGTAGCAATCGGATTGCCGGAACAGATGGTTTGAGAACCGGTTACTGTAGCGGCAGTTGGAGTAGGGAAGACGGTTACCGTAGCTGTAAAATTGGTGCCTTCACAAGTGGTGTAAAAAGGTTCAATGGTGAAGGTTACGGTTTGGTTGGCAGATGTATTGTTGATTAAGCTGCCTGAGATATCTCCGCTTCCGCTGGAAGGGATTCCGGTTACATTTACAAAGTTGCTTCTTGTCCAATTGTATGTCGTTCCTGCAACGTCACTGCTTAAAATAATAGTACTGATGGCATCGCCTGAACAAATACTTTGTGACTGAGGTGCTGCAGAAGCATTGTTCGGTCTCGGATTTATTAAGGCTGAAACCGAAAATGGTGACCCTGTACAGCCGTTAGCAGTTGGGGTAATGGTGAAGTTTACCGTTTGTGGGGAAGTAGTATTATTGGTTAGTGTTCCGGAGATAGTTCCGGTTCCGTTATTGGCAATTCCTGTTGTGTTTACTGTGTTGTCTCTAACCCAGGCATATGTGGTTCCGGATACATTACTGGTTATTCCGAAGCTTCCTAACGCCACACCCGAACATCTTGTCTGATTGGGTGCAGAGGCACTGATAACCGGTATTGGATTGACCACGATGTCGATGAGTAAATCGTTTCCGTCACAGCTGTTTGCAGTCGGTGTTATGGTAAAGCGAACGGTTCTAGGTGCGTTGGTAGTGTTGGTCAGGCTGCCGCTTATGTTGCCGCTTCCGCTGCTTGCAATCCCCTGAACTATACCTGAGGCAATATCGCCGTTATTTCGGATCCAGTTAAACGTTGTTCCGGCCACATTTCCGCTAAAATTAATATTTGTTATAGCGTCACCGGAGCAGATCACTTGATTACCTGTACTCGCTGAAACATCAGGTGTCGGATTAATCAAAGCTGAAACAATAATTGATGCGCCATCGCATCCGTTAGCGGTTGGTGTAATAGTAAAGTTTACGGTTTGCGGCGCATTAGTGTTGTTGGTCAGGGTTCCGGTGATGGTTCCTGTTCCGTTGTCAGCTATACCGGTAACATTTATTGTGTTGTCCCTAACCCAGGCATATGTGGTTCCGCTGACATTACTTGTAACCCCGAAACTGCCCAAAGCTACTCCGGAGCATCGTGTCTGATTGGGTACCGAAGCATTAGCTACCGGTGTTGGATTCACGATTACCGTAACAGTAATGGGGGTGCCGTTGCATCCGTCTGCATGAGGTGTGATGGTGAAAGTGACTGTTCTCGGCGTAGTAGTTGTGTTTACTAAAGTTCCTGAAATATCACCACTGCCGCTGGCCGCAATTCCGGTTACGATGCCGGAAGCTATATCTCCATTATTTCGGGTCCAGGTAAAAGTGCTTGCTGCCACATTTCCGGATAACAATATTGGTGTTATTGCCGTGTTGGAACAAATGGTTTGTGTGCTTATGGAAGCCAATGCATCCGGTTCGGGTTTTACCAGAACTGTTGTTGTTATTGGTGTTCCGTCACAGCCGTTAGCCGTGGGTGTAATGGTAAAAGTTACGGTTTGCGGAACAAAAGTAAGGTTGGTCAGTGTTCCTGTGATGTTTCCGCTGCCACTGCTGTTAATGCCTGTTACATTTACAGTGTTATCCCTTGTCCAATTGTACGTGGTACCAGGTACCGATCCCGAGAAATTCATGGCTAAGATTGCCAGTCCCGAACATCGCTCCTGATCAGGATTTGTAGCTACAGCTGTTGGAATCGGATTAACTGTAACAGATCCCAGATCGGTGTAAAAACAATCTAAGGTAACATTGTATACGGTATAGTCTGTTGAAGTTGTCGGGCTAACGTTAAAGGTGATGTCACCATTTGAGCCTGGAGTCTGTGAGTCAATCAGGGTTGCTCCTTCCAATAATTGATAGGTTTCACCTGCGACAGCATCACTTACAACAATAGAGGCCTGTTCACCGTTACAAATCTCATCATCTGATACGTTTTTCTGTACGGCGCAGTTTTGTCCATAGGATATATAGGTAATTAGCGAAAATAAAATCCCAAAAAAGTAGTGTTTTTTCATAATCACAAAGTTTATTGTTGAACAAATTTGTAAGCTCTAAACTTTGGGATCCTTTATCGGCAGCTAATGTCAGGTGTTGAAAGGCAACAAAAAACCTTAACGCTGCTTTTATGAATATATAAGTAAATATTGATTTTAAAAGCAGCTTTGCCGGGAAAAGGCATTATTTTTGGAATTCTACAGCTAAGCTAACGATAAAAAAAACAACTATCCGGATTAAGCAGATTCTTTTCGATAAATAGAATTTATTCACGATGAATTACAGTAAAATTCCGTTGAAATCAATCAAAAAACAGAAGGAAATTACAAATTGTGACAGGATTGGGTGAAAATTAAAAACCCTAACTACTTTTGAAACAAGTAATTAGGGTTTTAGTAGCGAGGACGGGAGTTGAACCCGTGACCTCAGGGTTATGAATCCTGCGCTCTAACCGACTGAGCTACCTCGCCATTTTGTCGGTCTTACATCCTTGCTGAATGCGGGTGCAAATATAAAACTTAATTTAAACCTTCCAAACATATTTTTTAAAAAATATTTTTTTTCATTTTTTTCGATTTTCCTTTTTTTTATTACAGTAATTACTATATATTTCGAAAAATTAAATAATTAATATGGAAGGTAAAGTTAGATACGAATTAGAGTTCCCCATCATGTCATCGCCTCAACTACTATATCAATACATATCTACACCTTCGGGATTGCAGGAGTGGTTTGCAGATAATGTAAACTCACGCGGAGAATTTTTTACATTTGTTTGGAACGACTCAGAAGAAAGAGCGCGTCTGGCTTCTAAGAAATCCGGTGAAAAAGTCAAGTTTCGCTGGGTAGATGAAGACAATAAAGATGCAGAATATTATTTTGAGTTACGAATTCTGGAAGATGAAATTACCAAAGACGTTTCGTTGATGGTGGTGGATTTTGCAGAAGAAACTGATTTAGCAGAGGCAAAACAGCTGTGGGAAAATCAGGTTTCCGATTTAAAACATGTTATTGGATCCGTTTAATTTCAATTTATAAAGGTTATATTTGCCCTGGATTTTATTCAGGGTTTTTTTATGATTAATTATAACGGTTCGCTAACCAACGAGTTGACAATTCCGGTTCAGGAAAACAGAGGTTTTTTATTTGGAGATGCTGTTTTTGAAACTATTAAAGTGTTGGACAATAAGGTGCTTTTTCTCGAAGATCATTATTTCAGACTGATGGCTTCGATGCGAATCGTGCGTATGGAAATCCCCATGAATTTTACCATGGAATATTTCGAAAGCCAAATCCTGAAGCTGATCGCCTCGCTTGCACCTTCTGCTTCTTACAGAGTGCGTTTTTCCGTATACCGCCAATCCGGTGGTTTCTATCTTCCGAAAACCAATACTATCGATTTTATCGTCACGGCTTTACCGCTTGAAAATGCTTTGTATGCTATTACAGAAGGCGATTACGAGGTGGAATTGTTCAAAGACTTTTATATGACCAAGCAGTTGTTGTCTACCATCAAAAGCAATAATAAAATGGTTCAGATTACCGGAAGTGTTTTTGCGGATGAGAACGGTTATCAGAACTGTTTGCTGATGAATGATGAAAAGAATGTGATTGAAGCCCTGCAAAGCAATTTATTCATGCTGACCGGAAACAAACTGATCACTCCGCCGGTATCCGATGGTTGTCTGAACGGAATTATGAGAAAACAGCTTTTGGCAATTGCCCGAAAAATGGAACAGTTGGAAGTGGTGGAAGAATCGATTTCACCTTTCGATCTTCAGAAAGCCGATGAGTTGTTCCTGACCAATGTTATTCAGGGGATTCAGCCAATAACCAAATACCGCAAGAAAGAATACCAATCCAAATTGGCTTCGGAATTGCTTGTGAAATTAAATGCCCAGATCCGTTTGGGTTAATTTAGGATAGGGTTTTCAGGTGCGTTGGACCAAATCAGGTATTCGCCGCCTTGTTCCATGATTTTTTCTTTCCAGAAATGGGTGGCCGATTTTCCGATGATTTTGTTCTCATAACTGTTTTTGGAAACAATCCAGGAGTTTTCTTCCAGTTCGTCTTCCAGTTGATGGGAATCCCAGCCGGTGTAACCTAAGAAAAAACGAATGTTGTTTTTCTTGATTTTTCCCTGATTGATCAGGTTTTTAGTGTATTCGAAATCACCTCCCCAATAAATCCCGCTTGAAATTTCAATACTGTCCGGGATAAGGTCCGGAATGTTGTGGATGAAATACAGGTTGTCCTGTTCTACCGGTCCGCCGTTGTAAATTTTGAAATTCGCATTGATTTCCGGGATCAGGTCGTGGATCGTGTAACGAAGCGGTTTGTTCAAGATGAAACCTACCGATCCGTCGTTATTATGGTCGGCTAATAAAACTACGGATCTGTTAAATGACAGATCGCCTATGATTGAAGGTTCTGCAATGAGCAAATTTCCTTTTTTTGGTTTTAAAGATATCATCTTGTCATAGGTTTTAGGTTACTATTTAACACTTTTCCCTTTAGATTAGAATTAAATTTAGCGAAAAAAACATATTAGCCCAAAATAAAACCAATGAAAATCGTTGAAAAGTAAAAAAAAAGCCCCGATTTTATCGGGGCTTTATATTTTCTTTCGTCTAAAACTATTTTTTGTTTACAGAACCTTCTAACTCAGCTCCTGCTTTGAATTTTACTACGTTTTTAGCAGCAATTTTGATAGTTTTTCCAGTTTGAGGGTTTCTTCCTTCTCTTGCAGCTCTTTTAGATACTGACCAAGATCCGAAACCTACTAAAGATACTCTTCCACCTTTTTTCAAAGTTCCTTCTACGTTTTTCAAGAAAGATTCTAAAGCTAATTTAGCAGCTGCTTTAGTGATACCTGCGTCTGCAGCGATTGCATCGATTAATTCTGATTTGTTCATAATAAATAGTTATTAATAGATTGATTAATTAATTAATGTCCTACAAATTTATATGAATTTCCCGATTACGCAAGTGTTTTTCAGTTTTTTACAAAAAAAACGCCTAAATTGTTGATAACTCAGGCGGTTTGTTAATAAACTTACTTGCATTTTCCGATTTTTCGCTACTCTTAGTGTTTACAAGGCTTACAGCGCAATAGCATTTTCATTGAAGGAGATTCCGTTTAAAAGTTCCGGGGTGGTCATTCTTTTTTTGCCCGGAAACTGTAAATTTAGGATTTTGATGAAACCGTCTTTTACGGCAATTCTAAGTTCTTTTTTAGTGGATAGGATGGTGCCGGCCGGATGCGGATGCTGTTCTTTCTCAAAAAGCGTTTCATAAATTTTTATGTTCCATTCCTGACCGTTGTCCTGAAAGAAACACCATGCCGCTGGATAAGGGCTCAAACCGCGTACCTGATTGTGGATTTCCGCACCGGGTTTGCTCCAGTCGATTTTGCAATTGTCGCGATTCAGTTTGTAAGCGGTTTTGATTTCAGGACTGTCCTTTTGAAGTGTTGTCGTTGCTTCTCCTTTTTCAATCAACGCTAAAGTATTTACGACGGTTGTGCTTCCCAATGCCATCAAACGGTCGTGAAGTTCTCCCGCTGTTTCGTTTTCACCGATGGAAAGTTCGTCGCTTAGGATCATGGCACCGGTATCGATTTTGTCGTCAATGAAGAAAGTGGTCACACCGGTTTTGGTTTCCCCGTTGATCACCGCCCAGTTGATAGGTGCGGCCCCACGGTATTCCGGAAGTAAGGAAGCGTGTAAATTAAACGTTCCGAATTTCGGCATGCGCCAAACCACTTCAGGTAACATACGGAAAGCCACGACTACCTGAAGATTTGCATTAAGGCTTCTTAGTTCCTCCAGAAATGTTTCGTCTTTCAGGTTGGTCGGTTGCAGTAAACGCAGGTTTTTTTCCAGTGCATATTCTTTTATGGCCGAGTATTTGATTTTTTGTCCGCGACCAGCTGGTTTGTCGGCAGCGGTAATTACCCCGACGATTTCGTAACCGTTCTTATATATAGTATCTAAAATCCCCACGGCGAACTCGGGAGTTCCCATGAAAACGATGCGTAATTTTTCCATTATACGATTGAGTATTGATTCTGATTATTTAAGGTCACCTTGTTGTTTTCCAACAGGATTCTGAGTGCAAAGATAGTTTCCTCGGAAGTTAAATCCAGCGAATTTTCGATTTCTCTTGACGTTAAAGCTGAATTTTGAAGTAAAACGATAATGCTTTGGGCAATTTCAATTGGGCTTTTCGGTTCTTTTTTCTTCTGGATGCAAACGGAGCAATTGCCGCAATCCGCGAGTTCGGTTTCACCAAAATAGGTGAGCAGCAATTTGCTTTTGCAGGTGGTTTTATCGGAAACTAAATGTATTACCGCTTCAAACTGTTTGGCTTTCAACTCGTTTTGCTGTTGCAGAAACTTAGCTACCCGATTGATGGTGAGCTCGTCTTCCCGTACTTCATTGAAGGTTAAGATGCTGTCATTTGATTGGGTTATCAGATTGCAGACTTCTTTTTGTTGCATTCGTTTTAAGGCAGAAAGAACTTCTTCTTCGGAAGTGGTCGCCTTTTTAGCAATCAGATTGGTATTGAGCGCCGTAGGCATATCATAGACCCCGACGTAATTTCTTAAAATGGCAGTCAGTACGGCTTCATCGGCAGGATTGAGACTTAAATAACGCAGCATTTCACGGCTGTCCAATAAAAACTGTATCGTGATTTTTTCCGAAAATTCTTTGGAAAGTGTCAGGATGCCCTGATTGTCCAAAAACTGCAAAGCGTTAAACGTTTTGAGTATTGGAAACTTATAATGACCGCAAAACTGATTCAGGTTGAAGGAAAAGCTCTCGTTGATGCCTTCCCCATACCCGATCTGGAAGTAATTGTTGAGTTTGATGTAGACTTCTTTTAGGAATGTCTTATCCGGTAAAACGTCTAAAAATTGTGCCTTAGTGGTTTGAATATCCGAAGGTGCCAACAATAAAACAGCAAAGGCTTTCTCTCCGTTTCTTCCAGCACGACCGGCTTCCTGATAATAATTCTCCAGATTTTCCGGCAGTTGGATGTGAATGACGGTTTTTACATTAGGTTTGTCAATGCCCAAGCCGAAAGCGTTGGTGGCTACAATCGCCTGAACTTCATCGTTCAGCCACAATTGCATGTTTCTCTCTTTCTCTTTGGTGGAAAGGCCGCCGTGATAAAACGTACTCGTAAAGCCTAAAGCGCTGATTTGCGCCGAAACATCGTGGCAGGCTTTTCGATTTCTGACGTAGATGATGGAAGGTGCCGGGTTTTTGGTTAATATCTGCTGAATCCGGAACAACTTGTCTTCGGCTTCGAAAACCATATAAGCGATGTTTTCCCGTGCAAACGATTTTTTAAACACCTGAGGCTGTTGTAAACCAAGTTGGGTGCAGATATCTTCCTGAACTCTTGGTGTGGCCGAGGCGGTCAAGGCTAAAAAAGGAACTTTAGGAAAAAATTCTTTAAGCTTTGAAATCTTCAGATAAGCCGGCCGGAAATCATGCCCCCATTGCGAAACACAATGCGCTTCGTCTATGGCGATTAGGTTGATGGGCAAACTTTTGATGCGTTCCAATACCCAATCCGACTGTAAACGCTCCGGGGAAAGATAGAGGAATTTGTAATTTCCGAACTGACAATTGTCTAATAAATCAATGGTTTCATCTGTCGAAATCCCACCGGTTAAAGCAAGCGCTTTGATGTCGCGCTTCTGTAAGTTGGCAATCTGATCCTTCATTAAAGCGACTAACGGAGAAATCACCAGGCAGATTCCGGGTTGCAGTAAAGCGGGAATCTGAAAACAAATCGATTTTCCGCCACCCGTTGGCAACAAAGCAAACGCGTCTTTTCCGTCCAAAACCGATTGGATGATCAAATCCTGCGGGCTTCGGAAGGAATCGTGGTTCCAGTATTTTTTAAGAAGGGTTAAAGCGTCCAAAGGCTGTTCGTGAAAATTCTACACGAATATAAGTTATTTCGACAGATTGTCAAGGATAAAATTGATGCGGTTGTTCAGGGTGTCTTTTGGAACTTCTATCAGGGAATACCCGTATTTTTCGTAAGTTTCAATAAGGTGCTGTTGAATTAAAACGGCCTGTTCGTAGGTTTCATAACGCGCCTCGTCGCTGGTGTAGATTTCCTCCCAAGGCGGAAGGATGAATATTCGGCTGTATTTGTGCTCACGGCAAGCCTGATCGAAAAAAGCAGGATAAGCATCGCCGATATAGTGCATATAGGCTAAAACATCAGGAATACCACGGTCGATAAAAACAAAATCGTCATTTTCGTTAACGGCGCTCTGAAACTGTTTCTTTCTGCCTTCCAGTAATAATTCGCTGAATAATAGTGGTTTTTCAAGAAATAACTGCTCGATTCCCTGTTTGCGGGCCTCGTGGATAACTTCGCGCGAAACCTCGGGATAGCATACGTATCCTTTTTCGGTTAAACCATTGATAACCGTGGTTTTACCGGAACCTGGTCCGCCGATAATTAAAACAATCTCCTTAGCCACTTTTTTGAAATAAGGGGCAAATTTACATTTTTTTGTCAAACCGATAAAGCAGTTTTTGATTTTCTGTGTTTTAATGGTTTAAAAACTCGGAAATCATCATTCATTATTCATAACTCTAATGTATATTTGCTTTTATTTTTGATTGAAGATGGATAAGAAAACCGAAGAATTTTATCAGCGCCTGAAAGAAGAATTAATCAATTCGACTATTTGGCCTTCTGAATATTTGTATAAATTTATAGTTCCGACAGATCCGGAAAAAATTACAGCCATAGAAAATTCGTTTAACGGAATGGGAGCTGTTATCAACACCAATAAGTCTAAAGCGGGAAATTATACCAGTGTGTCCATCAACGTCAGAATGAACAGTGCCCAGGCGGTAATTGATAAGTATATCGAGTTATCGGCTATTGAGGGAATTATTTCTTTATAAAAACAGAACATGCAATTTACACCAGAAGAAGCCGTACATCATCTTGAATACAATGCCGAGCGTTCGCACCTGATCATTCCGGAATACGGTCGTCATTTGCAGAAACTGATCGATCAGGCCACCCGACTTGAAGACAGAGCAGAGCGAAACAAAGCGGCTAAATATATCATTTCCGTAATGGGAACCCTGAATCCGCATTTGCGTGATGTACCTGATTTTCAGCACAAGCTTTGGGATCAGATTTTCATCATGTCCGATTTTAAACTGGATGTGGATTCGCCATACCCGATTCCGAGCAAGGAAATTCTGCACCAGAAACCGGGACCTCTGAATTATCCACAGAACTTTCCAAAGTATCGTTTTTACGGGAACAATATCAAGTACATGATTGATGTGGCCAACAAATGGGAAGACGGTGATCTGAAAAATGCTTTGATCATGGTAATTGCCAATCATATGAAAAAATCCTATCTGAGCTGGAATAAGGATACCGTGAAGGATGAAGTGATTTTCGAGCATTTATACGAACTTTCCGGCGGGAAAATTAATATGACCGCTACAGACGAAGAGCTTTCCAATACCACGGATTTAATGCGTGTGAACAAAAAGCAGTCGAACAAAATGCAGCACGGCAGCATCATTAGCAATAAGCAGAAAAAGCACAGCAATCAGAATAATCAGAATCAGAATCAGAAGAACAAGAAACCAAATAATAATAACAACAACAGAAAATAATACAAGCCGATGGGAACATTTAAAATTGAAGGTGGAATCCGATTGAAAGGAGATGTTACGCCACAGGGTGCGAAAAACGAAGCTTTGCAGGTTTTGTGTCCGGTGTTGCTAACCTCGGAGAAAGTTAGGGTTACCAATATCCCTGATATTATTGATGTAAATAAACTGATTACGCTTTTAGGAAACTTAGGCGTTAAAATACAGAAAAACGGTCCCGGTGATTATACGTTCCAGGCTGATGAAGTAAACGTAGATTATTTGAAAACAGAGGCTTTCAAAAAAGAAGGCGGAAGTTTAAGAGGTTCCATCATGATCGTGGGGCCGCTTTTAGCACGTTTTGGTTGTGGATACATTCCGAAACCGGGCGGAGATAAAATCGGACGCCGTCGTTTGGATACCCACTTTGAAGGGTTTATCAATTTAGGCGCGAAATTCCGATATGAAAGAGCGGACCATTTTTATGGAGTGGAAATCGATGGCAGATTACAGGGCGCTTACATGCTTTTGGATGAAGCTTCGGTAACAGGGACAGCAAACATCGTGATGGCGGCTGTTTTAGCTGAAGGAACTACAACAATTTATAACGCTGCCTGTGAGCCGTATTTGCAACAGTTGTGTAAGATGTTGAATTCGATGGGGGCCAAAATCACCGGTATCGGTTCAAACTTATTGACTATCGAAGGGGTGGAAAGCTTAGGCGGATGCGAGCACAGAATCTTACCGGACATGATCGAGATCGGTTCCTGGATTGGTCTGGCGGCAATGACCCGAAGTGAAATCACTATCAAAAATGTGAGTTGGGATAACTTAGGGGTTATTCCGAACGTATTCCGTAAATTGGGAATTACCGTGGAAAGAAGAGGGGATGATATTTATATTCCGTCGCATGAAAACGGATATGAAGTGAAAACCGATATCGACGGTTCTATCCTAACGGTTGCCGATGCACCATGGCCTGGCTTTACGCCGGATTTGTTGAGCATCGTTTTGGTTGTGGCAACTCAGGCAAAAGGCGATGTACTGATACACCAGAAAATGTTCGAAAGCCGTTTGTTCTTCGTGGATAAACTAATTGATATGGGCGCGAAAATCATGTTGTGTGATCCGCACCGTGCTGTTGTTATGGGGCACAATTTCCAGTCGCAACTGAAAGCTACCACGATGAGTTCGCCGGATATCCGTGCGGGGATTTCCTTATTGATTGCCGCTTTAACTGCAAAAGGAACAAGTACTATCCAGAATATCGAGCAGATCGACCGAGGGTACGAAAGAATTGACGAGCGTTTAAGAGCCTTAGGTGCTAACATCGTTCGCGCATAACTTATGTTTTATGAATAATTATAAAGAGCTGAATTCGAATGAGTTTGGCTCTTTTCTTTTTGAGAATTATGGAACTTGATATTTTATTTTTTCTTTGCCTCGCTTCTTTTTTTGCCGGATTTGTAGATGCCATTGTTGGAGGCGGCGGTTTGATCCAAACACCGGTTGCCTTGATTTTATTGCCGAATTATTCCGTGGCTTCCATCATTGGATCGCTTAAAATACCGGCTTTCAGCGGAACAAGTTTTGCCGCTTTTCAATACCTGAAAACGGTAACCATGAATTGGAAGTTGTTGATAATTATGTCAGTGGTGGCTTTTGCTTCCGCATTTGTCGGTTCAACAGTGTTGACACAGGTAAGCAATGATTTTATGAAGCCTTTGCTTTTGGTGGTTTTGATATTATTGGCGGTGTATACCTTTATGAAGAAGAATTTCGGCCAGCATCAGGATAAAGAGTTCTCCCTTAAAACCCAAATGTTCTATGCGGTTATCATTAGTGTAGCGGTTGGTTTTTATGACGGGTTTATCGGGCCAGGTACCGGAAGTTTTCTGGTGGTGGCTTTTGTGTCTGTTTTAGGCTTTGATTTCTTACATGCCTCGGCCAATGCCAAAATGGTTAATCTGGCTACGAATTTCGGTTCGATCTGCCTTTTTTTGCTGAAAGGGAAAATAATTTGGGCTATGGCAATCCCAATGGCTTTCTGTAATGCTTTAGGCGGTTTTTTAGGGGCAAAACTTGCTATAAAGAAAGGAAACAGCTTTATCCGTATTTTCTTTTTGATCGTGGTTATCGGAACGCTGATTCGGTTTGCGTTCGATGTTTTTAAATAATTGTTTTAATGAAACAAAAAAAGCGTTAGAAACTTCCAACGCTTTTTTTATACAATAGTTTGGATTGTTAGTCTATGATGTTCAGGAATTTAAGTCCGAAAACTATGCCATCTGTTTGGAAGCCGTTTTGGTACGAACGCACATAATCAATGCGCATCATCCTGAATTTTCCAAAACCAACATTGTCAAATCCAACGGTGAATTCCTGATACGGTTTGAAATCCGGTTTGTTCAACTGATGAAAGCCTAAAACCAAATTCCACTGCAGTTTGTTTAATAATGGGATCTTATTCATCAGAAACCCTTTATCGTTGTGTTCAATGTGGGTTTCAATAAAAGCATCATTCGTACTGCTGCTGTAATACGGCAGCATGTTGAAAACATTCAAATATCTATCGGCTGTTCCGATGTGCGTTTGGTTGCCGTTGAAATGTTTATAATCCACAAAGGAAATATCTTCGGCATTGAAAAACTTCCCGGCTTTCAGGCGAATAGCGAAATCTCCTTTGTTACCAAGCGTTTTGTCATAATCCGTTTGTCCGGAAACAAAATCGTAATTGTACTGGTCTTTGTTAGCCGCAAATCCTTTTTCGTAACTGAAGGAAAGTGTAGGGTAGTCGTTGTTGCCAAAGTTGATACGCCCGTCCGGTCGGGTCACATATTTATTTCCAAAACGGATTCTTGTTCCGATACTGGCTTTCATCAGATTGTGTCTTTCAAAAGCAGGAAGGGTGTTGTCAAACGGAGTCAGCGGGTTATTAGAGGTGTACTCTTTGTCGTTTTTGATCAATACATAATCTGTGTTGTTGAAAAGCGGCTTGCGTGTTGAATATTCGAAACGTCCGTTAAGCCAAACCCCGTTTAACACCGATTGGCTGTATCCTAAACTAACGAATTCTTTATTATAATATTTGGCATAATTGTCCTTAAAGAAAAGCGTACTTACCGAATTTACCAGGTTCGAAATCGGATTGGATGGATTAAACTGATTGATACTGCTTCCGCCGCTTGCGCTAACCGTTGCGTAATTGATGTTGTTGAAACGATGTGAAAAACTTCCGTTGATGCGCAGGCGTTCTTCGGCAAACCCATAATTAAAGGTGGAATTTATATTGGTGTTGGTTCCTTTTTCTTCATTTCGCTTGTGGAAGGAGAAACCGGAATCGAAATTCCAACCCTGAACGGTGTTGTAGCCTAAAGAAGAAATATTCAAAAGACCTTTATAATTGAACGACCATTTATGGTAAGTGTCTCTGTAGGTGTAACCGGTTATCAGTTTCTTTAAACTGAATTTGTTTTTTTTGGCATCAATCGAGTCAAGGTATACCTGTGATTTTCGGATGGTCTGGATGCTGTCTTTTCTGTGATAATCCCCGATTTCTTCATCGGTTAATGGAACCGGTCGGTTGGTATTCCAGAAAACCGTGTCTTTTTTATTGGCATCTTTTACGATTTTGGCAATCTCATTAGTAAACGTCTTCTTCTCAAACTGTTCTCTGAAAACATAATTACTGAAAACATGTGTAAACTTCCCGGTAAAGCCCATGCCGAAAATGGAAGCCTTAAAATCGATAGTCTGCTGGTTTTTGGCCCAAACCTTTGTCGTAGGATTGTAATTGAAGTTTTGTGTAAAGGTGATGTTTTCCAGAATCGGCTGTTGCATGCGGTAGCCTTTGCTGTTTAAATCCACGGCATAAATGGCCCAACTGTCTTCTACTATATATAGGTAGCCTTCAAAAACCGGTTCTTTGTCACGGCGCGGTGTAACTTTGATTTTATTGATGAGTTGGTTGTGATCATCCACGAAAGTGCTTTCCAGTTTGTAACGGTAATAGCTTAAAGCATTGTCAGCAATCGGGGAAACCATGTTGATGTCCATTTCCACATAATTGGCGTAAAAGTCATAATTGGTGCCCTGTGCCGTGTTGAAACTGAAGCCGTTATCGTTACCGCTCACTTTTGAAGCAATAATTTCTTCTTTTATTTTATTAGGTTTTTCAAAGGCGATTTTAGAAACCGTTTCAGAAAGGTACAGAATACCTGATCTGGTAGAATCTAAGGCGCCGTCAAAATCGCCGATTTCCATGCCCATGAATTTCTTCGGGATGTTCTTGGCCCTGAAGATTCCTCTCGAATAAAAATCCGCTTCGTATTTGTCGGTTTTATAGGAGTTCTTTTTTCGGTTTTTGATCGCACTGCGGATTATGGCATAGGCCGGATCTTCCTTGCTGGGCGTGATGACCATTTCCGCAAGGGTGTAATTCTCGTCTTCCAGGGTTATATTAACCGTATGCGGAGTCGTGATGATTTCCGTTGTGACCTTTTGGGTTTTGTATCCTAAAGATTGAAATATTAAAGTGTATTTCCCTTTTCCTTTTACGGACAGTTCGTATGAACCGATGTCGTTAGCCGAAGTTCCGTTGTATGTTCCTTCAATAATTACGGTGGTGTAGGGGATAGGGGCTCCGTTTTTATCGGTTACGGTTCCTTTGATTTGTGCAAATAGGCTTGTCGATACGAGTAAGGCTAATAAAAATAAAAAATTTCTCATGTTAGTGTTTAAAGGGTAGACGCATTATCGGTCAAAATGGTTGTATGGATTATAAAAAAGATTTGATGGCAAGTTCGTAACTGCCCAGACCGAAACCGATGATGACACCACAAGCATTAGGGGAGATATAGGATTGATGCCTGAATGATTCCCTTGAAAATGTATTTGAAATATGAACTTCAACAGTAGGTGTGGTAACGGCTTTGATTGCATCTGCAATTCCAATGGAGGTATGGGTATAGGCAGCTGCGTTTAAAATAATACCATCATAGGTAAACCCGACTTCGTGTATCTTGTTGATAATTTCGCCTTCAATATTTGTCTGGAAATAGTGCAGGTTTATGGAGCTGTATTTCTTTTTCATCAGAAAGAAAAAGTCTTCAAAAGTTTCGTCACCGTAGATTTCCGGTTCTCGTTTGCCCAAAAGATTTAAGTTTGGTCCGTTTATGATAATAATGTTCATAGATTGTCTTTTTGTAAATGTAGTAAAATTGTTATAAACCTTCTGAAATTATAGTAAAACCTGAATTTTTTTTGGGCTCTTTTGACTGTTTTATTTCTGATGAAGTATGATTTTAGATGAAAAACATTAAAAGTGTAAGAAAAAACTGTAGTAAAAAAATGGTTTTATAACGATGGTAGGAAAAAATTAATCATTTTTTAACAAAATTTAATTTACTAAATATCAACATGTTAGATGTTTTATACCTTGAAAATCCCAGTATTGTTAATACTTTTTTTGAGTAGGGATTTTTTCAGAAATGTTTTTTTATAGATTTGCCAAGTAAATTTTTAAAATTTAAACTAAACATGAAAAAAATTATTTTATCTGTAGCAGCAGTATTCGCTTTCGGATTTGCTAACGCTCAAGAAGAAGTTAAAGAAGCTGGTAACGGTGGATTTGCAAAAGGAGATTTATTTGTATCTGGTGCTTTCGGATTCAGCTCTGACAAAACTGGTGATGCTAAATCTAGCTCATTCGAAATCGAGCCTAAAGTTGGTTATTTCGTAACTGAAAACATTGCTATCGGTGCAAAATTAGGTTTTGGTTCTGAGAAAGCTGAAGATGCAGCTGGAAACGAGACTCAAGATGATTCTTCATTCACTTTCGGAGCATTCGGTAGATATTACATGACTCCTGCTAACCAATTCTCTTTATTCGGTCAATTAGGTGTTGATTTCACTAACACTGAAGATAACTTGGCTGATGCTAAAATGAAAGAATTCGGAATCAACGCTGGTTTAGGTCTTAGCTACTTCGTATCTAACAACTTCGCTATCGAGGCTTCTTGGGCTGGTTTAGGATACACATCTAACGATAACGGTGGTAACGGTGCTGACAAAACTAATTCTTTCGGATTAGACGTTGACATGAGAGCTATCAACTTCGGTTTGATCTACAAATTCTAATCTGAACTTCAGATTACTATATGAAAAGCCCCGATTTATCGGGGCTTTTTTTGTTAATTAAATTGTTGATATCTAGCCTTTTCGGGATTTAAGAGAATTTGTTTTTATAGATAATTTTAAGTAATAATTTAAAAACAATTATCTATGAAAAAAACGTTAATGATTTTATCGGCAGTATTCGCTTTCGGATTTGCCAACGCACAGGAAGAAGTTAAAGAAGCTGGTAACGGTGGATTTGCAAAAGGGGATTTATTTGTATCTGGTGCTTTCGGATTCAGCTCTGACAAAACTGGAGATGCTAAATCCAGTTCATTCGAAATCGAGCCTAAAGTTGGTTATTTCGTAACTGAAAACATCGCTATCGGTGCAAAATTAGGTTTTGGTTCTGAGAAAGCTGAAGATGCAGCCGGAAACGAGACTCAAGATGATTCTTCGTTCACATTCGGAGCATTCGGTAGATATTACATGACTCCTGCTAACCAATTCTCTGTATTCGGTCAATTAGGTGTTGATTTCACTAACACTGAAGATAACTTGGCTGATGCTAAAATGAAAGAGTTCGGAATCAACGCTGGTTTAGGTCTTAGCTACTTCGTGTCTAACAACTTCGCTATCGAGGCTTCTTGGGCTGGTTTAGGTTATACATCTAACGATAACGGTGGTAACGGTGCAGACAAAACTAATTCATTCGGATTAGAGGTTGACATGAGAGCGATCAACTTCGGTTTGATCTACAAATTCTAATTAGAAAAAGTTGTTAAATAAAAATGCCCCGATTTCGGGGCATTTTTTATTGCTAGAACTTAAATCCCAGTCCGGCCTGGAAGACTTGGTTTTTGGAGCCGCTATCCTTTATTACTTCGTTAAAACTTTGTGTAAAACGTCCTGTAAGGAACAGGCCTCCGGGAAAGTTCAGGGATACACCGGCTGCGATAGCGGTGTCAAAATCATTGACATCGTTGGTTTCTACCGATGAATCTTCATTTTCGTATTTCTCACCTACTTTTAATCCAAATTGTGGTCCGGCTTCAATGCTGAATGCTCTGCCTAAGTAAATTTTCGCTAAAACCGGTACATTGATATAATCCAATTTGTATTGGGTTTCGTAATTGGTTCCCAATACGGTCTGGTTGATTTCAAAGCCTTGTCGGGAATAGAGTACTTCGGGCTGAATCGCGAAAACGTTGTCTACAATAGGGATTTCACCTACGAATCCGATATGGAAACTGGTTCTGGGATCGGGGCCTTCATCAAAATCGCCTTTGGTAATGGTGGAGTAATTCAGTCCGCCTTTAATTCCAAAAGAAGAATTTGAAGGATTTTTGTCCTGTGCTTGACCCAGGGCGCTAACAAATAAAACTAAACCTGCGAATAAAAAATTTAATGTCTTCATGATAATATATTTTTAGTTTCTATATTTAAACCACAAATCATGCCGAATAGTATTTCGTTGCGGCAATTTTAGAATTTATTTAACGTAGATGAGTGCATGGATTTCTTACATAAAAGAGTATAAAAACTACCTGAAACTGGAGCGGGGATTGTCGCAAAACACTATTGATAATTATGTTTTCGATATTGAGAAGCTTGTTGGTTATCTGGAAGAAAATGCCATCACGGAGAACCCGGTGGTGATTTCGGAAGAAACGGTTCAGCAGTTTATTTATACGATTTCGGAGCAAGTAAATGCAAGATCCCAGGCGCGCATCATTTCGGGGCTGAAGAGCTTTTTCAATTACCTTATTTTTGAAGATTACCGGAATACGTCGCCATTGGAGTTGATTGAGGTGCCTAAAACGGGACGAAAATTACCTGATACGCTTTCGTTGGAAGAAATCGATAAGCTGATAGCGGCTGTGGATTTGTCAAAAGAAGAAGGGGAGCGCAATCGCGCCATGCTGGAGACGCTATACGGCTGCGGACTCCGGGTTTCCGAACTGGTTTCGCTTAAAATTTCCGATTTATTTTTTGAGGAAGGCTTTCTGAAAATCACCGGGAAAGGAAACAAGCAGCGGTTTGTGCCGGTCAGTCCGTCAACTCAGAAATACATTGTTTTTTATAAAGACCAGATCCGAAATCATCTTGTGATACAAAAGGGTTTTGAAGATACTCTTTTTCTTAACCGTAGAGGGAAGCAGTTGACTCGCGCCATGGTTTTTACCATCATCAAAGATTTAGCGGTTAAAATCGGCTTAAATAAAACGATCAGTCCGCATACGTTCAGGCATTCCTTTGCTACGCATTTACTGGAAAACGGGGCCGATTTGCGTTCCATACAAATGATGCTTGGGCATGAATCGATCACTACCACGGAAGTGTACATGCATTTGGATCGAAAACATCTTTCTCAGATTCTGAATTCGTTTCACCCGAGGGGTTAGAGGGTAGTTTCTAGTCTCGGTTTTCAGTCTCAGTTTTCGGTAAATAAATAAAGACCTGTTGAAAAACAGGTCTTTATTTTGTTAATTAACTATTTGTGTTCTGTAGATTACTGCAAACTGAAACTGAATACTGTTTACTATTTCGCAATGTTTACGGCTCTTGTTTCGCGGATAACCGTAATCTTCACCTGACCCGGGTAGGTCATTTCGGTTTGGATTTTCTGTGATATGTCGAACGATAAGCTTCCGGCCATTTCGTCACTTACTTTTTCACTTTCCACGATTACACGTAACTCACGTCCCGCCTGAATCGCATAAGCATTTTTAACTCCGTTGAAACCGTAAGCGATATCCTCAAGGTCTTTCAAGCGCTGGATGTAAGAATCCAATACCTGACGACGTGCTCCTGGGCGTGCTCCTGAAATAGCGTCACAAACCTGGATGATCGGAGAAATCAGGGACTTCATTTCGATTTCGTCGTGGTGTGCTCCGATAGCGTTACATACTTCTTCTTTTTCACCGTATTTCTCAGCCCACTGCATACCTAAAATAGCGTGTGGCAGTTCGCTTTCCGTTTCCGGTACTTTTCCGATATCGTGTAATAATCCGGCTCTTTTTGCCAGTTTTACGTTTAAGCCTAATTCGGCAGCCATGATACCACAAAGTTTAGCTACTTCACGGGAGTGTTGTAATAAGTTTTGTCCGTAAGAAGAACGGTATTTCATTCTACCTACGATTTTGATCAATTCCGGGTGTAAACCGTGGATACCAAGATCGATTACCGTACGTTTACCTACTTCGATGATTTCTTCCTCGATCTGTTTTTGTGTTTTTCCTACTACTTCCTCAATACGGGCAGGGTGGATACGACCGTCGGTTACCAATTTGTGCAATGCCAAACGGGCTACTTCACGACGAACCGGGTCAAAACAGGAAAGGATGATCGCTTCCGGGGTGTCATCAACAATGATTTCCACACCGGTTGCTGCCTCTAAAGCACGGATGTTACGACCTTCACGGCCAATGATTCTTCCTTTTACATCATCGGATTCAATGTTGAATACAGAAACACAGTTTTCCACTGCTTCTTCCGTTCCAACACGTTGGATGGTGTTGATGATTACCTTTTTAGCCTCTTGCTGAGCTGTCATTTTAGCTTCTTCAAGTGTTTCCTGAATGTAAGCCATGGCGTTGGTTTTAGCTTCTGCTTTTAAGCTTTCCACTAATTGGTTTTTAGCATCTTCAGCTGATAAACCTGAAATGGTTTCCAGTTGCTCTACCTGGCTTTTGTGAAGTCTTTCAACTTCCTGTTGCTTTTTGTCAACGTGCTCTAACCTGTTGCTGTAATCGGTAATTTTATGTTCGATTTCGTCGTTTAGCTTTTTGTTTTTGGCTAATTCGTTGGAAACCTGAGATTCTTTGTCTCTTGTGCGTTTTTCAGCTTCGGCGATTTTTTTGTCTTTGGCTAAAATCTCTTTCTCATGTTCCGATTTTAATTCCAGAAACTTTTCTTTTGCCTGAAGCAATTTATCCTTTTTAATGGATTCTGCCTCGACTTTTGCATCTTTCAGAATCGAAGCTGCTTCTTTTTTAGCATTTTTGATAAGATTGGAAACATTCGCTTTTTCTAAGTACTTAGCGATTCCGAATCCTGCTCCGATTCCGGCCAGACAGCCGATAATTATAATTAATGTGTTCATAAAGTGTTTTAAAATTATATATAAAAAAAGCCTACATTAGGGGTATTGCATAAACTCGTAAGGACAAGTTTTGAGTTAACTCGCTGTTCAAGGACCTGCTCAAAGGCAGTTTGCTTTAGAAACGATGATTTACTCATTTGAATTTGTTAGTGTTGAGTTTATCAAATAGGTACTAATGTAGGCAGTATCTTGATTTATGTAAAGAACGTGTTTATTTGGAGAGTATCGCACTCAAGGTGTCATCCATTTTTTTTAGGCGTTCCAAAGCATCCTGATAATCGACGGATTTGTCAATCTGCTTTTGTTCCAACTGCGACGCGAATTGCAACGCAGACATGGCCAGAACATCCTGTTTATCGCGAACCGCATAGCTTTCTTCGAATTGCTTGATCATGGCATCAATCTTTTTGGAAGCGGTTCTAAGTCCTTCTTCCTGCGAGTAATCCACCGTTAGTGGGTAGACACGGTCTGCGATTGATATTTTGATTTTCAGCTTTTCACTCATTTCTTAATCAGAAAGTTGGGCTATACAATAATCTATTTCGCGTATTAATGAATTTATTTTGAGTTTTGTTTCTCGTTTGTTTTCGTCACTGCCTAATAATGAATTGGTCATTTTGAGTGTTTCATACTGCTTTTTCAATGCCTGTATCTCTTCTGCCTGTCCGGATATCACCGAAGAGGATTTTGATAAATCGTTTCGCAACTCCTGGTTTACGCGTTCCAAACTTTCCATTTTCTGGACAAGCTTAGTTATTTTAATTTCAAGAGAATCAACGATTTCAGATAATCCACTCATTGCAGACCTTTTTCATTACATGATTTACAAAGTTAGTATTCCATTTGAAATATAACAATACTTTTATCTAAATTTTCGAAAATCTTATAAATCAAATCCTAATATTTTGAGAAGGAGCGTGTTATAAAATTAGGTTTGACCCTTTATTTTATAGGGATTTTTTTATACATTAGCCTAAATTGTTCGATTTATGAAATTGTTTAAGATTATTATTTTTTTATCCGCCGTATGTTTTGGTCAAAGCCAGCCTTATCCAAAAGATTATTTTCGTTCACCCCTTGATATTCCGCTCTATGCTTCCGGAAATTTCGGAGAGTTGCGGGGCAATCATTTTCATTCGGGGTTAGATTTTAAAACCCAGCAAAAGCAAGGGTTAAGTGTTTTTGCCGCAGCCGACGGTTATGTCTCCAGGATTAAAATATCCGAAGGCGGTTACGGTAAAGCCCTCTACATTACCCATCCAAACGGTTACACGACGGTTTACGGCCATTTGAAAATGTTTACCGGTGCCATCGAAGATTTTATCCGAAAACGACAGTATGCCCAGAAGTCCTATGAGATTGAGCTCTATCCTTTAGCCAACGAACTGGCAGTAAAAAAAGGAGAAATCATTGCGGTTTCCGGGAATTCAGGCAGTTCGGGTGGGCCGCACCTTCATTTTGAAATCCGCGATTCAAAAACGGAGCAGATCATTAATCCGATGTTTTTCGGTTTCAACATCATGATGCCGGATACCAAAGTGCCCATCATTAACGATTTGATAGTGTATGCTGTTGGAGACAGCGCCGTGGTGAACAGTTCGCAGCGTCCTTTGCCGGTGCAGTTGTCGTTACAGCCTGACGGGAATTTTTTGGCGAATAAAGTTTTAGCCAAAGGAAACATCGGTTTTGCCGTGAATGCCTATGATGTAGCCGATAATAATTTCAACTGGAACGGAATTTACAAAGCCGAAACCTTTTTGAACGGGAGCCGCTATTTCAGTTATACCTTTGACAAATTTGCTTTCGATGAAACGCGATACGTAAATAACTTTATCGATTACTATCGCTACAAAACCCTGAAGCAAACGGTTCAGAAGTTGTTTTTTAAAAGAAACTATCCGTTTTCGGTGGTGAATGGAAATGCGCGAAACGGTCAGATTTCGGTGTTGCCCAATTCGAATTATAACTACCGAATCGAAATTTCCGATTTTCAGGGAAACAAACGAATGATTAACATTCCGATTCAGTATTCGGAGGCGCCAGCAACCATAAACAGAGAAGAAAAAGTTACGCCTTACTTTGTAAAGTCTAAAAACGACAACAGCTATACAAAGGACAATGTTTCGGTGTTTATTCCGGAGAATGCCTTTTATGATGATTTTTACATGAATTTCGAAGTGAAAGACAATGTGCTTTACCTTCATGATGAAACGGTTCCGGTGCATCACAACATTACGGTTACTTTTGACGTTACCAACATACCGGGAATCCTTAAGGAGAAAACTTTCATTTCGAGAATGGACGGCAATAAGAAAGAATATTTTACCACGTACAAAAAAGGCAACTTGTTTTCTGCCCGAACCAAAGATTTGGGGAAATTCTTTTTGGCTACCGATACCATCGCCCCGAAAATTTTCAAACCGAATTTTAAAGAAGGGGAAAGCCTGGACAAATCCGATACGCTGAGTGTTCACATTGATGATGATTTTTCCGGAGTTAAGGAATACAATGCTTATCTGAACGGAAAATGGATCCTGATGGACTACGATTATAAAACAAATTTGCTGGTGCACCATTTTAGTGATGCACTTTACGAAGAAGGTAAAAACGAATTAAAAGTGGTTGTTTCGGATAAAATGGGAAATTCCACTACCTTTGAAACTCATTTTTTGAAAACTAAAACCATTGACCCTGTTGAAAAAGATAATTAAACTCCTTAATATCTGTATTTTACTGATTGGATTTTCGGCAATTGCACAAACCGCCAGGATTAAAGGAATCCTATTGGACGAATCCAACAAACCGATTGAAAAAGCAACCATCAAAGCCGATGGCAAAACCACCGATTCCAACGAAAACGGGTTTTATATTTTGACGATACCCGCAAATCAAAAAGTGACTGTTGAGATAACGCACATTTCTTTTAAAAAATCATCGTTTTCCATTGAATTGAAGCCTAATGAAGATTACGAATTGAACGTAGTTTTGAATGAGAGCACGGAACAATTAGAAGGAGTAATTGTTTCGGCAGGCGGTAGAAAAAGAATTGAAGGGATTACCACGATAGAACCCAAAACCATTCGTTTGATTCCGGGAGCTAATCCAGGTGTGGAGAATATTCTTAAAACACTTCCCGGTGTTTATTCGAACAGTGATTTAAGTACCTCCTACGCCGTTCGGGGCGGGAATTACGATGAGAATCTTGTCTATGTGAACGAAATCGAGGTGTACCGTCCTTTCTTAATCCGTTCAGGGCAACAGGAAGGTTTGAGTTTTACCAATACGGAAATGGTTGCCAATGTGGATTTCTCTGCTGGTGGATTCCAGTCCAAATACGGCGATAAATTGTCGTCGGTTTTGGATATTACCTATAGAAGGCCAACAAAATTTCAGGCGGCTTTAGATGCCAGCTTGTTAGGCGGTAGCGCTACTGTTGATTTAGTTTCCAAAAATCAGAAGTGGAGTAATATTACCGGAATCCGTTACCGAAACAACAGTTTACTTGTTAACAGCCAGGAAACGGAATCCAATTTCAAACCCTCTTTTGCCGATATTCAGACGCAGCTCAATTATGATGCTTCCACCAAATGGCAGTGGAGTTTCTTGGGGAACATTTCACAAAACAAATACCATTATCAGCCGTTAAGTCGTCAGACTAATTTCGGTACCATCGACGATCCGATTGCTCTTTTGGTGTTTTATCAAGGACAGGAAAAAGACGAATATTTAACGTTGTTCGGAGCGGTGAAATCCGTCTATGCGCCAAATGAAGATTTTAAATTGAAATTCATTGGCTCGGCCTATCACACGCAGGAACAGGAATATTTCGATATTTTGGCTGAATACCGTTTAGGGGAAGTGGATACCAATATCGGTTCGGAAACTTTCGGGGATGTTGTGTTTTCAAGAGGAGTAGGTTCGCAGTTAACGCACGCCCGTAACAACCTCGATGCTTTGATTTTCAATGCCGAAGTAAAAGGATTTCACGATATCAAGAAAAAAAATAGTCAGGTGGAATGGGGTTTCAAATACACCCGTGAAGACATCCGTGACAGAATAGTGGAATGGGAAGTGATTGACTCTGCCGGCTTTTCGCTGCCGAATCCAGACATAGCGGTTCCAAACGATCAACCTTATAATCCTTATGTCGGACCTTTGGCGCCCTACCAGAATGTAAGAGCAACCAATTTTGTAAAAATCGACCGTTTTTCGGGTTATGCCCAGTGGAATTACAGAGGAAATTTAGGCTCCAACAAAATCTGGATTAACGGAGGGGTAAGAGCCCATCAGTGGAATGTGACCGGCGATAAAATTGAAGGGAAGAGCCAGGTGGTTTTCAGTCCGCGTGCCCAATTTGCCCTTAAACCACAATGGGAGATGGATATGGTTTTCCGATTGTCAGGAGGATTGTACCACCAACCGCCTTTTTACAGAGAATTAAGGGATTATAACGGGGTAGTGCAGCCTGATGTAAAAGCACAGCAGTCTTTTCATGTGGTGCTTAGTAATGACTATAGTTTCAAATTGTGGGACCGACCGTTCAAATTCGTTTCCGAAGCGTATTATAAAGGGCTTTCCGATGTGAATACTTATACGATAGACAATGTTCGTATACGTTACAGAGCTAATAACGATGCAACAGCGTATGTTTACGGAGCCGATTTCCGCTTAAACGGAGAATTTGTACCGGGAACGGAATCGTGGTTCAGTTTCGGCTATCTTAAAACGGAAGAAAACCAGAACGGAAGAGGCTATATCGACCGTCCGACCGATCAGCGTCTAAAATTCGGTTTATTGTTCCAGGATTATATGCCAAACTTGCCGAATGTAAAATTGTACCTGAACTTGGTTTACAATACGGGACTTCCGGGTGGATCTCCATCGTATGCCGATCCTTACCAATACCAACTTCGTCTGAAAGATTACCGTCGTGCGGATGCCGGATTCTCTTATGTTTTCAAAGATGCAACGATCCAATCCAATAGAAATTGGTTGAAGCACTTAACAGAGTTGTCATTAGGTTTGGAAATCTTCAATATGTTCAACAACCAGAATGCCATTACCAACACCTGGGTGCGTGACGTATATACGAAAAGCCAATACGGTATCCCGAATTACATGACCACAAGAACTTTTAACGTGAAGTTGAATGTACGATTGTAGTTACCATTGAAATGTTTTATATTTGATAGACCAATCTGTTTGCTATGAAATCGCTACGAACACTTATTTATTGAAAATCATGGAACTCCGATGAAAGTAAATGGTGTGAGATAAATACTTATGATTTAAAAAGCGATACCATATATGACCGCTAAAAATTAATTTTGCATATATGAAAAACTTCTCAAAATATGTACTGATTGCTGCTCTTGGGCTTATGGCAAGCTGTAAACAGGAAGCTGAAAAACCTAAGGTGATTTACGAAGATCAGAAAAACAATGCTGCCAATTCGGTTAAGAAGGATTCTTCACAGATCAAAATTGCGGATTTGCCGGTACATATGGAAGGTACCAAATACCTTATCCATGCTATTGGGGATGTGAGGGTTTCAGCAGAAAGAGGAAGTTACGGTTCGAGTAAAACGAATTCAGTAAGTTATGCCATTTCGAATTACAACCGTTTTGAACTTACAGGCTACTTCCAGAACCTGAAGTTTCAGCATATCGATTCCACAACGATTCGACCGTTAACGGATAAAATCGTGCAGATTCAAACAGCAACATATCTGAACACCTTGTCCGACAGAACCAAAAGACAGATTTTAGTTTATTCTTTAGTCGATTCCGATACCAATAAAGATAATAAGATAGATTCCAACGACATCAAATCGCTTTACATCAGTAATTTTAACGGGACTAATTTTGTGAAACTGTCTGCGGAATTACAGGAATTGATCGACTGGAGTTTAGTGGAAGTTCAAAACCGCCTATACTTCAGAACCATTGAAGATAACAACAAAAACGGGGCGTTCGACAAAAACGATAACGTGCATTATTACTTCGTAAACCTGTTGGGCAAAGAATGGAAGGCTGAAGAATACAAGCCGATTCAGTAATTAGTCGTTAGTGATTAGGTTGCTTCCTTAAAATAGGTGAATGGAAATTTTAATCTTTATATTAAAATATCACTTTCCAGATCCGATTTTTCGATGGTGAAATCAAAGCCCAGTTTGGAAACCACTTCAATCACCAGTTTTTTATACCAGTTTTCACTTTTGGGATGAATGTAGATGGTTTCAATCAGTTTGTTGATGTCCACATTTATTTTCAACCCGTCGTTGATGGTTAATTTTTGCGGCGTAACATCGGATATGACACGTATTTCATTCTCATACTGAAAACTTTTTCGCTTGAAAAGGAACGGGAAGAAGGCATCATCAAAAGGAATGTGTTCTTTTTTGTAATCGATGTAATTCACTTCACCGATGTACTGTTCAAAGTTGCGTTCCAAAGCCAAAGCTTCTTTTAGACGGCCAATCGTAGACTGAATCGCCAAACCTTCGTGGTTTTTGGTAAACACCTGCCACATCGCAAAACTTTCATATTCATTGGTGTGCCAACTGCTGATAACTACATTTTCACGATGGGATTTGTAGTAGTCTAAAAACTTCGGATTGTTTTCGGAGATCTTTCTGATTTCTTCAAAAGTCGGTTCGCTGAAGGTGCCTTCGTACTGGTCTTCAAACTTGTCGGAACGGGACATAAACATTTTTCCGGAAATCAGGATATCCAGAAATTTGGACAAATCCATGTACTTCCAAATAACAGTATCCGGATTCGCAGGGAGTTTGATATTTGGGTTGTTTATGTACATTTTATAGTGAGTGATTTAAAAATTTAAAAGTAGAAAAGAATAACGCTAAGTTATAAAGTTTCAAAATTTAAATTGTGCTAAATCATAAATTATTCAAAGGACTGCATCATTACCAGTTTGGAATACATGCCGTTTTCTGCCAACAGTTCTTCGTGTGTGCCGGTTTCAAGGATTTTTCCTTTTTGCATTACCACAATCATGTCTGCTTTTTGAATGGTGGAAAGACGGTGAGCAATAACAACCGAAGTACGGTTTTGCATCATGTTTTCCAACGCCTGTTGTACCAAACGTTCGCTTTCGGTGTCTAATGCGGAAGTTGCCTCGTCTAAAATCATGATTGGCGGGTTTTTTAAAACGGCACGCGCAATCGAAAGACGTTGTTTTTGACCGCCGGAGAGCTTGTTCCCGGAATCACCGATGTTGGTATCGATCCCGTTTGGCAGGTCTTTTACGAATTCATAAGCATTGGCAATTTTTAAAGCATGGATGATTTCATCATCGCTGGCATTTTCTCTTCCTAAAAGCAGGTTGTTTTTGATAGTGTCGTTGAAAAGGATACTGTCCTGCGTTACCAATCCCATCAAGTTTCGAAGCGAATGCATGTTCATGTCTTTGATGTCGATGCCGTCAACTTTAACGTGACCTTCCTGTACATCGTAAAAACGGGTCAGAAGGTTGGCGATGGTGCTTTTTCCGCTTCCGGACTGTCCTACCAAAGCAATCATTTTTCCTTTTGGAATTTCAAGGGACAAATTATCGATTACTTTTTCGTCTTCATAGCGGAAAGATACATTTTCCAAGGAAATCGAATGGTTGAAATCCGTTTTGATAATCGCATCTTCTTTGTTTACGATAGGATTTTGGGTTTCCATTAAATCAAAAACCCTTTCAGAAGCGGCTAAACCACTTTTTACCTGGTACGATGCTTTTGATATTGCTTTTGCCGGTGTTAAAATCGTATAAGCCAGTGCTATATAAGTTATGAAGGCTGTGCTGGACAAACTCTTTTCAATCAAAACCAAATGACCGCCATACCATAATAAAGTGGCGATCGTAAGTATTCCCAGGAATTCGCTCATGGGAGAGGCCAGGTTGTTTTTGTTGGAAATGTTGTTTGACAGTTTTAAAAGACGCTCCAGGGATTCATTGAAACGTTTTGTAAAAGTCTTTTCCGCATTGAAGCTTTTTACCACTTTTAATCCGGATAAAGTTTCGTCTAAGGTCGAGATGAACAAGCCGGATTCCTGTTGAACTTTAATGGATTTTGCTTTAAGGCTTTTTCCGATTCGGGAAATAATCAATCCGGAAACCGGAATAAATACAAAAACAAAAAGCGTAAGTTTTGAACTGATGACAAACATCGTGGCAATAGAGAAGATAATGGTCAAAGGCTCCCTTACGATCAATTCAAGGATCTGAAAAAAGGAATTCTGTACTTCACCAACATCTCCCAGCATTCGGGTCATCACATCACCTTTTCTTTTATCAGAATAGTGAGAAATCGGCAAATTGATGATCGTGTCGTATAATTTTCGGCGCAAATCTCTTAAAACGCCATTGCGCAATCTGGAAATGTGGCGTGAGGCCAGATAATTAAAGATGTTTTTCAGAAATGCAGTGACAATTACAATGCCAATTACCAAAAGCAGGGTGTTTTGAACCCCGTGTTCGTCTGATATTTTAGTAATGTTGTAATTGAATAAATCCTGCCCGTATTGCTTCAGATCTGATATTCCCGTGTAAACAGGTTTGATTTCCACTCTTTCGGTTTGCTTAAAAAGCACATTCAGCGTGGGCATTATCGAGATCATCATTAAAGTACTGAAAAACGCATAAAGAACATTGTAACCAATATTCAGTACCACATCTTTCTTGTACGCCAGGGCAAAAGGAATTATTTTCTTTAAATTTCTATCCATTAGTTCAGTTGCATTGCAGCAATTATGTTTTTGATTTTGTAATCCAGGAAACTGTCGGCTTCCGGGATGTCATCAGTATGTTCCACAGCGCAGTTCACGCTGAAATAAAATTTTATTTTCGGTTCGGTTCCGCTCGGGCGGGCGCAAATCTTACTGCCGTCTTCCAGATAGTAAATCAATACGTCGGATTTAGGAATCGAAATACCAAACTCTTCATCGTTCATCAGATCCCTTCCTTTGGAAGTCTGGTAATCTTCAATACACACCACGCGTTGGCCATTGATTTCTTTAAGCGGTTTTTCACGTAAATCCACCATCATCTGCTTGATTTCGCCGGCACCTTCAATACCTTTCTTGGTGATGGAAATCAGGTGTTCTTTGTAGAAACCGAAATCCACGTACATATCAAGCAAGGTTTTGTATAAGGAGCTTCCATTTTCTTTAGCTTGTGCCGCAATTTCGCAAACCAGCAGGGTAGAAGCAATCGCGTCTTTATCGCGTACGGCATCACCTACCATGAAACCAAAACTTTCTTCTCCGCCTCCTATGAATTTCTGATTTGGGAAATCCTTGATCATTTTAGCAATCCATTTGAAACCGGTTAAGCCTACTTTGCATTCCACCTCGAATCCGGAAGCCAGTTCCAGCATCATCGGTGTGGAGACAATTGTTGATCCAACAAATTCTGTTCCAGTCAGTTTCTGGTTCTTTTTCCATTGCTGAAGCAGAAAATGTGTCATGACAACCATTGTCTGGTTTCCGTTCAGTAAGATCATTTTACCTTCGGCATTGCGAACGGCCACTCCTAAACGGTCAGAATCCGGGTCGGTACCGATTACGATATCGGCATTGGTCGCCTCGGCTAATTCCAGAGCCATAGTCAGCGCTTCCGGTTCTTCCGGGTTGGGAGATTTTACGGTTGGGAAATTCCCGTCCGGTTGTGCCTGCTCTTTTACGATTTCAACATTGGTATAACCTGCTTTTGCCAAAACGTCAGGAACTACCTTAATGGAAGTTCCGTGTAACGAGGTGAAGACAATCTTTAAATTTTCTTTAGCAGAAGCGGCAGTGTTAAACGTCGCATTTTCAATAGCGGAATCGATAAAAGCTTCGTCAATTTTTGTGTCAATATATTCAATCAGCTCCGGATTGGATTCAAATTTTATTTCGCTGAAATCCAGAGCCTCAATTACTTGGATAACCTCGTGGTCCTGTGGTGGAACCAATTGGCCTCCGTCTTGCCAGTACACTTTGTAGCCGTTGTATTCCGGTGGATTGTGAGACGCAGTCAACACGATTCCGGCATGACAGCCTAAGTGCTTAACGGCAAAGGATAATTCCGGGGTCGGGCGCATATCGGAAAAAAGAAATACTTTGATACCGTTAGCGGAAAATACATCGGCAACCACTTTGGCCAACGTATCGCTGTTGTGACGGCAATCGTAAGCAATGGCAACTTTCAGTTGTTCGCCCGGGAATGATTTTTTCAGATAATCGGATAAGCCCTGCGTATTTCTTCCCAGTGTATATTTGTTGATGCGGTTAGTCCCAACGCCCATGATGCCACGCATTCCGCCTGTTCCGAATTCAAGGTTTTTGTAAAAACAGTCTTCCAGTTCTTTCGGGGCAGAAGTCATCATCTCGCGGATGGCTTCCTGAGTGTCGTTGTCAAATGTTGGGGTCAACCAGATATTTACCTTGTCTAAAATTGCTTTCTCAATATACATTTCTCTTCAATAATTAAGTTAACGCGAACCTTACAGGTTGATTTCTTTGGCAATCTTGTAACGTTCCTCATTGCTTTTGGTTCGTAAAATAATCTCGCCCAGAAAACCGGCAAGAAAGAGTTGTGTTCCGATGATCATTGTAGTCAGAGCAATGTAAAACCAAGGGTTGTTGGTTACTAAAATAGCAGCTTCGTGGCTGTAGATTTTATAAAGTTTCATAATTCCGATGTAGCCGGCCGATAAGAATCCGATCAGGAACATCACCACGCCTAGAGCGCCGAATAAGTGCATCGGGCGTTTGCCGAATTTCGACAAAAACCAAATGGTGATCAGATCCAGAAATCCGTTGATGAAGCGGCTCATCCCGAATTTGGAAGAACCGTATTTTCGCGCCTGGTGGATTACAACCTTTTCGCCAATATTCCCGAAACCGGCATTTTTAGCCAAAACCGGAATATAGCGGTGCATTTCCCCGGAAACTTCCACGTTTTTTACCACAATGTTTTTGTAGGCTTTCAGGCCGCAGTTGAAATCGTTCAGTTGTACCCCCGAGGTTTTACGGGCGGCCCAGTTGAATAATTTCGACGGCAGGTTTTTGGCCACCACCGAGTCGTAACGTTTCTTTTTCCATCCGGATACCAAATCGAAATTGTCTTTGGTAATCATGCTGAAAAGCTCCGGTATTTCGTCCGGACTGTCCTGTAAATCGGCATCCATGGTGATGATGACATCGCCCTGGGCTTTGGCAAAACCGGCATGTAACGCCTGGGATTTTCCGTAGTTTCTTAAAAAACGGATCCCTTTAACATTTGGGTCTTCAATGGAAAGTTTCTCTACGATTTTCCAGGAATCATCGGTACTGCCGTCGTCTATGAACATAACTTCATAGGAGTAATTGTGCTCACGCATGACTTTGACAATCCATGAATGCAGCTCGGGTAACGATTCCTGTTCGTTCAGTAAAGGAATTATGATGGATAAATTCATTAAATTATTCTAAGTTGTTCGAGGATTTATTTCTGAAGATTAAGGCTAATATCGATCCGAAAACAGCAGAAAATATAAAATTGAAAACCAGTCCTTTGGATAAATTGCCGATAGAATAGTTGTCGTTTCCTTGCATTGCAGCGGCCTGTTTGGCAATCTGTTCAGTAGGAGCTCCGAATTTTTTCATCATATTTACCGTAGTTTCCAAAGCAATTTCGTTTAGCGTGTCTTTTGCTTCCAGATCAACAAAGTTGAATAAAACAATATTGAAAGCTACAGACATGGTAGCGCCAATCACAGCGGCGATAAAGTATACGGTGAACGCATCTTTAAAAGTAATCAAGCCGTCAAGCTGCTTTTTTGTTTTTGAAACAAGAACCACTCCGATTACAATAAATGTAGCGATAATGGCGAATCCTAACCACATGTTGACAAATAATTTTAAATCAACTGCATAGATGACTGCGGTGATCAGAATTGAAATGATTCCCATGGCAATTCCGTAGTTTATTCCGTTTTGTTTTACAATTGGATTCATAGTTTCCTGGTTTTTGGTTTAAATAATTTACAAATATAACAATTCTCAAGTATCAGCGGTTAGTTGTCAGTCTTTAAAAAAAGTTACACAATTATTTGAAATTAAAAATATAGTTGTAAATTTGCAGCCTGAAATAAAAAGTTTATAAACAAAAAAGTTACGGTTCGTTTATACCTTTTAGGAAATAAAAGCATCAGGACGACTGTAACCATTAATAAAAAAGATTTTACCATGAAAAAAGGAATTCACCCGGAAAATTACAGATTAGTAGCTTTCAAAGATATGTCTAACGAAGATGTATTCATTACTAAATCTACAGTAGAAACTAAAGAAACCATCACTGTTGACGGTGTAGAGTACCCAGTATTCAAAATGGAGATCTCAAGAACATCTCACCCATTCTATACAGGTAAATCTAAACTTATCGATACTGCAGGACGTATTGATAAATTCAAAAACAAATACGCGAAATTCAGCAAATAATAGCTGTTTTTACACGATACAGAAGCCTTCCAAGTTTGGGAGGCTTTTTTATTTTTATCTGAGGGAAAACTTTGTAACTTTGGATTTCCGGTTAACCAAATAACCGATTCAACAAATAAACAAGAAGATGAACTACATACTTTTTGACGGAACCGTTCGTAATGCACTCCTTCCGTTCACCTTTACACGACCTGTGGCCGACATCCGTGTTGGAATTCTGACCATCCGTGAGAAATGGGAAAAATATCTGGGATATACCACCACTACGTTAACCGAGGAATACCTGATGGAAAAATTCCCGATGGTGGAAATGGAAGAAAACATCATGATCAACGCTTCTTTTTTGCCTAATGAAATTCTTTCGGAAATGGTACGTTCCCTTGAAGCGAATCAGGCTATTTTCTTCAATGATGAAGTAATTGCGTTTTACAGCAGGGAAAATCAGGAAGAGGTGAATTTTGATGAATACGAAATCATTGAATACACCCAGGACTGTATACAGATTCAGCATACCTGGGATATCTTCTCTAAAAACGATATCGCCTTGCGTGAAGATTTCGAACTCATCACCGAAGGCCGTTTTTCGCAACCGATTCCTAAAAGCGTAAATGTAATCGCTCCGGAAAATATCTTTATCGAAGAAGGAGCCAAGCTGGAATTCGTGACCTTAAATGCTTCAACCGGGCCTATTTATATCGGGAAAAATTCCGAGATCATGGAGGGTTCCGTAATCCGCGGGCCATTTGCTTTGTGTGAAGAAGCACAGGTGAAATTGGCAACCAAAGTCTATGGTGCCACAACCGTTGGGCCACACTCGAGAATTGGAGGGGAAGTGAATAACTCGGTTTTGTTCGGATATTCCAATAAAGGACATGACGGTTTCTTAGGGAATTCCGTTTTAGGGGAATGGTGTAATATTGGGGCAGACAGCAACAACTCAAATCTTAAAAACAACTACGAAGAAGTAAAACTCTGGAGTTATGAAACCGAAGGATTTGCCAAAACCGGACTGCAGTTCTGTGGCTTGATGATGGGCGATCACAGCAAATGCGGTATCAATACCATGTTTAATACCGGAACGGTAGTGGGCGTGAGTACCAATATATTCGGAAGTGGTTTTCCACGCAATTTCGTGCCTAGTTTTTCCTGGGGCGGGGCTTCCGGTTTTACGACCTATTTAACCAAAAAGGCCTTTGAGACGGCAAAGATCGTAATGTCACGCCGCCATCTTGAATTCACGGAACAGGATGCTAAAATTCTGGAACACGTTTTCGAGGAAACCAAAAAATTCAGAAAAGAATAATATGATAGGGATATTACTGATATTCAGCGTAGGGAAATATTTTTATCAACTGGCTGATAATTACAATAAGAATAAATGGGTATATGCCATTTTAGGAGTAATAAGTTATTATGCCGGACAACTTATCGGAGGGGTTATCCTGGGGGTGTGTTCGATGGCATTTGATATTGAAGTCGACTGGGATGATAATGTGTTAATGACTGTGATAGGATTGCCTATTGGAATTGCCACATGTTGGCTGTTTTATTATTTGCTTAAGAAAAAATGGTCCAAAGCGGTAGTTGAGCAGGACTCCATTGACGATATCGGCAGAAGCCAGGAAGAAATTTAAATACCAAGCACATGTACAGAATAGAGAACGATCTGCTGGGCGATTTGCAGGTTCCGGCGCAGGCCTATTACGGGATACAAACGCAAAGAGCTATTGATAATTTTAAGATTTCAGGGGTGAAGCTGCATCAGTTTCCTGAATTCATCAAAGGATTGGCCTATGTAAAATGGGCTGCAGCCGAAAGCAATTTTCAATTGGGATTGTTAGACGAAAATCTGAAGAACGCTATCGTTGACGCGGCCAAGGAAGTGCTTACCGGTAAATTCGATCTGGAGTTCCCGGTAGACATGATTCAGGGTGGTGCAGGTACGTCCACCAATATGAACATCAACGAAGTAATTGCCAATCGCGCTCTGGAACTTATGGGGCATCAGAAAGGGGAGTACCAGTTTTGTTCGCCTAATGATCATGTGAACCTTTCGCAATCCACCAACGACGCTTATCCAACAGCAATTCGTATTGCGTCGGTTAACTCTAATATTCAGCTGATCGAGCATCTTAAAGACTTAATCGCTTCGTTCCGGAAAAAAGGAGAGGAGTTCAAACACGTACTGAAGATGGGAAGAACCCAATTGCAGGATGCTGTTCCGATGACTTTAGGAATGGAGTTTGAAGCCTTTGCAGCAACACTGGACGAAGAAGTGGATAGGTTAACCCACAACTGCAACCTGATGCTGGAAACCAATATGGGGGCTACTGCCATCGGAACGGGAATCAATGCAGCACCGGGATATGCAAAACTTTGCGCCGAAAACCTGGCAACTGTAACGGGACTGGCCATTTTTACAGCACCCAACTTAATTGAAGCAACGCCGGACACCGGAGCCTACGTGATTTACTCTTCGGCACTTAAAAGGATGGCGATTAAAATATCCAAAATCTGTAACGATTTGCGATTGTTGTCTTCCGGACCGCGTTGTGGTTTGAATGAAATCAATTTACCACCGATGCAACCGGGCTCTTCCATTATGCCGGGTAAAGTGAATCCGGTAATTCCGGAGGTGATGAATCAGGTGTGTTACCGTGTAATCGGTAATGATCTGACGGTTACCATGGCGGCTGAGGCAGGACAGTTGCAGCTTAATGTAATGGAACCGGTTTTAACGTATGCCATCATGGAATCCATGCAATTGCTGTCTAATGCGATGGATACGTTACGTGAAAAATGTATCGACGGGATTACAGCCAATGTGGAGCATTGTCGCGAAATGGTGTTGCACAGTATCGGTATAGTAACGGCTTTGAATCCGTATATCGGTTATAAAAACAGTACCAAGATTGCCAAAGAAGCATTGGAAACCGGCAAAAGTGTTTACAATCTGGTATTGGAACACAATATTCTAACGAAAGAACAACTGGACGACATCCTGAATCCGGAAAATATGCTGGCACCTAAGAATTTAAAATAACGATAAATAATCCCGACAGTAGTTGGGATTTTTTTTGCACAGTGTTGTATTAGGTCTGTATAGATTTTAGGAGCCGGTTTCAAGAGTTTGATTTTCAGTGTTTAGGGTTTTGGGTGGATGTGTTTCTGCAAAGAATTGATATTTAGCTTTTTAATAATTTTTTCAAACCGATTTTTGTGTGTAGCTTTGCAGCCTCAATTTTTTGACAACGATTTCATCAATTGAGCTACAGTATGGAAAACAAGAAAAAAGTAGCCTTTTATACTTTAGGCTGTAAACTGAACTTCTCAGAAACATCAACCATTGTACGCAGCTTTCAGGACGAAGGATTTGACCGGGTGGATTTTGAAGAAGTTGCCGATATCTACGTGATCAACACCTGTTCGGTAACTGAAAACGCCGACAAACAATTCAAACAGATCGTAAAAAAAGCCATGAAGCTCAACGACAAAGCGTTCGTTGCGGCCGTGGGCTGTTATGCGCAGCTAAAACCGGAAGAACTGGCTGATGTGGATGGCGTGGATTTGGTTTTAGGGGCGACCGAAAAATTTAAAATCACGGATTACATCAACGACTTGTCTAAAAACGATATGGGCGAAGTTCATTCCTGTGAAATCGAAGAAGCTGATTTTTACGTGGGAAGTTATTCCATCGGCGACAGAACCCGTGCGTTTTTAAAAGTACAGGACGGTTGCGATTATAAATGTACCTATTGCACCATTCCTTTAGCGCGTGGGATTTCCCGTAGCGATACGATGGAAAACGTAATGAAGAATGCCAAAGAGATTTCACAGCAGGGCATCAAAGAAATCGTATTGACCGGTGTGAACATCGGGGATTACGGTAAAGGGGAATTCGGGAACAAAAAACACGAACATACTTTTTTTGAACTGGTTCAGGCCTTGGATAATGTGGAAGGCATCGAGCGTTTGCGCATTTCGTCCATCGAGCCGAATCTGTTGAAAAACGAAACCATAGAGTTTGTATCACAGAGCCGCACTTTTGTACCGCATTTTCATATTCCGTTGCAATCCGGAAGCAATGATATTCTTAAAAAGATGAAACGTCGTTACCTGCGTGAATTGTATTCCGAAAGGGTAGCGAAAATCCGTGAGCTAATGCCGGATGCGTGTATCGGGGTGGATGTGATTGTCGGATTTCCGGGTGAAACCGATGAACATTTCCTGGAAACCTATAACTTCCTGAATGAACTGGAAATCTCTTATCTGCATGTGTTTACCTATTCCGAACGGGATAATACCGAAGCTGCTGAAATGGAAGGCGTTGTGCCGGGTAATGTCCGTGCGAAACGAAGCAAAATGTTACGCGGATTGTCCGTAAAAAAACGCCGTGCTTTCTATGAGAGTCAAATCGGAACCAGCCGAACCGTATTGTTTGAAGGGGAAAACAAAGAAGGGTATATCCACGGATTCACCGAAAATTACGTAAAAGTAAAAACCCCTTGGAATCCGGAATTGGTTAATACCTTACACGCGATCAACCTGACAAGAATTGATGAAGATGGCAGTGTGCGTATGGAGTTTTTGAATGTTGAGGCGTAAGTAGTTGGTGTAGGATCAAGAGACAAGAATCAAGAGACAAGAATCAAGAGACAAGAATCAAGAGACAAGAGTCAAGAAGCAGGTAAATAGGCAGCATTAGATTGTCTTTTTTCTACTTCTTAGCTCTTTTTTCTTTAATACCTGTAATGAAACCTCAATTTCGTGATCCGGTAAACGTTTTCGCCCAAGCGTTCCACAAACTCGAATTTGTTGCGTCCGGGCTGGGTAAAGGAAACGATGGACTGGGCGGAAATTTCATAATACATGCCGTTGCCTTCCAGCATGAAACGATCACCGGTATTGCGGTAAGCCGATCGGATTAATTCAAATTCAAAAAGATTCCAGGTAGCGTAATCTGCGGAAAAGTCACCCGAAGAAGTGCAGATGCCTTCTGTTATGTCTGTTTTGCTGCCGTAATATTTGTCGATTTCTTCAAAAAAGTGAATGATATCGGTATAGAATTCCTCTGAGCTCATGCCCTAAATGTACAGCTTTTTCAGAAATAAAAAAGCCGCTTTCTTTTGAAGCGACTTAATTTTTTAGATTTTTATGCCCGGAGGAAGTAATTCTTTGTAAGTAGGGTTTTTTTTGAAGAAGGCCGCCACTTTAGGATGGATGGGTACGACTCTCCATTTTTTTTCTTCGGCAATTTCCAGGATCTGTTTCAGAAAATCAGATAAGGATTCCGAATTGTCAAGCTGCTCGGGAATATTTACTTTGGTCAGGAAAATCTTTTTCTCCTGAAAGGAATATTCAATCGTGAGCAAGTGACCGTCTACTGTCGTTTCAAATTGTCTTGAAAATTCATTGTTCTTAATAGTCATTGCGGTGTGTTTAGTTGTGCGGAAAATATTCTGCAAAGTTACTCATTTGACAATCAATATCAAAGCGGTGATTTGTTGTGGAAAACTGCCGAAAATTGATTTTTGCCCTAAAATTAAGACTCCGGAATTCGGTATAAACCGCTAAAAGTGCTATTTTTATGAAAATTTCAATTGTAATCCAAGCCGTGTTTAGTTTCAGTCATGAGTAAAATTCCAGTTTATTTTATGCCGGGTCTGGCAGCGAGTCCAAAAATTTTCGAAAAAATCCATTTGCCGGAAGAGCAGTTCGAAACGCATCTGCTGGAATGGTTTTTGCCGGAAAGAAAAGAATCGCTCGAGCATTATGCCAAAAGGATGTCGGAGGAAATAAAGGATGAAAATGCGGTTTTGATTGGGGTTTCCTTTGGTGGGATATTGGTTCAGGAAATGGCTAAAATCATCCCGGTGCGAAAAACGATTATCATTTCGAGCGTGAAATGTCAGGGGGAATTCCCAATACGGCTTAAAGTGGCCCGAAATACAAGAGCTTACAAGCTTATTCCGATGGGTATTTTTTCCAACATCGAATTTCTGCTGAAATATGGAATGGGGGAAAAGGTGAAAGAGCGATTGGAGCTGTATAAAATGTATCTTTCGGTTAATGATAAAATTTATCTGAAATGGGCGATTGAAAATGTGTTGAACTGGAAGCGGAAAAAACCGGACCAAAACGTAATTCACATCCATGGGGATAGTGACGATGTTTTTCCGATTAAGAATATTAAAGATTGTAAGGTGGTGAAAGGCGGAACCCATGCCATGATTCTGTTCAAACCGAAATGGATGAACGAAAACCTGCCGAGAATAATAGCCGAATAATTTAAAAAGAGAAAGTATGAAAGTGATTAGAAAAACCTTAGTGATTGCCTCGGTTGTCGTAGTAAGCGGATTGTTTATTTATGCGACGTCCAGTTTGCGAACCGTGCATTCGTATGTGCACACGACCTTGCCTGCGGATATGAATTTCTGCGGGGAAAAAGTGCCGATGCAACTAGCGGATGTGAGCGAACGTCTGGACAGGGAGTTGACCGTGAATATTAACCTTCATGCTACTACGGAGTTGGTGATCAAAAGAGCCAATCGTGCTTTTCCGGTAATCGAACCGATACTTAAAAAATACGGAGTGCCTGACGATTTCAAATATTTGGCCGTTATTGAAAGCGGACTGATCAATGCCACTTCGCCTTCCGGGGCTAAAGGGGTTTGGCAATTCATGCCGGCAACAGCCAAAGAAATTGGGATGGAAGTAAGCGAAACCGTGGACGAGCGTTATGATCTTGAAAAATCCACAGAATTTGCCTGTAAATACCTTTTGAAAGCCAAAGAAAAATCTGGAAGCTGGACATTGGCAGCGGCATCCTACAACGGCGGTTTAAACGGTATTCTTCGCATGATGGAAGAGCAGAAAGTGAATGATTATTACGATATGTTGCTAACGGATGAAACCTATCGTTATGTGTTCCGAATCCTTGCTTTAAAAGAAATCATGCAGAATCAGGAGAAATATGGCTATCAAATGCCGCCAACAGTATTGTATCCATTACTTCCGACTAAAAAAGTAGAAGTGAACGCGAATATCGATAATCTGGCGCAGTTCGCAATAGATCAGGGGGTTAATTACAAAATCCTGAAAATTCACAACCCATGGCTACGTGATAAAAAGCTGGTAGTGCTGCCGAATAAAGTTTATACCATTCAAATCCCGTTGGAGGGGTATGTAAAATAAATGAGAGCTATGACGTTAACAACATTGCTTATGCTGATGCTTATCGGGCTTTTAGCCGGTACGCTCAGTGGGTTGGTCGGTGTAGGAGGAGGAATTGTAATGGTTCCGCTTCTTTTGTTGTTGGGTTTTTCACAACATCAGGCACAGGGAACGAGTCTTGCGGTTTTAGTGGTGCCTGTTACAGCGGTGGCGGTCTATAATTATTACAAAGAAGGTTATATCGATTGGCGATTTGCGGCGGTAATAGCGTTGTTTTTTGTAGTGGGCGGTTACTTCGGAAGTAAGCTGGCCATCAGTATCGATCAGAAAATGCTGAAGAAGATTTTTGGGGTGATCCTGTTGTTGATTGCCGGAAAAATGATTTTAGGGAAATAGTCAGTGATTCACCCATCGGCTTCGGCTGTATCTTTCATTGAAAATGAGGTAGCTGAGTCCTTTTTCAAACCAGTTGTAATTCAATTTAAAGGAATCAGCATAACTTGTTTTTGGACCCGGATTGATGCCGCCTCTGCGAACATCAATCAGGTACATCTGTTCGTCTATGGAAAAAGTAGTGGGAATTCCTAAGGTGTGCTTTAAGGTGGAGACCATGTAACTGTCCCGGTTATACGTTTCATGGGCGTAACACACTTCAATACGCCAGCTGAATTTCTGGGCCAATTTTTTCATATCGTGTCTTCGGTCCCAAAAGACTACTACTATCTGAACGTCTTTTTCGTATTTCTTAGCAAGTTTGTTTAAAGCGGGAATTTCCCCTTTGGACGGCACGCACCAGGAGGAATAGGTGAGCAGGTAAATCGGTTTTTGAATGGTGTTCAGGTGCAGTCGTTTCTGATGGACCCGTTTAAAGCTGAAATTATCGAATTTTGTTCCGATGAGGTGATTCTGTACCAACGAATCGAATAAGTTTTTCCCCAATACTATGTTTCCTCTTTCAAAAGCAGCATTGGAATTTTTGATGTAAGGTTTGATGTTTTTATGAATGTTGTAGGAGAACAATTCATGGGCGCTATCTTGTGCGAAAACCGCAGAAGATAGAAGAAAAAGAAGGATAAACAAGTGGTAAAGTTGTTTCATTTTCTTCGTTTTTGGATACTCAAAATTACGTATTAAAACGCGGAAGGGTTTTCTTTGTCGGTGAGTGGTGAATTTAACCGATATATTGCGTTAAAATAAAAAAAACGCCTGTAAAAGACGTTTTTAAATTATTGATAATCAGGAAGATGTTAGATTTTTTTCATTTGCTCTTTCATCATTTTGATCTGGTCTTTCAGCATATTCTGCTTGTCCAGTTTTTTAGCTTCGTTCAATAAATTGGTAGCCTCCACTTTTCTTCTTTTGGTCATGGCGATTCCAGCTAACTGTAATTTTGCCAAGGCTAAATCCTGATCCATGCTCAAGCCTAATTCGATGGCTTTTTTGAAGTATTTCTCCGCAGCCGATAAATTGGTTTGTGATACCATAATACCGTGCAAATAGTTGAAGTAACCCTGTTGTTTTCTTACCAAAGCCGTTTCCGGGTTTTTAATGTGGGAAAGCCATTTTTGTGCGCCTTCCATATTTTGTTTTCGTATCTGAAGAAAAGCCAATAGGATGAATTCGTTCTTAAAATAAAGAAAAATGAAAACAGAGGAAAGTAATATTAAAAAGATTCCGTTTCCGATACTGTTATCTACTATTTGCCAGATTCCTAAAGCAATAAGAAGCCCGGCAAGTATTAATTTGATATTTCTGTGAAACATAATGTGTTTAGTTTTGGATTGCAAATGTAGTAAATAGAAACGAGTCGCCAAATTAGTTTTCGCAAACAATAAATGCATAAAAAGTGTATCTTTGCAAAGCATTTCCGGACAGGATTTACAAAAAGTAAAATATTTTTAAAAAAGGACTTGCTAGAAATAAAAGTCTTTGTATATTTGCACTCGGTTTTGAAGCGACAGAATCTTTCAAAGCTGGGACCAATTTAAAATCACGATTTAAAGATAAAAGCAATGAGTAAGAGAACGTTTCAACCATCGAAAAGAAAAAGAAGAAACAAACACGGTTTCATGGATAGAATGGCTTCTGCTAACGGAAGAAAAGTATTAGCACGCAGAAGAGCTAAAGGAAGACATAAGTTAACGGTTTCATCTGAACCTAGACACAAAAAATAATGGTTTTTTAAATCATAAATAGAGCGTTACTTTTTATCGGTAACGCTTTTTTTGTACCTTTTTGATAAATTTTTACGCAACACATACAACAACACAACAAAATGCCTAAAGACACTTCAATAAAATCGGTTTTAATTATTGGTTCAGGACCTATCGTTATCGGACAAGCGTGTGAATTTGATTATTCAGGTTCGCAATCGGCACGTTCTTTACGCGAGGAAGGAATCGAAGTAATCCTTATCAACTCGAACCCGGCTACCATCATGACGGATCCATCCATGGCCGATCATATTTACTTAAAACCGCTTACCACAAAATCCATTATTGAAATCCTTAAAGCGCACCCACAAATCGATGCTGTATTACCAACAATGGGAGGTCAGACGGCTTTGAACTTATGTTTGGAAGCTGATGAAAAAGGGATTTGGCAGGATTTCGGAGTACGATTGATCGGAGTAGATGTTAACGCGATCAATGTAACGGAAGACCGCGAGCAGTTCAAACAATTATTAGAGAAAATTGACATTCCGGTAGCGCCGGCAAAAACAGCCAATTCGTTCTTAAAAGGAAAAGAAATTGCTCAGGAATTTGGGTTTCCGTTGGTAATCCGTCCTTCGTTTACCTTGGGAGGAACTGGAGCTGCTTTTGTACACAAGAAAGAAGATTTTGACGATTTGTTAACCCGTGGTTTAGAAGCTTCTCCAATTCACGAAGTATTGATTGACAAAGCGCTTTTAGGCTGGAAAGAATACGAATTAGAATTATTAAGAGATAAAAACGATAACGTAGTAATCATCTGTACTATCGAAAATATGGACCCGATGGGAATCCATACCGGAGACAGTATCACGGTGGCGCCGGCCATGACGCTTTCGGACAGAACGTTCCAGAGAATGCGTGACATGGCGATTTTGATGATGCGCAGTATCGGAAACTTCGCTGGAGGATGTAACGTGCAGTTTGCGGTTTCTCCGGATGAAAAAGAAGACATCGTTGCCATTGAGATCAACCCGCGTGTATCGCGTTCATCCGCATTAGCATCAAAAGCAACAGGATATCCGATTGCAAAAATTGCTACAAAATTAGCGTTAGGGTATTCGCTTGACGAATTGCAAAACCAGATTACCAAATCGACTTCGGCTTTATTCGAACCGACTCTGGATTATGTAATCGTGAAAATCCCGCGTTGGAACTTCGATAAATTTGAAGGCGCTGACAGAACTCTTGGACTTCAAATGAAATCCGTAGGAGAGGTAATGGGAATCGGGCGTTCGTTTCAGGAGGCTTTACACAAAGCAACCCAGTCGTTGGAAATCAAACGTAACGGTTTAGGTGCCGACGGGAAAGGATACAAAAACTACGACCAGATTATTGAAAAATTAACGTATGCGAGCTGGGACCGCGTTTTCGTAATTTACGATGCGATTGCGATGGGAATTCCATTGTCAAGAATCCACGAAATCACGAAGATTGACATGTGGTTCTTAAAGCAATACGAAGAATTATACGCTTTAGAGAGAGAAATCTCCAACTATAAAATAGATACACTTCCGAAAGATTTGCTTTTAGAAGCGAAACAAAAAGGATACGGTGACCGTCAGATCGCGCACATGTTGGGTTGTCTGGAAAGTCAGGTGTACAAGTTGCGTGAGGACATGGGTGTGAAACGTGTTTACAAATTGGTAGATACGTGTGCGGCTGAGTTTAAAGCGCAAACGCCTTACTATTACTCGACTTTCGAAGCAGAAATTCAAAGACCGGACGGATCGCGTTATGTAGACAACGAAAGTGTTGTAACCGACAAGAAAAAAGTAGTGGTGTTAGGTTCGGGACCAAACCGAATCGGGCAAGGTATCGAGTTTGACTATTCTTGTGTTCACGGGGTTTTAGCGGCTGCGGAATGCGGTTACGAAACCATCATGATCAACTGCAACCCGGAAACGGTTTCCACAGATTTTGACACGGCAGACAAATTGTATTTCGAGCCCGTGTTCTGGGAGCACATTTATGACATCATCCAACACGAGAAACCGGAAGGTGTAATCGTTCAGTTAGGTGGTCAGACAGCGCTTAAATTAGCAGAGAAATTAAACAAATACGGAATCAAGATTTTAGGAACCAGCTTCGATGCTTTGGATTTAGCCGAAGACCGAGGCCGTTTCTCAGACTTGCTAACCGATTTACACATTCCGTTCCCGAAATTCGGTATCGCTGAAAGTGCTGAAGAAGCTTCAAAACTAGCCGATTCGTTAGATTTCCCGTTATTGGTTCGTCCATCATATGTGTTGGGAGGACAGGGAATGAAAATCGTAATTAATAAACAGGAGTTGGAAGAACATGTAATTGATTTGTTAAAATCGATTCCCGGAAATAAATTGTTGTTAGACCATTATTTAGATGGTGCTATCGAAGCGGAAGCTGATGCAATCTGTGATGCTGACGGTAATGTATATATTATTGGAATCATGGAGCATATTGAGCCATGCGGGGTGCACTCCGGGGATAGTAATGCAACTTTACCGCCTTTCAATATCGGGGAATTTGTGATGCAGCAGATTAAAGACCATACATATAAAATTGCCAGAGCCTTGAAAACGGTTGGTTTGATCAACATTCAGTTCGCTATTAAAGACGATATCGTTTATATCATTGAGGCGAATCCAAGAGCTTCCCGTACGGTGCCGTTTATTGCGAAAGCATACGGAGAGCCTTATGTGAACTATGCGACAAAAGTGATGTTAGGGCATAATAAGGTTACGGATTTTACATTCAATCCTCAATTGAAAGGATTTGCCATCAAACAACCGGTATTCTCCTTCAGCAAGTTCAAAAACGTGAACAAAGCGTTAGGGCCGGAGATGAAATCTACAGGAGAAAGTATATTGTTTATTGAAGATTTGAAAGACGATCAGTTCTACGAGTTGTACTCAAGACGAAAAATGTACTTAAGTAAATAAGTCAAATTTAGTATATGAAAATCCCTCAGTTGAGGGATTTTTTGTTTACGGAACCCGTGTGCTCTTTTCGTTGCTTTTGAGTTGTGCAATCACTTTTTCAATGTTGCGTTGCAGTGTTTCTTCGGTCTTGATAAAACCCATATAGCGGATGATTTCTTTTCTTCTGGAAGGTGTCAGGCTGTTGAAAGCATCCGTTAGTTTATTTACTTTAAGTTTGTGTAAAAATTTGGGTGGCATCGGAAATTCTTTTTCCGGATCGGAAGTGTCTTGTTCAATAATGAAATGAGCCGTTTCGCCTACAGCTGTTTTTCCGCCTTTCATCATAATCAGGTTTACAAACAAACGGTACGGAGCTTTTTTAACGGGAACCAATGATTTGTTGAATTCAAAGCCGTTGATAGTGCCTTTAATTCGGATGTAGCCTTTAACGGCCTGTAACTGCTGTGTAATTTTCTCAGGCACATCTACCGCCCAATTGATTCCGATTTTGTAAATTTCTGCTTTAAAAGTGTACTGCATTTTAATGTAACTTTGATAGTTCAATTTAGGTAAAAAACAGCAAACAATTCTATGGCTTTTTTAAAACGAATCAATTCCCGTGCAAAAACAGAGAAGAACTCTGGATTCGGGACCAATGCTTCCAGTTACGGCGGTCGCTTTATTGAAAAAAACGGCGATGCCAACGTTAAAAAAGTAGGTATTGGTTTTGTGGAAAGCATCAGTTGGTATCACACGATGCTCGTGGTGCCGCGGTGGAAATTCATGACGGTTATCTTTGTGTTTTATCTGCTGGTTAATCTTTTCTTTGCCAGTGTGTACAGTTTAATCGGGGTGGAACATCTTAACGGAATTGTTGCGGATAACCCTTTGGATAAATTCGGGCAGGCTTTCTTTTTCAGCGCACAGACCTTTACTACGGTAGGGTACGGGCACATTAGTCCTTCGGGGTTTTGGGCCAGTTTTGTGGCTTCCGTTGAAGCGCTTTTCGGATTGTTGAGTTTTGCTATTGCTACAGGTTTGTTTTACGGGCGTTTCAGTAAGCCGAAAGCTTTTATCCGATTTTCAGATAATGCTATTATTGCACCTTACGAAGACGGAACGGGGCTGATGTTGCGCATGACGCCGTTCAAGAATACTAATTTAACCGATGCAGAAGCCCGAATGACACTGGGAATGAGTGTTGAGGAAGATGGGAAAATGGTCAATAAGTTTTATTCCCTGGAATTGGAAATGGAGCGGATTAATGCCTTAACGCTAAGCTGGACTTTAGTACACCCAATAACGGAAGACAGCCCGTTGTATAACATGTCAAGAGATGATTTTGAGCGTGGTAAGGGTGAGCTGGTGGTTTTTGTTAAGGTCTTTGATGATATGTTCAGTGCTTCGGTGGTTAAGCGAACTTCTTATACTTTTGATGAAATTGTTCACGGGGCTAAATTTTCACCCATGTTTTCGCGCAGTGGCGACAGCAGTAAAACATTGCTCTTTATTGATAAACTGAATGCTTTTGAAGCTGTAGAGTTATAAGTAAAAAGCCTTTCCATTCGGAAAGGCTTTTTTAATTACTAATACAATTTATTTAAGAATGCAATTTAATCCGATGTTTACTTTTTTGGAAACTTTATTACTTACGACTTTAGGAATCTGAATGTTAAAATCGTCTGAGTTTACCGAGAAATTTGTAATCACTTCAATGCCTTCGGCGGTTTTTCTGATTTTTGCAGGAACCGTTATTTCTTTTGATTTCCCATGAAGTTCCAATATGCCTCTTATGGTGAAATCACGGCTGTTCTCTGATAATTTTGCCATGTCAAAACCGTGAACCTTTCCTTTGAAAGTGGCTTTAGGGTATCGGTTGCTTTCAATGTAATTTTCATTGAAATGCTCTTCCATCAGTGCTATTTTGAAACGGAAACCCTTTATAAGTGCCAATGCGGCAATTTCACCCGTTTCTGTATTGAGTACAACGGTAGTGTTTTTGTTTTTAGCGGCAACTTCTTCAAACGACGGTACGGATGCCTCAAATTGAAGATCGGCTGTTTTGGTGGATCTTTTCTGCGAGAATCCGGTTAGGCAAATGAATGCCGAAACGAATAAAAGTATATATCTGTTCATGGTGCTATGGTTTTATTCAGGGTAATTGGCGTTTTTCCAGGCAATGATTTTGTCGATTTCCGATTGCGGTAAACGTGTTCCGCCATTCGGCATCATTCCCGGAGCCCCTTGAGGCCTTGATATACGGTCGATTAATCCGCGGCTTATGATGGCAGCCTTGACAAAATCATAATTGATAAGCGGCATCGGAGCCCCGTTTACAGGAGGCTGGTTGTGACACATGATGCAGTTGTTGTTTATGATTGCCTTTACAGTGTTGTTATAGGTTATCTGCTCGGGAATTTCTCCATAAAGATCAGATTCCGAGTCGCTACTGCAAGAAGTTAGTGTGATGAAACTTGCCGTCAATAATAAAAACCTTACACGCATATCGATTTATTTATTATTAAAGTTAGTGTTTAAAATTTGAATATTAAAAAAATATTTCGTTAATTTTGTAAGAAATGATTTGAATACAATGAAAAAAGTTGGCTATTTACTATTGCTGCTTCTTGTTTTTCTGATGGCTTGGGCTATTTACATGTATCTGTATAAAGACCATAGAGATATTGCATCGGAAAAAGGAAGTTTTGACGTTTCAGCAGACTTTATTTATCAAGAATTCACAGTAGATGAGCAAAAGGCTAATGCTAAATATCTGGATAAAACCATCGAGGTAAGCGGTACCATTTCAAAAATCGATACTGCTGAAAATACGATTGTTATCGATGAAAAGATGTTCGTTTCCCTGGAAGGTAAAATCCCGACTGGGTTAAAAGAAGCACAAGCCGTAAAAGTAAAAGGAAGGTTCCTGGGATATGATGAATTACTCGGCGAGATGAAAATGGATCAAAGTACAATACTGAATAATTGATGCTTAAGAATGCTGAGTTTTTTTTTTGATTCAGATGTCTTATCAGCAGCGGCATGTTTTTGATATTGCGCTAAAGGAACATTGCAGGAAATAAAGCGGCCTTACAGGCAAATCCAAATCGTATTAATTTATAAACAATGATGGTTATAACCTGATAACCTTGGCTATGTAGAGTGCAGGAATGCGTCGCTACTTTTTTTATGTGCAATAGCATGGAAGTAACGGCAAAAGAATTAAGATTCACCGTCGCCGGAGGCTTTTGTTAAGGGGACTAAACATTAGTAATTCAGAAATTTATGAGGATACAAATAGCACTTTTGACATTTTTGATGCCTTTTTTAGGGTTTTCTCAAGATGACTTGCTTTCAGAAATAGATACCGTTAAAGTCGATACCCGTGTGGAATCGGCTTTTAAGTCTATGAAAATAGTTAATTTGGAATCGACCAAACTCGCCGCTAAAGGAGATTTTTATTTTATAGTGGCCCACCGTTTCGATTATGTGAAGAACGGGTTCGATGATTTTTTCGGATTGGACAATGCCAACACCCAGTTGAAATTTGTTTATGGCCTGACGGATTGTTTAACACTGCATGTGTCCCGAAGCGGATTTCAGGAAACGTATGACATTGCGGCAAAGTATCGGATTAAAGCACAGGAGAAAGACGGTTTTCCGTTTACGATTGCAGGTTTTAACAGTATAGCGATCAATACGGAAATGAAGGAAGATGTTTATCCGGAAATGGAATTCAGCAATCGGTTGAGTTATGTAACACAGCTATTGGTGTCCAGGAAATTTTCCGATAACTTTTCGTTAGAAGTGGCGCCAACTTATTTTCATGAAAATACGGTGCGTGATATTCTTAACGATGACGGTACGGTGGTTTCTCCAAATCCTCAGGATAACAGTCAGTTTGCCCTTGGTTTGGGCGGAAGATACAAGATTACCAAGCGCTGGTCGGTCAATATGGATTATGCCGCACATTTGAACAGGGCTTCCGGATCGGCTTACCGTAATCCACTTTCCATAGGAGTAGATCTGGAAACCGGAGGGCATGTTTTTCAGATGCATTTTACCAACTCCAGAGCCATGCACGAAACCGGTTTTTTAGGTCAAACTTCCGGACGATGGGATAAAGGGGAAATCTGTTTCGGATTCAATCTGGTAAGAGTTTTTTAAAGGATATATCATATAAAAAAAGCCCCGACATTAATCGGGGCTTTTTCATAGTTATACCTTTTTAATTCTTGATGAATTTAGTTGAGTATTTGTTACCGTTGCTGTTTTCGAAAACAATCAGGTACGTTCCGCTTTGCAGCTCGCGAACGGAAACAGAATTGTTAAGTGTGGCTTCCGTTTTTATTTTTCGGCCTGTCATATCAAAAATGCTTACGCTCTTAACAGATTCTAACCCTGAGGTGTGGTTGAAGTGGATAAAATCATTTGCCGGATTCGGATAGATAGTGAATCCGCCCAAGGTGTTTTCAGCAAGTCCTAAAGTGCTTCCTTCAATTACGTTTAAGTTTTGATTTGGTGCCGGGTTAGTGATGGTGTCAACTATTCCTGAAGGCCATCTGATGATTACCTGTGAAACTTGAGTAGCCGTTCCGATTCCGAAATGTGCGTTTAAGGTACTCATGTATTCAAAACCTTCACCACTTCTTACATCACGGATTTGTTTTCCCCATGAACCGTAGATCTCAATACGCGCTCCAATCCCGTTTCGGTTACTTTGGATGCCCTGTAATGAAACTTTTAACCAGTTGTTACCGTTTGGTACTGCGTAAAAGATTTTGTTGTTATTGGCAATATCCAAAAAGCCGTCATTGTTCAAATCTCCTACAGAACCGATCGCCATACCGGCATAGGTAGACGGTGCAAAAACATTATTCCCCTGATTGAAGGAAATTTTGTTACCGCCGCCCATAATGTCCACTTTACCGTCATTGTCAAAATCGTAGGCGATATAATCCCTGCTTATCGAAGTATCGCTTCCAAAGCCTGATGTAGCTGTGATATTGGTATAGGCTTCTTCAACACTGTTTGTAGTGTCCAGATTGTTTTTGAAGAATTTATGGCCTGAACCACCGTTAGCACCTACAAAAATGTCCATATCACCATCATTGTCAAAATCTGCTACGGCTGAAGACCATGACTGAACCGGAGTTGAGTTGATTTGTGCGATAGCAGAAATATCGGTGAAAACGCCATTGCCGTCATTTCTGTGCAATTCGCATGGAGGTCCGGAACACTTTGAAATGAATAAATCCACATCGCCGTCATTGTCAAAATCACTCCAGATAGAAGCGTAATTCCCGCCTGTTGAAAGTGTTCCTACATTATACGAACCGGAAGTGACACCACTTTGGTAATGGGTAAAACTGTTTCCGGGGCCGTTCAGGTAATAAACGTTTGGTGCTACGTCATGACACGAAAAAGCATCCAGGTTTCCATCATTATTAATGTCAACAAAATTCGTTCGCTGACAAAAGATGTATTCAGATGGATTAATGTTTGAATAAGCTGTCCCGGTTCCGTTAGATTGCCAGAAAGATAAACCGCTGCCGCTGCCTAAAACTAAATCGTTGTAACCATCTCTGTTGTAATCCCCGGCTGCCATGCTCCAGGTTGGCATATCGCTGGTTCCGGCAACGGTATAGGTGGAAACTGAAAAGGCTCCCGGTGTTGTCTGATAGTGGATTTTCAAACTGTTTGTGCTTACTCCGACTATATCGTCTTTGTAATCATTATTCATGTCCGCCAAACAAATATTATAAGTACTGTTTACGGTTGAAATAGTTTGAGAAGTATAACTAACAGGAGGTGGCACCGGTGGGACGTATGGGTTTTCTATCAATTGGAAAGAAAATCCAAGGGAACTCCATCGGTTATCCCAGGCAATATAATAGGTTGTTCCGGCATTGGCTGTAAAGGTAGCCACAGAGGAATAGTTGGATCCGGAATCGTCATCGCCGCCAACACAGGCCAAAGTGCCGCAAGTCCCTGAGTAAATGTGAACACGGGTGTCTTTTCTTGGATTGTTGGCCGCAATGTCTGATGTGATCGTTACGTTGTAGTTAGCACTTGGGGTATATGTATACCATTCGGCAAAGGTAGCCCCGGTTCCATTTGAAGCGCAAACCGGCGTAGGTACTTGAGAGCCATTGATACCTGTAATTACGTGCGTACCGGATGAAATAACAACAGCAGAGGCGCAGGTGTCTTGAGCATAAGACCACCAGCTGGCGGTTAATAATAAAAAAATTGGAGTAATTTTTTTCATGCTTTAGTTGTTTTTGGTTAGTAAAATAAGTTGGTTTATTGGCAAGGGCTTAAAGAATTGATCCATTGTTCCATCATGGCTACTCCTTCTGTGTGAACAAGTGTCCTTCCGTGTAATGGCATTCTGTAAGTTTCGTTTGTGGTATTGATTCTGTAGTATAACATTGATTTGTTGATGTTGCCGGGAGCCACAATTTTGGCTAAAGTAGTTGGGAATCCCTGCATGTCTTCCGTATCGACGCAGGCTCCCATCATAGTATTTCCGTTTGTTCCGCCTGTTTGACTGAAAGCGAAGCGCATAGGCCTGTAATCACAATGCTTGTTGTCTGTATGGCAGTGAGCACAATTAATGTCTACATACGATCTCGCGCGCAAATCAATCGGTTTTGAAGTGTCTTCGTAATCGACTGTTGAATTGGAGGCAGTAGGCAGGGCAAAATTATCATTCAGATAGCCTTGCGAAATCCATTTGATTAATTGGTTTTTTACTTCGGAACCATAGGTGTAATTGAAATTCAGGTTCTGAGGTTTAATACCGATAGGGAGATAAATCGTCTGTTCCACATTGTTTACCGTCTGTTTGGTTTTATGGCAGGTAATGCATTGAACTTCTGAAGGAATTCTGTAGGAGACATTCTTGATTTGATTGTTTTCGTCCATCCATGAAATATCCTTATAGCTTCCGTTTAAATCAAGAAAGGCCTCGGTTTGCTCGTCATTCCAGACATAATTGGCAAAAATCCATCCGGTGGCTTTTCGGATCATGATTCTTGTTTCGATCAGTTTAGTTGTGTTGGAAGGTTGAACGTGTTCGTAATAAAAGTTTTTTATCAGCGCTGCTCCAACAGGAAGTTCCAGAACATTTCCGTCGCCATTGTAGGTGGCTTTTACTCCGGAGGGCATCCACACAAATCGTTTCTTATGAGCATAATCACTGAATAAGGCACTAGCAGGTTTGAAAGGGAGCACGCCTACGGCAGGAGTAAGGTATTTTAGGTCTCCGGTGAAGAATTTATAATCCGAAAGTTTAGGGTAGGGAACCTGAGTTAAATCTACACTGACCGGAGTGACCGGAGTGTATTGTTCATCACTCGAATTACAGGAAAGTGCTGTAAATAAAGCGATTAACGAAAATACACCCAATAATTTTAAAAAGTAATTTTTTTGCATATTTGTTATATAATTCTAATCTATATATTCAAATATATAATAAAAATATCCTTTTTGTAGGAATTTGTTCAGATGTTAATAAAATTTATTGAAAATGTTATAATTCTAACTTTACATTAAAACCTGTAAGATTTTTTAATGCAGTATCAGAAGTATAATCCAGGGCGCTTTCAATAGCTTTCCCTTCTTTTTTGGTGTTTATTCGTCGCAAAGATTCGTAAAAACGACGTACTTCTTCCAGATTGGTCAGTATTAATCTCGGTACAGGTGTCGGGTTTTCGTTTTCATCTTTGGCAACCATCGTAAAATAGGAAGAATTGCAATGTTTTACTTTTCCGGTCTGAATATTTTCGGAAGTCACACGGATACCCACAACCATTGAAGTTTTACCAACATAATTTACAGAAGATTTCAGCGTAACCAATTCGCCTACTTCAATCGGATTAAGGAAATCGACCGTGTCAACCGAAGCTGTTACGCAATACTTGCCAGAATACTTTGAAGCACAGGCAAAAGCGATCTGATCCATTAAAGAAAGAATATATCCGCCATGAATTTTTCCGCTGAAATTGGAATGCGAAGGCAGCATCAGTTCCGAAAGGGTTATTTTAGAAGCGCTTACTTTTTTATAGGTCTCCATAAGGTTGGTTTTCAGGTGTGTTCTCTTTTTCTAAGGCTCTGTTTAAGACGCTGTCCGGAAGCGATTTTTTAGCTTTGGCTCCCATTTTCTTCAGTTTTTCAACGCTGGTGATCAGGTTTCCTTTTCCGTCTACTAATTTGTTCATGGCATTACCGTATTCGCTTTTGGCTTCGTCCATTTTTTTACCGATTTTGATCAAATCCGATACAAAACCTTCAAATTTATCATACAAAGCACCGGCCTGTCGGGCAATTTCATACGCATTTTCCTGTTGCTTCTGATTGGTCCACATGCTGTCAATCGTACGTAGTGTAGCTAGAAGGGTAGAAGGTGTAACAATGACGATATTTTTTTCAAAAGCTTTGTTGTAAAGTGAATTGTCTTCGTTTAAAGCAATCGCGAAGGCCGGTTCCATTGGAATGAAAAGCAATACGAAATCCGGGCTTTCTATTTGGTACAAGTCCTGGTAGTTTTTGTTGCCTAATTGTTCGACATGGCGTTTTATGGACGTTACATGTTCTTTCAGGAAAGCGTTTTTGTTCTCCTCATCGTCTTCATTGATATAACGTTCGTAGGCGGTCAGCGAAACCTTGGAATCCACTATCATTTTTTTGCCGTCGGGTAAATTGATCACCACATCGGGTTGAACACGGGAGCCATCTTCAGTGGTGAAACTTTGCTGTACTTCGTATTCGCGTCCTTTTTCCAATCCGGATTTTTCCAGCACGCGTTCCAGGATGAGTTCACCCCAGTTTCCCTGCATTTTGCTGTCACCTTTCAGGGCTTTGGTCAGGTTCAATGTTTCTTTGCTCATCTGCTCGTTCATTTCCTTTAGTCCTAGGATCTGTTGACGAAGTGCCGCATGATAATCGATACTTTCCTTGTGGGTATCTTCTACTTTCTTTTCAAAAAGGTGGATTTTCTCCTGAAGCGGGTTCAGGATATTTTTCAGGTTTTCCTTGTTTTGTTCCGTGAATTTTACCGTTTTTTCTTCAAGGATTTTATTGGCCAGGTTTTCAAATTCTTTGGTGAATTTTTCCTGAAGCTGATTGACTTCTTCTTTCTGTTCTTTACTGCGCTCCCAAAGATTGTCAAAATCGGCTTCCTTTTTTGTTAACTGGATGGAAAGTGCGTCTTTTTCAGTACGGATGCTTTCTTTTTCGGCGGATAATTGCTGGGTTTGTTTTTCGAACTGAAGGCGTTCGTTTTGAAATTGCTGTTTCAGCTGTTCGATTTGTGATAACAGGCCGTTAATCTTTTCTTCCAGTCCGGTTTTTTCAGATTTCGACTGATTGCTGAAAATGATTTTTCCGATATAAATCCCTAGTAATAAAGCGGTTGTGAATGAGGCTAATACGAGTAAAGTCTGTGACATGGTTTTGTTTTTTAATACCGGTAAAAATAGCAAAATTATCTGATTGTATGTGTAAATTGTATAAACAACAAATGTGCTGTTCAGATAAAAAAGCTTTATCTGTACAAAAGTTAAAGAAAGTGATTTTTAAAATTAAAGCGTTGTCTGTAGGACTTTATGGTTTTTTAAAAAACCGGGTTTCAAAGCTTTCAGTCTGGGTTTGAACCTGCAAAAAATACAGGCCCGTTTGCAGTTGGTCTACAGGTATCTGTGAAACATTTCCGGATTGTTCCAGAACTTTCTTGCCTAAAGTATCATAAATGCCTATTCGTTTTATTTCGAACGTATTTGCAGTACTGATATTGATCAGATTGCTCGCCGGATTTGGATAAACTGTAACTGAAGAAGTGCTAAAGTCTTCTGAACCAAGTGTTGTGCATATTACAGGAGTAAGTGTGTTTCTATGACTGAAATTGCCGATTCCAAGACGACCGTCTGTGTTAAAACCACAACTGTAAATGCCATTTGTTTCCGTTATGGCAATTGTATGCTGATAGGATAAAGCTATATTACTCCAATCGTAAATATCGTCAACCAACGTAGGAGTATTTTTGTTGGTGTTATTGCCGATGCCCAGCTGACCGTAGCTGTTGTAACCCCAAGCCCATAAGGAGCCGTCATTTTTTATGGCAACGGTGTGATAGCCACCGGCACTTACTTTTTTCCAATTAGTATCCGTTCCGACCTGGACCGGTGAAAAACTATCGGATGTCGTGCCGTTTCCTAACTGGCCGAAGCTGTTTTTTCCCCAGGCCCACAGTGTTCCGTTTTGTTTTGTGGCGACCGTGTGTAAATAGCCTTCGTCTATAGTAGTCCAATCCGTATCCGTTCCGATTTGTACCGGAGTTGTTCTGTACATTGCGGTACCATCACCCAGTTTCCCGCTACTGTTGTCGCCCCAGGCCCATAAGGTACCATTGGTTTTTATGGCAAACGAGTTGTTGTCTCCTGCACAAATGATCAGCCAGTTACTGTCGGAGCCAATTTGAACCGGTGTGTTTCTGTTAGACGATGATCCGTCGCCTAACGCACCGTAGGCATTACTGCCCCAGGCCCATAGCGTGCCGTTTGTTTTAATGGCTAACGTATGATTGTTTCCTGCAGCAATAACTCGCCAATTATGCTCCGAGCCTATTTGTACGGCAGAAGAATTGTTGGAATTGGTACCGATACCTAATTGTCCGCTGTTGTTAGAGCCCCAGGCCCACAGGGTGTTGTTCTCTTTGATGGCTACCATGTGGTTGTAACCGGAAGCAATGGTTTTCCAGTCTGTGTTGGTGTTGCCCTGAGTAGGTGAATTTCTGTTTATGGTCGAGCCATCCCCTAATTGACCTTGGCCATTGAAGCCCCAGGTCCATAAGCTCCCATCCGTTTTGATAGCTGCGGACTGTCCGTTTTTGGCAGTAATGGACAACCAACATTGCGGGTAGGTTAGTTGTGAATGCAAGACCGAAAGTAAAAGTAATAATCTCATCATAATCCCTGACTTTATTAAGTTTAACTTCTCTTAACTTGCCGAAAACAGAGATTTTGGAACTGTTTACAGCAAACTGTAATAAACCGGTCGGCTTGTATGAAATTGATTTGGCGGCATTTTCATAACCAATATAAGAAAAAAATATATAAGTTGCTGATAATTATCTTTTTATAACGAAATTATCCGATAAAGTAAATATAATCGGAAAAAGATTCTGAATTTAACAAAGGGTTATTTTTAATGTAGTATGTAGTTTACAATACTTTTTCCATTGAGTGAGAGGAATTCGTCTTGTTAGATTTAACGGAAAAAGTATTGCAACTGAAAATCGGTACGCATGCAGCTGAAACAAAACAGCTTTTTAGGCATTCAGTAAAGCCTCAATATCAAATTTTTTCATTTTAAGGAAAGCCTGGGCCACGCGTTGTGCTTGTTCGGGGTTTTTCATCAGGTCGCCTAAAATTTCAGGGATAATCTGCCACGAAACTCCGTATTTGTCTTTGAGCCAACCGCACATGCTTTCTTCTCCGTCTTGGGTAAGTTTGATCCAAAAATAGTCGATCTCTTCCTGGTTTTCACATTCCACTACTAATGAAAGTCCCTCGCTGAAAGTAAAACCGTGCGGATAACCGCTATCCATAGCCATAAACACATTATTGTTCAAAGTGAATTGTGCATGTTTTACGGTCCCGGTAACATCTGGTTCTTCTTCCGTATATTTCAGGATGCCGGTAATGCTTGAATTTTTGAAGATTGACGTGTAAAAGTTCAGTGCTTCCTCCGCCTTTCCGTGAACTGCTTCGGTAAACATTAAAGTAGGTGTGAATTTTTGACCGACATCTTCAAATTTACCATAGGATACCTGCCAGTTTACACCAAATTTGTCTTTCACCCAACCGTATTTTTCGCTCCAGGGATATTTGTCCAGAGCCATCAAAACGGATCCTCCGTCTAATAGGTTTTTCCAGAGTGCATCTGTTTCCGCTTCGGTTTCACAGACCACAAAAAAGGAGATGGAGGGATTGATGCTGAACATCGGCCCACCGTTCAAACACATGAATTTTTGTCCGGAAGCTTCAAAAGTGGTAACCATCGGATTCGTTTCAAGAATTTTGGAATCTTTGAAAACCGAACAATAAAAATCAGCGGCTTCTTTGGCCCGGCCATCAAACCATAAGCAGGGATAAATCGGATTTTTCATGATGTTTCAGGTTACTGTTGTGGAAACTGACTCATGTCCATGTAAAAAACTTCCCAGAAATTCCCGTCCGGATCTTCAAAACTTCGTTGTTGCATGAACCCGTAATCTTTGGGTTCTGTCGGTTCTGTTCCCCCTGCTTTTAAGGCATTATCTGCCGTTTCGTTCATTTTTGCCACATTTTCCATGGATAATGAGTTGATTACGGCTGTGGTTTTGGTTGTATCGGCCATCTCTTTTTTAATGAAACCTTTGAAACGGTCGTGCGTGAGCAGCATAACAAAAATTTCTTCACTGAAAACCATACAGGCAGCAGTGTCATCCGTGAATTGCGGATTGTTGTTAAAACCGATGGAGGTATAAAAAGCCATGGCTTTGTTAAGGTCTTTGACCGGAAGGTTGATAAAAACTTGTGATCTCATAGCGATAGCTTAATGGGTTTCGGTATAACGTTTGAAGTTGTTAAGAATGGCCTGCCAGCCGTCCTGCTGAAGTTCCACGGGATGAACATCTTCCGCTTCGAAAATTTCGGTAACATGGGTTTCGTTGTCCAGCGATTCGAAAAGGATCTGAACCTTTCTTCCGTCGGCGATGGTGTATTCGATAAGTTCGTTGGGTTTTATTTCGGTATAGTTTCCTTCAAAGTCGAAACCGAAACTGCCGTCTTTGGCTTCCATACGGTAATTGAATGAGCCTCCGTTTCTTAAATCGTTGGTGGCTTTGGGAGTATGCCAGTCATTGGAAGCATTGTTCCATTGGGTGATGTGTTGTGGTTCGGTCCAGAATTCCCAGGCTTTGTGTACGGGAACATTTACTGTTGCGGCAACCGTAATGGTGTTTTTTTCTGTTGTAGCCATTCGTTTAATTTTAGAGAATTGATTACTATTTAAAAATCAGGTTTATAAAGTTACAACAGCTTTTTTAAACTTTTATTTTATTACTGTTAAATGTAGGAAATAATCGATGATTTTATATGATGCGTTTTTGCTATATTTGGTCATAATCCTATTACGATGTCACAAAACCGAAACGCTTCCCTTGATTTTGTTAAGCTATTGCTGGCCTTTCTTATCATAGCGTTGCATATTTTTCCGATTAAAGGTCTTAGCGGTTGGCAGGCATTGGTTTCCTATGAAATTGCTAACGGGATTACAAGAATTGGAGTGCCTTCCTTTTTTATTATTTCGGGGTATTTGCTTCGGAAGAAGTTAGACGACGGTTTATACTTGAAAAGATACTGTAGGCGTATCGTTATCCTTTACCTTGTTTGGCAGCTTATCTATTTACCCGATATGATCCGTTCGTATCGTTTAGGCTGGTTTGACACCTCAGAGCTTGTTTATAAACTGATTTATGGTTACTGGCATTTGTGGTACCTGCTGGCAACCGTTATCGGGGTGGGATTGCTTTATTTGTCAAGACGATGGGCTGTAAAACAGAAGATGGTTTTAGGGGTTTCCTTATTTGTTTTAGGATATGCTTTTCAATTGCTGTATAAAGATAAAAGCCTAGATGTTTTTCCTGTTTTGAAAGTTGTTTATGAAGTAATGGGCACCACTCGGAACGGGCTCTTTTTTGCTTTTCCTTTCCTGCTGTTAGGAACCTTGTACGAACACTGGAAAATTAAAAAGGAAACGATTGCTTATCTGATGCCTTTGTTTTTTATCGGGCTTTTGCTGGAATCCTATTTTTACTTTACACTAAAATTAGGTGCTCTGGATTTTTATGTTTTTATGCTGCCGGTCAGTATGTTGGTTTTGTTGTGGGCAGTGGAATCGGGAATAAACTGGAACATCAGTATACCTTCGAGTCTTTCGCTGGGCATTTATCTTTGTCATCCCTACATGATCCGATTGGTGTATGAGTTTTTGCCGCAGCGTAGCTTCGATTATATCGTGCTGAAATATTTCCTGATTTGTATTCTGGGTGTTCTCGGATGGTTTTTGCTGAAGAAAATAAATGAACGGTTTCCGTATTTGTTATAAAAAAAGCCCTGTTTTTGAACAGGGCTTTTTTTTATCGCTGATTAAAATTACTCAGGGAAATACTATTGTTTCCGGCTTTGCTGGTGTAAATGTTGAAATGTTTCGGGAACTCTTGATCCGATGGGTAAATATCCGGTTGCGGAAATGATTGTGAAATCAGTTGACTGTCACTTTTTATAAAGTCAAGGGACACCATTGGGTCGATGAAAGTAAATAACCCGTTATAGCTTCCTAAAAATAGGGCATAGTCTAAAGGTTTCGGATCTTTTTCGGCAACTAGCCAGTGGTTACCAATTTTTGCTTCCGCACGTGAATTTTTTGCAAAAGGTTTATACCCGGCAGCAAAGTATCCTGGAGGCGGATAATTGTTGAAAAAAGGTTCGGAAATATCTGAAAATACTGGAATTCTCATTCTTTCTTCCATGGAAATCATGTAAAAATGGATATCCAAATGGGCTTTGGATAATATTGGATTTTTCGAACCGCCGCTGTCCCAGTTCAAACCAACATGATCGAAAGGAATTTGGTCTTTAACTACGTTTGCAAACGGTATGTTAACCGGGCTTTCAAAGTCTCCTGATTTAGGAAGGCTTTCGTACACTTCAGGGGTAATATCGATTCCGATTTCCATAAGTTCTCCGGATTTGTTAAAGGTGACCCAGGAAAATACAAAACCATCTCCAACCGCTACATAATCACCTTGGATGGTTTTACCGGCAAGAGCCTGTGTTGATAAACCGTTTTGTTTTTTTGATTGATCGATATTACTACTCAAAATATCTTCTTTCTCACACGAAAAAAGAATGAGTACTGAACTAAGTAAGAGAATTTTTCTCAAGAGATACATCTTTTCCATACACTACAATTTTTAGAATTAGTAATAATGCTTTTGGAAACTCGTTTTTTTAACTATAAAGGTACTCTAAATATCACATAAACACCTGATTATCAAGTGTTTATTTCGTTTTTTTAAAACTTTTTTTCTTTCGGGTGGCATAGGGGAAACTTATTTGTAGGATTGGAAACTTTATGTAAATTTGAGAATAAACCAAATACAATAAATTATGGCAGTAGTAAATCCTTATCTTACCTTTAACGGTACTTGCGAAGAAGCGTTTAATTTTTACAAATCAGTTTTTGGAGGCGATTTTCCTTACGCCGGGAAATTTAAAGACATGCCGCCTTCCGATGAGTTTTCTATTTCAGAATCCGATAAAGAAAAAATAATGCACATTTCCTTACCTATCGGAAACACAGTTTTAATGGGAAGCGATGCAACAGAAGCCTGTGGAGGTCTTTCAACTTTCGGGGATAATTTTGCGGTATCGATCAATGCGGAAAGCGAAGATGAAGCGACGCGTATTTTTAATGGCCTTTCTGCCGGCGGAAAAATTACCATGCCGTTGAACAAGACGTTTTGGGGAGCTTATTTTGGGATGTTTACGGATAAATTCGGGATCAACTGGATGGTGAACTACGATTATGAGCAAAAGTAATCCATACGCAATAATACAAATTAAAGCCTTGCATTTTGCGAGGCTTTTTTGTTAATTAACTGAAATATAATGTTTTATAAACATTTAACTTACAAAAAAGTCTTATCTTAGGGTGTTTCAATTTTTAAAAATTGGAAGCCATGAGCGAGATCGTTTTAACACTGCTCGGAGGTTTGGTCCTCTTCCTGTACGCGGTAACCAGTCTTTCTGATGTTATTCGGAAAGTTACGTCCAAAAAACCAAAAAAATGGCTGTTGCATTTCACCAAAAATACTTTTACCGCCATACTTACCGGTACCATAATTACGATTCTTCTGGATTCCTCTTCCGTTGTAATCATTATCACAATTGTTTTGGTGAATTCCGGATTGCTTACTTTCAGGCAGGCGATGGGGATTGTGATGGGGGCCAATATCGGAACGACCATCAGCAGTCAGATTATCGCGCTGGATGTTGCTAAATATTCACCCATTTTACTGATTATAGGGATGGCGGTTCTGCTGATCACTTCAAAAGAACATATTAAACGATATGGCCAGCTGTTCATTTATTTCGGAATGCTGTTCTTTGGGCTGTTCATCATGGAGAATGCCATTTCACCTTTAAAACAGGATCCGGTATTTCATCAGTGGATGCAAAAAATGGACAATCCGATAACTGGATCGATAACGGGAGCTCTTGTTACTCTAATCATACAGTCGTCATCGGCTACGGTGGGTATGGCGATACTTTTGGTGAAAAAAGGAGCGATTAGTCTAGTGGGTGGTATTGCCATTATGCTGGGTGCCGAACTTGGAACCTGTAGTGATACCTTACTCGCTACTATTCGCGGTAACCGACAAGGCATTAAAACCGGGCTATTTCACCTGATTTTTAACTTCACCTCGATTGTCATCTGCTTGCTGCTTTTTATGCCTTTCGTGTATTTTGTGGAATGGATGAGCGGTGAATCCACATTGGAACAGATGCTTGCCAACGCACATTTCCTCTTTAATTTTTTAGGTGTAATAGTATTTGTTTGGTTTTTACCCGCTTTTGAAAAATTCCTCAACAAGATTTTACCTGAAAAAATCACGCATAACCATGAAATGCCATCAAAACTGCCTGAATTGGATGAATAATTAAAACAATTCTTTAAAGAAGCTTAACATGGCTTTCCAGGAACGTTTATCCGCTTTTTCATTGTAAGCGACACCTTTGGATTTGTCCGAACCAGCATCTTTGTGGGTAAAGGCATGAACGGCATCAGCATAATAAATCATTTGCCAATCTGCTTTGGCGGTGCGCATTTCGTCCTGAAAAGCCTTTATTTCAGTATCCGGAACAAAGAAATCGTCTGCCCCGTGAAGCACCAGCACTTTTGGAACAATGTTTTCAGTTGGTCTTGCGGCATCCTTTCCTAAACCACCGTGAAAAGAAACCACACCTTTTACCGGTAAGTTCATCCTTGCCGCTTCCAAAGCACCGCTTCCGCCGAAACAATACCCGATTACGGCAATTTCATTCTTATTCGCCCCGGATTTGATTAGTTCGTCCAACGCCAGTTGTATGCGTTTTTGATAATCAGCGTAATTCTTTTTGAAGTGGCCTGCCATTTTTCCGGCTTCCTGAGCATTTGTCGGTCGTTTGTCGGTTCCGTAGATATCGGCCACAAAAGTATAATAACCCAATTTGGAAAGTTCCGCGGCGCTTTCTTTTGAATGGGTATCAATCCCCATCCAGGCCGGCAGAATCAACACACCTGCTTTTTTAGGATTTGCTTTGGCGGGTTTTCCTGAAAAACCTTCAAGTTTTTGACTGCCATCAGCGTATGGAACGGCTTTCAACTGTGCTTGTGTAGTCATAATTGATGTAATTAGTACTGCCAGGGTAAGAAAAGAATTTGCTTTCATGACTTCCTTTTTTGAAAGGATAAAGTTACGAAATACGGCCGTAAAAATGGTTTTACCGAACGATAAATTTCCCTTTTTCCGGATCGAAAAAGATGTGGTCGTCTTTGAAAATCGTGTTGAAAGTACCGTCGGAAATCAGGTTACAAGGCTCGTTCTGAACTACTTTTCCTTCTGTCATCACAATCATTTCGTGACTTAACTGAATGGCCAAATCGACATCGTGGGTGGAAAACAAGATGCATTTCCCGGTTTCGTGACTTAGTTTTTTCAGAAGTTTGAAAAGTGCCACTTTATGCACCAGATCCAAATGTGTGGTAGGTTCGTCAAGAATGATTAGCGGCGTGTCTTGGGCTAAGGCTCGGGCCACTAAAACATTCTGCAATTGTCCGTCGCTTATTTCGTAGTGTTTTTTATGGATCAGATGCGAAATTTGCGTCAGTTCGATGGCTTCTTGGATTTTTTCGCGGTCCGTTTCGGTTAAAGTGCCAATCCAGTTGGTGTAGGGTTGTCTTCCTAAAGCGATGAGTTCAAAAACTGTCAGATTGCTTGGCGGTAGCTTTTCGGTTAATACCACACTCAGGTTTTGTGCTAATTGCAATGGTTCGTAGGCGGCTATTTCTTTTCCGTTCAGAAAAACTTTTCCTTCCAGCGGCTGTTGGATTCCGGTTATGGTTCGTAATAAGGTCGATTTTCCGATACCGTTGGCGCCAATCAGTGCAATCAGTTTTCCTGCGGGCAGTTCCAGGTTTAAATTTTGAGCAATCACCGATTTACCGTTCTTTGAGGTATAGCCGGTAGTCAGGTTTTCGGTATGTAGTATGCTTTTTTTCATCGGAACAGGAAACTTAATTCATCATTTTTCGTTTTCGGACTAACAGCCAAACCACTACCGGGGCGCCAATAATCGAAGTTATGGCATTAATCGGTAAGGTTACTTCCATGCCTGGCATTTGGGAAACCACATCACAGATCAGCATTACCGAAGCGCCCAAAAGCAGTGTGCTCCAATACAAAACGGTATGGTTGCTGGTCTGAAACAATAATTTTGCAATGTGTGGCATCGCTAAACCTATGAAGGCAATCGGTCCGGCAAAAGCAGTTATGCTTCCGGTTAAGATACTCGTGGTAATTAAAATCGTCAAACGCGTTCTTTTGAAATTCAATCCTAAACTTCTCGCGTAATTTTCACCTAAAAGTAACGTGTTTAATGGTTTTACGTTGACTAAACTGAACAGCAACCCCATCAGCACACAAACCGATAAAAGCAGTATGGAGCTCCAGGACAAATTGCCAAGATTCCCCATCGACCAGAACGTGAATTTCTGAAGCTGTTCCGCCGAACTGAAATACGTCAGGATGTTCACAAAAGCATTGGTAAAACTACTGAACATCAGACCGACTATCAATATTGCCATGGTATCCCTTAATTGTTGTGACACCAAAAGCACGGCTATCAAAACCATAAAACTTCCAAAAGTCGATGCTAAAACCAAACCGTAAGGCGACAATAAAACCGAACTTAAAAAAGGCGGTAAAAAACCCGCGCCTAATATTACAAAGGCCACACTCAAACTTGCTCCGGAACTTAGGCCGAGCACATCCGGTCCGGCAAGCGGATTTCGGAACAACGTCTGCATTAAAAGCCCGCCGATCGAAAGTCCCATGCCTACCAAAATGGCTGTAATGGCTTTGGGCAAACGATAATTGATGATGATGTATTCCCAGGTGGATTTACTGGCCTGGCCGCCACTAAGGCTGTTGAAAACTTCCTTGAAAGGGATAGTCACGGAACCGAAGCTGATGTTTACCAGCAACAGTACCCCCAAGGCCAATCCAAGGAGCAGGAATAAAATCGTATTTCGTTTGGTGTTCGCCAATTTATTTAAGTTTTACCGCAAAGGTAAGTTGGTAGTTCGGTAAAAGTTCCGGGTGAAATATTTTTACATAATCCTTTAAGACTAAATCCGGACGGCTTGGCCCTAATTCATAGTAAACCGTTCCGCCGGTAGCCCCTAATTTTGCTTCAAAGGTATAAACGTTTTTGTTTTTAAAGGCTTTAAACTGACTGTAATGCGGGTTGCTTTCTTCCAGTTCTGCTAACGTTTGGAAGGTTCCAGCGGCAATCCAGCAATCTGCATTTTTGGCTTTGTCCAGCACATCTTCGAAGGATAAACCTAAACTTCCGGTGCCTTCCACATCTTTCCAAAGGTAATTTGCCTTTGCATCTTTTAAAAACTGGGCCACCCAACTGTTTCCTTTGGCTACGAACCACTGTTCCTGGTACATGTTTCCGTAAAGAACGGTAGCTTCTGTCTTGGTTGTTTTAACCGATTCTAAAGCGTGTTGGTAGTTTTTTACAATATTGTTGAATAATTTTTCAGCCTCTTTTTCTTTGCCGAATAAAGCTGCATATAATTTTATCCATTCTGCTTTTCCCAATGGGGACTGTTCCATCCAATCGCCCTGTATCATTACTTTCAGTCCGCTTTTTTCAAGGTTCTGAATCATCGGGTTGTTGTTGTCTACCCCAAAAGTGACAATTAACTCTGGCGCCAATTCGATCAGTTTTTCCATGTTCAGGCGTTCGTTTTGCCCAACATTTTTTACCTGCCCCTGATGGATTAAAGCCCTTGTTTTTTCAGAGGAGATATAATCGGTGTGTGGGAATCCGACCAATTTGTTTTCCACGCCTAACATTTCAAGAAACGGAATATTCGTAGTTGAAGTGACCACTATGGATTTCAGGGGAACGGGTATGATCGTGTGTTTTTGTAAGCTGTCCGGAATTACGGCGTTTTTTTCCTGTAAGATATAGGTGAAATCTTTATCGGCATTTGGCCACGGATCGGTAACCTTAACAATGGAATAGCCTTTGTATTTGAAGATGCTTAAGCCGCTGGCATATTGTATTTCGTTTTCAACTACAGCTTTTTGGGTTGTGGAAACGGCTTCGTTTTTTTTGCATCCGATGAGTGTCAGCAATGCGGAAAAAAGAAGGAATTTGTAAAAAGAATATTTCATTGTGTTGTTTTTCATCGACGCAAAGGTATAAGAATTTGCAAAAAAATACTGCAAACTATAAAATCTGAAAAAGCACAAATAGTATCTTTACGGCATGAATGCCATCAGAGAAAAAAAATGTTCGACCTGTGGAACCCCATTTAATTGTGGGGATGCCTTAACCGGAAATAAATGTTGGTGCAATGATTATCCGCCGATTTTTGCTCCGACCGATGTAGTGGATTGTTTGTGCCCGTCTTGTTTTAAAACCGCCTGTTCGGTAAAAATTGACGAATATGTTGCCACGATAACACCGGAAAATGCAACGGCGAACAGAGCAAAAGACTTACCCGAAACCATGAGCCTGATCGAGGGCATCGATTATTATGTCGAAGAAGGAAACTGTGTTTTCAAACCCTGGTACCATCTCAAAAGAGGGTATTGTTGCGGAAAGGAGTGCAGGCATTGTCCGTATTAAGAGAATAGAGCAAAGAACAAGAACAAAGAGAATAGAATAAAGAATATTGCTTACAGCCTATGGCTTATAACTTAAAGCATAAAAAAAATGATTTATCTGATAACAGGAGGGGAGCGCTCCGGAAAAAGTAGTTACGCTCAGAATCTGGCGATGGAACTTTCCCAAACGCCTATGTATGTGGCAACGGCCAGAAAATGGGATGGTGACTTTCAGAAACGCATCGACCGCCATCAAAGTGAAAGGGATCAGCGTTGGATCAATGTTGAAAAGGAAAAATTCCTGAGTGAAATCGATTTCACCGGAAAAGTGGCCATCGTGGACTGTGTAACGCTTTGGCTGACGAATTTTTTTGTTGATACCAAAAATGATGTCGCACTAAGTCTGGAACAGGCAAAAGCCGAATTTGATAAAATAGCGGCTCAGAAAGAGGTAACCATCATCATTATTACCAATGAGATTGGGATGGGCGTGCATGCGGAAACCCATATCGGACGTAAATTCACCGAGTTGCAAGGCTGGATGAACCAGTATCTAGGAAAAAATGCCGATGAAGTTGTTTTTATGGTATCCGGTATTCCGATGAAAATAAAAGAGAAAAAATGAATACAGTGATTTCCTGGAGTGGAGGAAAAGACAGTTGCTATGCCATGATGAAGGCTGTCGCTGACGGACTTACCCCCAAAGTAGCCTTGAACATGATGAACGAAAATGGTAAAGTATCGCGTTCGCACGGTCTGCCATTGGTTATTTTGAAGCAACAGGCTCAAAAAATGCAACTCCCGTTAGAAGCGGTGCCGGCAACCTGGGGCGATTATGAAGCTGAATTCATCAAAACACTGAACTATTTAAAAGCTGAGTTTAATCTGGATGCTGCCGTTTTTGGCGATATCGATTTACAGCCGCACAGAGATTGGGAAGAGAAAGTGTGTGATGCCTCATCATTACGGGCTGTTTTACCGCTTTGGCAACAGGACCGGCTTACTTTGGTCCACGAAATGATCGATGCCGGTATTGAAACCATGATCGTATCGTGCAATACACAAATGGGTGAAAGCTATCTTGGAAAAATTCTAACCAAAGAACTAGCCCAGGAACTGGAATCGAAAGGTATTGATGCCTGCGGAGAAAACGGAGAATTTCATACCTTGGTGGTGAATTGCCCTTTGTTTTCAGAACGCATAAAATTACCGGAATACACAACCAAAACCTATAACGACTATTGTTTTGTCGTTTGGGACGAATAATTTGAAATACTTTTAAGATGACCGATTTATATGAAATTTTGAAATCCCGCCGCGACACCCGTCATTTTACAACGGATGCTGTCCCGGATGCGGTTATTGAGAAAGCGTTACAGGCAGGTCATCTGGCACCTTCCGTAGGATTGACGGACGCCACAAAATATTATCTGGTTACTTCGTCAGAAGTAAAGAGAGCGGTTAAAGAACTTTTTCTGGAATACGATGCAAAAGCCGCCTCATTAACCGATGATGAAAAGCAGAAAACCCAATACAAAAACCTGAAACTGGAAGCTATTGAGGAAGCGCCGCTGGGATTGGTTATCTGTTACGACCGTTCGGTTTTGAACCATTTTACCATCGGAACTGTCGGGAGTAATGAAGCGATAAAGTTCAGTGCTGTTTGTGCTGCGCAGAATATTTGGCTGTCACTTACCGAGCAAGGCTATTCCATGGGTTGGGTTTCCATTTTGAATTATTATCAGTTTAAGAAACTTATCGGATTGCCCGAACATATCGAGCCGTTAGGGTATTTCTGTATCGGAAAACCGGCTACGAATTACGACAACCAGCCTATGCTGCAGCAACTGCATTGGAAACAAAAATCTGAAAAACCATTCGTTGCGGAAATCAATTCCATTCATCAGTTGGAAAACGATAAAGAAATACAACTGATAAAACCCGATGATGAGGTAACAGCAGTATTTCAATCGGCTTTGCAACACAAAATCGATAATAAAACCAAACCAACTGGGGCTTTAGGAGTTTTGGAACAGCTTGCCGGTCAAATCGGAACAGTTTTCAAAACCTTATCCCCGAAAATCATTCAGCCGAACATCGTTGTGTTTGCCGCCGATCATGGTATTGCGAATCACGGCGTTAGTGCTTATCCGCAGGATGTGACCCGGCAGATGGTTACCAATTTCCTTGACGGAGGAGCCGCCATCAATGTGTTTTGCCGCCAAAACGGAATTCAATTATCGATTGTTGATGCCGGTGTGAATTATGATTTTCAGCCGGTAGCCAATTTAATAGCTGCAAAAATCGACAGAGGAACCCAATCGTTTTTACACGGACCGGCCATGAGTCCGGACCAACTGCTGTTGTGTTTTGCCAAAGGAAGTGAAATCGTTTCCGCTATTGCCCAAAAAGGGAGCAACTGTATCGGTTTTGGTGAAATGGGCATTGGCAACACTTCCACGGCTTCTGTACTGATGAGTATTATTACCGGAATTCCTATTGAAGAATGCGTAGGGAAAGGAACCGGAGTGAACGACGAAAAGCTGAAATTCAAAATTGAAATTTTGCGAAAAGCAATTGATTCCTATAACGGTGAAGAGGATCTGGAAAGTAAATTGGCTTATTTCGGCGGTTTTGAAATTCTGCAGATGGCAGGCGGAATGCTCGAAGCTTATAAAAACAACATGCTTATTTTGGTGGACGGATTTATTTGTAGCGTCGCCTTTCTGATTGCCTCAAAGAAGAATCCGGAGATTTGCAACAATGCGGTTTTCAGTCATTTGTCTGCAGAACAGGCACATAGTAAACTGCTTAATTACCTGAATGCAAAAGCAATTTTGCAACTCGATTTACGATTAGGCGAAGGAACAGGTTGTGCAGTTGTGTTTCCTATTTTACAATCCGCAGTTGCCTTTTTGAATGAGATGGCAAGTTTTGAAAGTGCGGGGGTTAGTAATAGAGAATAGAAGTAAGAGCAAAGAATAAAGAAGTAAGATGAAAAAAGAACTTGATATATTTTTTACGGCTTTGATGTTTTACACGCGTATTCCGTGTCCTAAGAATATCACGCACGATCCGGAATATTTGAACAAGGCCACGCGCTATTTTCCTATTGTGGGATGGATAGTGGGTTTGATTACCTTTTTGGTTTTTTACGGTGCGACATTCATTTTTTCTTCCGGAGTAGCTGTTGTGCTGGGTATTATCGCGGGCATTTTGGTAACCGGGGCTTTTCACGAAGATGGTTTCGCTGATGTATGCGACGGTTTTGGCGGAGGCTGGACCAAAGAGAAAATCCTGATGATCATGAAGGACAGTGCCATTGGAGCATACGGTGCCATTGGTTTGGTGTTGTTGTTCGGGCTTAAATTTATGATGCTTCAGGAGCTGTTTGCGTTTCCTTTTAAAATCAGTTTTCTTACTTGGGAAATTGTTTTATTACTGTTTGTAGCGGCACATTCCATTAGTCGTCTGGCTGCTATTTCCATAGTGTTTACACATCAGTATTCCAGAGAGGATGCTTCGAGTAAAAGTAAACCGATTGCACAACAATTTACATGGGTAGAAGTGGCTGGTGCATTAGTTTTTGGATTGTTGCCTTTACTGGTGCTTGCTTATTTTCAATGGGAAATGATTTTAATTGTACTTCCCGTTTTTGCGACCCGTTTTTTTATGGCGCGTTATTTTCAGAAATGGATTGACGGTTATACGGGAGATTGTTTGGGCGCTGTGCAACAGGTTTGTGAAATCGTTTTTTATATGTCGGTAGTAGCGTTATGGAAATTTATTTAGTACGTCATACTGAGACGAATTGTGATAAGGGAATTTGTTACGGTCAGGCCGATGTGGGCTTGAAATTCCCATATGAATCAGAATTTGAAGCCATCCAAAAACAACTTCCTCCCGATGCTTTGTTTTATTCCAGCCCCTTGCAACGTTGTACGATTTTGGCAGATTATTTATCGAACTCCAATTATCGAACAGATGCCCGTTTAATGGAAATGGATTTCGGCAATTGGGAACTTCAAAGATGGGACGATATTTCCCAGGAAGAACTTACACCTTGGATGAAAGATTTTGTAAACGTAAAAGTGCCCAATGGTGAATCCTTTGTGGAACTGCATAACAGAATCTTTTCTTTTATAAAGCAACAATTACTGCCTTCTAAAACACCTATTGTCGTAGTTGCTCACGCTGGACCAATCAGAAGTTTTCTTTGCCATCAGACCAAGCTGCCTTTAAAAGAAGCCTTTTCGAACAAAGTGGAATTTGGCCAGGTTGTCAAAATCATTATTTAAATACTTCACAGACTATATTTTCTGCAATTCTTTTATAAGCAAGAATAGACGATTTTGACGTTTTTAATAAAAAATTTTCAATAAGAATTGTATTACATTGAAAAAACGTTAATTTTGCTCTCGAATTTTGGTTGTTGTTTAGCGATTTGTTAAACAGCATTAAAAGGGAATCAGGTGAAATACCTGAGCTGTACCCGCAACTGTAAGCTATCAAGCTTGTTATTATCTGCATAACCACTGTCTCGTTGCAAACAACGAGATGGGAAGGTGAATAACAAGACGCAAGCCAGGAGACCTGCCTTATTCATTATAAATTAAAAATCTTCGGGAAAAAAGATTTAGAAATGATCAGGAAAAATCTCTTTACGGTTTTAATGCCCTTGTTGTGCTGTATTGTATATGCGCAGCAAAAACCAGTTCATAAACTTGATGAGCTCATAATTGCTGACGCGCAACTTAAAAAGTTTTCCGAAACACAATCCTTGCAAGTGCTGAATGATTCGGTTTTAAGGAAAAGTCAGCCGCTGTTAACCCAATTACTTGCTTACAATACCTCAATTTATTTTAAAGAATATGGCTTGGGGATGATTTCATCTCCTTCGTTCAGAGGTACAACCAGTTCGCAGACCGCAGTGGTTTGGAACGGAATCAATATCAATTCCCAGCTTTCAGGCCAAACCGATTTTAATACACTCAATGCTTCTGATTTCAGTTCAATACAAGTGAGGGCAGGCGGAGGAAGCGTGATTTACGGAAGTAGCGCCATTGGGGGAAGCATTCATCTCAATAATGATTTCTTTTTTAAAGACACTTTTCAAAATAGGCTGCGTTTGGAGTATGGTAGTTTTTCAACCAGCCTTGCTAATTATTCTTTGAAAGCTGCATCGGAGAAAATCTACTGTGGTTTTACCATCACCCGTTTTGATTCTGAAAATGATTATGAAATACCGGATTCGGAAAGGAAAAATTTAAATGGAGCTTTCTATAATACCAGTTCAAATCTAACTTTTGGGTATAAGATCAACGCTGTTAACACACTAAAATTTTACAGCTATCTATTCGAAGGTGAACGACACCTGTCTTTGATTTATCCAACGGAAACGCCAACAAAATACAATAATCTCAATCTTCGCAACCTTTTGGAATGGAATGTGGTTTCAGGAAAATTCAATTCAAAAGTTAAACTGGCCCTACTAAATGAGAAATACAAATATTATCCCAATATAAAGAATGAGCAGTTTACCTATGGACAAGTTGAAACGGCAATGATCAAATATGATTTGCTGTACGATTTGGCAACGGATATGAAACTGAATGTTGTAGCGGATTTTACCCAAAACAAAGGGAAAGGTTCTGATATAGAAAGCAAAAGCCGCCAGATAAGTTCTTTTAATGCAATGTTTAGTCATAAAGTTAAGCGGTTTTTGTACGAAATCGCCGTGAGACAGGAAATCACTACAAATTACAGTAGCCCGTTTTTGTATTCCGGCGGGATGAAATACCGTTTTTCAGATTTTTATACCTCGCGGTTGAACGCTTCCAAAAATTTCAGGATTCCTTCTTTTGATGATTTGTATTGGATGAATGGAGGTAACCCAAACCTACAACCCGAAACCTCAAAACAACTGGAATGGGGGAATGACTTTACTTTAAAAAAAATGTCGTTTGAACTCGTAGGCTTTTATAATGATATCAGCAACATGATCCGTTGGCTTCCGGCAGGTCAGCTATGGACACCGGTTAATATCGATAAGGTGAAATCGTATGGAATAGAAGCCAAACTGAACGGGAAATTAAAAATAGGAGAACATCTTTTTAGCTGTTTCGGAACCTACGCGTACACGGTTTCTGAAAACAAGGAAATCCAAAAACAACTCATTTACGTGCCTTATCACAAGGCAACGCTTTCCCTCGGTTACCATTTTAGAAAACTGTCGGCTTTCGGGCAGCATATGTTTGTAGACGAGGTGTTTACGCGTTCCGATAATAATCCACGGTACAATCTTGAGGCGTATTGGGTCTCAAATTTTGGCTTGGATTATGATTTTGGAAAAAAGAACAGCTATAAAATCGGGCTCAAAATGCAGAATGTCCAGAATGTAAAGTATGAAAGTGTGGAAGGCCGTTTCATGCCCGGCAGAAATTTCACTGTATATGCAATCCTAAATCTTAATGAATCATGAAATCAACATGGAAATTGTTTTTAACTGCGACTCTGGTTTCAGTTTTTTTAGCATCCTGTAACAAGGACGATACTTTTGAAAAGGCCCCGTTAGGCGATTACGAAAACGGCTTTTTTGTGCTTAATGAAGGGAACAGTAACCCTTCGACCGCATCGGTAACTTTTATAAGAAATGACGGAGCGGTGGAACAGGATGTTTTCGGGAATGTCAATCCTGATGAATTGGGTATGGGAAGCTATTTACAATCCATGTTTTTTGTGGAAGATAAGGCTTTTATCATATCGGGCTCTGCCAATAAAATTACAGTAGTGAATCGCTTTACTTTTAAATACCTGACTTCAATTACCACGGATTTGGAAAACCCGAGATATGGCGCTTTGGTGAACGGCAAGGTTTACATTACCAACGCTGCTGATTTTTCAAGCAGTACAGATGATTTTCTTACGGTTGTGAATCTGGAAAACTATTCGACGTCAACCATTGCTCTTGCAAACTGGTCTGAAAAAGTATTGGAGTACAATGGTAAATTATACATCGCCAACGGTTGTTTTGGGAACGGTAATACTGTTACGGTTTTTAATACGGTTACCGGAACTGCAGAAGAAGTTATTGCTTTAGGAGGGACAAATTCTCCCAATTCGATGGAAGTGAAAGACGGGGTTTTATACGTTTTGACTTCTGATAGTTCAAGTGCCGGTGCAATTTTCAGGATCAATCTGAGCAACAATCAAATTGCTTCTTCGGTCTCTGTTCCGTCTGAAATTGACAATCCGAAACAATTGGATATTGAAAATAACCAGCTCTTTTTCACGTCCGGAACTTCTGTTTACAGTGCCGGTTTAAGCACTGTATCAATCAGTACAACACCAATAATGACGTACAATTCAACATCAGCTTGGGGGCAGATGTATGGGTTTGAAATCCATGAAGGTAAAATTTATATTGCTGATGGTGGGGATTTTGCTTCCGATAGCGCCGTATATCAATACTCTATGACAGGCGCCTTGCTGGATACTTATGCTGTAGGAGTTGGTCCCAATGGCTTTTACTTCCAATATTAATATGAAACTTTTTTAATTCACATAAATGATGAACAAATACTTTTTTTTAGTTACACTTTTTGTTTTCGGCCTTAAAGGATGGTCACAGGCTTATCTTGATGGGATTTTTGTCCTTAACGAAGGAAATATGGGGAGCAATGCAGCTTCTGTGAGTTTTATCAATCAGAACAATCAGGTCGTGGATAATATTTACGGTGCAAGAAACAATAACAGTCCCTTGGGGGATGTTGGGCAAAGTATCGGATTTCACGAAAACATCGCCATGGTCGTATTGAATTTTTCAAATGCCGTCAAAGTAGTTAACCGTGAAACCTTTGTTGCGGAAGCCACAATAAATACAGGCCTGACTAATCCCCGCTATGTAGCTTTCTACAACAATAAAGCTTATGTAACGTGTTGGGGCGATGGCTATGTTACTACAGATGATTATCTGGCGGTAATTAATTTAGGAACCTATCAGATAGAAAGCACTATTCCAATGCCGGAAGGTGTGGAAAGAATTGCAGAAATTAACGGTAAACTTTATGTGGCTCATGCAGGCGGTTACGGTTACGGAACAACGGTTTCAGTTGTTAATCCTTTGACTTCAACAATAGTGGCAACAATCACGGTTGGCGATGTGCCTAATTCGATGCTTGTAAAAGATAATTATCTGTATGTACTGTCAGGAGGAATGCCGTCTTGGAGTTCAAATGGAGAAACCTCTGGAAAATTGTCCAAAGTCGATTTGGGAACCAATACCGTTGTTTCGGAGTTAGTCTTTTCAGGAGTTCAGCATCCGTTGAACCTAAATGCAGATGCCGATTACCTGTATTATACCATTGATGCAAATGTTTACAGAATGTCTTTTTCAGATGCGGGATTGCCAACTGCTGCTTTTATCGCTACCCCTGTTACGGATTTTCTTGGGATTTATGGAATGGACATAATCGACAACAAAATTTACATAGCGGATCCAAACGGATTTGCGGCCAATGGATTTGCCTATGTTTATTCCAACGCCGGGACTTTGCTTACCACTCATACGGTTGGAAATATTCCAAACCACTTCTACAAATCGAATCAAAGTAACTTAAGTAATGAAAATAATCAGACGCTACAGTTTGCGGTTTATCCTAATCCTGCAACTGAAACGTTTTTTATTGCTACCGATAAAGAGGTAAATGTGACGGTTTACGATTTGACAGGTAAACTGGCGAAAAAGCAACCATACACCCTTTCAGGTATTAATGTGTCGGACTTGTCGAAAGGGATTTATCTGGTGGAAATTAGTCATGAAAACCAGAAACAGCTTCTGAAACTGGCCGTAAAATAAAGTGTAATGCAGAAGATGATTTCGTTATCGGCCGTCATGTTTTTATCGGTGCAACTTGTAGCGCAATCCTATGCACCTGCAGCCGGCTTGTCAGGTTCTACAGCGATCCATAAAAGTGATGCTTGTTTTGTCGGATGGGCGACTGCTGTGAGCATCGTAAGAGGTTATAAGAAAATTGCAGAGCCTGGTTTAGGTTTTGCAAGTGCCGGAGTAGCGGGGAATGCTGTAGGCTTTCCCTCGGGAGCTATAGTAAGCCTTGGAGATGGCGGGCAGGCAACGGTAACTTTTAACAAACCTATAATCGACGGCCCGGGCTTTGATTTTGCTGTTTTTGAAAACGGGAACACAGGTTATCTGGAATTGGGACTTGTAAAAGTAAGTTCGGATGGGGCTAACTTTTTCGGTTTTCCTGCACACAGTCAGACCCCAACCAATGCCCAAATAGGAACTTTCGGAACGCCCTCTGCTCCTTATCTGAACAATTTGGCTGGGAAATATGAAGGTACTTACGGAACACCTTTCGATTTGAGCGAAATGCCTAACCATCCGCTTTTAGACAAGCAAAACATCACACATGTGAAAATTATTGATGTAGTGGGAAGTGTTGAACCGGCTTATGCCACTTACGACAATTTCGGGAACGCCATAAACGATTCCTATCCTACGCCTTTTGATGCGGGTGGCTTTGATTTGCAAGCCGTGGGGGTTATTCATCAGCAGGTTTTAAGTACAAATGATTTCGAGCAGAATGGTTTTTTAATGTATCCAAATCCGTCAGATCAGCTTATTTTTTTTGATAAGCTTCCGGTTGATGCAGTTAGAATTTATGATTTGTCCGGCCGATTAATGAAAAGCATTGTCCAAAGCAATATACAGTCGGTTCAGGTTTCGGATTTGCCTGATGGTATTTATGTCGTCGAACTGCTTTCGGAACAAAAAATAAAAAGAGAAAAATTAATTATTAAACACAAATAACACATTATGAGAAAATTACTTTTACTTACAGTATGCTTAATTGCAGGAATGACTAATGCGCAATCGTATCCGCCACCTGCCGGACAATCCGGTTCCACGGCTATTCATTACACCAGCGGTTCTTTTGTGGCTTGGGCAACAGGCGCAACGGTAACAAGAGGAAAACAGGATATTTCCAACGGAAGCAGTGCCAATGCCAGTTTCGGGACAACAAGCGAGGCACTTGGTTCTCCTAACGGTAGTACCATGACAGTTGTGAGTCTTGGGGACGGCGGTTCTGCGGTGGTGACTTTCAATCAGCCTATTACTAATGGAACAGGCTATGATTTTGCCGTTTTTGAAAATAGTTTTTCTGATACCTTTTTGGAGTTGGCATTCGTTGAGGTAAGTTCGGATGGTACAAATTTTTTCAGATTCCCGGCACACAGTGAAACACAAACTTCGACCCAAATTGGCGGTTTCGGTGCTGTGGATTGCCGTTACCTTAACAATCTTGCCGGAAAATACAAATTGGGTTATGGAACGCCTTTCGATTTGTCAGATCTGGCGGATAACGCATTGTTGAATAAAAGTGCCATTACCCATGTGAAAATTATTGATGTGGTAGGCTCTATCAATGCATCTTATGCTACCTATGACAGTTACGGAAACAAAGTGAACGATCCGTTTACAACACCTTTTGCTTCAGGCGGATTCGATTTGGATGCTGTGGGCGTTATCAATCAGGGAAGTGCAAGAATGGCGTCACCGGCTGGGACGGCGGTACCCTTTGCTGTGGAATTCAAATTTTATCCAAACCCAGTAACGGATGTCGTTTATTTCAACTCAAATGCTCCTTTTTCTGCAAAACTTTACGATTTGACGGGTAGAGCAATCAAAGTTCTTCAAGAAGGAAATCACGAACAATTAGTTGTTACCGGTTTGCCTTCCGGAAATTATTTGCTTGAAGTAATCAGTGGTGAAGAAAAAATCATCAAAAACCTAATGATCAAGTAGTCTTTAAAAAAAATAGTATTTTACTTATAAAATATTTTGTTTTCAGAAATTTTCGTAACAGAATAATTAAAAAACAGGGGAAATTTGCATAATTCGCAATTGTAAGGTTATATTTGTACCCGTATTGAGGTTATGGACTCGTTTTTTTTTGCGAGCCATTTAAAAGGGAATTAGGTTCAAGACCTAAGCTGTACCCGCAACTGTAAGCTAGAAAGCTTGTTGTTAACTGCAAACCACTGTCACAAGACGGGAAGGTAGACAACAAGACGCAAGCCAGGAGACCTGCCTTTATGCATTGAGTATCGAACTTTCGGGAAAAAAAGTTTGGGTATGGGTAATTCTATGCTTTTCTCCCAGATTATTAAATTATTTTAAGCTAAAATGAACAAAAAAACGGTTCGCTTTGGTGCTCTTGCAGTATTGTTTGCAATGAATACCTATGCGCAGGAACAACAGTTGGTAACAAAATTGGATGAAATGGTAATTACCGATTCGAAATTTGAATTGCCAAAAGAAAAATCAGGAAAAGTAATCACTAAAATCACTGCAGAAGATCTAAAGAAAAAGCAAGGACAGTCCGTTGCGGCAGTATTGAGTACGGTAGCCGGTGTTGAAATCAACGGAAATCAGAGCCGTACCGGAAAAGATTTAGGACTTTACATCCGCGGAGGAAGAAATCATCAGGTTTTAATTTTAATTGACGGTGTGCCGGTAACGGATGCTTCCGGAATCAGTCTTTCTTACGATTTACGTTTATTGCCGGTTGAACAGATCGAAAGTATAGAGATCATGAAAGGCGCGTCAAGTACTTTGTACGGTTCAGGTGCAGCAACCGGAGTGATCAATATTACCTTGAAAAAAGCAGCTAAAAAGGATATCGCCGGAAATGCTTATATTAATATGGGGACTCATACGGTGGCCAGAAAATCTAACTACCGTCCTAAAGAATTCAATCAAGGGTTTTCCTTTAACGGAAACACAGAGAAATTCAACTATTACGCGGCCTTGAACAGCACGGAGAGTAAAGGTGTTTCAGAAGCAAAACCGTTCGATCCTAGTACAACTTTTGAAGACGATCGCTTTTCAAGAATTAATTCGATGGTTAAATTGGGCTTTACACCAACTAAAAAATTAGCTTTCGATGTATTTGCAAATTACGACCGTATGAAAAATGATTTTGACGGTGGTTCTTATGCAGATGACAGTGAGAACTTCAGTAAATCTGAGCAATACAGAATTGGTTTTTCTCCTAAATACAAATACAATAAAGGAGAGTTCGTGATCAATTCCGGAGCAAACATGATTGAAAGAGAAATCTTCTCTTACGGAACCATGTTCAACTACAAGTCAAGAAGTGTAAATGCGGATGTTTTTAATAAATATCAGGTAATGTCCCAATTGTTTGTGGTTACCGGAGGACAGTTCCAGTTTCACGAAATGTCGAACGAAAGCCCGTATGACAACATTCCGAACGAAGTGGCGAAATTCAACATGATCGATCCTTATGTTACTGGGGTTTATACTTCGGATTTCGGTTTGAACCTAAATGCCGGTGCGCGTTATAACATTCACAGTAAATATGGTAATAACCTGGTGTATAACATTAATCCTTCGTATAACTTTTCAAATTTACCTTTGAAGCTTTTGGCTTCGTACAGTACAGCTTTCGTTACGCCTAGTTTGTACCAGTTGTATTCTCCTTATGGTGATTTGGAATTAAGTCCTGAAAAAGATGCAACAGCTGAAGCAGGTTTTGAAGTGGCGTTACTTAAGAAAAAAATCACACTGAATGCCGTGGCTTTTCACAGAGAAGAAAAAGAAGCGATCGGGTTCGATTTGATTACGTATAAGTATTTCAATGTAGACGGGAAAAATATTGTAAAAGGAGTGGAGACTACGGCTTCGTATGCTTTGAATGACAATATTAAGTTTACTGCAAATTATACTTTTTCAGAACTTGAAAGACAGTCAAGAGTCCTTAATCCAAAGCACAAAGGGAATGCTTCGGTTGATTATCGTGCCTCATCCCGTTTAGGGTTTAATGTGTCGTATCAGTATGTTTCCGACAGAATTACTCAGTATACCGTTTATGATCCGGTTACCTGGGAAGGAATATTGGTTACAGAGAAATTGAGCGAGTATCAGTTATGGAATGCTAATATCCGTTACGAGTTGTTGAAAAACAGAATGAACATGTTTATGGCTGTAGACAATATTTTAGACAGAGATTTTGTGGAAGCAAGAGGATACAGCACCCGTGGAAGAAATTTCAAAGTAGGTCTGAACATACTTTTTTAATAGTAATTATATTTTTTCATGTATGTCAATCCCGATTCAAACGAGTCGGGATTTCCTTTTTAGGGAAAGTTTGAAAAATTTTTATTGTACCTTGTAACAAACCAAAGAGTAGTTCGTCTTGATTGTATAAACCAAAACCAACCTAATATAAATTATGAATCAGCAGGAGTTTGTGAAACTGATCTCTCCTTTTAAAGACAAGCTGTTCCGGATGGCCAAACGGTTGCTGGTAAGCACCGAAGAGGCCGAGGATGCAACTCAGGAGGTTTTGGTGAAGTTGTGGAATAATAATGAAACACTTTCCAAATATTCAAGTGTGGAAGCTTTTGCGATGACGATGACCAAAAATTACTGTCTGGATCAGCTGAAATCAAAAAGGGCATCAAATTTGCAAATAGTTCACAGTAATTATTCAGACCGAAGTGCAAGCGTTCAGAAACAGATTGAAGACAAAGACAGTTGGAACTGGGTGGAAAAAATCATAGCGTCCCTCCCGGAACAACAACGACTGATTATTCAGATGCGGGATGTGGAAGAATATGAGTTTGCCGAAATTGCCCAGATACTGGATATGAATGAAACAGCGGTTCGGGTAGCGCTCTCAAGAGCAAGGAAAGAAATTAGAGAACAATTGGTTAAAAAACACAATTATGGAATTGCATAACATTGAAATACTAATAGAAAAATACTTTTCAGGAGAAACCAGCATCGCCGAAGAGAAGGAGCTTAAAGCGTACTTTTCCTCTTCAAATGTGGCGCCCCATTTGGAAAACTATCGTGCGGTTTTCGGTTACTTCGGTCAGGCTAAACAGGAACAGTTCACCAAAACAGTACCACTACAACCCAGAAAACGAAATTATGTAGCGTGGTTATCTGTGGCGGCCAGTGTGGCAGTCTTAGCCGGAGCTTATTTCTTTATGACGCAGGAACCGACCCATCAGCAGGACTTAGGGACTTTTGATGATCCGGAGGTGGCTTTCGCCGAAACGCAAAAAGCACTTCAGATGGTTTCTGAAAACGTGAATGACGGAGTGAAAAGTATCGAATACGTTCATGAGTACAATCAAACAACAAAAACAATCTTTAAATAATCAAAAAATGAAGAAATTATTTTTAACAGTAGTTATAGCCTTGTTTTCAACAGCAATGTTTGCCCAGTCTGCCTTCGATAAATACGACGGGCCGGAAGGTGTTAAAGCTGTCATTGTAAATAAGAAAATGTTCGAATTAATGAGTAAGGTAAAAGTGGATGCTTCCGACAAAGAAGCGCAAACCTATATGTCTTTGCTTAAGAAATTAGACAATTTAAGAGTGTTTACTACCAATAATGCAAAATGGTCTTCTGATATGAAGTCGACTGTGGGTACTTATTTGAAATCCAATCCGCTTGATGAATTGATGCGGGTAAACGATGGTGGAAAAACAGTAAAAATTTATGTGAAATCCGGAGCAACCAGCAGTCAGGTAAAAGAACTTTTAATGTTCATTGACGGTGTAAATGTGAAAGGGAATGAAACTGTTTTATTATCTTTAACAGGTAATTTTGACTTAGATGAGATTTCTGCCCTTACTGAGAAAATGAAGTTGCCGGGTGGTGATTCTTTGAAAAAAGCCTCTAAAAAGTAATATATGATTCGATTACTGCTTTTATTATGGGTTGCGGCTCTTGCACTTATAGGGTGTGAGCAAAAACCGACTTTACAGAAATATTTTGTAGAAAAGAGCGAAAGTAAAGGTTTTACGGTGATGGATGTTTCACCGACAATACTGAATCTTGAAAAAGCGAAACTTTCCAATGATGAAAAAGAAGTTTTGGGGGCCTTCGAGAAGGTGAATATCCTGACGATGAAAGCTGATGGAAAGAACGGGAACGAGATTCAGGCGGAGAAAGAAAAAATCGCTACCATATTAAACGATAAGAAATACGAGTCGTTGATTAAGGTGAATTTAGGAAAAGACGGAGCCGAATTTAAATGTGTGGGCAAGGATGAACACATTGAAGAGTTTATTCTTTACGGAAGCATGAAAGAAAACGGTTTGGCGGTTGTCCGGATTACCGGTAACGATATGAATCCAACTACGGTAATGAAAATGCTTCAGCTGATGCAGAAATCCAATATCGATGTAGACCAACTCAAACCTTTACAGGAGTTGTTTAAATAATAAAAAAAAGTCCCGGATTTGGGACTTTTTTTATGCAATTATATGAGGTTTAAGTGACCACGATCAGATTGACTTCGTCCTTCTGAAAAGCTCCGCTTTGAAAATAAAAAACCAGCACAAAACTTTTAAAATAAATTTTATAGTTTCATGCTGGGTTTTATTTATTCGTGACCACGATCAGATTCGAACTGACACGTCTTGCGACACCACCCCCTCAAGATGGCGAGTCTACCAATTTCTCCACGTGGCCTTAAACAAAAAAAGTCAAACAAAACTGTTTGACTTTCGTGACCCGGCTGGGATTCGAACCCAGGACCCCATCATTAAAAGTGATGTGCTCTACCAGCTGAGCTACCGAGTCTTGCATTATCAGGAAATATTTTTTAAATAGGATTAACTTCGTTGATCCCTCAAAGCTCCGCTTTGAAAATGAAACTAACAAAAAAGTTTAAAAGCAAGCTTTACACTTTTTCTTTTATTTTCATTTATTCGTGACCCGGCTGGGATTCGAACCCAGGACCCCATCATTAAAAGTGATGTGCTCTACCAGCTGAGCTACCGAGTCTGTAATCATTTCCTGATTGCGGGTGCAAATATAAGGCGTATTATTTATTTTCCAAGGGAAATTTATTATAAATTTGACTTTTTTTTAAAACGTTTTCTTAAGCGCTTAATTTATAAGGTTTTATTCGAATGCAAAAAATTGTTTTAGTAGGCTATATGGGCTCCGGAAAGACAACAATCGGGCAATTATTGTCCGAAAGTATGGGGATTCCTTTTTATGATTTGGATCATATCATTGAGAAAAACACCCAAAAAACCATTTCAGAACTGTTTTCGGAAATCGGAGAATTGAAATTCCGGAAGCTGGAACACGAATCCCTGAAAGAAATACTGGCTTCGGATCAGGATTTTGTGTTGAGTCTTGGTGGAGGAACGCCGTGTTATGCGAATAACCATCTTTTTTTGCAGCAGGAAGGCATTGAGTCGGTTTATCTGAAATCGTCCGTTAGCGAGCTTGTAAAGCGATTGTTGCCCGAAAAAAAACATCGTCCGCTTATTGCGAAGATGGACGATGCCGAATTTGAAAAGTTTGTTGCTAAGCATTTGTTCGAGCGAAGCTACTTTTACCATCAGTCGAAAGCAATTGTATCGGTTGATGCTAAAACACCTTCGGAAATTGTCAGCGAAATAAAAAACGGATTAGCTTAAGTAGGCGTATTCGTCTTCGTTTTCAAAAACAACCTGTATGTGTTCCTGTAAGGAAGTCGATAAAGAAATGCCTTTGAAATCTGCTTTTACGGGATATTTTTTATGATTGCGGTCTACCAGCACTGCGGTTTTGAATTTTTTCAGCGGAACATCCAAAAAGTGTTTTACACCATAAATAAGAGTGGTTCCTGAATTTAAAACATCGTCAATCAGTACTAAGCCTTTGTTTTCATATTCTTCTTTCTTCAGCGAAGTGATAATCTCGTCCTGCGGATTGTTTTTGTTGATTTGTACTTCACATAGGATTACATTAAGATCAGAGATCTGTTCCAGCTCGGAAGCGATTTTTTTGGCAAACGTATAACCGCTGTTGGCAATACCGGCCAAAACTACCTCGGATTCATCGGCAAAAGTTTCGTAAATCTGGTAAGCCATGCGTTTGGTTTTATGCTGAATCTCTGTTTTGTTTAAAATGATGTTTTTCATGCGGTGTTGTTGTTTTGCGTCAAACCTCTTTAAAAGGACGTTGTTTATATTCCATCCAAAAATAAAGAATTTTTAACGAGGTTGCTTTTTCTGAGAGTTAATTATTATTTTGGAAGAAAGATAAAGAACAGTTCTCTTCCGGCGCGTGGTTTGATTGAGTTGTGAGCGCTTTCGAGTGTTTTAATTGTAAACTGTTCCGAAAATAAATCCAGGTATTCTTCTTTGCTGCCTCCAAAGGGCGGGCCTTCTGTTGTTAAAGGAAAGTTGAATAACAGCCCGAAAAGCTTTCCGTCCGGTTTCAATAAAGAATGCATTTTGGAAACATATTGCTTCCGCAGAGAAGGGTTCAACGCGCAGAAAAACGTCTGTTCCAGAATTAAGTCAAAAGTATCTTCCAGTTCGAAAAAATCGCTTTGGATAAGATGTTCTTTTGGAAAACCCGGGATACGTTCTTTAAGGTTTCGGAGTGGTGTTTCGGCAAAATCGGCCACATAAATAGTAGTGAAGCCTTTCGAATACAGATAATCTGCCTCATGTCCGTTGCCTGCGCCGGGAATCAGGATTTTAAGGTTTTTGTCCTGGATTTGATCAATGTATTCTTTTAATGGTGTTGTGATGGTTCCAACATCCCAGGCTGCATCGTTTGTCTGATAGCGGTTTTCCCAATAGTCTTTATTCAAGTTCATTGTCTTCAGGGTCTAAAGTGTAATCATCAATGTCGCGGCGGTCTTTTTTGGTAGGACGACCCTGTCCTTTGGTGCGGTAATGTTCTTTTGAAAGCCGCAGCATTTCCAGATGGGCGAAAGCTTCCGGCGGTGTTTCGTCTTTGCGGTAAATGTCGACCAGTTTGGCTCCAACACGGCTTTCCGGAATATCCAACACGGTCAAAACGTAATTAATCTGGTCTTTTCGCAAGGTGATTTTATCGGATGGAAAAACATCCCTGGAAGGTTTTGCTTCTTGTCCGTTGACGGTGATATGCCCTTTTTTGCAGGCTTCTGTGGCGATACTTCGGGTTTTGTAATAGCGTATGCACCATAAATATTTGTCAATTCTCATCGGAATTCGTTAAAATCAATGTTAATAGTAGTACAAAAATAAAGTAAAATTGTATCTTGCGCCATTAAAATTCAAGTTATGATGAATAAGATTTTTTCCGTTTTAGGTATGTGTTCTCTTTTGGTTTTTGCCAGTTGTCAGAAGGATGATTCTTCGGGAGCAACACCGGCAAGACCTCATGCTGAAGTGTACCCTGAAGATTTGGCAAAAATTGAAGCGTATCTGAAAGCTAATTATGTTGAGGTTAATGATACAAATTTAAATGGGGAAGTTGAAGTGGGAGAGGTTACAATCGCTCCTAAAGATGCTACCCATACGGTTTCTATTTGGGATCAGACTACGTATCCGTTATTGAGTAAAATCGTAAAATTATACGATATTGACTTTAAGGTTTACTATTTGAAACTGGATACTAAGGGTGATACGGATGCTGATGGAGATAAGCCTAGCGGTGTAGACAAAATCCTGGCAAGTTATAACGGTTTGCTTTTAGACGGGACTCAGTTTGAATACACGCCTAATGCAGTGGAATTGAATTTAATTGAGACGGTTAAAGGTTGGAGCTATACGTTCCCTGAATTCAGAGCTGGAGTAAATACACTTAACGGAGACGGAACCATTACGCATTCTAATTTTGGATCAGGAATTATGTTTTTGCCTTCAGGATTAGGATATTACAATAGAATTACTGCAAAAATACCAGCTTATTCGCCATTGGTTTTCATTTTTAACCTGAACAAGGTTACGTATCTTGATCATGACAATGATAAAATTCCATCGCGTTATGAGTACGTTATTAATGCAGACGGGACTTTGTTGGACAGTGATGGTGATAAAATCCCTGATTTTGGTGATGAAGACGATGATCAGGATGGTTATCTGACTAAAAATGAAATTAAATATGATGTAACGGATAATAGTACGACTCCAAGTACGGTTCGTACTTTTTATTACCCTTATTTCGGGGCGTCTGTTGATGATCCGGCTACTCCTTTAGTTGACGAGACTCAGGGTATTCCAAGATGTTTTACAGGTCCGGGTTCAACACCTGTTCCGGCAGATTTTACAGAGCCGGCACGTGTTAGAAGACATTTAGATATAAACTGTAAACCTCCCTACGGAGGCTAGTATAAAAAAACCGCTCATTGAGCGGTTTTTTTATTTTATGTAAAAAGGAATTATTTTCTTTTCATTACTTTTTCCACAGCTTCCACAATCGCCTGATTGTTCAGCTTGTATTTGTCCATTAATTGTTCTGGTGTTCCGGATTCTCCGAAGCTGTCATTAACAGCAACAAATTCCTGTGGTTTCGGGTTGTTTAAAGAAAGTACTCTTGAAACGCTTTCTCCTAAACCTCCTAAAATATTGTGCTCTTCCGCAGTAACCACACAACCGGTTTTCGCTACCGATTTTAAAATAGCTTCTTCATCCAAAGGTTTAATAGTGTGGATGTTGATTACTTCTGCAGAAATTCCTTTTGCTTCCAATGTTTCAGCAGCAATTAGGGCTTCCCAAACCAAGTGGCCTGTTGCGATGATGGTTACATCAGTTCCTTCGTTTAACATAACTGCTTTTCCGATTACGAATGGCTCATCAGCAGGAGTGAAGTTTGGAACTACCGGACGGCCAAAACGTAAATAAGCCGGACCGTGGTGGTCTGCCAATGCAATCGTTGCCGCTTTAGTCTGGTTGTAATCACATGTATTGATTACAGTCATTCCTGGTAACATTTTCATTAAGCCGATGTCTTCTAAAATCTGGTGCGTTGCTCCGTCTTCCCCTAAAGTTAGACCTGCGTGAGAAGCACAGATTTTTACATTTTTATCCGAATAAGCAACCGACTGACGAATCTGGTCGTACACACGTCCAGTTGAAAAGTTGGCGAATGTTCCGGTGAAAGGAATTTTACCGCCTACTGTTAAACCGGCAGCAATACCGATCATGTTGGCTTCTGCAATTCCAATCTGGAAAAAACGCTCCGGGTGATTTTTTTTGAAATCGTCAAATTTTAAAGAACCGATCAAGTCTGCGCATAACGCCACTACATTTTCGTTCTTCTGACCTAGTTCGGTCATTCCTGCTCCAAAACCGGAACGGGTATCTTTACTTCCTGTATTTGTATATTTTTTCATTTGAATTGTAATTGAAAGATTTAAAAATTGAAAGATTTAAAAATTCTGCTGTCAGAAATTAAAAATTGTCAATCTTAATTCTAGTAATCGATTTCGTCTTCAGAATAGTTTTGTGCTAAGGCGGCAGCTAACTGTTCGTCGTTAGGTGCTTTTCCGTGCCAAGCGTGCGTGTGCATCATGTAATCCACTCCGTGACCCATTTCGGTATGTAGTAAAACACAAACCGGTTTTCCTTTTCCGGTCAATGATTTTGCGTGTGTCATTCCGGCAATGATGGCTTCAAGGTTGTTTCCTTCTTTGATTTCCACTACATCCCAGTCGAAAGCTACGAATTTCGCTTTTAAATCGCCCATGCAAAGTACATCGTCTGTGGAACCGTCAATCTGCTTTCCGTTTAAATCTACGGTTGCAATTAAGTTGTCCACTTTTTTAGCCGATGCATACATGATAGCTTCCCAGTTTTGACCTTCCTGTAATTCACCGTCACCGGTTAAGGCATAAACCAAATGGTTGTCCTTGTTTAGTTTTTTAGCCTGAGCAGCTCCGATAGCCACAGACAATCCTTGTCCTAATGAACCTGATGCCATTCTAACACCTGGAAGCCCTTCGTGAGTGGTAGGGTGTCCCTGTAATCTTGAATTTAGTTTTCTGAAGGTGGCTAATTCTTTTACCGGAAAATAACCGCTGCGGGCTAAAACACTGTAAAATACTGGTGAGATGTGTCCGTTTGACAAGAAGAAGATGTCTTCGCCAATACCGTCCATATCAAATTCCGGTTTGCGCTCCATCAGGTGTTTGTACAGCACTACCAAAAACTCGGTACAGCCCAGGGAACCTCCCGGGTGACCTGAATTTACAGCGTGAACCATACGAAGAATGTCTCTTCTGACCTGAATCGTTAAATTGCTTAATTGTTGAATGTTAGGTTTCATTGTGAGTGTAAAAGTTAAACTGGTGCAAAGATAATCAGATAATTGAGATTTTTGGTATTTGCGGGTTCGGTTATTTGTGGATTTGTTGATTCGTTATTTGAAGGTTTCGTTATTTGTTGATTCGGTTATTTGAGGATTTGGTTATTTGGAATTTGGAATTTCAAGCAGATGTTAATTAAATTCATAATTCATAATTCATAACTCACAATTCTTTTATCTTTGCCGATTGTAAAATGTTTATATGAAGTTCGATTTAGTACAAAAAGACCCACAAACCAAAGCAAGGGCAGGATTTCTCACCACAGATCACGGGGTAATTGAAACGCCTATTTTTATGCCGGTGGGAACCGTTGCTTCTGTTAAAGGAGTGCATCAGCGAGAATTGAAAGACGATATCAATCCGGATATCATCTTGGGAAATACCTATCATTTATATTTAAGACCACAAACCGAAATCCTTGAAAAAGCAGGCGGATTGCATAAATTCATGAACTGGGACCGTAATATTTTAACCGATTCCGGTGGTTATCAGGTGTATTCGCTTTCTTCCAACCGTAAGATTAAAGAAGAAGGGGTGAAATTCAAATCGCATATCGACGGATCGTATCATTTCTTTTCTCCTGAAAATGTTATGGAAATCCAACGCACCATCGGAGCCGATATTATCATGGCTTTCGATGAGTGTACACCTTATCCTTGTGATTATCATTATGCGCGACGTTCTATGCACATGACACACCGTTGGCTGGACCGTTGCATCAATCATCTGGAAAAATTACCTTTTAAATACGGATACGAACAAACATTTTTTCCGATTGTTCAGGGAAGTACCTATAAAGATTTACGTGCCCAATCAGCGGAATATATTGCCAATGCAGGAGCACAGGGGAATGCTATCGGAGGACTTTCGGTAGGGGAACCGGCAGAAGAAATGTACGCGATGACTGAAGTGGTTACGGCAATTCTTCCGGAAGACAAACCGCGTTATCTGATGGGTGTGGGAACACCAATCAATATTTTGGAAAATATCGCCCTTGGAATTGACATGTTCGACTGCGTAATGCCAACGCGAAACGCACGAAACGGAATGTTGTTCACGGCGAACGGAACCATCAACATCAAAAATAAAAAATGGGCGGATGATTTTTCACCTATCGATGAAATGGGACATACGTTTGTAGATACGGAATATACTAAAGCCTACTTGCGTCACCTGTTTGCTGCAGATGAATATCTTGGAAAACAGATTGCCACTATACACAATTTAGGGTTTTATATGTGGTTGGTTCGTGAGGCCAGAAAGCATATCTTAGCCGGAGATTTCCGTCAGTGGAAAGAAATGATGGTGCGTAACATGAATCAGCGTTTATAAATCAGAAATCAGAATTCGGTAGTTCAATGAAGATAATTGACTGGTACATTCTCAGAAGATATTTGGTGACATTCACGGTAATGTTGCTGCTTTTTATCCCGATTGGGATTATCATTGATGTTTCCGAAAAGGTAAACAAGATGATTGAAAACAAAGTGCCTTTTCAGGACGTTTTACTGTATTATCTGGATTTTACTGTTTATTTTGCGAACATGCTTTTCCCGATATTCCTGTTTTTGTCGGTGATTTGGTTTACCTCAAAACTGGCCAATAACACAGAGATTATCGCGATTTTGAGTTCGGGGATTTCCTATACAAGATTTCTTCGTCCTTATATCATTGGAGCAACGATTGTTTCGCTTTTTGCCTTATTGATGGCATTGGTTTTAGTACCGAGTGCCAGTAAAGGGTATAATGATTTCAGGTACACCTATCTGAAAAACAATCCGAAGGTGCGCGAAAATATGGATGTTTACCGTCAGATCAGTAAGGACGAGTTTATCTATGTGAGCAACTTCAATTACATTTCTAAAATGGGTTTTAATTTTTCTCTGGAAAAGTTTAACGATAACAAATTAGAGTATAAAATTACTGCGAATCGAATCAGGTGGAACGAGCAGGACAGTACCTACTCTTTGTTCGGATTTAAAAAAAGAATTGTAGGGGAGCTGGATGATCAGTTGATTTCTGCCGAACAGCGAAAAATGAAACTTGATTTCGATGTTGATGATTTAACACCGGTAGTTTACATTGCAGAAACCATGACACTTGGCGAGCTGAATAATTTCATTGAGAAAGAAAAAGTAAGAGGTTCTTCAAATATCAACCGTTATATGGTTGTGAAATACCGAAAATACAGTTTGCCGGTTTCGGCTTTCATCTTAACGATTATCGCAGTAGCGGTTTCTTCGATGAAGCGCCGCGGCGGTATGGGAATTAATCTGGCTTTGGGGATTGCCCTGGCCTTTACGTTTATCTTTTTTGATAAGGTTTTCGGTGCTTTTGCAGAAGCTTCCAGTATTCCTCCTTTTGTAGCGGTATGGTTGCCAAATGTTATTTTCGGATTCTTAGCGGTTTATTTACTTCGAAATGCCAAACGATAAATTAAAAAGTTATTTTCATCTCCATTTTATAGTATTTGTTTGGGGATTTACAGCAGTTTTAGGAAAATTGATTACCCTGGACGCCTTGCCGTTGGTTTGGTACCGGATGCTAATAGCCGTTTCCTTAATATTTGTGTATATAAAGGCTTCCAAAATATCGTTAAAGATTTCAAATCGACTTGCCGTTGCCTTTCTTTTTTCGGGCTTGGTCATTGCGATGCATTGGTTCACTTTTTTTCAGGCGATTAAAGTTTCTAATATTTCCGTAACCCTGGCCTGTTTGTCTACCGGCGCACTTTTTGCCTCCATTTTAGAACCGATCTTTTACGGGAAAAAAGTGGTGCTCTATGAAGTGTTTTTCGGGCTTCTGGTGGTTTTGGGACTTAGTATCATTTTTAAGGTGGAAGGTAATTATGTGGAAGGGATTCTGCTGGCTTTAACATCAGCTTTTTTATCTGCCTTATTTTCAGTAATCAACGGAAAGTTCGCAAAGGATAACGATGCGGCGATAATTACTTTTTATGAATTGCTCGGCGGAGTGGGTTTCTTTTCGCTCTATTTGCTCTCCAACGGTAGTTTTACCGCAGATTTCTTTCAACTGTCGCTTAAAGATTTAATGTGGTTGCTGGTTTTAGGTTCGATTTGTACTGCTTATGCTTTTTTGGCATCGGTTAAAGTGATGAAATATCTAACACCTTATACGGTAATGCTTACCATTAACCTGGAACCGATTTACGGTATCGTTTTAGGGATTCTGGTTTTTACCAACAGCGAGAAAATGAGCCCTGAATTTTATATTGGAGCCTCAATTATATTGGTAACAGTTGTCTTAAACGGTGTAATAAAAAATTACAAGAAAGTTAAAAACTAATTACGAAATAGTTCCCGCAATGTAAAATGAAAATTTTATCTTTGTCGGGCAAACTAAAATCAAAAGAATCAGACAAAATGGAATACTTAGATTTTGAACTTCCGATTAAAGAACTTGAAGATCAATTGGATAAATGCCAGATTATTGGTCAGGAATCGGATGTAGACGTTTCCAATACCTGTAAGCAGATCCAGAAGAAATTAGAAGAAACTAAGAAAGAGATATATAAAAACCTTACTGCCTGGCAGCGTGTACAGCTTTCCAGACACCCGAACCGCCCTTATACCATGGACCACGTAAGAGCTTTGTGCGGGGATACTTTTCTGGAACTTTTTGGTGACAGAGGAGTGAAAGACGACAAAGCGATGATCGGCGGGCTTGGAAAAATCGGCGGACAATCGTTTATGATCATTGGGCAGCAGAAAGGATACAATACTAAAACCCGTCAGTACCGTAACTTCGGTATGGCAAACCCTGAAGGTTACCGCAAAGCATTGCGTTTGATGAAAATGGCTGAGAAATTCGGTATTCCTGTAATCACTTTGGTAGATACTCCGGGAGCTTATCCTGGTTTGGAAGCTGAGGAAAGAGGTCAGGGAGAAGCAATTGCCCGTAATATTTTGGAAATGATCCGTTTAAAAGTGCCGATTATTACCATTATTGTTGGGGAAGGAGCTTCAGGAGGCGCTTTAGGAATCGGAGTTGGTGATAAAGTTTATATGTTAGAGAATACCTGGTATTCTGTAATTTCACCGGAGTCTTGTTCTTCCATCCTTTGGAGAAGTTGGGAATACAAAGAGCAGGCTGCAGAAGCTTTGAAGCTGACTGCTTTCGATATGAAGAAACAGAACCTTGTGGACGATATCATTCCGGAACCACTTGGTGGAGCACACTTCGACAGAGAGACAACATTCAAAACTGTAGAGAAATACATTCTTAAAGCCTTTGATGAACTGAAAGATTTATCAACAGTGGAATTAGTAGCGCAGAGAATGGATAAATACAGCAAAATGGGCGAATATAAAGAGTAAAACCGCCTGTTCGCAAAGCATACAATCCGAGGCCTTACCGCTTCGGATTTTTTTTGACTTATTAACAATGAAAGGCGAGTTGTTAACAATGGTTTATTAACAACTCAAATTTAATTTCTCTAAAAATTGGCTAATTTAGCAGCATGGAAAACCTCAGAAATATAAACCCTGTTAAAGTGGATAAAACTACCATCATTAACCTTGAAAAAGGGAAACTGCCACCACAGGCGCTGGACCTTGAAGAAGCGGTGCTTGGTGCGATGATGATCGACAAAAAAGGGGTAGATGAGGTAATCGATATTTTAAGTCCGGAAGCGTTTTACAAAGATGCCCATAAATACATTTTTGAGGCTATCGTTCAGTTGTTTAACGATACCCAGCCGATTGACTTATTAACCGTTTCCGCACAGTTAAAAAAGAACGCCAAACTGGAACTTTCCGGTGGTGATTTTTACCTGATCCAGCTGACGCAGAAAATTTCCTCTTCGGCACATATTGAGTTCCATTCCAGAATTATTCTTCAGAAGTTCATCCAGCGAAGCCTGATCCGTATTTCCTCTGAAATCATTGAAGAATCGTACGATGAAACTACCGACGTTTTTGATTTGCTGGACAAAGCCGAATCTAAATTATATGAAGTAACACAGGGAAACATCAAGAGAAGTTCGGAAACGGCGCAAAGCTTGGTGATTCAGGCCAAAAAGCGAATTGAGGAAATAGCCAATAAAGAAGGTTTGAGCGGAATCCCGACCGGTTTCCACGATCTGGACAAATTAACCTCTGGTTGGCAACCTTCCGATTTGATCATTATCGCAGCACGTCCGGGTATGGGTAAAACCGCTTTCGTATTGTCGATGGCCCGAAACATGGCGATAGATGCAGGAGCTCCGGTAGCATTGTTCTCTCTGGAGATGTCCTCCGTTCAGTTGATTACGCGTTTGATTTCTTCCGAAACCGGATTGTCTTCTGAAAAACTGAGAACCGGAAAATTAGAAAAACACGAATGGGAGCAACTTTCCATCAAAGTGAAAGATCTGGAAAAAGCCCCTTTATATATTGACGATACCCCATCACTTTCCATTTTCGATTTGCGTGCAAAAGCGCGTCGTCTGGCTTCCCAATACGGGATTAAGATGATTGTAATCGACTACCTTCAGCTAATGACAGCCGGTGGAAACGGAAAAGGAGGCGGAAACCGTGAGCAGGAGATTTCAACCATTTCCCGAAACTTGAAGGCATTGGCAAAAGAGTTGAACGTTCCTGTGATTGCACTTTCGCAGTTATCGCGTGCCGTGGAAACCCGTGGGGCGAGCAAACGACCGTTGCTTTCCGACTTAAGGGAGTCCGGAGCGATTGAGCAGGATGCCGATATTGTATCGTTCATCTACCGTCCGGAATACTATAAAATTGACGAATGGGATGATGAAGAACGTACGCCAACACAAGGTCAGGCAGAGTTTATCGTGGCGAAACACCGTAATGGTGGACTGGACAATATCCGTTTGAAATTCATCGGAAGTTTAGGTAAATTCGACAATCTGGACGATTTTGGTTCTTCTTTTGACGCTATTCCTTCGGGTATGAATATGGATGATAATCCGTTTATAACGCCAAATCTGCCGAGTCCAAATGATGCCTTCGGAAGCAATATGAACAGTTTTGATGACGACAGTGATGTCCCGTTTTAAGAATTCAGATCAAAAATAATACTAGAAAAGCTGTCCATTGGACAGCTTTTGTGTTTTTTAATCAAACCGGTTAAAATGCCGCTTTTGCAGTATTGAAATTATCAGTGGTTTGGATGGTGTCACCGTTTTCATTGAACATGATGCCGCCGCTTCGTTTGTTGGTAGCCAATTCAACGTTTAAAATGATACGGTTCAAAACCACTCTTTGCCCGTTAATAACCACTGAGGTTGGTGGCATATCCGACATGAAATCCAAATAGCCCTGAATGCCCATCGGATGTAAAGTGATGTTCAGTTCGCAATTGTCAATGGAAACCAATTGGGCCAGCCCCATATTTTTTTCGAAATTCCAGGAATAGGAAAACACACAGTTTGCATTTGCGATTACTGGTTTTACTCCTTTGTACAAATGGCTTAAAACCAATGAAAATGTTGCCTGAGAAGGTACAGTTTGCGCTGCGGCAACTTGACTTTGTGAAGTTTGTTCTGACATGATTATATGATTTAGTGGTTATTTACTTTCCTCAAAACTATCTATTAAATAAATGGGATTTATGCGTGAAAACACCTGTTTTTGGAAGTGATTTAACCCTGTAAATAAAAAGACCGGTAGGTTTTTAAACGTACCGGTCTTTAAGTAGTGGCTGAAAAATCAGTTTATTTATCAAGAATAATTTTCCTGTTAACGGTTTTACCGTCTTTGGATTGGCCTGTTAGGAAATAAACTCCTGCCGCAGCATTAATTTCAATTGTTTGTTCTACCCCTGAAAAAGTTGTGAATGATTTTACAATCTGTCCTAATTGGTTCATAATCTGGAACCTTCCTTCGAAATTGGTTTTTATGTTAATTACGCCATTAGTCGGATTCGGGTAAACTACCAAAGAAGGAGCTGTTTCAAAAGTAGCTGCATCAAGAACGTTGGTACAAATGGATGTAGCAGTACAGCTTCCAATAGTAACAATTACAGCATAATTTCCACTGATGGCAGGTGTAAATGTTATGTTGGTTTCGCCTCCTACAGGAGCATTTGCATTGTTGCAATCAATCCATTGATAAGTTGCACCGGTCTGATTAGCGGTTAGCGTTGAACCACTTAATGTAACGCTGCTGTCGATTACCGCTGGTTGATTAATAGTGAAAGATCTCGTGGTCTGACATCCATTAGCATCGGTGATGGTACACGTATAGGTTCCGGCAGCTAATCCTGTAGCGGTAGCCGCAGTTCCACCAGTTGGAGCCCAT
>NZ_JBSNCR010000019.1:0-1916 GCF_053764385.1 Flavobacterium pedocola | reverse complement strand
AAACTTCTTAATTTCTTAACGCTTCATTGAGAAGTGTGCTTTGAATAATCTTTCAGTTTGGGTCGACGGATCTATAAACTTAACCGTGAACCAGTAGTCTGTTGACGGTAATGGTTCTCCATTATAGGTTCCATCCCATCCTCCTCCGGCCGGAGTAATCTGCTTGATCAGTTTACCGTAACGGTCGAAAACAAGGATCTCCGCATTTGGCTGGTCTCTTAAATCCCAGATGTTCCAGGTATCCCAGATTCCGTCACCATTAGGCGTGAAGAAATGAGGATAGTTGATCAGATATACCGTTTCACTTAACTGCGTACAGCCGTAGATATCAGTAACCTCTACCTGATGCTCACCCGGTAATATATTGGTGAACACATTGGATTCCTGGAAGGCTCCTCCGTCCAGTGAATAAAGGTAATCTCCTGATCCGCCCGTAACAGTTACCGTAATAGTTCCGCTTTCCTCGAAAGCCACACTGGTAGTCAATGTCAATGCAGTACCTACGTTGTGTCCTACTACCGTTGCCGTTGCCGGTTCCGATGTACAACCTGTTGTAATATTAGTGATGATAACACTGTAATCCCCTAACTCGTCCGTCTCATCCACCAACACTGAACTGCCTCCCGCAATCGGGTTACCGTTCAAGGTCCAGCTGAACAAATAGTCCGCATCGCTTAATCCCGTATCCAATACTAAAGAAGTGAATGCATCACCGTTAGCATCGATACAGATCGTTCCTCCGGTTAAAGTAACTGTCGGAAGCGGGTTAACACGTACTCTGTAATCTGTAGTAGCTCCGTAACAACCGTTCAATACCGATTTCACACGATAGGTCACATAACCTACCTGATTGGTACTGTTGAACAACTGTTGAACAATAGTATACGGAACTGCTCCTGTTCCACTGGTCGCTCCTGTTACGTTGGTCACATTCACTACCTCCCACTCTATAGCAGTTCCTGCAATGATTGGGAAAGTATTCACAACGATATTGGTAGATTCCCCGCTACAGATTTCATAGATCGGCGTCGGTATCGGTGTTCCCGGTGTTGGATTCACCGTTACTACCGCAGTCTGCACCGGAGTTCCCGTACAACCGTTTCTAACCGGTGTGATCTCGAATTGGATGGTTCCTGCCGCAGTCGGGTTAGTTGCAATCAAAACAAGGTTGATGTCTCCCGTAGTACTGCTTCCGCTGGTCGCTCCTCCTTGAACCTGTGCATTGTTAGCATTGATTACTACCCAGTTGAAAACCGTTCCGCTTGGAGTACCGGTCACATCGATGTTTACCGTTTCTCCTGTACACAATTCAGTATCCGCTACCACATTACTGGTAATGGTTGGAATTGGGTTCACTATTATGGTCACCCTTTTTACTTCTCCTGTACAACCGTTGGCAACCGGTAAGATATCAAAGGTTATAGAACCACTCACTAGTGGGTTAACCAAACTAACCGCCTGGTTAATATTTGTTCCATCACCGCTGCTCACAAAAGAGTTACTGATATTACTGGTTGAAGCTGTCCAGGTATAAGTCGTACCCGGCACATTACTATTTAGGACAAAATCTAAAGTCGCTCCGTCACAAACCGGTGTAGTAACTGTTGGAGTCAATACCGGTAAGCCGTTAACCGTAATGGTACCCGTCGCAAATATAGCACCACAACCTCCTGTTAACGGAATGCTGTAGTTGAACGTACCTGATGCTGTTGGCGTTCCACTGATAGTAATCGTATTAGCTGCCCAAGTAGCCGTTACACCTGCAGGTAATCCTGTAGCTGCCCCGATGCCGGTAGCACCTGTAGTGGTATGTGTGATGGCAGTCATTGCCGTGTTGATACACAACGTTGGGGATGCCGATGCTGCACTTACCGTATTGTTCGGGGTTACCGTGATAGTGCCCGTAGCCGATACGC
>NZ_JBSNCR010000018.1:0-2144 GCF_053764385.1 Flavobacterium pedocola | reverse complement strand
ATATCAGATTTGTGAAAAACTCAATCCTACAAATTGTGATCCGGCAACCGTAACCGTAACGGTTACACCACCAGTGATTATTGCCCAGAATGACACTATCAACGGCGGAAACGGAACAACCGGTAATCCAAATGCAGGAAACGTACTGAACAATAATGGAAACGGTTTCGATACTTTAAACGGAAGTAATGTAGCCATTTCACAAGTCAACCTGACTGTTACCACACCGGCCACTCCTATCGGAAACAATCCGGTGCCAATTATCAGCACTACTACAGGACAAGTATCCGTACCAGCAGGAACACCGGCCGGAACTTATACTTTGGTATATCAGATTTGTGAAAAACTTAATCCTACCAATTGTGATCCGGCAACTGTAACCGTAACAGTTACTGCTCCGGCTATTATAGCTCAGAACGACACTATAAGCGGCGGAAACGGAACAACCGGTAATCCAAATGCAGGTAACGTACTGAATAACAATGGAAATGGACCTGATACCCTAAACGGAAGTCCAGTAGCCATTTCACAGGTGAACCTGACTGTTACCACGCCGGCCACTCCAATCGGAAACAATCCGGTGCCTTCCATAAGTACTACAACGGGACAAGTATCTGTACCTGCGGGAACGCCTGCCGGAACTTATACTTTAGTTTATCAGATTTGTGAAAAACTGAATCCGAATAATTGTGATTCCGCTAATGTTACAGTAACCGTGGCACCACCTCCAATTGTGGCAACAGACGATCCTATCAACGGAGGTAATGGAACAAGCGGTAATCCAAATGTTGGAAACGTACTCAACAATGACACGCTAAACGGAAACCCTGTATCCATTTCACAAGTTAATTTGACCATTACCACAACGGCTACTCCTATCGGAAATAATCCGGTACCGCTTATTAGTCCATCTAACGGACAAGTGTCTGTACCACCGGGAACGCCTGCGGGAACCTATACAATGGTTTATCAGATTTGTGAAAAACTCAACCCGAATAATTGTGATCCGGGAACCGTAACAGTAACGGTTTCATCACCACTGATTATTGCTCAGGACGACACTATCAACGGCGGAAACGGAACAACCGGTAATCCAAATGCAGGAAATGTACTGAACAATAATGGCAACGGAAATGACACATTAAACGGAATCAATGTTGCTATTTCACAGGTGAATCTGACCGTCACTACACCAGCTACTCCTATCGGAAACAATCCGGTGCCTTCCATCAGTACTACTACCGGACAAGTATCCGTACCAGCTGGAACACCTGCAGGAACCTATACTTTGGTTTATCAGATTTGCGAAAAACTAAATCCGACAAATTGTGATCCGGCAAGCGTAACGGTAACAGTTGCACCACCAGTGATTATTGCTCAAGACGACACTATCAATGGAGGAAATGTTACTACAGGAAATCCAAATGCCGGAAACGTACTGAGCAATAACGGAAACGGTTTTGACACTTTAAACGGAAGCAATGTCGCTATTTCACAAGTGAACCTAACGGTTACCACACCAGCTACGCCTATCGGTAATAATCCGGTGCCTTCCATCAGTACTACTACGGGACAAGTATCCGTACCACCGGGAACACCGGCTGCAACCTATACAATGGTGTATCAGATTTGTGAAAAACTAAATCCGAATAATTGTGATTCTGCAACAGTTTCTGTAACAGTTGCCTGCGATCAATTCGCAGCACCTACAGCCTCGGTAACAGCGCAGCCTACATGTACAGTTGCTACAGGTACTATTACAGTTACCGTTCCGGCACCGGCATCAGGTATCAGTTATACGGTAACAGGAACAAACCCGGTAGTTGCGGCACAAAGCAATACTACAGGTATTTTTCCAAACTTGAATCCAGGTGTTTATGCTGTAACCTATACAAAATTAAATTGTACATCAGCAGCTACATCATTAACCGTGAATGCACAACCGGCAACACCGGCGAAACCAACGCTTAGCGCCGTGACACAGCCAACCTGTACCAATCCAAACGGTAGTTTCACCATTACCAATTACAACAGTTCGTACACGTATACCGTTAGTCCTTCAAACACTGGAGCAACTATCAGCGGAAACACGATAACAGCTCCGGCAGGTACTTACACGGTAACGGCTACTTTAGGTAATTGTT
>NZ_JBSNCR010000017.1:0-3110 GCF_053764385.1 Flavobacterium pedocola | reverse complement strand
ATCCCTAAAGGTATCTCACCAAACGGCGACGGTTTGAACGATGGTTGGGATCTTGAAGGTTTAGGTGCGAGAAAGGTACAGATCTTCAACCGTTACGGAACTACGGTTTACGAGCACGGCAGTGGCTACACGAACCAGTGGCACGGTCAGTCCAAAGGTGGCGATGAGTTACCGGATGGAACGTACTACTTCGTAATTGAAGCGGGAGACGGATCGACCAAAACGGGTTGGGTATACATCAACAGAGAGCAATAAATAAAGAAAGGCACTGCTTCTTTTTAAGGGGCAGTGCGCTTTCAAAAAAATAAAACAATACAAGTAATGAAGAAACTATATTTAGGTGTTTTGGTGGGCTTGCTGGGAGTAACGGAAGGTTATGCCCAACAGGATCCTCACTATACGCAGTATATGTACAATATGAGTGTTATGAACCCGGCGTATGCTGGTTCGAAGGACAATTTGTCTTTGGGGCTTTTGTACCGCAAGCAATGGGTTGAGATCGAAGATGCACCGACCACGGCTACTTTTTTCGGCCACAGCCCTGTGGGGAAGAATGTTGGATTGGGGTTGTCGGTGATCAATGATAAGATCGGTCCTGTTGAGGAGACCAATGCGTATGCGGACTTCTCGTATACCTTAAAGCTGAACGAGGAGCACAAACTGGCCTTCGGGATGAAAGGTGGGGCGACGTTCCACAAGGTAGCGTTGTATGACGATATCGGTAACGGTCACGTTCCGGATCTGAACGACCCTGCTTTTGCGGAGAACACCAGCAACACGTTTTTGAACATCGGAGCGGGCTTGTTCTACTATACCAACAAATACTATTTAGGGGTATCGGTACCGAACATGCTAAAATCGAAACACCTTGACTTTAACGGCAGGGAGTTCGGTTCGGAAGCCTCGCATTATTTTGTGACGGGGGGTTATGTGTTCGACATCAACGAGAATGTGAAGTTAAAACCTTTTGCGATGGTGAAATCGGCCTTCAACGCGCCGACCTCACTGGATGCGTCTTTAAACACGCTTTTGTATGAGAAACTGGAGCTTGGGTTAACCTACCGTCTGGAGGATTCCTTCGGGGCGATGGTGAACTTCGGGATCACCAAGGACCTTCGCATCGGTTATGCATACGACCACATTATCTCGGATCTTAACGCGAAGACCAAATCGTCTCACGAGTTCATGCTGTTATGGGATGTGAGCTTCTCTAAGAAAGTATCCACCTCACCGAGATTTTTCTAATTTAACCGCGATTATAACATGAAGAAAACCTATATCACTTTAAGTTTTGTATTCGCTGGTTTATTAGCATCAGCACAAAACAAAAACACTCAGGAGGCTGACAAGCTCTACAACCGTTACGAGTATATGGACGCCGCTGAGCAGTACTTAAAACTGGTTAGCGCGGGCAAGGCGGACAATTACGTGTACCGTCAGCTTGCCGACAGCTATTACAATATGTTCAACACCCAGGAGGCAGCCAAATGGTATGCTAAGGCAACGGAAGAGAAACAGGAAGCGGAGATTTACTACCGCTATGCCCAGATGCTAAAGGCCGATGGCAAATACGCCGAATCCAATGCGCAGATGGAGAAGTTCGCAGCCTTGGCTCCTAACGACCAAAGAGCGGTGGCCTTTAAAAAAGAGCCGGACTACATCCCAAGACTGACGGCACAACAGAAACTGTTCGATTCCAAAACGATGGACATCAACAGCGAGAAGTCGGACTTCGGGGCGGTACTGACTAATGACAATACCTTGTACTTCGCCAGTGCGCGCAATACCTCAAGAAAAAACTACGGGTATAACGACGAGCCGTACCTGGATTTGTACAAAGCCACTAAAAACGCAGACGGCACCTACAGCAAACCCACAGAGGTAGAAGGCACCAACAGCAAATGGCACGACGGACCGGCCACGATCAGTGCGGACGGCACCACGATGTACTTTGCCAGTGAGACCTTCCGCGACCAGGTGTTCGACAAGGACAAGGCCAAGAAACTGAAATACGGTAAGGTAGGGCTTTACAAAGCGACTATGGCGGACGGCAAATGGACCAACATCCAAGCGCTTCCACTGAACAACAAAGACTACAACGTAGGGAACCCAAGCATCAGTAAAGACGGAAAGACCTTATACTTCTCCTCGGACATGCCGGGCGGAGTGGGACAATCGGATATCTGGAAGGTAACGGTAAACGGCAACGATTACGGTACCCCGGAGAACCTAACGGCTATCAATACAGAAGGCCGCGAGAACTTCCCGTTTGTCACCGATGAGAACAAACTGTACTTCTCTTCAGACGCTAAACAAGGTTTTGGAGGTATGGATGTTTTTGTGGTGGATTTAAACAAAGGCATGGAAGTGAAAAACGTGGGTAAACCGGTAAACTCGGAGAAAGACGATTTTGCCTTTACCTTCAACACCGAGCAGAAAACAGGATTCTTCTCCAGTAACCGTGGCGGGCAGGATGATATCTTCATGGCCATCCCGGTATGTGGGGTACAGATCCAGACCACCGTTAAAAACGCTAAAACAGGCGAACTGTTATCCGGTGCTTCTGTAGCGATTTTGGACGACCGCAACAACGTGATCGAAACCAAATACACTACGGCCGACGGTTTTGTGGGCTATGCAGTGGACTGTGACAAACCGTATACGCTGCAGGTATCCAAAGACGGCTTTGTGAGCAAGACCATCGCGGTGGACAAGACCCAAGGCGGGGAGAAACCGGTAATCGCAGAGTTGGATCCGATCGATGTGATCGTAACGGAGACGGAAGTGATCTTAAACGACATCTTCTTCGAATACAACAAGAGCAACATTACTAAGGCCGGTGCCTTCGAACTGGACAAGTTAGTTCAGGTGATGAAGAACAGCCCGAACATGGTGATCATGGTAAAATCACACACGGACAGCCGCGGTACGGACAGCTTCAACATGAACCTGTCGGACAGACGTGCTAAATCTACGGTACAATATGTGATCTCTAAAGGTATTGCCAAGGAGCGAATCTCCGGCAAAGGCTTCGGGGAGAGCGAACCGAAAGTACAGTGCGCCGACTGCACCGAGGAGGAACATGCTAAGAACCGTCGTTCGGAGTTTAT
>NZ_JBSNCR010000016.1:0-3497 GCF_053764385.1 Flavobacterium pedocola | reverse complement strand
TAATAAAAAAGGGCTACCAATTGGTAGCCCTTTTTTATTAAAAAATTGGTAAAGTTGGTAAATCGTAAAAAGTTGTTGAAAAAAAAATAAAATATTATGTATAATATGTTTTTTTTATTGCTAAAGTTTTGCATATTTGTTAATTAACAGAATTTTAATATTTCCAAGGCAAAATGACTAAAAAAATTTTTTGTGTTATATTTCTGTATATTTTTCTTCTTGACTGCAAGCGCTCTATTGGTAAGGCTTGTAGGTTGTTTCTTCTTTTTATTTTTCCTTTTTCCTTTAAAAATTACTTTTCGTCAATATTACTATCCATAAATTTTAAATGAAATTTTATGAAGCATCTGTATTTCTTATTCGCATTATTTTTTACCATGTTTTCAATGACGGTTACAGCGCAAACTGTTCATTCGGATAATAATGGTAACGGAAAATTTAATTTACCTCCAGGGTATCGAATGCATTCCAAAATGAAAGTTTATGACTTGTCGCATAAACTTAAAGGCAAACTTTCCGAAGAGAAATACACGTCTGAGGATTTGAAATTTTTAAAAAATATTTCAGATGCAGATATGATGCAGTATAAAGATTCGGCCCCTGAGTACTATAATTATTATACAACGGGGAGTGCTTTTATTAACTCGCTTTCAGCTAAAGTCAAAACTATTTATTCCAAAGAGGAATTGTGGTATATATATGCCTTTGATCAGAATTTAAAGAACAAACTAACAACTGTAAAATAGGTTATTATGAAAAATAACTACTTTTTGTCCCTACTATTTCTACTAATCTGTAGTGTTTCTTTTAGCCAGACTTATGTTATGGCTAATGGTGCTAATGGTACTATCAGTACGTGTTCGGGAACGTTTAGAGATCAAGGTAATAACTCGGATTACGGTGCTAGTCAAAGTAGTACGATTACCTTTTGTCCGTCAACTCCCGGAGATTTAATCCGAGTTTCTTTTACGGCTTTTAACACTGAAAACAATTATGATTACCTCGAAATGTGGCATGGAAATTCCGTTTCAGGTACTGCAGATGATGTTTTTATGGGGAATTTAGGAGCTTTTACGGTTACTTCTACAAGTCCTGATGGGTGTATAACATTTCGTTTTACTTCAGACTCCATTTTACAGTATGCAGGATGGTCAGCGTCTATTTCTTGTGTGACGCCGTGTACACCTCCTGTGGCAGCAATGGTTAGTACGGCTACGGTAGATATCTGTCCTCCGGCTTCCTTAAATCCGGGCTCACTTACTGTTGCTTTCAATGCATCAAATTCAACTACTGCTTCTGGTAGTATTGTAAGATATGAATGGGATTGGGGTGATGGAACTACAAGTATTACAGCAACACCGAATACGAACCATACTTTTCCGGGAACTGGATTATATGTAGTTCGCTTAAGAGTTAGAAATAATAATACAAGTACGGATCCGTTAGGTTGTTTGAGTATGAATTCCGTTACGAGGACAGTCAGGGTAATGCCGGAGCCAGTTTTTACCGGAACTACAGCCGGTCCTGTTCCGGTTACCTGTGGAAATAGTGTCACGCTTAACGGATTAGCTATTTCTCAAACGATAACCCAAATGACTCCTTCCGTAATTTCGGGACCAGTTTCTCTTCCGGATGGATCAGGAGCCAACTATACTTCAAATTTAGATTTTTCCGGATTGTTTCCTGCGGGAGCTACTATGAGTGCCGGATGTTATCCGACTTTAACATTCAATTTAGAGCATTCTTATTCAGGAGATTTGGAGATAACATTGATTTCGCCTTCTGGTGAATCTGTAATGGTTTACGATCAGCACGGTGGAAGTATTCACTTCGGAACTTGTAGTGATGCTGCCGATGATTTAGATCCGGGCTGTGTTGCTCAGTATTCAGTTGTTAACTCGGGAGGTGTTGCCTGGACGGCAGCCGGAGCAACCACAACAACTACTGCAACATGTGCTGTGTACACAGGTACTTGCGAAGCAGCTAGTTATTATATTCCGCAAACTTACAATTCAACAAACCCTTTTACAGCCTTGAATGGCGCGACAATGAATGGGGTTTGGACTTTACAGGTGAGGGATAATATCGGTCTTGACGATGGAGTATTATCAAACTGGTCATTAACATTCCCTACATCATGTTATGCAAGTTTACAAACCATAACACCTGATTTGGCAACGGCGACTTGGTCTACTACTGGATCAGGACCGGCAGTTCCGGCACAAACTACTACAACAACTAGCGCAATTAATCCAGGACCTGGAGCATGCCCACCACCAGGGCCTTGTGTTGGAACTCAATTAGCGAACAACGTATCAATAGGTCCATTTACGGGAGCCGGATCATACGTGTATTCTTTTACAGTTACCGATGAATTTGGTTGTCAGTATAGAAGAAACGTTACAATTAATGCAACATGTCCATGTCCTTCAGCTACAATTAGTTATACGGGATCGCCATTTTGTAATGTTGCAGGTTCTCAGGCGGTTACAATCACCGGAGTAGGATCTTACACAGGTGGAACTTATAGTGCTTCACCGGCAGGTCTGTCTATTACTGCTGGTACAGGAGCAATTAATACAGGTACAAGTACTCCTGGGACATATACTGTTACTTACAATTATAATCCGGGCGGAGGTTGTCCGATTATTAATGTAAATACATCTGTTACTATTGTAGCTGCTCCAACAGCTTCAGTAACATCTACATCTCCAGTATGTTCTGGTAATAATGCAGTTTTCAATGTTACCGGGACTCCAAATGCAACGGTAACCTATAATATTAATGGAGGAGGAGTTCAAACTGTAGTTTTAAGCGGGGCAGGTACTGCTACTGTAACTGTTCCTTCGGTTGTAGTGAATACCACTTTCAACGGAACTTCAGTTGCAACAGCTGCAGCACCGGTAACGGGGAATGGTCTTTCAGCTACTGGAGGGACTACCCCGGCTAATGCGACAGGAGCGATTTCAGCGTCAGGAGCAGCCGCGTCTGGTGCAAACTGTGCTTTTGTAGATGGGACTACGACTACTTTGACAATAACACTTCAGCATACCGTTCCTGCTGGTACTAACATTACAGTAAGTATTGCAAGAGATAGTAATTCCGGTGCTGTAAACATATCAGATGGTACAGCTAATATCGGAACTTTCAGTGCAGCACCTAATGATGTGTTACAATACATAACGGTTACAACTACTGTTTCTACAAATACTATTGTAATTACCAGAACTGGAGGAGTTGTTTGGGTGGATGGAGTTCAATATACTTTTACACCTCCTGGCTGTACGACAGCATTGGCATTGTCGAATACTGTTGTGGTAACTCCACTACCAGCTGTTGCGCTAACTTCTGCTGCAGCAACTGCTAACCAAACAGTATGTATTAATACTGCTATTGCAAATATTACTTATAGTGTAACGAATGCTACAGGTGCTACTGTTGCAGGTTTACCTGCGGGAGTAACCGGAAGTTTTGCAGCCGGAGTGTTCACGATCAGT
>NZ_JBSNCR010000015.1:0-3656 GCF_053764385.1 Flavobacterium pedocola | reverse complement strand
GATTGTAAAAAAGTAACCGGACAAACCATAAAATAAAAAGCACCCAAACAGGTGCTTTTTGTTTAACCGGTTGTTCTTTTAATCTAAAAGTTTACAACAAATGAGTGGATAATCTACTCAATAATTCTAATACAAATCAAAGAACAACACAACAACAAAAAACTGTTTATCATCATTATGAAAAAAAATACATTAGTACTTATAATGTTGTTGTTTTCTATGCTGGGATATTCCCGGTTAAAAGAAAGCCGTGAAAATAAAGGAGCTTTTTCTTCAGGGAGACTAACCGAAAAAAATCTTCTTAAAAAAAACGGAGCCTCGAATACCGTCAATCCAAAACGTAAAAAAACGGTTGGCAAAAAAGCTACTGAGACTCGTTTTTTTTCTCCAACTTGCCCTCAACCAACAAACTTGATAGTGGTAAGTGCATCCGGATCTTCAGCTACAGTACAATGGACTGAAGGCGGAGGCGAATCGGAATGGGAAATCGTTGTTCAGGCTCCCGGTTCCGGTTTACCCACAGCGAGCAGTACTATTATTGGTGTCGGAAGCAATCCTTTTACAATAACCGGATTAAATCCGCTATTATCGTATGAATATTATGTAAGAGCAGTTTGTGATCCAACTGACATGAGTGATTGGTCTGGTCCGGTAGCTATTAATTTGGGTTGTGGCATGTTTTCGGTTCCTTTTACTGAAGGCTTCAACTCGGCATCTGTTTCACAAGCATGCTGGACGGTGACAAACGTAAATGCTGATGCGGATTCATGGAACATGGACTACACCACTACTCCTTTTGAAGGAAACCAGTCCGCAATGCTTTTTACGGATCTTAATGCCGGAAACAATAACGATTGGTTGATTTCGCCAAAGATTAATTTAAATTCCACACCTCGTCCGAAGCGATTAAAATTCCACTATAAAGTGCAATCGGGCGCAGAGCCAAACGACTTTAGAGTTGTGTTGTCCACGACAGGATCAGCAACAACGGATTTTACCCAGACAGTTATCCCTTTAACCTCATACACAAATACCACTTATGCACAACGGATCATAAACTTGGTTGATGCATCGAACAATCCATTAACAGGTCAGGTACATATTGCCTGGCATGTTCCTGGCAGCACCTTGGATGGTAATCGATTGTATATTGATAATGTGATTGTTGAAGACATTCCGATGTGTCCGGACCCAACAGGATTAACGGCAAGCAGCATGGGCTATACCACAGCTACTTTAAACTGGACACCTGGATATAATGAAACACAATGGGAAGTAATTGCTTTACCAACCGGGTCCCCTGCTCCTATTTTTGGTTCTGTGGGGACAATGGTTACCAGCCCACCTCCCTTTGTGATGAATAATTTACTAGCCTCAACGACATACGATTTTTATGTAAGAGCTGTATGTGCTTCTCCTTATCTGAGTAATTGGTCTGGTCCGGCTACCGCTGCTACTTTGATTGGGTACAACCAGTGTTCAATGCCTCTGACCCTTCCGGTTAACAGTACAAATCAGTGTACTCAGGTCCGAAATGTATCACTTGTAGGATCAACAGCTTCTCCTGAAGGCGGTACGGGTTGTGGCACAAATAACTCAGGTGATATCTGGTTTCAGTTCGTAGCCAGCAATTCAACACATACTATTGATTTGATCAATTTTACCGGAACCCCTTCTCCAATTGCTTTAACACTTTATTCTGGTCAGTGTGGCAGTTTGAATCAGATAGCATGTAGCTTTAACAACTCGATTACAGCAACGGGATTACAGGTTAACAGTGTTTATTTAGTAAGAGCATCATTAAATAATGTTACTACAAACCTTAACGTACAGTTTAATGTATGTGTAAAAACGCCGCAACCTCCAACTAATGGCAGTAGCTTAAACTGTATGATTAATACAGTTAATGCAGATTTCGAATACCCGGATATTACCGGTACAAACCCAAATCTTACCACAAATGACTATACAGTGTTAGGATGGAGAACGACCGCTACGGATCACATAATAGAAATCTGGCCTTCACCAAACTATGAAAACCATCTTGCTTATTCAGGTGATCAGTTTATCGAATTAAATGCACATCAGGTTTCTGCTGTGTATCAGGATTATGCTACTCCAACCAGTACTGTATTTAACTACGGATTTGCCCACAAAGGAAGACAAGGTTTAGACACTGTTGCACTTTTGGCAGGACCACCGGGAGGACCTTATGTTGAAATTCGCCGCGTTAGTACAGGAGTAGCGGCCTGGAGTTACAATACAGGTTCTTATACAGTTCCAGCAGGTCAGCCGATTACCCGTTTTCTTTTCCAATCAATCAGCAGTGTTGGAGGGGCAACTATCGGAAACTTTTTAGATGCGATTACCTTTACGGCAGATAACAGTATTATTTCTGCATCCCCATTAGTTTTGGATTGTAATAACGATACGGTAAATGTAGTATCTGCAGGAATTGGAACATGGTCAGCACACAGCACAAATCCTTCAGCTACAGTTATTGGCAATACTTCAGCAAATACTACCACTATCTCCGGATTCTCTGTGTCTGGGACTTATCAATTCAGTTGGACTACTTTATACTGCACCAGTACTGTGGAAATCACTTATCTGAATAACGGTAACACAGTACCTGCTTTTACTCAGGTGCCACCAGTTTGTTCATCAGCAGCTATTGCGGCTTTACCAACTACTTCCAATAACGGAATCACGGGAACATGGTCGCCGGCCATCAATAATATGGCTACCACGACTTATACGTTTACCCCGAACGCCGGACAATGTGCTACAACACAAACGATGACCATCACAGTAACTCCGGGGGCAACACCTAACTTTACGCAGGTAGCTCCAATTTGTTCAGGTGATGTATTATCGGCTTTACCAACAACTTCAAATGAAGGAATTACAGGTTCTTGGTCACCGGCTTTAAACAATACGGCTACAACTTTGTATACATTTACTCCTAATGTCGGACAATGTGCTGCAACACAAACCATGACGATTGTCGTGAATCCGATAGTTACACCAAATTTTACAGCGGTAGCCCCAATTTGTTCAGGTGATGCATTAGCGGCTTTACCAACAACTTCCAATAATGGAATCACGGGAACATGGTCACCGGCTTTGAATAATACTGCAACAACAGTGTATACCTTTACGCCAGATGCCGGGCAATGTGCTGCAACACAAACCATGACGATTGTTGTGAATCCGATAGTTACGCCAAATTTTACGGCAGTAACTCCGATTTGTTCAGGTGATACATTAGCCGCATTACCAACAACTTCCAATAATGGAATCACAGGAACATGGTCACCGGCTTTGAATAATACTGCAACAACAGTGTATACCTTTACGCCAGATGCAGGGCAATGTGCCACAACACAAACCATGACGATTGTTGTGAATCCGATAGTTGCACCAAATTTTACGGCAGTAACTCCGATTTGTTCAGGTGATGCATTAGCGGCTTTACCAACAACTTCCAATAATGGAATCACAGGAACATGGTCACCGGCTTTGAATAATACGGCTACTACCACTTATACGTTTACGCCAGATGCAGGACAATGTGCTACAACACAAACCATGACGATTATAGTGAATCCGATAGTTACACCAAATTTTACGGCAGTAACTCCGATTTGTTCAGG
>NZ_JBSNCR010000014.1:0-3978 GCF_053764385.1 Flavobacterium pedocola | reverse complement strand
CCAATACCGCGACTACCGATTCACTGTAACCGATGATTGTGGTAACGATGCACAACAAACACTTCGTATTACCCGTCACTTCGATGAAACCGATCCGGTTGTTGCCGATATTGCTGATTACGCTTTACCAGGCTGTAACACCGCATGGCCAACAGAAGTATCTACAACATTTACAGATAATTGTGGAGCCGGTGGAGAAACCAGTGGCAGCGTAGATGGTGTATTGATTGGTTCCGGTAGTGTTAATGAATGTACTCAATACCGTGATTACCGATTCACTGTAACCGATGATTGTGGTAACGATGCACAACAAACACTTCGTATTACCCGTCACTTCGATGAAACCGATCCGGTAATCGAATGTCCTGATGATATTGTAATCGGAGTTTGTGAAGAATTCCCTACTATAGTTACCCCTGAGGCAACTGATAATTGTGGTGGTGAAGTAGAAGTAGTCGGAACACGTTCTGACGGATTGGCTCTTAATGCACCATTCCCGGTAGGACAAACCATAACCGTTACCTTTACTGCAACTGATGATTGTGGTAACGATTCATCTTGTGACTTTACCGTAACAGTAATGCCTTGTGATGAGCCACACTGTACCTATACTCAAGGTTACTACGGTGCTTATAACGGTTCCGCATGTACTCCGGACGGTATTCGTACCACAGACTATGAAATCATGGTTGGTGCGGTAACAGCAGCTGGAGGTAGCTACAATTTTGGTAATGTAGGTTCAGGTAATTATTTCCTTTTGAAATTATCAGATATTAATGGAAATTCAACAATCTCTAAAAACAACATTTATAAAATGTTGCCAGGAGGAGGTACTCCAAGAGCATTGGTAGGATATGCCACTTTTGATGATTTTTCAACTTGGGCCGATAATGATCCATTAAGAAATACTTCGAATAGAAATACACGAGGTAGAATTAACAACAATCTGCTTTCTCAAACCATGACCTTGTTCTTCAACCGATTTGTTGATGGTACATTAGGTGATTATGAATTGCATGACACATTTGCTACCGTAGATGTTGAATGTGGATCTGATGTTCCTTCGGGTTCAGCTCAAATATTCCACATCCCGCAATCTGTTATCGACTACTTGAGACAAGGAGGAGCAACACCAACTGTTGATTCGTTGTTCGATTTGGCAAATGCGATTTTAGGAGGTCAAGTGATTCCTGGAGTTTCTCCAACCGATGTTAATGCGGCTGTCGATGCAATTAACAATGGATTTGACGGATGTAGAATGGCAGTACCGGTTCCTGATTCAGTTGTAGGACCAGTGACTGATACTAAAGATTTGTCAATGTTCTCTACTTATCCAGTACCGTTCAAAGACAATATTACTGTTAGATACAACTTCGATTATAAATCTAAAGCAAGAATTGAAGTATTTGATGCGAAAGGCATGTTCTTAATGTCTTACGATGACCCTGATGCTTATTTCAACAAAGAGGTGGTTATTCAACCAACATTCAATGTTGGTGAAGGACAAATGTTCTTTATCAAACTGATCACCGACAAAGGAGTAAGTACTAAAAAAGTGATTTCCAAAAAATAGATACCCTTAGTTCATTAAAAAAGGAAGAGGCTGATTAGTGATAATCAGCCTCTTCTTATTTATATGCATTCAAAGGATTGCTTTACCAACTTTCTTGAAATTTCAATTCACAGGATATCAGAAGTTTCTTAATAGATCCTGGTGATTTTCGCAACATGTATCATACCCTCCAAATGGACTGAATCAGTAAAGTTCAGATGGAGTTTTTTTTAAATATTGATAGTGCTGTTTTTTTAGAACTTTTATTAAGTTTTATATTTATAAGTAATTGGTAGTCAATGTATTGTTAAAAATGTTAAAGTCTGTAAGTGTTGTGAATTTGTTAACGTTGATACTAAAAATAGTGTTAAATTTGTGTCAATAACTTTAACAAGGTTATTTGACGGTTTTATGGTTAATTGTGATTGCTTATGCAATAATACCTCCGCAACAATCAATTAACATTTTTCTTTTTTCTTTTTGAATAATCTTTAGGTTTCAATTTTTTGATTGAAAGGGTATTTTTTTTGGGATTCCCCTTTTCTGTCGTCTACTTCCCTCTAGTAATATGGTTCTAAAACCGTATTATTATGAAAAGAAATATTAAGAGTTTTTGCGAAAAAGAATGTCATGATAACAGGTCCTCAATTATGGGTTTGTTAGACGTTTTTTCAGTTTTTTGTTTATGGCAAAGTATTTTAAAGCAATTTACACTTGAGATAAATTCTGTTTTTACAAGGTATCAATTTAATTTATCAAAATCATTACCAGTGTTGTTGCTTTTATTTTGTGGTCTTGGAGTGTATTCTCAGTCGGGAAATGATTTCAAACAATTTGCCAACGATCCACAAGAGAAATGGATAAATAGTATTTTACAACAAAACAATTCAACTTATTATGAAGGGACATCAACTTTACAACGTTTTGTTCTCGTAGGAATACCAGCTACTGCTAATAATCAGCACGTGCTTAAAATCAGTCACCTGGCTACTAAAGGCGGGCATCATGCCTATGACTTTATAACCGGTTATGATCGGGCACTTATTGATTATCAGATTATTTCCAATACTGCAGGGTTTACGGGATTGTCCGTAAACGGTGGTGCCATAGGGCCTCCGGCAACAGCAGCAATAATTAATAATCTTTATACTGGAGCTAACAATATTGTTGCAGGGGTACCTCTTGCTACAGCTTATGGTTCCACATTAGGTCAAAGTGTGGCCGATAGGGTTGCTGCATATGATGTTGCTGTTGGAGGTTCCTCTAAAAGAGGAGTGCAGTTATATGGTAATGCTGCAATTACATCGGCTGAATTGGTATTTGTAGGATACAATAATGATGATGGAATCAGCGGAGAAGCTTATGCGCATTATGAATTGCGCTGGACATCATCATCTACTAATATCCTGTTTTTATTTGCCGGTCACTTGTCTTTAGGGAATAATTTTCCTAATTATCCAGGAGTTCATTATGGGACGGGATTAGGTGCTGCCTCTATTAATGGTGGACCATACCATTTTAAATTATCTACATTAGACGGCGCTTCATTGGGATCACAGGATAATCAGATTAAAGCTTCTGATATTGTTATTCCACCTCCGCCATGTACTATTGCTCCACAGGAACAAACAATTTGCGAAAGCGATGCAGACCCAAGCTTTAGTGGTCCTCCGGGTTTGCAGTCTTACAGTTGGACAATATCGCCTCAGACGCAATTAAGCGGTGCTAACACACAGACAGTTACCGTAGTAAATCCAGCGCCAGGCACATATACACTAACACTTGTGACAAGTAACTTTGGAATTGTTTCTATAGGTGATTGTAAGGCGCGTCTGATAGTCATCGAACAGCCCAATGCCGGAACAGATGGCAGTACAGCAGTTTGCGTCGGTAGTAACGCAGTCATTAACTTGTTCGATTTAATAAGTGGTGAAGATCCGGGAGGAACCTGGACAGACACTTCAGGATCAGGCGGTGTTTTTGATGCTGTTGCGGGGACTTATACATTGGCGCCGGGAGCAACAACCCCAAGAGTCTTTACGTATACTGTAACAGGCACGGCTCCTTGTGGTAATGACTCTAGTACGGCTACGGTTAACATTAATCCACTTCCTTCAATAACCTGTCCTAGTAATTCATTATTTAATCAGGTTGTTTGTGGAGTGTCTGCCAGTGAATCGCAATCGAATACAAATGCAGATTTTGCTACTTGGTTTGATGCTTTTGCAACGGCAAATCCGGGCGTAACGCCAACTGTTGAATACGTGTATACACCGGCTGCGGCAGATCCGGGCGGAGGTAATCATGCTCCTCTAAATCCTGGTACAGGTGTTCCAGGCTTTACCGAAACATCAGTTACCGTAACCTGGATGGTACAAGATTCTAATGGTTGTATCACTTTCTGTTCAGCAGTATTTACGGTATCA
>NZ_JBSNCR010000013.1:0-5645 GCF_053764385.1 Flavobacterium pedocola | reverse complement strand
AAAAGAGTGCTACTTTTGCACCCGCAATAACGGCATAGTTCTTACGACATTTTGAAACAAACCGAGTCAAAAAGATTTTGAAAAAAAGTTGAAAAAAGATTTGGATTGTAAAGAATAAAGAAACTATCTTTGCAGCCCGCAAATAGGGGGAAGTTCTTAAAAATATTGAGCAGTTGGTTTTGAAAAACGGTTTAGCAATAAATCGAAAAAAAATTCAAAAAAAGCTTGCGAGATTTAAAAAGAGGTTCTACTTTTGCAACCCGCAAAACAAGGGAAGTTCATTTGAAATACTGGTCAAAACGAAAAGAAAATTTTTTCAAAAAAAAGTTTCAAAAAGTTTTGCAGTTTTAAAAAGAAGTTTTACTTTTGCACCCGCTATCAGAAATGATAGTGACAGAATAAAAGAAGACACGTTCATAGACATATTGAATTGACAGCAAATATAAGAGAGAGTAAGACTTTTTCGAGTAGATTTGAAAAACCTAGCATTTATCGACAATATTAAAATATACGATGAAGAGTTTGATCCTGGCTCAGGATGAACGCTAGCGGCAGGCCTAACACATGCAAGTCGAGGGGTAGAATTAGCTTGCTAATTTGAGACCGGCGCACGGGTGCGTAACGCGTATGCAATCTGCCTTGTACTGAGGGATAGCCCAGAGAAATTTGGATTAATACCTCATAGTGTTATTGAATGGCATCATTTGATAACTAAAGTTCCAACGGTACAAGATGAGCATGCGTCCCATTAGTTAGTTGGTAAGGTAACGGCTTACCAAGACGATGATGGGTAGGGGTCCTGAGAGGGAGATCCCCCACACTGGTACTGAGACACGGACCAGACTCCTACGGGAGGCAGCAGTGAGGAATATTGGTCAATGGGCGCAAGCCTGAACCAGCCATGCCGCGTGCAGGATGACGGTCCTATGGATTGTAAACTGCTTTTATACGGGAAGAAACACTCCTACGTGTAGGAACTTGACGGTACCGTAAGAATAAGGATCGGCTAACTCCGTGCCAGCAGCCGCGGTAATACGGAGGATCCAAGCGTTATCCGGAATCATTGGGTTTAAAGGGTCCGTAGGCGGTCTTATAAGTCAGTGGTGAAAGCCCATCGCTTAACGATGGAACGGCCATTGATACTGTAAGACTTGAATTACTTGGAAGTAACTAGAATATGTAGTGTAGCGGTGAAATGCTTAGATATTACATGGAATACCAATTGCGAAGGCAGGTTACTACAAGTGGATTGACGCTGATGGACGAAAGCGTGGGGAGCGAACAGGATTAGATACCCTGGTAGTCCACGCCGTAAACGATGGATACTAGCTGTTCGGAGCAATCTGAGTGGCTAAGCGAAAGTGATAAGTATCCCACCTGGGGAGTACGCACGCAAGTGTGAAACTCAAAGGAATTGACGGGGGCCCGCACAAGCGGAGGAGCATGTGGTTTAATTCGATGATACGCGAGGAACCTTACCAGGGCTTAAATGGGAGACGACAGTTTGGGAAACCAGATTTTCTTCGGACGTCTTTCAAGGTGCTGCATGGTTGTCGTCAGCTCGTGCCGTGAGGTGTCAGGTTAAGTCCTATAACGAGCGCAACCCCTATTGTTAGTTGCCAGCGGGTCATGCCGGGAACTCTAACAAGACTGCCGGTGCAAACCGTGAGGAAGGTGGGGATGACGTCAAATCATCACGGCCCTTACGTCCTGGGCTACACACGTGCTACAATGGACGGTACAGAGAGCAGCCACTGCGCAAGCAGGAGCGAATCTTCAAAGCCGTTCTCAGTTCGGATCGGAGTCTGCAACTCGACTCCGTGAAGCTGGATTCGCTAGTAATCGCATATCAGCCATGATGCGGTGAATACGTTCCCGGGCCTTGTACACACCGCCCGTCAAGCCATGGAAGCTGGGGGTACCTGAAGTCGGTGACCGCAAGGAGCTGCCTAGGGTAAAACTAGTAACTGGGGCTAAGTCGTAACAAGGTAGCCGTACCGGAAGGTGCGGCTGGAACACCTCCTTTCTAGAGAAAAGATAAACGCGGTTTTTTTGCGAAAGATAGAGGATTACTCTCGCTGTTAGTTCAAAATATAACTTAAAATACAGAGTCTCGTAGCTCAGCTGGTTAGAGTACTACACTGATAATGTAGGGGTCGGCAGTTCGAGTCTGCCCGGGACTACTTTTTTAAGAATTATAAGTTATAAATTATAAGTTATAAGTTAAAAAGGAGTATGAAAGTTATAAAAAAAGGAAATTCTAGAGTTGAGACGTTATGAATGGTAATTCATAATTCATAATTCACAATTCATAATTAGATTGGGGGATTAGCTCAGCTGGCTAGAGCGCCTGCCTTGCACGCAGGAGGTCATCGGTTCGACTCCGATATTCTCCACTGGTTTCGAAAGAGACAACCGTTCATTGACATATTGAGATAAGAAAAATACAAACAAAAAGTAGAAAGCATAGGTTCTATAGTGATATAGAAACCACATACATAAGCAAAATAAGGGCGTATGGGGGATGCCTAGGCTCTCAGAGGCGATGAAGGACGTGATAAGCTGCGATAAGCTGCGGGGATTGGCACATACGAATTAATCCGCAGATTTCCGAATGGGGCAACCCAATACATTGAAGATGTATTACCCGATAGGGGGCAAACCCGCTGAACTGAAACATCTAAGTAGGCGGAGGAGAAGAAAACAAAAGTGATTCCGTAAGTAGTGGCGAGCGAACGCGGATTAGCCCAAACCAATGTTGTTACGGCAATGTTGGGGTTGTAGGACCACGACATTTCTTGCGGATTGAATCAGAATAACCTGGAAAGGTTAACCACAGAGGGTGATAGTCCCGTATGAGTAAGAGAAGATAAGGATAGTGGTATCCTGAGTAGGGCGGGGCACGTGAAACCCTGTCTGAATCTGGCGGGACCATCCGCTAAGGCTAAATACTCCTGAGAGACCGATAGTGAACCAGTACTGTGAAGGAAAGGTGAAAAGAACCGTGAATAACGGAGTGAAATAGATCCTGAAACCATACGCTTACAAGCGGTCGGAGCCCTTTAGTGGGGTGACGGCGTGCCTTTTGCATAATGAGCCTACGAGTTACCGTTGCTGGCAAGGATAAGCACTTCAGGTGTGGATCCGTAGCGAAAGCGAGTCTGAATAGGGCGCTTTAGTCAGTAGTGGTAGACGCGAAACCGTGTGATCTACCCATGGGCAGGATGAAGCTGTGGTAACACACAGTGGAGGTCCGAACCGGTTGACGTTGAAAAGTCTTCGGATGACCTGTGGGTAGGGGTGAAAGGCCAATCAAACTCGGAAATAGCTCGTACTCCCCGAAATGCATTTAGGTGCAGCGCTGAGCATAAAGTTATATAGAGGTAGAGCTACTGATTGGATGCGGGGGCTTCACCGCCTACCAATTCCTGACAAACTCCGAATGCTATATAATGTTTCTCAGCAGTGAGGGCATGGGTGCTAAGGTCCATGTCCGAGAGGGAAAGAACCCAGACCATCAGCTAAGGTCCCCAAATGTATGCTAAGTTGAAAAAACGAGGTTTGTCTGCCCAGACAGCTAGGATGTTGGCTTGGAAGCAGCCATTCATTTAAAGAGTGCGTAACAGCTCACTAGTCGAGCGGACGAGCATGGATAATAATCGGGCATAAGTATACTACCGAAGCTATGGATTTGACGTAAGTCAAGTGGTAGGGGAGCATTCTAACAGGGTTGAAGGTGTGAGGCGACTCATGCTGGACTGGTTAGAAAAGAAAATGTAGGCATAAGTAACGATAATGCGGGCGAGAAACCCGCACACCGAAAGACTAAGGTTTCCTCAGCTATGCTAATCAGCTGAGGGTTAGTCGGGTCCTAAGGCGAACCCGAAAGGGACAGTCGATGGCCAACGGGTTAATATTCCCGTACTACTGTTAATTGTGATGGGGTGACGGAGTGATGAAAGTACCGCGAACTGACGGAATAGTTCGTTAAAGCACCTACCTATAGGTCCTGTAGTAAAATGCGCAGGAACTGGGGAAATGCGATAGTACACGGAGTCTTCGGACAAAGTGATAGTGTACCTAAGGGCTTCCAAGAAAAACCTCTAAACTTAGATTAACAGTACCCGTACCGTAAACCGACACAGGTAGTCGAGGAGAGAATCCTAAGGTGCTCGAGAGATTCATGGCTAAGGAATTAGGCAAAATAGACCTGTAACTTCGGGAGAAAGGTCGCCAGCGCAAGCTGGCCGCAGTGAAAAGGTCCAGGCGACTGTTTATCAAAAACACAGGGCTCTGCAAAATCGTAAGATGAAGTATAGGGCCTGACACCTGCCCGGTGCTGGAAGGTTAAGAGGAGATGTTATCTTCGGAGAAGCATTGAATTGAAGCCCCAGTAAACGGCGGCCGTAACTATAACGGTCCTAAGGTAGCGAAATTCCTTGTCGGGTAAGTTCCGACCTGCACGAATGGTGTAACGATCTGGACACTGTCTCAGCCATGAGCTCGGTGAAATTGTAGTATCGGTGAAGATGCCGATTACCCGCAGTGGGACGAAAAGACCCTGTGCACCTTTACTATAGCTTAGTATTGACCTTGGATAAGTGATGTGTAGGATAGGTGGGAGACTGTGAAATGGCGTCGCCAGGCGTTGTGGAGTCATTGTTGAAATACCACCCTTTGCTTATCTGAGGCCTAACCCCGCAAAGCGGGGGACATTGCTTGGTGGGTAGTTTGACTGGGGTGGTCGCCTCCAAAAGAGTAACGGAGGCTTCTAAAGGTTCCCTCAGCACGCTTGGTAACCGTGCGTAGAGTGCAATGGCATAAGGGAGCTTGACTGAGAGACATACAGGTCGATCAGGTACGAAAGTAGAGCATAGTGATCCGGTGGTTCCGCATGGAAGGGCCATCGCTCAAAGGATAAAAGGTACGCCGGGGATAACAGGCTGATCTCCCCCAAGAGCTCATATCGACGGGGGGGTTTGGCACCTCGATGTCGGCTCGTCACATCCTGGGGCTGGAGAAGGTCCCAAGGGTTGGGCTGTTCGCCCATTAAAGTGGCACGCGAGCTGGGTTCAGAACGTCGTGAGACAGTTCGGTCTCTATCTACTGTGGGCGTTAGAAATTTGAGTGGATCTGACTCTAGTACGAGAGGACCGAGTTGGACTGACCTCTAGTGTATCTGTTGTCTCGCCAGGGGCACCGCAGAGTAGCTACGTCGGGAAGGGATAAGCGCTGAAAGCATATAAGCGCGAAACCCACCACAAGATGAGATTTCTTTTAAGGGTCGTGGAAGATGACCACGTTGATAGGCTATAGATGTAAAGGCAGTAATGTCATAGTCGAGTAGTACTAATAACCCGTAAGCTTATGTATCGATTCCCCCGACCCAGTCGGGGGAGCTTAAACTTTTGAAACTTTACTTATCTCAGTATGTTAAGATATTTTGTAATGTTGGTCTAGTCCTAAGACGAGATTACCCTTGCATAACGACTTAAGGTGGTTATTGCGGCGGGGCTCACCTCTTCCCATTCCGAACAGAGAAGTTAAGCCCGCCTGCGCAGATGGTACTGCAATCCTGTGGGAGAGTATGTCGCCGCCTTTCTTTTGAAAAGCCCTTCATGATAATGAAGGGCTTTTTTGTTTTA
>NZ_JBSNCR010000012.1:0-6024 GCF_053764385.1 Flavobacterium pedocola | reverse complement strand
CACATCTCCAGAACATCCGCCGATACCATTAGAGGTAATGTTATAAGTGATACTTCCGCTAACCAATGGGTTTACTAAATGAACCGGTTGGTTGATTGTGGTTTCATCACCACTTGAAGGGTATGCACTGGTTACATTACTTGAAGAAGCAGACCAAGTATAAGTAGTACCTGGTGTAGCACTTGACATTGTTATATTCACGCTTTCTCCATCACACAAGATCGGATCAGCATTAGTTACTGTAAACACAGGCGGCTGAATAATCTGGATCGTTACAGGTGGTGGCGTTACCGCACACTGTCCTGCTGTTGGAGTAAACGTATACGTTCCGCTAACCATATTGTTAAAGGCTGGAGACCAGGTTCCTGTCACTCCTTCCAATGAAGTGGTGGCCAGTGGAGAAGGTGTCACACCTGAACAGTAAGTTGTAGCAAAATTGAACGTTGGCGTAATGATTGGGTTTACCGTAACCGTAGTAGTTGCGATACAACCATTAACTGTAGTATAAGTAATCACAGCATTTCCTCCTGCCACTCCGCTAACTAAACCGGTATTCGATACAGTTGCAACAGAAGTATCTGATGACATCCATGGAGTAACTGCTGCCGGTGCTCCACCTGAACCCGTTAACTGAGTGGTACTTCCCTGACAAATCGTTGTAGTACCTCCGATAGTAGGTACCGCATAATTAGAAACTGTTCCTGACACACTTGCACTAGAACAAGTTCCGTTTGAAATCACTACACTATAGGTTCCTGTGATAGAAGTTGTAAAACTTGGTACGTTACCCGGATTGGTAACCCCTGTAGGGACAGTCCAAGTATAAGTATAAGTTCCTGCAGCACCTGGTGTAGCTGTAACTGTTGCCGTAGCTCCTGTACACACCCTTGGGCTGTTTACTGTTACTGTAGGATTAGGAATAACCGTTACTGTTCCCGAAGCACTTGCACTGGAACAAGTTGTTGCTGTATTAGTAATAACAACTGAATAGTTTCCTCCAACAGTTGTAGTAAAGCTTGGTACACTACCAGGGTTTGTTACACCAGCTGGTACTGTCCAAACATAAGTGTACGTTCCTGCAGTTCCCGGTGTAGCCGTAACCGTAGCCTGTGTTCCTGCACATACAGAAGGGCTGTTCACCGTTACAGTTGGCAATGAGTTAATAGTTACTGTTCCTGAAGCACTAGCACTTGAACAAGTTGTTGTTGTATTAGTAATTACTACACTATATGTTCCTGCAACTGTTGTAGTAAAACTTGGTACGCTACCAGGGTTAGTTACACCAGCTGGTACTGTCCAAACATAAGTATACGTTCCTACTGCTCCCGGTGTAGCCGTAACCGTAGCCGGTGCTCCCGCACAAACAGAAGGGTTGTTCACTGTTACTGTCGGCACAGGGTTATTTGTTACCGTTCCAGAAGCACTTGTACTTGAACATGTAGTTGTTGTATTAGTAATCACTACACTGTAAGTTCCTGCAACAGTTGTAGTAAAGCTTGGCACACTTCCAGGGTTAGTTACACCAGCTGGTACTGTCCAAACATAAGTGTAAGTTCCTGCTGTTCCCGGTGTGGCTGTAACTGTTGCCGAAGCCCCAGTACAAACTGTCGAACTGTTTACTGTTACGGTAGGATTAGGAATAATCGTTACTGTTCCTGAAGCACTTGCACTGGAACAAGTTGTTGCTGTATTAGTAATAACAACTGAATAGTTTCCTCCAACAGTTGTAGTAAAGCTTGGCACGCTACCAGGGTTTGTTACACCAGCTGGCACTGTCCAAACATAAGTGTACGTTCCTGCAGTTCCCGGTGTGGCTGTAACAGTAGCAGGTGTTCCTGCACATACAGAAGGGCTGTTCACCGTTACCGTTGGTAATGGATTAACAGTAACCGTTCCTGAAGCACTTGCACTCGAACAAGTTGTAGTTGTATTAGTAATCACTACACTATACGTTCCTGCTACAGTCGTTGTAAAACTTGCAACACTACCTGGATTGGTTGCTCCTGCAGGAACTGTCCAAACATAGCTATACGTTGCTGCGGTACCCGGTGTAGCCGTAACTGTAGCCGAGGTTCCTGCACAAACAGAAGGGCTGTTCACCGTTACAGTCGGTAATGGATTATTAGTTACCGTTCCTGAAGTACTTGCACTGGAACAGTTTGTAGTTGTATTGGTTATAACAACTGAGTAGTTACCCGCTACAGTCGTTGTAAAACTTGCCACGTTACCTGGGTTTGTCGCTCCTGCTGGTACCGTCCAAACATAATTGTACGTTCCAGCTGTTCCCGGTGTAGCAGTAACTGTTGCCGGAGCTCCTGTACAAACCGTTGAACTGTTTACCGTAACCGTTGGCAATGGATTAATTGTAACTGTACCTGAAGCACTTGCACTTGAACAAGTAGTTGCATTACTGGTTATTACTACTGAATAAGTACCTGCAACTGTTGCATTAAAACTAGCTACACTTCCTGGGTTTGAAGCACCTGCCGGAACAGTCCAAGCATAAGTATAAGCTCCCGCTGTTCCTGGTGTAGCCGTTACTGTTGCAGTAGCGCCGGCACAAACTGTCGGATTATTAACTGTTACCGTTGGTACTGGATTAATTGTAATTGTGAATGTTCTTGCAGAACCTTGACAACCATATTTAGTTAATCTAACTGTTATCGTTGCAACCATCGGAGTTGTCGTTGTAGCAGCAGTAAAACTTGGCAAAAAGAATGAAGTACCACTCGCTGGTAGACCGATTGCCGGGTTACTGTTAGTCCAACTAACTGTGTCATATGGATTCGCAGTTGCAAAATTATACTGAGGCACAGTCTGACCTGAACAGTAAGCCTGGTTAGTATTGTTATTGATAACCGGGTTAGGACAGTTACATGTGATGGTTTGCGGAGCTACACAAACACTACCCGTAGGGGTCACAGTAATGGTAACAGGCATATCTAAAGGGTTAGGTATTTGAATTTGTAGCCCACTAGGTTGATCTCCGAAACCGGTAGAGCCATCTGGCATCGTCCAAACATAATGAAAATTAGTAATACCCGCTATATTATTCCAATCAAAAGCTGTATTTCCTGCTGTACTAGTTCCACAAATCAACACTAAATTAGGACCTGCAGGACTTGTAGTAAAGTTACCTGAAGCACTTGCGCTTGAACAACCTGTTACTGTGTTCGTGATAACAACACTATATGTTCCATTTACTGTAGTTGAAAAACTTGCTACGTTTCCTGGGTTAGTAGCTCCAGCCGGAACTGTCCAAACATAGGTATAAGAACCTGCCCCATGTGTAGCCGTAATTGTTGCAGGCAATCCTGTACAAGCTGAAGGACTGTTCACCGTTACCGTAGGCAATGGATTAGTTGTTACTGTTCCCGTCGCACTTGTACTTGAACAGTTTGTAGTTGTATTAGTTATAACAACTGAATAGTTACCTGCTACAGTTGTTGTAAAACTTGCCACGTTACCTGGGTTTGTAGCCCCTGCCGGTACCGTCCAAGCATAATTATATGTTCCAGCTGTACCCGGTGTAGCAGTTACAGTAGCCGGTGACCCCGCACATACTGCAGAACTGTTCACGGTAACAGTCGGCACTGCATTAACAGTAAAACTTGCTGTTGTCTGACAACCGTTAACATCGGTAAAGGTAATCGTTGCTGTACCCGGTGCAATTGCTGTAGCTAATCCATTTGAACCAATATTCACAACCGATGTATTAGATGAAACCCAAGGATTCACGGCTGCTGGTGGATTACTAGCTGTCAATTGAGAAGTACTTCCTACACATGCTGACAATGTACCGGATATATTTGGTAAGGCATTTATCGTTACAGTTGCAGTTGTTTGACAACCATTGTTATCTGTATAGGTAATCACTGAAGTACCTGAAGCAACACCTGTAACCAAACCTGTTGCGCTAATAGTAGCCACAGCCGTATTTGCAGAAGACCAAGGTGTTGTCGCCGAAGGTGTTCCCGAACCTGTTAATTGTGTAGTTGCTCCCTGGCAAGCAGATAATGTTCCGCCAATAACCGGTGTAGCATTTACTGTTACGCTAACAGAATTCTGACATCCTTCATTATTTGTATAAGTAATATTAGCAGTACCCGCAGAAACACCTGTTACTAATCCGGTAGCATTAACCGTAGCAATAGCAGTGTTATCCGATACCCATACATTTGATGTAGCCGGAGTAGCGGTACTGGCCAATTGAGTCGTAAATCCTTGACAGATTACTGTATTCCCTGTAACAACAGGTAAAGGAAGTACAACCAAATCAAAGCTTTCAAAGAAAACATCCGCAGCATTTGTTACGTGTGCTTTTCTGAAATAAATGGTTTGCCCCGTACTTACAAAGTTGTCCTGTTGTCCCACCGCAGTTCCAGCAGGAATCAAATTACTATTTAAAGTAGTACCATCAGCACTTGAAAGTGTAGTGTGGTAAGTAATGTTATAATCTGCAGGGTTATCACCGTCTAAAATTGCAGTATTCTGTAATGACAAGTTGAATGACTCGGAACCATCATTACCAATATCACACAAACGCATATCAGCAACCTGACAGTTCTGTGCATTCAAGGTAAACGATTGCACGTCAATACAAGCCGTATTCAAATCTTCTACAGCGACCCAAATCGTAACCGGAACCGTAGTAGTCTGATACTGTGAAATATCACTTGTTATCTGAGCATTATAGGCACCTTCCGCACTGGCTTGTGTCGTGTGATAGGTCAGAATATACATTGAAGGATCAAGACCGTTTAAGACATGATTTGTGTTTCCGCTGAAATCAAACTGAAACGTTGTCTGTCCTGTATCACAAACATTATAATTCAAAGGAACCGCTGTTGGTATATCAACAAGATCTACCGTAACATTATCCGTAACCTGATAATTTACGGTCGGGCTACATGTAGGATAAGTCGCAGTTACTGTATATGTAGTAGTCGTTAATGGATTCACAGTAATATTCTGTCCTGTACCAACTACGTTATTTAAATTATCTTTCCATTGAAAAGTAGGCACAATCGGCGCTCCGTTTGGAGTAAAACGCCATGCCTCATTGGTAGTATTCCAAGTTCCTCCGTTTCTACCTGTAGGTGTAGTCCCTATTGTTCCCGCATTGTTCTGAATCCCGATAAGTCCGTTACCGCTTGACCAGCTAACACAAGGATATCTTCTGGCAACATAAACATCTATAATATTGGTTCCTTCATATAAAATCATTTGGCTGGTCTGCGCCCCTACAACAGGATCCGAAGAACAACCAAACTGTGCAACATTCGCTATATTAACCACAAACACCCTGTTGGGATAAGAACCTGTTGTATAATAGTTGATGTTAGGATTCGCAAACGCATTACTTACTGCAGGGTTGGTATCCTGAAAAACACCGTTAATGGAATTCTTAAAAGGAGCATTAGCACTAGGTCCACTATACGGAACAGCTCCGGAGTTAACCCATGTACTGAAAGAATTCGGCGCATACAATCCACCTGGCACCACACCTGCAATACTGAAGGTAATTGTACCATTAGTAGAAACCAAACACTGAATATAACTATTGTTGTAAAAACAGAAATTAAAATCCTGTGGTGTTAACCCTTTCAAATCAATAATACCCGTCCATCTATCATCAATAGTTAAAGATGTAGCCGCACCGTTTGTATATCCAAATGGAGGATTAAACGGAATCGAACCTACATTATAACCTGTTGTTTCATAGGTTTGAGTAAATGTACATGATAAACTTGATGCATCCCCCGGATTACAAATTGGAGCCGCAGAGTTAGCCACAACGCCAATAGGTCTAGGCGCCTGAGCCCTTAATCCAATAGAGAGTAAACAAAACAATAATACATAAAAGTAATTATTCTTCATTATTAAGAAATTTTAATCGTAAAATACAAAATTAGCATTATTTATAAAATAATTAAAGATTTAATCAATTATTCGTAACACAAAAACCATCTTTTTTGTTAATAATAAAAAAGCTACCCTTTTCAGGGTAGCTTTAACAAGGTT
>NZ_JBSNCR010000011.1:0-6557 GCF_053764385.1 Flavobacterium pedocola | reverse complement strand
GGTTACTGTAAATGTTGCTGAACAGGTAGCAATACAACCATCCGAATTCTCTATTGTCCAGGTTACGGTAACTGATGTTTCTGTAAAGCCCGGAACACCTGTACCAGGATTTAGAGGAGCATGATTACCCCCACCCGGATTTGCCGAAGCCGGTGTATACACATATTCAATAGTTGGAGTTACGCCCGGATTTGCTGTTGCAAAAGCATCAAACCAAGTAGCAAAATCTGCATTTGTATTCGATTGGGCTGTACTAGCCGGCACACCACAATCAACCTCGTTAAACAGCGAATTTCCTATACACGTTAATGAAGGATTGGTCGGAGATGCCCCCGTTTGCCTGTCGCCATCAGCACAAGGTATATAACCCGTACCTCCACTAAACGTTGGATCAGGGTTGAGCGAAATATCATAAGCAACCCCAAGGGGATACGTAGCACATATTTTGGCAAAGACCGCCCCATCCGGAATAGTTCCCAAAGTAAACGGACTTGAACCAGTAGCCACTACAGTTGTATTGTCTTGCAAATAAGTAGTATAATTAACATTGGTGGCCTGACCGGTATTATCCACTATATTCCAGCGTCCGGCACTTCCTCCATAGTCAAGACATACAGTATAAGTACCGTCGCCATTACAAACCACATTGTTTTCCAAATGCTCTAACGTACAAGTTGCCCCACCACAACCAAATCTTGATTTATACACAAGATTCATGTTGTTTGGAAAAGCAGTCACGCCGGCATCCGCCATCCACATGGCAAGATAATAATTGGTTGGTTTTTTAAAGGAAGGAACCGTGATAGTAGTCCAACCATTACCGCTAAATCCACAGGCAGGATGTGATATACCCGCTATTTTGATATCGGAAAAAACCAAATCACTACAATCCCCGGATACTCCCGGAGGGGTCGGAGGATAATGGGTCCCAGGTGTGCCTGCCACAGGTTGTGCAGAATCCGGATCAACATAGAAAAGGACAAACCCTACATTCTGATTGGTTACAATCTGGAATTGATAAGTCCCTGCAAGTGGTCGGATATCAAAGTTTAGCCAAACAATTTCTTCGCCATCGGTCGGACGGGCAAGTGCATTTCCAAAAGTTTCTGTTGTCATGCTAAAACAATCGGTTTGGGGAAGCACTGCGTTTATTGGATTGTCCGCAGCTACATAGGTTCCCTTAAACACTTCCAACCCACTTTCAGTTTCAGCAGAACTGGCACATCGAACGATACCTTTTGGCTGAAGACTAGGTGCACTCTGAACTATAGGTTCCCAAATATTACTTGCGCTGTTATCGTCAGTATTTTGTCGCCAACCATCACCAGCAAACCAACGGTGTGCAGTACAAGGAGTAGCGGCACCAGCCAAAGGTAAGGCATCTGTCGAAACGGTATAAGCAGACTCTTTATAGAATTTGTTATTATCGTATACAAAACGTTGGTAATCTTTTCTTATTGGATCTTTTTGTATTGTATTTTTTTGTTGAACAGTAACTGCCATTGCAGTTCGTAAACCTCCAAATTGCTGAGAAAACATATTCCCAGGCATGAAAAGTGCGCACAATACTCCTCCTAACAAGGCTTGTTTTTTAAAACTTCTACCAGTAATATTTAAAGTATAGTTTAAACAAATAAATAAATCCTTAATTAAATTGAGAATATTGAAACAGTAACCACTAAATGCCGTCGTTAGCCAGCTACAACAACTACTAACTTTATGGGCATTTCCACTATAAAATGATATAATTCTTTTCATATAATACGGTTTTAGAACCATATTATCAGAAAGTGAAGTACATGACAGAAAAGGGGATTCCAAAAAATAACGCCCTTTCAATCAAAAATTGAAATTTTAAGATTTCAAAAAAAAATGAAGAAAAATGTTAATTGATTCCTGTGGAGGTATTATTGCACGAGCAATCACAATCAACCATAAAACCGTCTAATAACCTTATTAAAGTTTATTGGAACAAATTTAACAAAATTTTTAGAAAGTCTTTGATATGTCACAGACATTCTTAATTATTTAACTTTTTTAACAATACATTGACTACCAATAACTTAATCGGTCGAAAAAGATGTAGCTTTCTAATCCATTCTAAATGAAAAACAAAAATAATCATCGCTCCTTACTTTAATTTTTAGGCGAAACAAATTAAGAAAAATACTACTGTATTGAATCAAAACAAACCAACGAATTAAATAATAAAAAACCTCTTCTTTTCAGAGCTTTATCTGTAACCTTTTTAGTACATAATAGAATTATTTTTAAAATTCATAAAATATTGATTTTTAGTGAATTACAGAATTTTTTTATCAATTTTTCCCTAAAGAAATACACTAAAAATAGCTCAAATCTTACAGTTCTAAAAAAAAACGTGCAGTTCATCGATTTTTTTGTTAATTTCGTCGATATTTTAATTTAACTTATTAGTTTTGAGGCAGTTACAAAACACATACATTATGAAAAAATTATTTTTTGCCGCCCTATTATTTACCAGTACAATTGGAATCGCTCAAACCAAAAATGGATTATGGAAAAAGAATAATGCGAATCAGGTTTCTGGTAGAAGTACAAAATCAAACTTACCGCAAAAGAATCTTTTCGATTTAGATTTAGCTGCTATGAAAACAGCATTGGCTAACTCACCAAAAAGAGACAACAACAAAATCACTTCTGACATAATCATTGCATTACCAAACGCAGAAGGTAAAACTGAAAATTTCAAAGTTTACGAAAATCCTGTTATGGATCCTGCATTGGCTGCTAAATACCCGGAAATCAAATCCTATGTAGCGGTTGGTGTGGAGAACCCACAGGCTCGTGCTTATTTCAGCATATCGCCACTTGGTTTCAAAGCAATGTCATATGCTCCAAACAAAGAGTCAATTTATATCGAACCAATCAACTCAGATAACACTGTATATACTGTATACAAAAATTCAGAGTATAAAAATGGGATGAACGAATTTGAATGTGGAGTAACAGAATCTGCAACTAATGCAATTAACTCTACATCATCCAGCTATGCAAGAGGAGCTGATGACGGTAAATTGAGAACTTACAGATTAGCGCTATCGTGTACTGGAGAATATGCTGCTTATTTCGGTGGTAGTAAAGCTACTACTTTAGCGGCTATGAACAGCTCAATTACAAGAATTAATGCTGTATTTGAAAGAGACTTTGGAGTACGATTAGTTCTAATTGCCAACAATGATACGTTAATTTACACTAATGCGTCAACAGACCCTTTTTCGACAGCATCAAACTGGAAAACAGAATCACAAACTAACTTAACAGCTGTTATTGGTGAAGCTAATTATGATATCGGTCATTTGTTTGCATCAGGAACACTTGTAGTTGGAGATGCGGGTTGTAGAGGTTGTATCGGATCTGATAATGCAAAAGGAAGAGCCTATGTATCTGCAACTTCAATCAGTTATCAAGATAATTTTTTTGAAAGCTGTGTGGCTCACGAAATGGCTCACCAATTAGGTGCAAACCATACTTTCACATACACTGACGAAAACACAATCGCTCAAGTAGAACCCGGAAGTGGTTCAACCATTATGAGCTATGCAGGGAAAACTGTAAAAGATATTCAGTCAAACAGAGATTTTTATTTTCACGCTATTAGTATTCAACAAGTTACTGATAATTTAAAAGCATTAAATTATGGAACAATAACAAACACAGGTAATGCTGTCCCAGTAGTAAATGCAGGTCTAGATTATACTATCCCAAAGGGAACACCTTTCATGTTAAATGGTTCTGCAACTGATGCTAACAATGACAACCTAACGTATTCTTGGGAACAAATGGACGCAGGAAATTCAACAACAACTGTACCATCTGCTACTGCTACAAGTGGACCATTATTCAGATCATATTTCCCATCTACTTCTGCTAAAAGATACTTTCCAAATATAAACACTGTATTAGCTGGAACGACTTCTACCTATGGTTTAGATATTATTGCCGAAACATTACCAGGTGTTGCCCGTACTTTAAATTTCCGTTTAACTGTAAGAGATAACAGAGTAGGAAGCAGCGCTAACAATACTGACGATGTACTTGTAACTGTGAATGGTGTTGCCGGACCTTTTACCGTAGACACACAAAACACAGCTGTATCGTATGCTGCTGGAACTACACAAGCAATCAACTGGACAGTTGCCGGTACAACTGCTAACGGTGTAAACTGTGCTAATGTAGATATTTTATTATCAACTGATGGCGGACAAACCTACCCTACTGTTTTAGTGGCTGGAACTCCAAACGACGGTTCACAAAATATTGTAATTCCAAACTTACCTGGAACTACAAACAGAATTATGGTAAAAGGTAGCAACCACATCTTCTTTGATGTGAACAATGCTAACATTACTATTACTGGTTCTGCTACTGATACGACTGCTCCGACTGCTGCTACGCTTTCTGCTTCTGGTACAACTACTTCAAGCACAAACCTATCATGGACAGTTGCTACGGATAACACAGGAGTTACTGGTTATGATGTATATCAAAACGGTGCTTTCAAAACCACTACTACTGCTACTTCATTGGCTGTATCAGGTTTATCAGCATCAACAACTTACAGCTTCTACGTAAAAACCAAAGATGCTGCCGGAAACGTATCCTCTGCAAGTAATACTGCAAACGCAACTACTTTAGCGGCTGCTGCTGATACAACTGCTCCGACAACTTCAACACTTTCGGCTTCAGGAACTACAACTTCAAGCACCAATTTGTCTTGGACTACAGCTTCTGATAACTTGAGTGTAACTGGTTATAATGTATATCAAAATGGAGTATTGAAAACCACTACTACTGCTACAACATTGTCAGTAACCGGTTTATCAGCTTCAACTGCATACGATTTCTATGTAGCGGCTAAAGATGCGGCTGGAAACCTATCTTCTGCAAGTAATACCGCAAATGTAACTACTTTAGCAGCGGCAGATACAACTGTTCCAACAGCTTCAACGCTTTCGGCTTCAGGAACTACGACTTCAAGCACTATCCTATCTTGGACAACTGCTACGGATAATGTGGGAGTAACCGGTTATAATGTTTATCAGAATGGAGTATTGAAAACTACAACTACTGCAAGATCTTTGACTGTATCAGGTTTAACTGCTGCAACAACTTACAGCTTCTATGTAAAAGCTAAAGATGCTGCCGGAAACCTATCTGTTAACAGCAATACTGTAAACGTAACTACTTTGGCTAACACTGCTATTACTTACTGTACTTCTTCAGGAAGCACTGCAAGAGAATATATTAGCCGTGTACAAATGGGATCGATCAACAATCTTTCAGGAAACAACAACGGATATGGTAACTTCACAGCATTATCAACCAATGTAACAACAGGTACATCCGCTTCAATCACAATTACACCGGCTTGGAATGGCATGTCAACCAATGAAGCTTATGCAGTTTGGATTGATTATAACAAAGACGGAAATTTTGGAACTAACGAGCTTGTTTTCAGCAAAGCAAAATCAAAAGCGACAACTGTAACCGGAAGCTTTATTGTTCCAACCACAGCTTTAGCAGGTACAACAAGAATGAGAGTTTCTATGAAATATAATGCTGTACCGACTGCATGTGAAGTATTCGCTAACGGAGAAGTGGAAGATTATACAGTTAACATCATTTCTGGAGGACTTGTTAAACTTGAAGCTGAAAATGATACTGCTGACATTTCTACTGACGTAAAACAAGAAGTTAGCAAATTGTCTTTCAATGTATATCCGAACCCGGTAAAAGGAGATACTTTATTCTTTTCAGGTATTGAAACTGAAGCTTCCTACAGAATCTACAACCTGTTAGGACAACAAATAGCTGCAGGTCCTATTCAGAACAATACGGTTAATGTAGGGGCAGTAAAAGAAGGAACATATATTGTAGAAGTTACTGACGGTGTTTCAACCATCAGCAAAAAATTCATCAGAAACTAAAATAACTAATTCCTAAATTTAAAAAAGCTGCCCAATATTGGGCAGCTTTTTATTTACACCAAAAAACATAAGTTACTAATTATTAACAACTTAAAAATTTCACCGAATCACATTTAAAAAAAGCTTTTTACACAAGTTTCAAAATTTGCCAAACAATATTCTGAAAAAACAGACGTCGACAAACGCTGGAAAGAATGGTTGGAGTATGAGACGTCTGTAATCGCTAAATACGGAAAAAAAGAAACCATACACGGATAATTTTGCCCCATAAAACACCTAAGCCAGCTATTTTAGTTGGCTTTTTTATTGGAAGCGACCCGAGCGATAGCAAATTGGCGAAGCAGTGCTCAGGTTTTGATTACTATTCGTTGTTCCCGTGTCCCTTGTACTTCGTGCCACTGCACCCGGGGTTATAAAATAATCTGTATTTAATTGATTTTCAAACACATAAAACCTTTCTTAAAATCTATATTGTAAACTATCTCGAAAAGAAGAGCCCAAACTAACGTAGCAAAGAAGGTATTTAATATTAAGAAAAAGAAAAACTGAGAGTATTGGAGAGCTTTAGTTCCCCCATCCAAAACGATA
>NZ_JBSNCR010000010.1:0-19707 GCF_053764385.1 Flavobacterium pedocola | reverse complement strand
GGAACCTGTAGTACTTAAAGCAGTTGCTGGTTGGTTAATGGTATAAGTTCTTGTAGTCTGACAGCTGATAGCATCGGTTACCGTTACGGTATAAGTTCCAGCCGCCAAACCAGTTGCTGTTGCTGCAGTTCCTCCTGATGGGGACCATGAATAGGTATAACTTCCAATTCCTCCCGAAGCTACAACAGTCGCCGTTCCGTTAGAACCTCCATTGCAGGATACATCTGTTTTGGAACCTGTTGTGGAAATTGAAGAAATAGAAAGTGTTCCGGAATTCGAATTTGTAAAGCATGAAATAGTGCCATTGTATGTTACACATCTGTATAAATAACCATTCATACCGGCTGTTGCAGCTGTAATAGTTAAAGTGTTTGTTGTTGCCCCGGAATAGGGTGCTCCATTTGAAATGTTTGTGAATCCGCTACCTGTATTTACCTGCCATTGGTATCCTGTGGCTCCGGTCGCAGTTGCTGTAAATGTTGTGTTGCTACCCGAACAAATGGCTCTGTTAGGAGGGTTTGCTGTAATCACAGGGACTGTACAGGTTGGTGTTTCGAACAATCTGAAGTTGTCAATTCCCCATTCTTCGTTGTTTCCTTCACTGAAAACACGTATGCGAATAGTAAGTGCGGTTCCGGTACCTGCAATAGTTTTGGTAAACTCAGCAAAGGCATTTGTTAACATTGTTCCATCGCCACAGCCGTTTCCATCGGTATCTTCATATAAATATTTGTCCATAGTACCACTGGCACTGCCTCTGTTATAAAAACGGATAAGCGGTGTATAAGCGCCTCCATCAATTTGATACTCGACTATAACATAATCGGTATTGGTGGTTCCCACACCACTGATACAAGCATTAACATTGTCCCAAGGTTCGTTGCTACTGTTAGCCGCGAACAAACCTTTAAAACTTAGTCCTGATTTACCGGCAATATTGATCCCGGACCAAACAATATGAAGTTCGTTAAGAGGGTTACTGGCAGGAGTAGCACCTTCAGCACCACTTGAGGTAAAGCCGGTTCCTGTAGCATTGTGATCTTCGCCGGCCCAATAACTGGAGCCTTGTTTTCCTGTGAAAGCAACCACTTGCGAAATGGTGCTGCCATCAGTTAATCTGAAGTAGGATAAACTTGGTGTTGGTGTTGTTCCTCCGTTTTCTTCAGGAGTTCTTGTTCCGCTTGAAGGAGCGCCTTCAAAAGTGTCGCTCCAAAACTGGGTTTGAGCCTTTGCGCTTGCAAAAGTCATCAAAACCAGGGCGACCAATAGAGTAATTTTCTGTTTCATATCTGTCATTTTTATCGGTATTCTTATCAATTAATTTTATCAGTTCAGTACCACGCCAACTACCGGATACAAAAAGGTAAATTGTTTGGCGGACATGATGCCTAAATCCGTTTTCAGGACTTCAATACTGATCTGACTGTTGTCGCAACAGGCAACATTTATATTGCCGTTTTCGGTTGTTGATAAAATAGTTCCGGGGCGGGTGTTGTTATGAGGAGTGTCAAGGACTTTAGCAATTACGATTTTTGCCTGTTCACCGTTGAAACCTATATCGGCACCTGTATTCCAGGGATTGCAGGCATTGACCAGTGATACGATTTCGGAGGCCGACATCTTTCTCCAGTTGATATAAGTGTCACTAAGCTGAGGTTTTTCAAAATAATACCCCAATGAATTGTCTTGTGGGGTGTTGGGGATTGTGGAAGCAAAATCAAGCATATTGGCAGTATTCAAAACTACCTGTGTCATACGATTGCTTAATTTAATAGCTAAACTTCCGTAGGTTTCATTTTTATCAATAGCAATGTTTTCGGTAAAAATGATGTTGCCTTTATCAAATTCAGTATTCATAAAATGTACTGAAATGGCAGTTTGTTCTTTTTGATACCGAAGTACTTCGAAGATAGGCATCGGTCCTCTGAATTGCGGCAACGGACCAGGGTGAAAGTTGATGAATTTTTCGGGTCCGTATGCCAAAACATCTTCCGGAATCAAAAAAGGAAAGGAAATTGAAAAGATATAATCCGGATTTACAGTTTCTATCCAGGCTCGCATCTCAGTTAAGCTTTTTTTGTTTGGAAACGATTTGAAAGCCATGTCTTTATCCTCGCATTCGCGTTCTAAAGCATCAATAATATTTTCGTCACCTTTTCCGATTGCAATGCCGCACAGATAATTTTCATAGACAAGCAACTGCAGGCTTTTGAAGGCAAATTTTCCACCACACAGTACTAAAATTTTTTTTCTTGTTTCCATGGTAAATTATATGCAGGTGTAACTGTTAAACCACGACGAGGTTATATTCTCGAGCGGCTGCTGGGTGAGTTTTTCGAAATCTTCAGTGGTACTTAGGACTGTTTTGCCAAGTTTCACTTCGCACATGCCTTTTTCATCCGCAATCAGTGAAGCTTCATATAAAGGGGCGATAGTGGTGTTGGTTTTTGGATGAAATTTGATGCAGCCTCTAGGGCTTTCAAATTCAAACAGATGTAAAACAGGGTTTATGGCAGCAACATTGCCTTTGTATTCACTGTAAAGATCGATTGCTTTTGCAGCAATTTCGGCACCTTCCCAGCTTAATAAAGAGAATAGGTTAGGGGTTCTTCCGATAGCTTCAAGGCTTTCTATAAAAGCTGTGTTTTCAGGATTACTAATGGATTTTGACCAGGCAGTTATTCCCTTCACAGGGTTTTCAGGATAGACCGCTTCTTTAAGCATCGTTTCCTCAAAAGCAAATGGAGGTAAATAGATAGGGATATTGTTCCCGGAAAAATGTTCCTTGATTTCTGAAAAATACCAATGTACATAATCCCCGCTGAAAAGGCTGAGTAAAGAACTTCCGGGGAATTGTTCCAAATGGTTTTTCAAAGGAAGCATAGTGAATTCTTCTTTCTTATATCCGGTCGCATGATTGAACCTAATGGTGCCTCCTGCAGCCTGATACCCGTTGAAAAGACCAAGTGTTTGTAAGTATCCGCCATCGTAATAGCCCGTAACCATTCCTCCAAGTGTATGACCGTTTTCTGCAGCCATTTTTGAGGTTAACCAGGCGCCTAAAGAATTGTTAAGCGAATGGTAAAATATGTTTGGGCACTCGGGCCATTCATGAGGAAGGTTTGAACCGGCATCCAAAACGATAAGGATTTTATTGGCTGCTAAGAATAAAGGACGAAGCAATTGCGCCATGCGATGTCCTATGTAGGCTACTACTATAGTTGCATTTTCATCCATTAATAGTTTTTCGGCAGCGCGATAGCATAGTTGTTTGTCGGCGCCGAAACCTATGTTTTCGGTTACAATTTTAATATCGTTCCGCCCCAGCTTCTGTAAGCCATGAAGAAACCCTTCGTATAAATCAAAGTTGATGGTGTTGTAATAACTGGATCTGGGTAATAGTAGTCCAATTGTTTGCATAGTGTTGTAAAGGATAAAAGGAAACACTTTTGAAGTGTTCCCTTTTTTTGTTTTAATTAGCTTCTACTTGGAAAAATACCTTCTACGGCAATGGAATAATTCATTACCAGATAAGGATTCATTAATGAGATTGGCATTCCGGATCCTGTAATTCCTGTGTTTCCGGTTAAGGTTGAAGGGCCGTAGTATTTACCAGCTGTGGCAACACTTGAAAATACGTCAGTTCCTGCATCGGAAAGGAAGGCGTTTTCTGGTGATGAAGCGTCCCCTCCTCCTGTGGAAACCGGTATATTTACTGTAATACCTGTTGCAGGGTGATTATGAGGCGGCAGGTTTTGCAAGGTTAGGGTTGTGTGATCCGAACCTCCCAATTCACCTATGGAATGTGCAGGGAGACCGGCACCTTGTCCTTGTCCGATCGGAACTCTTCCCTGAAGGTTTGGAAGTGCAAATGTTGTTTGCCCATCACCACCATAATAGGTTCCAAGTAAGGAAAATAAGGCCGTGTTTTGGGCAATGCTCAAAAGTTGTCCCTGACAAAGCATGTAGCCCACGGGAGCAAAGTTAAAGCCTAATATTTTTATTTCGCCGATAAAAGGTTCTGTAGACATATTTCTGATTTTTTAAATTTAACTTCTTGGAGGGAAAATCCCTTGAATTGCGATGGAGTAGTTAAGAACCAGATAAGGATTCATAATACTAACCGGTATAGCAGATCCGGTAACTCCTGTTGCTCCAGAAACGGTTGAAGCCCCGTAATTTTTTCCTGCAGTGGACACACTCGAGAAAACTTCTGCACCTGAATCTGACAGATAAGCATTCTCCGGAGACGAAGCATCTCCACCACCAGTAGAAACAGGAATGTTTACTTTAATACCGTCGGCGGCATGCACGTGAGGCGGCAGGTTGGACGTTAACAGTGTAACATTTGTTGTCCCGGCCATTTCTCCCATGCTGTGTGACGGAAGTCCCGCTCCGGTACCTTGTCCGATTGGCATTCGGCCTTGTAAGTTTGGTAAGGCAAAGGTTTGGATACCGTTTCCGCCATAAGTTGTTCCCAAAAGCGAAAATAACGCTGTGTTTTGGGCGATGGACAGGATTTGTCCGTTACAGTTTAGATAGCCTCTCGGCGCAAAATCAAAACCGAAAATCTTAATTTCTCCAATAAAGGGTTCTGTTGACATAAGTTATTGTTTTAGAGTATTTTACGATGTGGGTTGGAATGAGGCCTTTTGTTTTTTGATTTCCTACAACTATTAATCGAGCGAATTTAGTGGTAAAAGTTTTACAAAAAATAGGTATAAATACCTGTTTTGAGATTTTGGATTTCAGAAGCTTGCTTTGATGTTTTTTCAGATGTTTTTTTGTTACAGCAGTATCTTAAAACATAGGAATTTTAAGCAAGGGTTATTTTTCTGACAAATTGTTAGTGTTTTGTTTGTTAAAACATAAAAATAGATTACTTTTATCGTAAGAAAATTTACACAACATTAAAACCGAAAATTATGTCAGAAAACAATTCACAAGAAACAGCTGTAAACACAATTACTTTGCAAACCGCTCAGGCTTGGGCACAAAAATGGAGAAGTACTCCGGGAGCAACCGTTAAGGCACACTTAATTCCTCAGGTAGATATCACACAACTGATGAATGAAAAAGATGTTGTTGATGTAAGAGCTTATATCGGAATTGATGAAAACGGTGAAAACAAATTAATGCTTGTAGGTGTTGATGCCAACGGGAACGATTTGATTAACGATGCTGACGAGCAGTATATTTATGATTTTACAAGACCTTGTCCGGATACTTGTGATACTAAAAGCCCTTTATTTTAATAATGAAACAGAAGATTTTTTCAGTTTTAATGGTGCTGTTCCTGGTTTCTTGTCAGAAAGAGGAAGCCAGTAGTGAAAATACAGTAAAGTCAAGTTTAGTGTCTTTCAATAGTGATTGGGTGAATTCCAAATTAGATTCCAGTCTTAGAAAATCTGATGAGAACACAATTGGTTATCTGTTTTCTAAAGAGGAACTGAATACGTTGCTGGAAAATGAGCAATTGATAAAATTTAGATTTGTCTTAGGGCTTACGGATGGTAAGCTGGATTTAAAAACAGTTGGTGTTACTAAAGACGGAATTCAGGTAGGAGTGATTAACTCGATGATAGTTTCAGATGATAATTTTGATACTCAAATTAACGGGTTGTCTTCTTCGGCAGTGGAATTTAAGAGTGATGATGCAATTGTCAGACAGCATATGTTAAATCCTGCGACGGCTTTTACTTATATCAACAAGTGGAATGTGCAAGTGACTGAAAATAAAGATTTAGACAATGTTGTTTCCTACGACAATTTGAGAATCAATCATTTCAGTATCGAAAGAGAAGTGATCGAAAACATGAGTAACCTGCCTGATTTTAAAAGTTTAGGTATAGTTTTCGGGATTAACCCTCAAGGGAAATTGACTACGGTACTGTTGGGGCTAAATGGGAACCAAAGTGTTATTTTAGCTTCTGAAGAATCAAAATTGGAAGCAGAAGATCCTTCTGTTTTTGATTTCACCAAACCATGTCCGAATACTTGTGACCCTTAAATAGAATAATAGTTTGTTATTAGAGATTATAGGAGATTTAGGTTATGTATTCTTACTGCTAAATACAATACTTTTTTTTATAGGCTTTTCTAAGAATGGGAAAGCCTATAAAATTTTTACTGTTTATTCAGCGGTTATGTTTGTTATACAGATGACGGGATATTTATTCCTGAAACTCGGTAAGAATAATTTATTCCTGTCTCATTTTTATTTTATACTGCAATTTGTTCTGTTGAGTTTTTTCTATCTGAACCTCAGGTTGAATAAATCTCAAAAGAATGCGGTTATGATTGGCTTTGTTTTTTGTTTGGGACTGCTTGGAATTCAATATATTTTAGAACCTGCTTCTTTTTTCAGGTTTAATTTATTTGAAATCTTTATAACCTCATTCCTGTTGATAGTATATGCAACATTGTATTTGTATAACCTGTTAAATGAGAAAAAAGAATTTTACTATATAAACCTTGGGATTTTGGTTTATTTATTAGGGAGTACGGTAATCTTTTTAGCGGGTAATTTAACAACGATCTATAAATTAAAATTAGTGTTCAACATATGGATTCTCAATGCGTTGCTATATGTTGTGTACCAATTATTGATTCTTTACGAATGGAGAAAAAATTACGCAAAACAAACTGCAACTAAAAATGGATAATGAACTAGTATTTCAGAGGGAGTTGCTGGAGGCGATAATTTATACGTTTAGCGCATTTCTTCTTTTAGCCTTGGTTTTAATGCTTTTCTTTTATTTCTCGAGAAAGAAAATCATCAGGTATGAAATCCAGAAAAAAGATATGGAAATCAGTTATCAGAAAGATTTGCTTCAGGCGGTGATTGTGGCGCAGGAAGCAGAACGAAAGAGGATTGCCCAGGATCTGCATGACGATATCAGTTCGAAACTCAATGTGATTTCACTGCACACGCATATGTTAAAGACTAAGGATTTATCGGAAAGCGAGCAAGAAGAAATAACAACAAATATCATCAATTTTACAAAACGTGCTATTGATGATTCCAGACGACTGGCACATGACTTATTACCGCCGGTACTTGAAAAATTCGGGTTGGATGCCGGAATACGGGAATTGTGCCTGGAATTTCAAAGCAGTAAAGCGGTGAATGTTCACTATGAAAATCATGTTGATTTCGATCCTTCCGAAGTTAAGGAACACTTGCATCTTTTCAGGATATTACAGGAACTGATGAACAATTCGTTGCGTCACGGAAAAGCTAAAAACATTCAGATTGCCTTTCATCAGTTGTCCAAAAACACCATTTGTAAATACACCGACGACGGTATCGGTTTTGATGTGCAGCAGCAGAAAATTAATAAAGGGCTGGGGATGAAAAACATAGAAAGCCGCGTCGCCATGTTGAACGGAAGATTGATTATGGATTCGGAGATCAATAAAGGAACGAAGGTTTTAATTACATTTTAGTTATGAATACAACGATTAAAATTGTTCTTGCCGACGATGAAGAACTGTTCCGTAAAGGGATTGCCTTCATCCTGCAGCGGGAAAAAAATATGGAAATTGTCTATGAAGCGGGAAACGGTCAGGAGCTTGTTTCCTTTTTAAAAGAAAGTACGCTCCATCCGGATATCATCATCATGGATCTGAAAATGCCGCAACTCAATGGGGTAGAGGCGACTAAGATGATTCAGAACCTGTTTCCACACATTAAGATTATTGCCTTGTCGAGTTATGAAACCAGTTCGTTCATAGCCAACATGATTAACGTGGGCGCCTCATCCTATCTGGTAAAAAATTCCACCCCGGAAGAAATGATTTTCACGATTAACGAGGTTTTTGATAAAGGCTTTTATTATAACGAGCAGGTCATGAAGATCATCAACGAAATCGATCTGACCACTTCCCAAAAGAGTAGAGCGCTGTTTGATACCGACTGTTTGACCGGCAGGGAAAAAGAAGTGCTTCAGTTGATATGCAGGCAGTTGAATACTAAAGAAATAGGGGAGCGATTGTTCATCAGTGCCAGAACTGTTGACGGCCACCGAAACAATTTACTTCTTAAAACCGAATCCAAAAACGTAGCCGGTTTAGTGGTTTACGCCATTCAGAACAAAATAGTAACGCAGGAAGATCTTATGCTTTAATTAAATGCAGAAGATGTAAAAGACAAGGAAAAGATCGGCCAGAAGCGCTATAATAAAAAGTGGCTTTTCAAATTTTTGAAGGGTCTTCATGGCGTCCTCATACTCGGTTATCAAGTCTGTTATAGTATCGTTCATAAGGAATTGATGAATGATTTATTCAAAATTACCAAGACCTTTTGTATAAATGTCAGGTGTTTTTACCTGTTTTTTTATCATTATCTTCACATTAAAACCAGTATCTTTGAGAATAAATTTTCCGGAATGTTATTCAAAAAGCTGTTATATCTTTTTCTTTTTCTGTTTTCCGTATCGGTGAAAGCCTCATTCGTATTGGTGCCGATGGATGCCGAAACCCAGCAAAACCATCTTAAAGCTTATGGGATTACCTACTGGGCGCTGGACAAACAATATAAAGTTAGTTGGCTGCTCAATTACCGTGGCGGCTCGTTCTTGTTGCCCGACGCACCGGAAATTCGTAAAGAATGTCAGATACGCGGGGTAAGTTTTGAAGTTTTATCCGATGCAACAGCGAATGGAATTCTTGACGATATCAGTTCGCCTTCTCAAAACATGGAAACCGTTGTGCTGGAAAAAGCACCTAAAATTGCCGTGTATACGCCTAAAGGAAAACAGCCTTGGGATGATGCGGTTACCTTGGTTTTAACCTACGCGGAAATTCCTTTTACGGAAATCTATGATGAAGAAGTGTTAAATGATGCTCTGTTATTATACGATTGGCTGCATTTGCACCATGAAGATTTTACAGGACAATACGGAAAATTTTTCGGAGCTTACCGGAATGCACCTTGGTATATCGAGCAAAAGAAAGATGCGGAAACCTTAGCCACGAAATTAGGGTTTAGCAAAGTGTCTCAGGAAAAAATGGCGGTGGCCAATAAAATCAGGAATTATGTGATTGGTGGCGGATTCATGTTTGCCATGTGTTCTGCTACTGATAGTTTTGATATCGCCTTGTCAGCTGAAGGAGTAGACATTTGTGAACCGATGTTTGACGGTGACGAAAGCGATGCCAATTATCAGACCCAAATCAATTACAACAATACGTTTGCTTTTAAGGATTATGTTTTGGAACGCAATCCGATGCAATATGAGTTTTCCGATATCGATATGACGCTGAAACGCAAGATTTTGCCCGATGTCGATTACTTTACCCTGATGGAATATTCAGCAAAATGGGATCCGATTCCTACCATGTTATGTCAAAACCATACCCAGTTGGTTAAAGGTTTTATGGGACAGACGACAGCTTTCGATATCAATATGATTAAATCGAATGTCCTGATTATGGGGGAAAACAAGCAAAACGGAGAAGCCCGTTACATCCATGGTACCAAGGGAAAAGGTATGTTTACCTATTACGGTGGACACGATCCTGAGGATTATCAACACAGGGTTGGTGATGCGCATACCGTTTTGGATTTACATCCGAATTCTCCGGGGTATAGATTAATTCTTAACAACGTTTTGTTCCCGGCAGCCAGAAAGAAAAAGCTGAAAACATAAGCCTGTATGGATTTCACGAGTATTTTAGAAGAAATATACGCTGAGGCAAAAGCGCTTCCGCCTATAGGCACAGTAGCGTCTACCATTCCGGAGTTGGAGAAAATCGACCCTAATAAATTCGGGATCCATTTAACCACTATTGACGGTCAGGATTTTGGGGTAGGCGATTCCAACGAGAAATTCTCCATTCAATCCGTATCTAAAGCTTTGACTGTAGCCTTGGCATTTTCCTTTTTAGGAGAAAAGGTTTGGGAGCGAGTTGGCGTAGAGCCTTCGGGGAATCCGTTCAATTCATTGGTACAGCTGGAATATGAGAAAGGAATTCCGCGTAATCCTTTTATTAATGCCGGAGCCTTAGTAATTGCAGATATGCTGATCACTCATTTGCAGCATCCGAAGCAGGATTTTCTCGACTTCATAAGAACTATTTCCGGTTGTCCCACTATCGATTTTAATACCGAAGTCGCAGCTTCTGAAAAAGTAACCGGTTTTAGAAACGCGGCATTGTGTAATTTCCTGAAGTCTTTCGGGAATATCCAGAATGACGTGGAGGAAGTCCTGGACTTTTATTTTCACCAATGTTCGCTGGAAATGACCTGTAAAGAATTGGCGCATTCGTTTTTCTTTTTCGCTAATGAAGGAAAAACCAAAGACGGCAAACAGATTTTAACCCAAAGTCAGGTCAAACGAATCAATGCTCTGATGCAAACTTGTGGGTTTTACGATGAATCCGGTGAGTTCACCTATAAAGTGGGATTGCCCGGAAAGAGCGGAATCGGTGGTGGAATCGGAGCGTTGTTTCCAAAGAATTTTACGGTCGCTACCTGGTGCCCGCGCTTAAACGAAAAAGGCAATTCCGAATTAGGGATGTATGCTTTGGAGCAGTTAACCACTAAAACCGGCATGTCTATTTTTTAAGTTTTCTCCAATACCATTTCGAATTGCTGAACCGTTTGTTGTAAACCAATTTTATTGAGGAAGGACAAAGATGCTGTTTCGGTATTGTCAATATTCGTTAAAGAAACCAGTGCCTCTTTGTTGATTTCCTGAGCTTTATGAAATAAATGATGCCCAACACCTTTGTTTCGATAATCGGGTTTGATGAAAAACTGCTTTATTCTTCCGCTAGCGGGCATAAAAGACAAATAGCCAATCAAAATATCGTTGTCAAAAGCGCCAAAAAACTGATGTGAAGTAAGTGTTCTTTTTATAGCTTCTGAGGAATTTTGATACGAAGGCTGAAATGCCCAATCCCTTTTAAACACCAAAGTATCTTCAAAAGTTATGGGTTTGAAATCAAGAGGAGCTATATTCTTCGGCGGGTTAACCATTCCTTTGAAACACGTTACAAGACGTTTTGTTTTAAAACCGGCCTTTTCATAGATGTTAACCGCTTTAAGATTTTCGGTAATCACTTCCAGTAGATGGACGGAATGCTTATTTGTAATGGGTTGTTTAAGTAAATAAGTGTACATTTTTTCGGTAAGTTGTTGTCCTCGGTGGCTTGGGATTACGCCGGTGCCGCCGTTGTAGAAAATCGTGGTTTCTGTATTTGTTTCTGATCCGATGAACATAAAACCCACCAACCGGTCCTTGTCAAAAGCGCCTACGGAATGTTCCAGGCTGATGTTTTCGGTATGGAATTTTGTCTTCAGATCGTCTTCGGTCAAACACATCGGTACCAGATAATCTGAAAAAGCCTGGTTGAATGTGTCTGCTAAAATTGCTAAAGGAATATTGCTTAATGAGGAAATTGTCATTTTGTGATTTGATTGATTTCTTCAAATGTAAAAAATACCAGAATTGATAAAAGTTAAAAAGTGTGAAAGTATTCTGAAAAATAGTGTTTCAGGTTATCCCTGTCATAATGGTCAAACAGATATGCAATATAGTTGTCCGGACGCAGCACAATAAACAGTTCGGAGGTTAGGCCGAGTTTTTTCCAATAATCGGTTAAAGGCTCTTCGCAGAAAGCAATCGGAAAAGGAACCATGGATTTAATCTCCGATACAATGGCCGGATTCAGATTGTTGTTGCTTATATGAAGCAGATAGAAACCATCGCCGGAGAATTTTTTGTAATAGCCTTTTTCATTTTTATAAGGCAATCGCTCTCCGGTTTTGAATTTTAATTGTTGTTTGCTATCGTTTGCAGACAGTTTTTTTCCATGATAGGAATATGCAATTTGGGATATGGTTCTGAAAATCCTAGGTTTTATTTTATCATGTGATAATACAAATTGTATAATCGGTATCAGGATGGTTCTTCGGAAGAGAGCGATGTACCATTTGTCGGAAGTCATGATGTTGAAAGCTCTGTCCGTAAAACTCATCAGCCATTTGGCAAAAGGCAGCCGTTCTTCGTTATAGGTTTCTAAAATGGAATCTTTGGCAAAACCTTTTAAAACAAAAGCGAGTTTCCAGGCCAGATTGTAAGCATCCTGCAAACCGGTATTCATGCCCTGACCTCCTGCCGGACTATGAATGTGTGCACTGTCTCCTGCCAAAAACACTCTGTTGTTTCTGAAATTTTCCACACGACGATGGTGAAGGTTGTAAATGGAAAACCAATTTATTTTTTCAAACGTTACGGGTAATCCCAATGATTTTTTGATTTCAGTTTCAATTTCCTCAAAAGTCAGGTTCTCTTTATGATGGAATTCCCGCGGTAGTGTCCCCAGAACCCGATACCATTTTTCACCTTTAAGCGGGAAGAAACCGCAAAAATTATTGTTCGTTGGAGCAATAATGAGTTTGTCGTATTCCAGATTCCAATCTACAATAGTGTCGGCTACGTAGAATTTGTTTTCATAAGTACCGCCAAGAAAATTAAATTTAAGTTGATGACGGATCGGACTTTTGGCACCGTCACAGCCTACTACATATTTTGAATTGATGGTTAAAGAATCGTCATTTTGAAAAGCAATGGAAATTACCCGGTTGTGTTTTTGGGTGAGGTTTGAAAATTCAGTGTTCCAGAGCACATCTTTCCCTTGTTTTAAAAGATTGTCATAAAGAAGTGCTTCGTTTTTGCTTTGTTCAAAGGCAAACAGAAAGCTGAAATCCGTGAGGCCTTTACCGATTTCGTTGATCTTTATTTCCGCTCTTTTTTTGCCGAAAAAGTAAAGATTAAATGCATTGATGGGTGTTCCTTCTTCCAAAATAGTATCCGACAAACCCATTTGCTGATAGATTTCCATGCTTCGTGCGGTAACAGCTATCGCACGAGATTGCTCGGTTGGCCCTTCTTTGGAATCGATAATAATGAAATCGATACCGAATCGCTGTAACTGATTGGCCATCATCAAACCGGTAGGCCCGGCTCCAACTATCAAAACATCGGTTTCCATATGTCCGGAATTAGTGTATTAAAGGTACAAAAAAGGAAAGGAACAGATTTTACAGTTTGTATAGAAAATAAAAACCATCCCGAATTGAGATGGTTTTCATTTTTGTTAGCTAACCTGCATACTAGTAGCTATGGCAATGCGGTTCCACGCGTTGATGGTGATGATCATCATCATGACCTGTGCCAGATAATGATCGTCGAATAATCTGGCAGCATTTTGATACGTAGCCTCTGAAACGTGATGCTGGATTAAGGTAACTTCTTCGGTTAAGGCTAAAATGGCTTTTTCTTCTTCGGAGAAAAGTGTGGTTTCCCGCCAGGCGTTTAACAGGTAAATGCGTTGTTCGGTTTCGCCCAAGTTACGTGCATCTGTAGTATGCATGTCCAGGCAATGGGCACAGCCGTTAATTTGTGAGGCTCTGATTTTGATAAGTTCTTTGTGAATTGGCGTTACTTTGGAAGTAGCTAAGTATTTTTCCAGTCCCAGCATCGCTTTGTAAGCTTCCGGTTCGGTTTGCTGCATGTTGATTCTTGTTGTCATGAGTTGTTGTTTATTAATTACATGACAAAGTTCTGACAGTACGATTTTAAAAAACTTGAACTACTTCAAGAAATGGATTTAGATTTTGCCAGCTCTTATTTTGCTCATAAATTCTGCCGAAAAATCCAGATAAGAAGCCAACATGTATTGGGGAACACGTTGTACAAATTCAGGTTGGGCATTTTTGAAATGATGGTAACGTTCTTCGGCACTCATGGTGAAAAGAAATTTGATGCGCATCTGATACGCCGCGAAAGATTTTTGCATGACGATCCGGAAATAACGTTCCAGTTTTGGAATATCGATCAGAAGTTGTTCCAGTTCTTTTTTAGGGATGAGTAACACTTCGGAATTTTCAACCGCCTGAATGTAAAAGTCCGTTGGGTTGTCGGTGCTGTAACTCATGTAGTCAACGATCCACCAGTCTTCAATACCGAATTGCAGGGTTTGTTCGTTGCCTTTGTTGTTGATGAGATACATCCGGCAGCAGCCTTTTTCGATAAAGCAGAAGAAATCACAAACGGAACCTTCTTCCAGCAGGAGTTCTTTTTTCTTGATTTTCCGGTATTCGATTTTGGACAACAGTTGTTCCTGCTCCAATGAAGTGAGCTCGGTTTTACGCTGAATATGTTTTAAAAGCGGTTCGCTCATATTGCTTAATTGGTATTCATAAAACGCCAGACTAAAATACGGGTTATTTTGTTGCCCTGTTCCATTGCGATGGTTTTTACTTCAGTAGCTTTTACTCTTTTTAGTGCCGAATAAAGCGGTTTCAGGTTTTCTTTTTTGGAAACCAGAGAGGAAAACCATTTGCATTGTTTCTGAAAATGGACGCTTTCGAAAATCATATTGGTGATAAACGCCAGTTCGCCGCCTTCGTACCAGAGTTCGTTATTCTGTCCGCTGAAATTTAATACGGGTTTGTTGTCAACCGTTTTGCCTAAATTTTTCAGTTTGCGTTTAGTGCCTTCAGTGGCTGCTTCCCTTGAATTGTGAAATGGCGGATTGCAAATGGTGAAATCGAAATGTTCGTCCGGCTGAATAATACCTTTGAAAATATTGCGCTTGTTTTCCTGAAGGCGAATGGTAATGCCGTTCTTCAATTCTGGATTGTGGTTGATGATGTTTTCCGCAGTAAGTTTGGCGGGTTTGTCTACTTCAGTACCTATAAAGTTCCAGCCGTATTCCTGATGCCCGATAATCGGATAAATACAATTGGCGCCGGTACCGATGTCCAGTATTTTAACCTGATTTCCTGTTGGGATGGTTCCTTTGTTGGATTCGGCTAAAACGTCTGCAATGTAATGGATGTAATCGGCGCGTCCGGGGATGGGAGGGCAGAGGTTCGTTTTCGGCAATTCCCAATACCCTATGTTGTAAAACAGTTTCAGCAACGCTTTGTTCAGTGCTCGAACGGCATCCGGATCGGCAAAGTCGATGCTTTCGTTCCCGAATTTATTGACAGCCACAAAAGATTGTAACTCCGGTAATGTTTCGGTTAATTTTTTGAAATCGTAAGTACCTTTGTGTTTGTTTCGCGGGTGTAAGGTTTTGGTATCAGCAGGGATTTTTTTCATTGTTTTGAGTATGCAACATTGAGGAATTCAGCGTTGTTTTTTAGGATCTGTTTTTCGAATTATTCCAATGCAGCTTTAAAGTCATTCATGTTGAATTCTGAAAATTCAAGAGAATTTGTGTAATTAAGTTTTCTTTTGGTTTCTTCAACCGGCATGTCTTCTTCCATTGTATTGGTAACCGAAATGGTGACTGTATCCGATTTTGTGCTATAGCCAAACTCTGTTTGGGAACCAGCACCTGATGCATATTCGCTGAATTCTTTTAATGCTAATTTATCATCCTTGTAAAGAAATTCTAAAGTTGTATTGGCACAACCGCCGGTACAGAACAATTCAATATCTAGTTTATGATTACGAATTGAAATGCTTTTTCCGTCGATGGTATGGGAAGTGTAATCACTTTTAAAATGAGGCTCACTGATTATAGATTCATTTGCAGCTAATAAATCAAAGCCATTGTTGTTGTTTTTTAAGAAGACAAGAATGGTTTCTTTTTTTGGGTTTTCTTCGTCTCCATACTGAAGCACAACGGCAACATCTTCTAAACTGTCATAATTTAGTTTTCCATAGACAGCTTTAACAATGGTAGTGTTTTCTTTGTCTTCATAATCCGCTATGGCGGCATACAGATTCCTTGATATTTTTATTGGCCCTTCCTTTTGATCTGTCGAGTCTACGCTTGGAAGAAAAGCAAGTCCAGCTTCAACTTCAACCGCTGCAGTTTCTGTAATTTCCGCTGTTTCTGTAGTTTCGGGTTCCTTGTGATTTTCTTTATTAGTACAATACACAAAGAGAAAACTACAAACGATTACTATGATTTTTTTCATTCAGAAATTTTATTTAAAAGTATAAAAAAACCCACTCTTGCGAATGGGTTTTTATAATAAGTAAGATAAATATGTTTATAAACGTTTTCTTATTTCACTTTATTCACGATAGCCGCGAAAGCCTCTGGGTGGTTCATTGCTAAATCGGCAAGAACTTTACGGTTCAATTCGATGTTGTTAGCTTTGATTTTACCCATGAACTGAGAATAGCTCATTCCGTGTAAACGTGCACCCGCGTTGATACGCATGATCCATAATGCACGGAAATTTCTTTTCTTTTGTTTTCTTCCACGGTATGCGTAAGCCATTGCTTTCTCTACCGCGTTTTTCGCTACTGTCCAAACGTTTTTACGTCTTCCAAAGAAACCTTTGGCTTGCTTCAATACTCTTTTTCTTCTTGCTCTTTTAGCAACTGAATTTACTGATCTTGGCATAATTCTAAATTGTTTTTTGCAGTAAGGCGGCCTTTCGGCACTTCTGTTTTTAAAACGCCCACTCCAGGGTTATTAAATTGTTTTAACCGAAGAACGATTAATTATCAATAACAATAAATTGTCGATTAGATAATTCTTAATTGTTCTTTCACACTCTTCACGTCAGACTGGTGAACCAATGCTGAGTGAGTTAAAGCTAACTTACGTTTTTTCGACTTTTTAGTCAGGATGTGACTTTTAAAAGCGTGCTTTCTTTTGATTTTTCCAGAGCCAGTAACTTTGAAACGTTTCTTAGCGCTAGATTTAGTTTTCATTTTAGGCATCTCTTCCTAGGTATTAAATTTATCTTACTTACTATCTTTTAGTTTTCAGTCTCGGTTTTCAGTTTACAGATTGAATACTGAATACTGCGACTGTGAACTACTTACTTTTTTTCTTAGGAGCGATAAACATGATCATACGTTTACCTTCCAAAACCGGCATGGCTTCCACCTTTCCGTACTCTTCCAAATCCTGTGCTAAACGAAGCAATAAGATCTGTCCTTGTTCTTTGTAGATGATCGAACGCCCTTTGAAGAAAACGAACGCTTTTAATTTCGAACCTTCTTTTAAGAACTTCTCGGCATTCTTCTTTTTGAACTCGTAATCGTGTTCGTCTGTCTGAGGGCCGAAACGGATTTCCTTAATGGTAATCTGTGTCGATTTGGCTTTTAGTTCTTTTTCACGTTTTTTCTGTTCGTACAAGAACTTACCGTAATCCATGATTTTACAAACAGGCGGTTCTGCATTTGGAGAAATTTCAACCAAGTCCAGTTCAAACTGGTCGGCTAAACGCATTGCTTCGGCAGTTTTGTATACTCCCGGTTCTACATTTTCTCCTACAAGACGTACTTCCGGCACACGAATATTGTTATTGATTCGGTGGGCGTCTTTTTTTTCTACTCGAGGTTGGTAACCTCTGTTGTTTCTTATTGCTATGGCTCTAAAATTTTAAATTAAACTTAGAATTGTTTTAATGTTTTTGCTATTTCGTCGTTAACTAAAGCGGCAAATTGCTCAATAGTCATCGTTTCGTTCGACTTTCCTGCATCACCGTGGCGACGTACGGAAATCGTTCCGTTTTTCTCTTCTTCCTCACCAACAATCAGCATGAACGGTAATTTTTTGGTTTCCGCTTCACGGATTTTTTTACCAATCGTCTCGTTACGGTTGTCAATTAGGGCGCGAATTTCGTGAATTTCCAGCAATTCTGAAACTTTTTTGGCATAATTTTCATATTTCTCGCTCAAAGACAGGATGATAGCTTGTTCTGGCATCAGCCAAAGCGGGAAATTTCCACCCGTATGTTCCAGTAAAATCGCGATAAAACGTTCCATGGAGCCAAACGGTGCACGGTGGATCATTACCGGCCTATGTAGTTCATTATCAGAGCCTTTGTAGGACAAATCAAAACGCTCCGGTAAGTTGTAATCTACCTGAATAGTTCCTAATTGCCAGCTTCTGCCTAATGCGTCTTTCACCATGAAATCCAGTTTCGGGCCGTAGAAAGCTGCTTCACCTGCTTCGATTACATAATTCAGTCCTTTATCTCTTGCGGCACTGATGATCGCGTTTTCTGCTTTCTCCCAGTTTTCCACTGAACCAATATATTTCTCCGGATTGTTCAAATCACGAACGGAAACCTGAGCTGTAAAGTTTTCAAAACCTAATGAACCGAATACATATAGAACAAGGTCGATTACATTTTTGAATTCCGCATCCAACTGATCCGGTGTACAGAAAATGTGTGCGTCATCCTGAGTAAACCCACGAACACGTGTTAAACCGTGTAACTCTCCGGATTGCTCATAGCGATAAACCGTTCCGAATTCCGCATAGCGCTTCGGTAAATCTTTGTAACTCCAAGGTCTTGCGTTGTAAATCTCACAGTGGTGCGGGCAGTTCATTGGTTTTAACAAAAACTCTTCGCCTTCTGCCGGTGTGTGAATCGGCTGGAAGCTGTCGGCTCCGTATTTTGCATAGTGACCTGAAGTCACGTACAATTCTTTTTGTCCGATGTGAGGCGTAACTACCTGCTCATAACCAGCTTTCTTTTGTGCTTTTTTCAGAAATTGCTCCAAACGGTCACGTAGCGCAGCTCCTTTCGGTAACCACAACGGTAAACCTTGTCCCACGCGTTGTGAAAAATGAAACAATTCTAATTCTTTTCCAAGTTTTCTGTGGTCACGGCGTTTGGCTTCCTCTAACAATTCAAGGTAATCCGTTAGATCTTTCTGTTTCGGGAACGAGATTCCGTACACGCGGGTTAACTGTTTGTTTTTCTCGTCACCTCTCCAGTAGGCACCGGCTACCGATAAGATTTTCATCGCTTTGATGATGCCGGTATTCGGGATGTGCCCACCACGACATAAATCGGTAAATGTAGCGTGGTCGCAGAAAGTAATCGTTCCGTCTTCCAGGTTTTGGATTAACTCGGTTTTGTACTCGTTGTTTTTGTATAACTCCAATGCTTCTGCTTTTGTGGCCGAACGCATTTTGAATTCGTGCTTCTCTCTTGAAATCTCCAACACGCGGTCTTCGATGGCTTTGAAATCTGCATCGGTAATTTTCTTGTCGCCGAAATCTACGTCATAATAGAACCCGTTGTCAATAGCAGGACCGATTGTTAATTTGATACCTGGGTACATTTCCTCAAGTGCTTGTGCCATTACGTGAGAAGTCGAATGCCAGAACGCTTTTTTACCGTCCGCATCGTTCCAGGTATATAATATAAGAGCACCGTCGGTCGTTAAAGCGGTCGAGGTTTCAATGGTCGTACCATTAAAAGAAGCTGAAATAACATTTCTAGCCAATCCCTCACTGATGCTTTTCGCAACATCCATAGGAGATACACCTGGTGCAAACTCCCTAACCGAACCGTCCGGTAAAGTAATCTTGATCATATTTATAAGTTATAAGGTGCAAATATAATGTTTATCAAAATGTATACAATATATATATAAGGTATAATTTGATTCTTTTGAAGCGAGAGTTCGGGTGTGTTTGTGATGGCATTTCCCGCTATCCGTTGCAATTCCTGCGCTTTGCTCCGGGATTTCCACTGCTATCGGGGCTAGGGGATAAGCTTTCCGGATTTGACAGCAACCTTTTTAAATCCTACTATTATATATATAGTATAGTAAAACAATCTCACGAGCTAAGCCACTCATTGGTTCAGTAACTTTTTTCAAAAAAAAACTTTCCTAGGTTACGGAATGGTTATCAGTGAGTTATGAAAAACCTTTAAAAAACTTCGAAAAAAAGGTGTGTAAAAGTTTGGAAGTGGGG